>NZ_JBVJMW010000003.1:190237-731930 GCF_055583985.1 Streptomyces sp. NPDC104313
GGCGGCGGGGGGCCGTTTTTCCCGGGCAAATTCGGCCGCCGGGTGGGGGCGAGGGGCGTTGTTTCACGTGAAACAACGCCCCTCGCCGCATCCGGCGGCCGACTACTGGTGGGCGTCGACGCGTCGTCGGCGGAACATCGTCACCGCGACCACCGCGTACAGCACCGACACGACGGCCACGACGGCGACCGATCTGCCGTCCGGCGGGAGCATGAGAGCCGCCACCCCCGCGGCGCTCACGAATGCGACGTTGAAGAGCACGTCGTAGAGCGAGAAGACCCGACCGCGGAAGGAGTCGTCGACCGAGGTCTGCACCACGGTGTCGGTCGCGATCTTCGACCCCTGGGTCACGACGCCGAGGACGAACGCGGCGATCAGCATCGGGAGGGGGGCGAAGGAGAGGCCCAGGGCGGGTACCAGGACCGCTGCCGCGCCGGCGCAGCCCACGATCCAGCCGTACCGGCCGAGCCGACCCACCGCCCATGGGGTGAGAACGGCGGCGACGAAGAATCCCGCACCGGACACCCCGACTGCCAGGCCGAGCAGGGCCAGCCCGGCGGACTCGGTGTCCGACCAGGCGTAGCGGCACAGCATGAGCACCATCACGGTGAGTGCGCCGTAACAGAAGCGGATCACGGTCATCGCGGCCAAGGCCCCGGCCGCTTGTCTCCGCTGTGCCAGATGGTGCAGCCCGGCGACGAGTCCGCGCGCGGTGACGGCCAGAGTGGTCCGCAGTCGTAGAGGGCTCCCATCGGTGTCCGGACCCAGCAGGGTGCGGGGCAGACTCAGGGAGGCCAGCGCGGAGAGCAGATAGAGCATCGACCCCAGCAGGACGACCGCCGCGTCGGACTCGTCGGCCACCAGTCGTACGGCGAACGCGAGGCCGCCTCCCGCGGTGGCCGCCAGGGTGCCGGCGGTGGGGGACAGGGAGTTGGCGACGACGAGGCGATCGGTGTCGACCACCCGGGGCAGGGCGGCGGAGAGGCCGGCCAGCACGAAACGGTTGACGGCGGTGACGCAGAGGGCCGAGGCGTAGAAGAGCCAGTCGGGCACCGAGGCGAGGATCAGCAAGGCCGTGGAGCAGGCCAGAGCGGCCCGCAGGAGGTTCCCGTAGAGGAAGACCTGGCGTCGGGGCCAGCGGTCCAGCAGCACCCCCGCGAAGGGCCCGATCAGGGAGTACGGCAGGAGGAGCACCGCCATCGCCGAAGCGATGGCGGCGGCCGACGTCTGTTTCTCGGGGGAGAAGACGACGTACGCGGCGAGGGCGACCTGGTAGACGCCGTCGGCGGACTGGGACAGCAGCCGCACGGTGAGCAGGCGGCGGAAGTTCCGCAGGCGCAGCAGGGTGCGCAGATCACGCGCGACAGACATGGAAGCAAGCGTCACACACGGCGGGGGTCCGCGGGTGGATTGCCCGGGAACCCCCGATGTGCGGCAGGAAGAGGTGAGCGTCCGCTCAGCGCTCCGGTGAGGCTGTCAGCCGAGAAGGCCGGTTCAGCTCTCGGTGTCGCCGTTGATGAACCTCTCGACGTTCACGCGGGCCTCGTCGTCGAAGTACTGCACCGGCGGGCTCTTCATGAAATAGCTCGAAGCCGACAGGATCGGGCCGCCGATGCCGCGGTCCTTGGCGATCTTCGCCGCACGGACGGCGTCGATGATGACACCGGCCGAGTTCGGGGAGTCCCACACCTCGAGCTTGTACTCCAGGTTCAGCGGAACGTCGCCGAACGCGCGGCCCTCGAGGCGCACGTACGCCCACTTGCGGTCGTCCAGCCAGGCCACGTAGTCCGAGGGGCCGATGTGGACGTTGTCCGCGCCGAGCTCACGGTCACGGATCTGCGAGGTGACGGCCTGCGTCTTGGAGATCTTCTTGGACTCCAGGCGCTCACGCTCGAGCATGTTCTTGAAGTCCATGTTGCCGCCGACGTTCAGCTGCATCGTGCGGTCCAGGATGACACCCCGGTCCTCGAAGAGCTTCGCCATCACGCGGTGCGTGATGGTGGCGCCCACCTGGGACTTGATGTCGTCGCCGACGATCGGGACACCGGCCTCGGTGAACTTGTCCGCCCACTCCTTGGTGCCGGCGATGAAGACCGGGAGAGCGTTGACGAACGCGACCTTGGCGTCGATGGCGCACTGCGCGTAGAACTTCGCAGCGACCTCGGAACCGACGGGCAGGTAGCAGACGAGAACGTCGACCTGCCTGTCCTTGAGGACCTGGACGACGTCGACCGGGGCGTCCGCGGACTCCTCGATCGTCTCGCGGTAGTACTTGCCGAGACCGTCGTGGGTGTGTCCGCGCTGGACGGTCACGCCCGTGTTCGGCACGTCCGCGATCTTGATGGTGTTGTTCTCGCTGGCGCCGATGGCGTCCGCGAGGTCGAGGCCGACCTTCTTCGCGTCGACGTCGAAGGCGGCGACGAACTCGACGTCACTGACGTGGTAATCGCCGAACTGGACGTGCATCAGACCGGGCACCTTGCCGGCCGGATCGGCGTCCTTGTAGTACTCGACGCCCTGCACCAGCGAGGCGGCGCAGTTGCCCACGCCTACGATGGCTACGCGAACCGAACCCATTCCGGTTGCTCCCTGTGTAATCGGTGTTTCCGATGAAGTCGCCGCGGAGTGCGATGACTTCACTTGGCGGTGTCGTCGGACGGATCCGGCCGGGTGTTGTCCCGAAGCCGGGGCAGGCCGCCCGTCTCTCCAGGTGTGTTCTGCTGAGCAGAGCCCTCGGGCGAGGATCGTCGCTGATCCCGTCCCGACCGCTCGCTCTCGATGAGCTCGTTCAGCCAGCGCACTTCGCGCTCCACGGACTCCATGCCGTGTCGCTGCAGCTCAAGTGTGTAGTCGTCGAGTCGTTCACGGGTGCGGGCGAGGGAAGCGCGCATCTTCTCCAGGCGCTCCTCCAGCCGACTGCGCCGGCCTTCGAGCACCCGCATCCGCACTTCGCGCTCGGTCTGGCCGAAGAAGGCGAAGCGCGCTGCGAAGTGCTCGTCCTCCCAGGCGTCCGGACCGGTGTGCGACAGCAGTTCCTCGAAGTGCTCCTTACCTTCTGCCGTCAGCCGGTAGACGATCTTCGCCCGGCGTCCCGTCAGCGAGGAGGACGCAGCGGTCGGGCGCCCGGTGACCGGCGCGGCGTCCACGGGGTCACCGGCGGGCTCCTCGATCAACCAGCCGTTGGCAACCAGCGTCTTGAGGCAGGGATAGAGCGTTCCGTAGCTGAACGCACGGAAGATCCCCAGCGAGGTGTTGAGGCGTTTGCGCAGCTCATAGCCGTGCATCGGCGATTCGCGGAGCAGGCCGAGAACGGCGAACTCGAGGATGCCGGAGCGTCTGCTCACGGTGCCGCCTCCCTCTCCCGCTGCTTCCGTCGGCACAGTCCACCGGAATCATCGGTGCACTTATGCCGTGCTGATGTATCGACTCGATACATCAGCACGATAGATCGCTCCGACCTATTCGACAAGGGTGGTCTTCGTGAACGGCGTCACATCGACAATTCCCAGGGTTCGACTTGCGTTGTTTGGGGTGAAGTTCGGCCCTAGGTGGGTTTTGACCGTGCGTAGTCTGTGCGGGATGCAGACCACCGGGAACCGCGAGGCGCTTTCGCGCGTCAGTCATCGCGGACTGCCGGATGTACTGCGGGTGAGCCTTCCGCAGTGGCTTGTCCGTAATTCGGGGGGACCGGATCTCAACTGCCGCTTCCAGGCGCTCTCGCCTGCCCGAGGAGTAGTCGTTCCATGAGCGAGCACCGTCGCAAAACGCCTCAGCCACAAGGCGGCGGGCGTGCCGCGGCCAGACGAGCCGCCCAGCAGCCGACCGGACGCCGAGCAGTCCCGTCACGCAGAGCCACGCCGTCATCACCTTCCGAATCGCCGTCCGAGTCGCACGGCGAGCAGCCTCAGTACGGTAGCCGCGCCGAGGCGCGCCGTGCGGCCCAGAAGGGCGGCCGGCGCCGGGGCGCCGATGCCGGGGGCCACGGCGCGGGAGGCGGTGGCCGGCGCCGCGGGGGTGGGGGTTCCGACGGCCCGGGGGGCCGGGGGTATGACCACGGTGACCCCGGCAAGAAGCGCGTCATCGACTACCCGCGCCACGGCAAGTACGGGTTCCGCCGCTGGGTGCCCTCGTGGAAGCTGGTGTCGGGGCTCTCTCTGGGGTTCCTCGGCGTGCTGATGGGCGTCGGGGGTATCTCTTACGCCTTGGTGACCAAGCCGAACATCAACGAAGCGGCCGAGGCGCAGAACAACGTCTACTACTGGGCCGACGGCACGCAGATGGTGGCGACCGGTGGCGCGGTCAACCGGCAGATCCTCAAGTACGAGCAGATCCCGGTAGAGATGCGCAACGCCGTGATCTCGGCGGAGAACAAGAGCTTCGAGTCGGACAACGGCATCGACCCGAAGGGCATCGGCCGTGCCGTGCTCAACATGGCCACGGGTGGTGAGACCCAGGGCGGCTCGACCATCACCCAGCAGTACGTGAAGAACTCCATGCTCACCCAGGACCAGACGCTCAAGCGGAAGTTCCAGGAGCTCTTCATCACGCTCAAGGTCGCCGGTGAGGACGACAAGGAAGACGTGATGGCGGGCTACCTCAACGTCTCCTACTACGGACGTGGGGCCTCGGGGCTGCAGGCAGCGGCGCGCACGTACTACAACAAGGACGCGGGCGATCTGAACGCGAGCGAGTGCGCCTTCCTGGCCACCCTGCTCAAGGGCGCGAGCTACTACGACCCCGCCGGCGCGATCGACATCGACAAGAACAACGCGACCCCGCAGAAGAACACCGAGCGGGCCAAGGAGCGTTGGGAGTGGATCCTTGACGAACAGGTCAAGGACGGGCGGATGACGGCGGAGGAGCGCGCCAAGTTCAAGAAGTTCCCCATGCCCCTCGAGCGCAAGAAGGACGCCAAGCTGGGTGGCCAGACCGGCTACCTGGTGGACCTCGCCAAGAAGTACTTCCTCGCCAACAACGACCGCGACATCGACGCCAAGAAGCTCGAACTGGGCGGCTTCGAGATCCACACCACCTTCCAGAAGAAGCGGGTGCGGGAGCTCGAAGCAGCGGTGAACAAGGTCTACAAGGCCAAGATCCGTCCCAAGGAGCGTCCCGAGACGGACACGCACGTCGAGTTCGGCGGAGCCTCCGTGGACGCGAAGACCGGCGCCATCATCGCCACGTACGGCGGTCAGGACGCCACGACGCACTTCACGAACAACGCGGATGCCACGGGCGCCCAGGTCGGTTCCACGTGGAAGCCGTTCGTGCTGGCAGCGGCCATGCAGTACGGCGTGCGCGATCCGTCCGGCGGGAAGGAGCAGAGCGAATCCCAGCGCACGCAGGTCTCGCCGGAGAGCATCTACAACGGCGACAACAAGCTGCGGATCAAGGACTACACGGGCAAGATCTGGCTGAACGAGAACGACGAGGAATGGCGCCAGACCAACGACGGCGACGAGAACTACGGTGAGATCGACCTGCGGACGGCCATGGAGAAGTCCGCCAACTCCCCGTTCGTGCAGCTCGGCATGGACGTCGGGACGGACAAGGTCAAGGACGTCGCCGTCGCCTCCGGCCTGAAGGACGACGATTTCATGGCGAACGCGACGGTCCCCTCGTTCTCCATCGGCACCTCGTCGCCCAGCACCATCCGCATGGCGGGCTCCTACGCCACCTTCGCCACGAGCGGTCAGCAGAACGACACGTACTCGGTGACCGAGGTGAAGGAAGGGGGCGTGACCGTCTTCCAGCACAAGAAGAAGCCCAAGCGCGCCCTCAGCCCGGTGATCGCCGACAACGTGACCGACGTGCTGAAGAACGTCGTGGAGAACGGAACCGGCGAGCCCGCCCGGCTGGAGGGCCGTGAGGCCGCGGGCAAGACCGGTACGACGGACGGCAACCGGTCCGCCTGGTTCGTCGGGTACACGCCGCAGGTCTCGACGGCCATCAGCATGTTCCGGCTCGACGACGACGAGACGAACGAAGAGCGCGAGTTCGAGAAGATGTTCGGCACCGGTGGCGAGGAGAAGATCCACGGAAACTCGTTCCCGGCCTCCATCTGGCACGACTACATGACCGGGGCGATGAAGGGCAAGAAGGCCATCTCCTTCCCGGAGCCGAAGGACATGGGTGATGTCGTGTGGGGCGGTGGCGCGGTCAGCCCGAGCCCGACGCCCAGTCCCACGCCTTCGCCGACGCCCTCCGAGGAGAAGCCGTCCCCGACCCCGACGCCCACCAAGACCACTCCGAGTCCGACGCCGACGCCGAGCAAGACCTGCGGCATCTTCGACCCGAACTGCCAGGAGGCCAACGGCGGGGCGAACGCGGGAGCGGACGGCGGAGGCCAGAACGCCGGGGCGGACGGTGGCGGCGACAACACCGGAGCCGACGGCGGGGGCGACAACACCGGAGCGACCGACGGCGGTGACAACGGCGGCGCCCAGGGAGCGAACGGCGAACCGGGCGGAACCGGCTCCATCTGGGGCAACAGCGGATAGCCGGACTGCCGGTCCTGATCTCCACGGGCCTGCCAGGCAACGCGGCGAGGGCCGCCGTACCCACCCGGGTGCGGCGGCCCTCGCCGCGTTCCCGGCGGCGGCATGCGGTAGCCCGGATCCGTGCCCGTGTCCCCCGGGCGGTCCTTGCCCCGGGCACAGCCCCGTACGGCAGGATGTGCGGCATGCCAAGCCCCAGCGCAGAAGACACGAGCGTGCAGCAGGAACGGCCCGTCGTGCGGCCCACCGATCAGGATGAGGTCGCGGCGGCCGGCAGCGAGCTGTTCGGTGGCCGGGTGGGACGCTGGGCGCGGCTCGGCGACGGTCCGCTCACACCCGTGCGCGTCGTCGCGCTGGTCATGATCGGAATGTTTGCCCTCGGCATGGTGCAGAAGATCCCCTGCTACGAATGGGCCTGGTTCCGCGGAGCCACCTCGCAGTACACCCACGCCTGTTACTCCGACATTCCGCACCTCTTCATGGGGCGCGGCTTCGCCGACGGTCTCGTGCCGTACTTCGACCGGTTGAGCGGCGATATGCAGTACCTGGAGTACCCCGTGCTGACCGGGGTGTTCATGCAGGTGGCGGCCTGGCTGACACTGACGCCCGACAGCGACCCCATCCAGCAGCGCGAGCAGATGTACTGGATGGTCAACGCGGGCATGCTGATGATCTGCGCGGTGGTTATCGCCGTGTGCACCGTCCGCACGCACCGCCGCCGCCCCTGGGACGGCCTCCTGGTCGCGCTGGCCCCCGCGTTCGTCCTCACCGCGACCATCAACTGGGACCTGCTGGCCGTCGCCCTGACGGCCGCGGCGATGCTCATGTGGTCCCGGGGCCGGGTGCTCGCGTTCGGTATCCTCATCGGCCTTGCTACGGCCGCCAAGCTCTATCCCGTTCTGCTGCTCGGCCCGCTCCTGGTGCTCTGCTGGCGGGCGGGCAGGTGGCGCGAGTTCGGGACGGCTCTGCTGGGCGCGGGGGCGGCCTGGCTGGTGGTGAATCTGCCGGTGATGGTCTTCGCCCCCGAGGGATGGCGGAAGTTCTACACCTTCAGTCAGGAGCGGCCCATCGACTTCGGCTCGTTCTGGCTGATCATCACGCAGCGCACCGGCAAGCCCATCGATGTGGAGACGGTCAACACCGCGTCGGTCGTCCTGATGGCCGTGTTCTGCGCGGGCATCGCGGGCCTGGCGCTCTCCGCCGCACGCAGGCCGCGCTTCGCCCAGCTGGCGTTCCTGGTGGTAGCCGCGTTCATCCTGACGAACAAGGTCTACTCACCGCAGTACGTGCTCTGGCTGATCCCGCTGGCCGTCCTGGCCCGCCCCCGCTGGCGCGACTTCCTCATCTGGCAGGCCTGCGAGGTCATGTACTTCCTCGGGATCTGGTTCTACCTCGCCTACACCAGCGACGGGGACAAGCACCAGGGGCTGCCGCAGGAGGGCTACCAGGTCGCGATCGCCCTGCACCTGCTGGGCACGCTGTACCTGTGCGCGCTGGTCGTCCGGGACATCCTGCGACCGGAGAAGGATCCGGTGCGCTGCGACGGGTCGGACGACCCGTCGGGCGGTGTCCTCGACGGGGCTCCGGACACGTTCGCGCTGGCACCCGAGGCCCGTTCGTCCGGGCACAGGACCTCGACGGTCACGGGACCTCAGGTGGAGTGGGGCGCGGCGCCCACCCGGGACGGCTGACCCGGGGCCCGCACGGCCGCTCAGGGCCGCGCCCGGACGGTTCAGCGGTCGACGAGCCGGTCGTACTGCGTGGTGGTGTGGCGCAGGTGGGCGACCAGCTCGTCACCGACCCGCGGCTCCTGGGCGTCCGAGGGCACGAACAGGATCGATACCTGCATGTGCGGCGGCTCGGCGAACCACCGCTGCTTGCCCGCCCAGACGAACGGCGACAGGTTGCGGTTGACCGTGGCCAGGCCGGCGCGGGCGACGCCCTTGGCCCGCGGCATCACGCCGTGCAGCGCCTTGGGCGCCTCCAGGCCGACCCCGTGGGACGTACCGCCGGCCACGACGACCAGCCAGCCGTCGGACGCGGCCTTCTGCTGGCGGTAGCCGAACCGGTCACCCTTGACGACGGGGGTGACGTCCAGGACGGCCCCCCGGTACTCGGTGGCCTCATGGTCGCCGAGCCAGAGCCTGGTCCCGATACGGGCGCGGAAGCGGGTCTGCGGGAACTGCTGCTGGAGCCGGGCCAGCTCCTCGGCGCGCAGATGGCTGACGAACATGGTGTGCAGCGGCAGCCGGGCCGCGCGCAGCCGGTCCATCCAGCCGATGACCTCCTCGACGGCGTCGGAGCCGTCGGTGCGGTCCAGCGGCAGGTGCAGGGCGAAGCCTTCGAGCCGTACGTCCTCGATCGCCGCGTGCAGCTGCCCGAGCTCCTCTGCCTTGACGCCGTGGCGCTTCATCGAGCTCATGCACTCGATGACGACCCGGGCGCCCACCAGGGCGTGCACCCCGTCGACGGAGGAGACGGACCGGATGACTCGGTCCGGAAGGGGTACGGGTTCCTCACCGCGCCGGAACGGGGTGAGGACGAGCAGGTCGCCGCTGAACCAGTCCTTGATCCGGGCTGCCTCGTAGGTCGTCCCGACGGCGAGGGTGTCGGATCCGAAGCGGATCGTCTCGTCGGCGAGACGCTCGTGGCCGAAGCCGTAGCCGTTGCCCTTGCAGACGGGTACGAGACCGGGGAACTGGTCGATCACGGACTTCTGGTGCGCCCGCCAGCGCACGGTGTCGACGTAGAGGGAGAGCGCCATGGCCGGCCCGGGACCTTTCTGGTGGCTGCGGTGAATCAGGAACGAACGGTGTGTGCCGAGATGTGTGCGGCCCAGATCTGCGGTGAAGCGGATCAGCGGCGCGACATGTAGATGTCGAGCGCCTTGTGGAGCAGCTTGTTGAGCGGGAAGTCCCACTCGCCGACGTACTCGACGGCCTCGCCGCCGGTGCCGACCTTGAACTGGATCAGGCCGAAGAGATGGTCGGTCTCGTCCAGCGAGTCGCTGATCCCGCGGAGGTCGTAGACGGTCGCGCCCATCGCGTAACTGTCGCGCAGCATGCGCCACTGCATCGCGTTCGACGGCCGGACCTCGCGCCCGATGTTGTCGGAGGCGCCGTAGGAGTACCAGACGTGTCCGCCGACGACGAGCATCGTGGCCGCGGAGAGGTTCACGCCGTTGTGCCGGGCGAAGTAGAGGCGCATCCGGTTGGGGTCCTCGGAGTTGAGGACGGTCCACATGCGCTGGAAGTACGAGAGGGGGCGCGGCCGGAAGTGGTCGCGCACGGCGGTGATCTCGTAGAGCCGTTGCCACTCGGCCAGGTCCTCGTAGCCGGCCTGGACGACCTCGACGCCGGCCTTGTCGGCCTTCTTGATGTTGCGGCGCCACAGTTGGTTGAAGCCCTTGAGGACGTCCTCGAGCGAGCGGTTGGCCAGCGGCACCTGGAAGACGTAGCGGGGCTGTACGTCACCGAACCCGGCGCCGCCGTCCTCGCCCTGCTGCCAGCCCATCTTCCGCAGCCGGTCCGAGACCTCGAAGGCGCGCGGTTCGATGTGCGTGGCCTCGACGTCGCGCAGGCGCTTCACGTCCGGGTCCTGGATGCCGGACTTGATGGCCGCCGAGTCCCAGCGGCGGATGACCACCGGCGGGCCCATCTTCACGGAGAAGGCGCCCTGCTGCTTGAGGTGCGCGAGCATCGGCCGGAGCCAGTCGTCCAGGTTCGGCGCGTACCAGTTGATGACCGGGCCCTCGGGGAGGTACGCCAGGTAGCGCTTGATCTTGGGCAGCTGGCGGTACAGGACGAGGCCGGCGCCGACGATCTCGCCGTTCTTGTCGAACCAGCCCAGGTTCTCCGAGCGCCATTCGGTCTTCACGTCAGCCCACGCCGGGACCTGGCAGTGACTGGCCGAGGGCAGGCTCTGGATGTACGCCAGATGCTGCTCTCGGCTGATGGTCCTCAGGGTCAGGCTCATGCGGGGCGCTCCTCGGCAGGTGTGTCCCCATCGGTCAGGGGCTCCGGCTCTCGCGCCGAAGCCTACTGTGACCGAGGGGCGCCCGGCCTGGTCCCGGGGGCCAGGAGCGCCCGGCGGACCGGCGCGGGCACCCGGGTGCCCGCGCCGGCCGGTGCTCCGGTCAGGTGATCACGCCGCCGAAGAGACCGCCGTGGGCCATTCCGAGGAAGAAACCCACCGCGGACGCGCCTAGTCCGATGATCAGGCCGAACCGTTCGCCGGTGGTCCTGGAGACGTACATCCCGTACCCACCGGTCAGGATGCCGACGAGCCCGGCCCACGAGCTGATCAGGTGCAGGTGGTGGAACATCGCCGTCACGAAGGCGAGAGCGCCCAGCACGAGGGTGACAGCGAGCAGGGTGTCCTGGAGCGGGTGCGGCCTGCCGTCCGACGCGAGGAGCGAGCCGGTGGCGGGTCGGATGGTCTGTGCCATGGAGTACCTCCTGGCCGGACGGATGGGCGGGTGGATCCAGCGCCATTCGCACCGCGGCGGGTGTAGCGCCTCTCACACCGCATCTGTATCGATTGTGCCCTCTGAGCTCCTGATTTCAACCGGAAGCCGGTCTACGGGTAGTCTGTACGGTCTGCACCGGTGTCTGCCCAGGCCGGCACGGCGAACCTCCCCCCGAACCCCGTCTCCGGGATCGTTCGGGAGCGGATTGTCAGTGCTGAGTGTTCTCCTCGGGAACACCGTTGCAATACGCATCACGACCCTCCTGCCACGGAACGACCGTGGCCGCTGAGTCCAAAGGAGGTGGGTTCCACATGCGTCACTACGAGGTGATGGTCATCCTCGACCCCGATCTCGAGGAGCGAGCAGTCTCCCCGCTGATCGAGAACTTCCTCTCCGTCGTCCGTGAGGGCGACGGAAAGGTGGAGAAGGTCGACACCTGGGGCCGTCGTCGGCTCGCCTACGAGATCAAGAAGAAGCCCGAGGGCATCTACTCGGTCATCGACCTGCAGGCCGAGCCTGCGGTCGTCAAGGAGCTCGACCGCCAGATGAACCTGAACGAGTCGGTCCTCCGGACCAAGGTCCTCCGTCCCGAGATCCACTGAGCATCTAGCTCAGCGGTTTTCGGGTCCGAGTAGCAGCAAGCAGCCAGAAGCAATCCCCGCCGAGAGGTTCACCCATGGCAGGCGAGACCGTCATCACGGTCGTCGGCAATCTCGTCGACGACCCCGAGCTGCGCTTCACCCCGTCCGGTGCGGCGGTCGCGAAGTTCCGTGTCGCGTCCACTCCCCGCATCTTCGACCGGCAGACCAATGAGTGGAAGGACGGCGAAGGCCTGTTCCTCACCTGCTCGGTCTGGCGTCAGGCGGCGGAGAACGTCGCGGAGTCGCTTCAGCGAGGCATGCGCGTCGTCGTGCAGGGCCGCCTGAAGCAGCGGTCCTACGAGGACCGTGAGGGCGTCAAGCGCACGGTCTACGAGTTGGACGTCGAGGAAGTCGGCCCCAGCCTCAAGAACGCCACGGCCAAGGTCACCAAGACCACCGGTCGCGGTGGCCAGGGCGGCCAGGGTGGATACGGCGGCGGCCAGCAGGCCGGCGGCAACTGGGGCGGCGGTCCCGGTGGCGGCGGCCAGCAGGGCGGCGGCGGTGCACCCGCCGACGACCCGTGGGCGACCGGCGCGCCGGCAAGCGGCCAGGGCGGCGGGGGACAGCAGGGCGGCGGAGGCGGCTGGGGCGGAAGCTCCGGCGGTTCCGGTGGCTCCGGCGGTGCCTCTGGCGGCGGCTACTCGGACGAGCCTCCCTTCTAGGGCTGCTCGTACCCCCACTTCTTGATCACACAGGAGAAACACCATGGCGAAGCCGCCTGTGCGCAAGCCTAAGAAGAAGGTCTGCGCGTTCTGCAAGGACAAGACCCAGTACGTGGACTACAAGGACACGAACATGCTGCGGAAGTTCATTTCCGACCGCGGCAAGATCCGTGCCCGCCGCGTCACCGGCAACTGCACGCAGCACCAGCGTGACGTCGCCACGGCAGTCAAGAACAGCCGTGAGATGGCGCTGCTGCCCTACACGTCCACCGCGCGATAAGGGAAGGGTGACAAGAGCATGAAGATCATCCTCACCCACGAGGTCTCTGGCCTCGGTGCCGCCGGCGACGTCGTCGACGTCAAGGACGGGTACGCCCGCAACTACCTGGTTCCGCGTGGCCTCGCCATTCGCTGGACCAAGGGCGGCGAGAAGGACGTGGCGCAGATCCGCCGCGCCCGCAAGATCCACGAGATCTCGACGATCGAGCAGGCCAACGAGATCAAGGCCAAGCTCGAGGGCGTGAAGGTCCGTCTGGCTGTTCGCTCCGGCGACGCCGGCCGTCTCTTCGGCTCCGTGACCCCGGCCGACATCGCCTCGGCGATCAAGGCTGCCGGTGGTCCCGACGTCGACAAGCGTCGCGTCGAGCTCGGCTCGCCGATCAAGACGCTCGGCGGGCACCAGGTGTCCGTCCGTCTGCACCCCGAGGTCGCAGCGAAGCTCGGCGTCGAGGTCGTTGCTGCCTAAGGGCAGAGCTCAGCTGAGTCAGTGAAGGGCCGCACCCGTTGGGTGCGGCCCTTCCTGTTTGTTGGGACCCTGTCTCTCGGGATGCGCGGTGTTTCACGTGAAACGGGCGGACTGTTTCACGTGAGACGGGCAGCTTGTTTCACGTGAAACAAGTCGTGCGGCGTACGGATCAGCGCGTGGCTCCGGTGACGATCCACCGGCCCGACCGGGTACGCAGCCAGAGTGTGACGAGGCGGACGGCCATCATCAACGTCATCGCCCACCAGAGCGCGGTGAGCCCGCCGCCGAAGGAGGGCACCAGGAGTGCGACGGGTGCGAAGACGGCGAGCGTCACCAGCATCGCCCAGGCGAGATAGCGTCCGTCACCGGCTCCCATCAGGACGCCGTCCAGGACGAAGACCACGCCGGCGATCGGCTGGGAGACCGCCACGACCAGGAGCGCGGGGAGCAGGGTGTCCTTCACCGAGGGGTCGCTGGTGAAGAGGGGAATGAGCAGAGGCCGGGCGAGCACGATCAGGACGCCGAGCACGATGCCGCAACCAATACCCCACTCGACCATGCGGCGGCAGGCCTCGCGCGCGCCCTTCTCGTCGTTCGCTCCCAGATAGCGCCCGATGATCGCCTGCCCGGCGATGGCGATGGCGTCGAGCGCGAAGGCTGTCAGACTCCAGAGGGAGAGGATGATCTGGTGCGCGGCGATGTCGACGTCCCCGAGCCGGGCGGCGACGGCGGTGGCGATCATCAGGACGGCACGCAGGGACAGGGTCCGGATCAGCAGGGGTACGCCGGCCCGTGCGCTGGCCCTTATGCCGGCCGCGTCGGGGCGTAGGGAGGCGCTGTGCTTTCGGGCTCCGCGGACCACCACGACGAGATAGGCGGCGGCCATACCGACCTGGGCGATCACTGTTCCCCACGCGGATCCGGCGATGCCGAGCCCGGCACCGTAGACAAGGACCACGTTGAGGGCTGCGTTCGCCGTGAAACCGCCGATGGCGACGTACAGCGGGGTACGGGTGTCCTGGAGGCCGCGCAGTACACCGGTGGCGGCGAGCACCACGAGCATGGCCGGGATGCCGAGGATGGAGATCCTCAGGTACGTGATGGCGTACGGAGCCGCGGTGTCGGACGCGCCGAAGAGGTCGACCAGCCAGGGGGCTGTCGGGATCGCGAGCGCGACGACGGCTGCTCCGAGCAGAAGGGCGAGCCAGATGCCGTCCATGCCCTGGCGGATGGCGGCCGGGAGATCGCCTGCCCCCACGCGGCGGGCGACGGCCGCCGTGGTCGCGTAGGCGAGGAAGACGAAGATACTCACGGCCGTCATCAGGAGGGCAGCGGCGATGCCGAGGCCGGCCAGTTGCGGGGTGCCGAGGTGGCCGACGACGGCGCTGTCGACCATCACGAACAGGGGCTCGGCGACGAGTGCGCCGAATGCCGGGACGGCAAGGGCGATGATCTCGCGGTCGTGCCGTCGGCGGCCGTTCTTCGGGGTCGCGGGGGCCTTGGTCATGGGGGTCAATCTAATCTTCCACAGGTAATAGATGCAATCGATCTACGGTCCTTACTTGTGCCCCTGTGGAGTCTTCCTTCCCGAGCCGTTTGCGGTGATCTTGAAATGAGGGCGAAAGTTTTTCTCCCCCACAGTCGGTGGATGGAGAATATGCAGGTCAGGATGGTCATGGCGCTGTCGCTATGAGTTTGTCCACAGTGCTGTCCCCCGGTCCGTGCACAGGTTCGGCAGGGTTCTCCACAGCATCTGGTCCGTCGTCCACATGCCCTGTGGATAACCAGATTGGCTGACGGTGCGGAGGGGCCTACCGTGGTGCGGCGCCCGCACCCTGTTCCGGCACCGGAATCCACCGAACCAGATGCGCCGGAAGTGGAGTCGGGCGACCTGTTTGTCGGCGCCGTGCCGTAAGAAAGAGTGGCACGGCTAGGTCCGCGATGCGGACGGGAGGAGGCGGCCCGGTGAGCATTCCCGAGCCTTTGGACGACCCCTGGACCGAGACCGGTCCCGGGGACCGTCTGCCCGTCTCCCGGCAGCGGCGCGGGGACCGCAAGGGGCGTGAGGACCGCCATGACCGAGGCTCGGACGAGGCCTGGGAAGGCAGCTCCCCCGGGTTCGAGCGGGTGCCGCCGCAGGACCTCGACGCCGAACAGTCGGTCCTCGGCGGCATGCTGCTGTCCAAGGACGCCATCGCGGACGTCGTGGAGATCATCAAGGGGCACGACTTCTACCGCCCCGCCCACGAGACCGTCTACACGGCGATCCTCGACCTCTACGCCAAGGGCGAACCGGCCGACCCGATCACGGTCGCCGCCGAGCTGGTCAAACGCGGAGAGATCACCAAGGTCGGCGGAGCGCCGTATCTGCACACCCTGGTGCAGTCCGTGCCCACCGCGGCCAACGCCTCGTACTACGCGGAGATCGTCCACGAGCGGGCGGTGCTCCGGCGGCTGGTCGAGGCGGGCACGAAGATCACGCAGATGGGATACGCGGCCGACGGGGACGTCGACGAGATCGTCAACTCCGCGCAGGCCGAGATCTACGCGGTCACCGAGCAGCGCACCAGTGAGGACTACCTCCCACTCGGCGACATCATGGAAGGCGCGCTCGACGAGATCGAGGCCATCGGGTCGCGCAGCGGCGAGATGACCGGTGTGCCGACGGGCTTCACGGACCTCGACGCCCTGACGAACGGCATGCACCCCGGCCAGATGATCGTCATCGCGGCCCGCCCCGCCATGGGCAAGTCCACGCTGGCGCTGGACTTCGCTCGCGCCGCGTCGATCAAGAACAACTTGCCCAGCGTCATCTTCTCCCTCGAAATGGGGCGCAACGAGATCGCGATGCGTCTGCTGTCGGCCGAGGCGCGGGTGGCCCTGCACCACATGCGGTCCGGCACGATGACGGACGAGGACTGGACGCGGCTCGCACGTCGGATGCCGGAGGTCTCGGCCGCTCCGCTGTACATCGACGACTCCCCCAACCTGTCGATGATGGAGATCCGCGCGAAGTGCCGTCGGCTCAAGCAGCGCAACGACATCAAGCTCGTGATCATCGACTATCTGCAGCTGATGCAGGCCGGTGGGTCGAAGCGGTCCGAGAGCCGTCAGCAGGAGGTTTCGGACATGTCACGAAACCTGAAGCTGCTGGCCAAGGAGCTGGAAGTCCCGGTGATCGCGCTCTCGCAGCTGAACCGTGGTCCCGAGCAGCGCACGGACAAGAAGCCGATGGTGTCCGACCTGCGTGAGTCCGGCTCCATCGAGCAGGATGCCGACATGGTCATCCTGCTCCACCGTGAGGACGCGTACGAGAAGGAGTCACCGCGCGCGGGCGAGGCCGACATCATCGTCGGCAAGCACCGTAACGGCCCGACGGCCACCATCACCGTGGCGTTCCAGGGCCACTACTCCCGCTTCGTGGACATGGCCCAGACTTGATGGAGCCCGGTCGCGGGGCATCCGCCGGACGTGTTCCGCACCCTCAGCCGTTCGCCAGGGTGCGGGCGAGGAGGGGGAGCAGGCGGTCCCAGTGCCGCCGCAGCGCGGCCGGGTCGAAGGCGTCTGTGTCGGACATGGTGAAGCCGTGGACCGTGCCGGGGTAGATCTCGGAGGTGTAGCCGACCCCCGCGGCGTCCAGGGACCGGTTGAGTTCGCCGAGCGCCTCGGGCGCGATGTCCGTCGCCGCGTGGCCGAAGTGGATCCCGGCGGTGAGACGCCGCAGGCTGTCGGGCCCGTCAGCGGCGACGGGGGCGTGGAACGCGGCGAGTGCGGCCACCTGCCCGGGGTGGGCCGCGGCGGTGCGTGTCGCCAGGAGGCCGCCGATGCAGTAGCCGGTCACGGCGACCGGTCCGGTGCTCACCTCGGACTGGGCGGTGAGGAACCTGAGGTAGGAGTCGGCGTCGCTCAGGGTGCGTTCGGCGGTGTGCTCCTTGATCAGGGGCATCAGCCGCCCGACGAGTGCGGCCCGGTCCTCTTCTCCGATGTGCTCGGGAAGGTCGATGAGCGGTGTCGGCCCGTTCCTGTAGAGGAAGTTGGGGACGAGCACGTAGTACCCGTGCCCGGCCAGTTCGCGGGCCATCGCCCGCAGTACGGGCCGGATGCCGAAGGCGTCCGCGTACATCAGCACCCCGGGGTGCCGCTCGCCCTGTTCGGGGAAGGCGGCGAAGGCGTCGGCCAGGCCGTCCGCCGTGGGGATCTGCACGGTTTTGGTGTCAGTGGTGGGAATGGTGGGATCTTCTTTCCTGGGAGTTCGCCCGGCTGACGTTCGTGGCGCCAACGGTCTCGCGCGAGCGAACGTACATCGTTGGTAGGACCAACGCGAGAGGAAAGCGGGCGGCATGGGCGGATCCGAAACCGTGAGCACTTCTGACAGGGCGCTCCCAGGACACCCGACAGGCCGCGCCGGGGATGATCCGGGTGGCGACGGCCTCCACCAGGCGATAGCGGCGACGGCTCGGCGATGATGGCTTTCGTCAGCGAGGAGATCCTCGGTTTCCTGAAGTCGGAGTATCCGGAGGCCGTCTCGGTCGAGGGTCGCGACATGCTTGGGTTCCACGGCGCGGAGAACCAGCACTTCGACACCGTGGTCCAGGGGCGGCGGAGTTATCAGCTGGCGTTGGACGTGGACATCGCCAGCCCGTACGGCCACCTTCGGGAGATCGTCGCTCCCGGGCGCTCACGGAGTCCCCGCACTCGAATGTCGAGCTGATCGCGGAGGATCCGGTTGCCCGGATCAGGAAGCTCAAGGCAGAGGACAGCGAGCTGGACATCCGGCTCTGCGGCGGATCTCAGCCGGCGGGTGAACTGCTCGACGAGATCGACGAGCTCGTGATCAAGACCTACCCGGTGGTGTACGGGGTCGGCATGCCGATGTTCGGGGCCGGTTCCGGGACCACCGGGTTCACCCTTGAGGGAGTGCGGACCTTCGAGAACGGCGCACTGGTCCGGACGTACCGCCGCAAGCGCTGAGCGATCCACGTGTCCCTGCTCTGCGGGGTATCGACTCTGCGGGCCCGGGTCACGAGAAAATGGGTTCGTCATGCGGCGGCCCTTCGGGTAGGGGTTGGACCATGATTTCTATTGACGAAGACCTGCTTCCCAGTACCCGACGCGCACTGTCGCACCGCATCGCCGTCGCCCAGCGGGAGGGCCGCGCGCCGTCCCTGGTGGCCGCGGTGAGGCGACAGGGGCGTACGGCCTGGAGCGGGGCGCGATCGTGCGTCGTGGGGCAAGCTCCTGACGCCGATACGCAGTATCGGATCGGTTCGATCACCAAGACGTTCACGGCCGTTCTGGTTCTGCGGCTGCGGGACGAGGGGTTGATCGACCTTGATGATCCCCTGGAGAAGCACCTCCCCGGCACGGGGGCGGGCGGGGCGACCGTCTTTCAGCTGCTGGGCCACAGCGCGGGGCTGGGCGCCGAAGCACCCGCCCCTTGGTGGGAGCGGACGCCCGGTGGCCTGCGGCCCGAGCTCGCCGACGTGCTGGGCGACCGGCCGCAGCGGCATCCGGCCGGTCATCGCCATCACTACTCCAACCCCGGTTACACCCTGCTCGGTTCGCTGGTGGAGGCGGTGCGTGGCGTCTCCTGGGGGGAGGCGCTGCGTCGCGAGATCCTGGAGCCGCTGGGCATGCACCGCACGACGAGCGGGCCCGTGGCACCGCACGCGAGCGGCTGGGCCGTCCACCCCTGGGCCGACGTCATGCTGAGTGAACCCGCCGAGGACCTCGGAATCATGGCGCCCGCCGGTCAGCTCTGGTCCACCGCGGCGGACCTGCTGCGGTTCGCCGCCTTCCTGACCAAGGGCGACAACCGGGTCCTGTCGGCCTCCTCCGTACAGGAGATGCGGACGCCCGCCGCACCGGCCGAGACGGGCGGCAGCGGTTACGGTCTCGGACTCCAGATCGTCGGGGGCGAAGAGCGCGTGCTCTTCGGGCATTCGGGATCGCTTCCCGGCTTCGTCGCCGGCCTCTGGGTGAGCGAGGAGGACGACGTGGCCGCGGTCGTTCTCGCCAACGTCACCTCGGGGCTGCCCGCCGCGATGGTCGCCGCCGAACTCCTGGGGATCGTGGCCGAGGCCGAGCCGCGGATCCCGGAGCCCTGGCGTCCGCTGCCCGAGGTGGACGACGAACTGCTCGCGCTGACCGGGATCTGGCACTGGGGCACCCACCCGGTCACGCTGAGGCTCACGGGGGACCGGGGCCTCCAGCTCACGCCGCTGGGAGGCAAGGGCCGCGGTGCGGTCTTCACGTACCGTCCGGACGGCACCTGGACGGGCCAGAACAACTACTACGCGGGGGAGACCCTGCGCGTCGTACGCAAGGGCGACGGCTCGGTGGACCACCTCGACCTCGGCTCGTTCGTCTTCACCCGGGAGCCGTACGAGGCGGGCGCGGCTGTGCCCGGCGGCGTGGACGCGGAGGGCTGGCGCGGGCTCGGCGGCTGAGCTTCCGGCCTGGTCGTGGGTGGGTGTTTCACGTGAAACACCCACCTGTCCACGTTCGTCAGAGCGCCAGCTTGAAGCCCACATGGCTGGCTGTGAAGCCGAGCCGCTCGTAGAAGCGGTGCGCGTCCTCGCGGGTGACATCCGAGGTCAGCTGCACCAGATGGCAGTCCTGGCGACGGGATTCGTCCACCGCCCACTGGATGAGTTGCGTGCCGAGGCCGCTGCCACGCTCGTCGCCATGGATGCGGACGCCCTCGATGATCGAGCGGGTCGCGCCGCGGCGGGACAGCCCCGGGACGATGGTCAGCTGCAGTGTGCCGACGACTCGGTCCTCGCGTACGGCGACGACCACGTGCTGGTTCGGATCGTCGGCCAGCCGCTGGAACGCCTCTCGGTAGGGGGCGAGGTCGTCCGGTGACTCGCGCTGTGCACCCAGAGGGTCGTCCGCGAGCATCGCGACCACGGCGGGCAGGTCGTCCGGGACGGCGGGTCGTATGGTGAGATCACTCATGATCGGCATCCTAGGACGGCTCCAGGGATGTCGTGCCGATCGGGCTCGGCCAGGCCGGGACCTTGAGCTCTTCGACGGCCCTGACCAGAAGGGTGAGTTCCGGGTTCTCCGCAGCCTCGTCCAACGCCGCCCGTAGCGCGATGTCGTTCGTCGGCCGGGCGGCCTCCAGCAGTGTGAGCCCGGCCTCGGTGACGTCGGTGTAGATGCCGCGACGGTCGGTGTCGCACAGGTAGCGGATCAGTAGCCCACGGTCCTCGAGTCGGGTGACGAGCCGGGTGGTGGCGCTCTGGCTGAGGACGACGGCGTCGGCGACCTGCTTCATCTGGAGATGTCCGCCGGTGCCGTTGTGCTGTCGGCTCAACACGTTGAGCAGGGAGTACTCGCGTGCGCTGAGCCCGTGGCCGGCCTGGAGGGCCCGTTCGATCCGGGCCTCGATCTTCCCGTGAAGCAGGGAGAGCGCGCACCAGCTCTGGGCGACGGTGGTCAGGGCGGGGTCGGTCGCCGTCATGTCTCTCTCCTCCGTGCGGGAGCTGCGTGACTCCAGAATAGGGGACGTCTGCAATAGCCCGCGCTTGCAATTAAACGGCGTCTGCAATTATTGTGGACGCTCGTAAGGCGCAGACGCAATCTTCAGGGAGGGTGAAACCCATGCCGCTCGCGCTCCTGGCCCTTGCCATCGGGGCATTCGGGATCGGAACGACCGAGTTCGTGATCATGGGGTTGCTCCCCGAGGTCGCCGGTGACTTCCAGGTCTCGATCCCGACCGCGGGCTTCCTGGTGACCGGCTACGCGCTCGGTGTGGTCCTCGGCGCCCCGCTGATGACGCTGCTCGGCACTCGTGTCACCCGCAAGCGCATGCTGATGATCCTCATGGGGCTGTTCATCGTGGGCAACGTGGTGTCCGCGCTCGCGCCGGTCTTCGGCGTCATGCTCGCCGGACGGGTGATCGCCTCCCTCGCGCACGGCGCCTTCTTCGGTATCGGCTCGGTGGTCGCGGCCGATCTGGTCGCCCCGCGGAAGAAGGCCGGGGCCATCGCCATGATGTTCACCGGGCTCACCGTCGCCAACGTCGTCGGCGTTCCGCTCGGCACGTTCATCGGACAGACCGCGGGCTGGCGGACCACGTTCCTCCTCGTCGCCGTTCTGGGCGTCGTGGGACTGTTCGGCGTCGCGAAGCTCGTACCGGACCAGACGAGGCCGGAAGGCGTACGCATCCGCCACGAGCTGGCCGCGTTCCGTAACGTCCAGGTCCTGCTGGCGATGGCCATGACCGTCCTGGGCTTCGGCGGAGTCTTCGCCGCGATCACCTACATCACCCCGATGATGACCGAGATCGCCGGCTACTCGACCTCGTCCGTCACCTGGCTGCTCGTCCTCTTCGGCCTCGGCATGGTGGGGGGCAACCTGATCGGCGGGAAATTCGCCGACCGCCACCTGATGCCCATGCTGTACGTCTCACTCGGCTCGCTCGCCGTGGTCCTCGGCCTGTTCACCGTGACCGCCCACAACAAGATCGCCGCGGCCGTCACCATCGTCCTGATCGGAGCCCTGGGCTTCGCGACCGTGCCCCCGCTGCAGAAGCGGGTCCTCGACCAGGCGGCGGGTGCGCCGACGCTGGCCTCCGCGGTCAACATCGGGGCCTTCAACCTCGGCAACGCCCTCTCCGCCTGGCTCGGCGGTCTCGTGATCGCGGCCGGCCTCGGCTACACCGCCCCCAACTGGGTCGGCGCCGCGCTCGCCGCGTCGGCCCTGGTCCTGGCGGTGTTCTCCAGCCTGCTGGAGCGCCGGGAGACCGGCAAGGGCTGGATCGTCGCAGGGAGCAGCCCCGAGCCGGCCGTCGTGGCGGCGGCCCGGCGCTGAGCAGCCGCTCCCAGTGGGCCCGCATCGTGGAGCCGCCGTACCGCCCTCGTGGCGGTGCGGCCTGCTCCGCGTCAGCCCGTCGCGAGGGTGAGCGGGGCGAACCTGCGGGCGGCGTCACCGGGCAGGTCCGTGATGTTGTACGTCATCACGGTGGTCCGGGTAAGGGGCTCCAGCCCGCGCTCCACCAGCCAGCCGAGCAATTCCTTGTGCCGGGCGTGGACATCGGCTCGCAGCGGCCGGTCCGTAGTGGCGGCCAGGGCCGTGACCAGAGCCTGCGCGGTGGCCGTGTCCCGGGCGATCAGCGGCCCGACCACCTCGGCCTGCCCGCTCGGCCAGAGCGCCCCGTAGCCGACCAGCTCGCCGTGCTCCTCGGCGACCTGGAGCCGGTCGGAGAAGGCGGGCAGCCGGGCGAGAAGATGCGTCCGGTCGACGCCGAACACGGGGAGGTCGAGCCGGACCAGCGCCTGCAGGTCGTCCGCCGCGGCCGGGCGTGTGGTCACGGACGAGCGAGAGGCCGAGGGGGAGGGAGAGGCCGAGGGGGAGCCGTCGGGGCCGCCCGCTCCGAAACGGCCGCTGACGCGTTCGGCCCGGCCCACGGGGGAGAAGCCGAGCTTCTCGTAGAGCGGCTGTCCCTGTTCGGTTGCGTACAGGGCGAGCGGGGTGTCCCCCTCTGTTTCCATCACGTGCCGCATGAGCCGGTGGGCGAGCCCCCGACGTGCGTAGCGTTCGGCGACGAGCAGCATGCCGACCGCGGTGAGGTCGGATCCGTACGGCATGGTCAGACAGGTCGCGGCCAGGCCCTTGCCGTCCGGAGCGTCGATCCCGTATCCGGTGCCGGCCGAGAGGAACAGCCCCCACCGGTGTTCGTCGCGCGGCCAGCCGCGGTCCTCGCAGAGATCGGAGCAGGGGACCAGGTCTCCCCGGTTCAGGCGTCGGATCGGCAGTTCGACAAGGGAGAGTGGTGAGGGGCTGCGCATGGGGTCAGGCTGTCTGACGGGGTGATCGCGCGTCCACCGATTTCGCGGAACTGGCCTAGATCCGCAACCGCCTGCCGCGCCGGGTGAGCCCCCAGGGAGAGCAGAGCCACCAGGGTCACCAGCCAGTCCCCGTAGATCTTCATGGACCGGGTGGCGTTCGCGGTGGCTGGGTCTCCGGTGGCGAACACGGTGATGCCGAGCGTCAGCAGGCCGATGGTCAGGCCGAGCCGGCTGACGGAGATGGCGACCTGGCCGACGAGGACTCCTCGACGTACGGGGCGCTTGAGTGGTTTCACGTGAAACACGATGCCGAGCGGGACTTCCCGGGGCGTCCGGCAGCGGGAGTATCCACGGGTACCCGCTAGGGAGTACGCGCCTCGGAAGGACCGGGGCGCGGGTCCGCCGCAGGGCGTCAGCCCAGGTCGGGGGCGTGCATCGCCCGTACGCCTTCGATGTTGCCGTCGAGGTAGTGCCGCAGGGACAGCGGAACGAGGTGCACGGCCGCGATGCCGACCCGGCTGAACGGCACCCGGACGATCTCGTACTCCCCGGAAGGCTCGTCGATCTCCGGGCCGTGTCGCAGGGAGAGGTCCATCGACACCAGTCGGCAGACGAAGAAGTGCTGGACCTTCACTCCCGTCACGCCGCCGTCCGCGATGTGCTCCACGGTGTCGACGAAGCACGGCACCACGTCGACGATCTTGGCGCCCAGCTCCTCGTCGACCTCGCGGTGCAGCGCTTCGACGACGGTGGCGTCCTCCGGCTCGACCCCGCCGCCGGGCGTGAGCCAGTACGGATCGACTCCCGGCTTCGTGCGCTTGATCAGGATGAGATCGTCGCCGTCGAGCAGGACGGCGCGTGCGGTGCGCTTGACCACAGGACGTTCGGTCATGGCAAGAGAGTGGCCCGTGGAGGACCGTCTGAAACTCCCCCGGCCTACCGGACCGCCGTGTTCAGCGCCTGTTCGACGTCGGCGAGCAAATCCTCGGGGTCCTCCGCGCCGACCGAGAAGCGGATGAAGCCCTCCGCCACAGCGTCGCCGCCCCAGCGGCCCCGACGCTCCGCGGTGGACCGGACGCCGCCGAAGCTCGTCGCGTCGTCGACCAGGCGCAGCGCGGACAGGAAGCGCTCCGCGGTCTCCCGGCCGGCCAGCTCGAAGGACACCACGGATCCGAAGCGCCGCATCTGGCGCCCCGCGACGGGGTGTGACGGGTCGGTGGGCAGTCCCGGATACCGCAGCCCGGTGACCTCCGCACGCCTCGCCAGTGCCTCGGCGAGGGCGAGGGCGGTGGTGCACTGTCGGTCGACGCGCAGCTGGAGGGTGGCCAGCGAGCGGTGCGCGAGCCAGGCCTCCATCGGCCCCGGAATCGCCCCGACGACCTTGCGCCAGCGCCGTACATCCGCCGTCAGCCGGGGATCGCGGCAGGTCACATGGCCGAGCAGGATGTCGCCGTGCCCGGTCATGCCCTTGGTGTCGCTGGCGACCGAGAAATCGGCGCCCAGCTCCAGCGGGCGCTGGCCGATCGGGGTGGCCAGGGTGTTGTCGACGGCGACCAGTGCGCCCGCCGCGTGCGCGGCCTCGACCAGCCGCCGGATGTCGCAGACGTCCAGGCCCGGGTTGGACGGGCTCTCGATCCAGAGCAGCTTCGCCCCGGTCAGCAGGGCCAGCTGGGCATCGCCGCCGGTCGGCGCGGTCCGGACCTCGACCCCGTACGCCTCCAGTTGCTCCCGTACGAGCGGCAGCGCCTGGTAGCCGTCGTCGGGCAGGACCACGGCGTCGCCCGAGCGGACCTGGGAGAGCAGCACCGCGGTGATCGCCGCCATGCCCGAGGCGAACACGGTTGTGCCCACCTCCTCACCGGGAGCCTCCAGCTCGCCGATGGCCCGCTCCAGGTGGGTCCAGGTCGGGTTGGTCTCCCGACCGTAGGTGTAGGGACCCACCGGTTCGCCGGAGAGGTGGAAGTGCGCGGCGAAGACCGGGCCGGGCAGGGTGGGTCCGAACTGCTCCGGTTCGGGAAGCCCGGCGCGTACCGCGCGCGTTCCGTCGCCCATGGCGTTCATGCCTGCTCCTTCGCTGCTCTCCCGGTGGTGGACCGGTGTCCCGCACTCTTCCAGAGGCCTCTGGAACAGCCTTCCCCGGAGGTCCGGAATCCCGAATACCGGAATCAGTTCTCGTCGGGCAGGACGACATTGAGCGCCCAGGACACGACCGAGATGATCAGTCCGCCGAGCACCGCCGTCCAGAACCCCTCGACGTGGAAGCTGAGATCGAACACGTCGGCCAGCCAGGACGTCAGCAGCAGCATCAGGGCGTTGACCACCAGGGTGATCAAACCCAGCGTCAGGATGAACAAGGGGAACGTCAGCAGCTGGACCACCGGCTTCACCAGGAAGTTCACCAGGCCGAAGATCAGCGCGACCAGAATCAGGGTGAGGGCCTTGCGACCCGTGCTGCCGCCTTCCAGCGTGATGTTGCCGATCAGCCAGATGGCAACGGCCAGCGCACCCGCGTTGGCGATCGTCTTGACTACGAAATTCTTCATGTGTCTGATCGTGGCAGACAGGATCGGTGGTGGACACCGGCAGCGCAGGCACAGCCGACAGCGTGGGTACAAGGGGCGGGACGGGCCATGAAGGCATTCAGACTGGACGAGCTGGAGGCGGAGCGGGCCGCCAACGACGGCGCCTACCTGCAGTTCGTGCGGGAACGCAACATGTCGGTCGGCCTGTACGCCCTGGACGCGGGAGAACTCGATCCGCAGCAGCCGCACCAGCAGGACGAGGTCTACTTCGTCGTCAGCGGGCGGGCGTCGATCACGGTGGGGACGGAGACGACGCAGGTCGGCAGAGGAAGCGTCGTCTACGTACCCGCGGGCGTGGCCCACAAGTTTCACCACATCACCGAGGACCTGAGAGTGATGGTCGTCTTCTCGCCGCCCGAGAGCTGAGCCCCCGTCCCGGGGGATCCGGTGCGGCTGTCCCGGGGATTCCGGTGCGGGCCGCCCCGGGGATCCCTAGGGGCTCGATCAGGGGTCTTCAAGGGCTGCCCGCCCCCCGCGGGGTGCCTTCGCGCCTTTAGCATCGAGGCAAGGACCCAGAGAGACGAGGTAGAGGCGATGGCCGTGCGGGAGATATTCGCGGGAATGCCCTGGTGGGTGAAGTGGATCGCGGTGCCCGTCATTGCGATCTTCGTGTTCGGCGGGCTGATCGCCAGCGTCGTCGGCTTCGTGATCAGCCTGCTCTTCAAGGCGCTGGTCTTCGTCGTCGTGGTCGGCGGGCTGGTCTTCGTCGTCCGCAAGTTCATGTCGTCGTCGTCCTCGCGCGGTGACTGGTAGTACACGGAACGCGGGCCGGCGCGGGGGCCGGCCTGTTCCGTCCGGCCCGTCCGGCAGGACGACGCGCGGTCAGCTACGGGGCGGGAGGATTAGCCCAGCAGAGCTAAGTCCCGGACGAAACCACCCGTCTGCCGCAGGCGGCCGATACAGTGGCATACCACTGCCGCCATCCGGAATGTGACCTTCCGTCACCATATCGATCGCCTGATCGGTCCTGGGTACGACAGTCCGGTCGTTGGCCTTCGATCGTCGGCGCCCGGACCGGTCCTCGCCGGTCACGGGCCGGATCTCCGGCCCCCTCCGGTCCTCGGGATCGCGGCAGGCCCGTGGGGGCGGCCTCCACGGGAGGGCCGACGGCCCGTCACCATGCCTGGGGGTGGCCCTTGACCACGGCATCTAGCACCGCTGTCCCGACGTTGATCGGTTCGGTTCAGCGGGCGTTGAGGCTGCTGGAGGCTGTGGGCACCCATCGGGACGGGGCGCCCGCCAAGCAACTGGCACGTGAGGCGGGGCTTCCGCTCCCGACCGCGTACCACTTGCTGCGCACCCTCACCCATGAGGGCTATCTCCGCCGCGAGAACGGAGTCTTCCTCTTCGGCGCGGCAGCCGAGAACCTGACCGTCGCCCCCGGGGTCAGGAGCCGCCCGCGCCCCGCCTCCGTCGCCGACTCCCTCGGCCACTGGCGGGACGTCATCGGAGCGCCGGTGTACTGCGCCGTCTACTGCGACGGCGAGATCGATCTCATCGCGGTCGCGGACGCCCCCGACACCCCGGCGGTGGAGGAGTGGGCCTCGTTCCGGGAAACCGCCCACGCGCACGCCATCGGCCAGTGTCTGCTCGCCCAGCTCGACGAGAGGGCCCGCGAGGACCACCTCGACCGGCACCCCGTACGCCCCCTCACCCGTTACTCAGTGCGAGATCGCGCCACACTTCTGGAACGGCTGCGCACCCTCCGACGAGGTGAACCGGTCATCGAACGCCAGGAGTACGCACTGGGGACCGTGTGCGCCGCGATTCCCGTCACGGCCGGTGCCACCATTGCGGCGATGGCCATTTCCGTGCCCCTGGACCGGGAAGATCGGTTGCTGCCCGCAGTCGAACAGCTACGTGGCGAAGTCGCCAGCCTCTTGCGTTCGCTCGTGTTCTCTATCAGTATCTGAAAAATCACTCCTTGTGATCTGCTATCGCGTGCACCACGATGGCGTCAATAGGGCCATGGGGGATCATTCCTGGCCAGTTTCATCTACTGCGGGGTTGAACGATGCGCGAGTCGGTTCAAGCAGAGGTCATGATGAGCTTCCTCGTCTCCGAGGAACTCTCGTTCCGTATTCCGGTGGAGCTCCGGTACGAGGTCGGCGATCCGTACGCCATCCGGATGACGTTCCACCTGCCCGGCGATGCCCCTGTGACCTGGGCGTTCGGCCGCGAACTGCTGCTGGACGGGCTCAACAGCCCGAGCGGCGACGGAGATGTGCACATCGGCCCGACCGAGCCCGAGGGCCTCGGCGATGTGCACATCCGGCTCCAGGTCGGCGCGGACCGTGCGCTGTTCAGGGCGGGGACGGCGCCGCTGGTGGCGTTTCTCGACCGGACGGACAAGCTCGTGCCGCTCGGCCAGGAACACACGCTGGGTGACTTCGACGGCAACCTGGAGGATGCGCTCGGCCGCATCCTCGCCGAGGAGCAGAACGCGGGCTGACCGGGCACGCACCCGATGCCCCGTCATCCCGCCGCGATGCCGCGTCACCCCGTCTTACGGCGACGGCCCCGGCCCGTCCGCGCGGGTGCGGCCGAAGCCGCCTGTGCGCCGCCGGACCCCGGACGGTCCGCGGAGACGACCAGCGCGGCGAGCACCGTGGTCACCGGCACCGAGGCGACCAGGCCGATCGACCCGACCAGCGTGCGGACGATCTCCTCGGCGATCAGCTCGCTGTTGGCCACCGTCCCCACACTGCTCTGGGCGATGGAGAAGAGCAGCAGCAGCGGCAACGCCGCGCCCGCGTACGCCAGCACCAACGTGTTGACCACCGAGGCGATGTGGTCCCTTCCGATCCGGATACCTGCCCGGTACAGACCCTTCCAACCCATCTGCGGGTCCGCCTGGTGCAGTTCCCAGACGGCGGAGGTCTGGGTGACCGTCACATCGTCGAGCACCCCGAGCGAACCGATGATGACGCCGGCCAGCAGTAGTCCGCTCATATCGATGTCCGGGTAGAGGCCGTGGATGAGGCCGGTGTTGTCGTCGGTGTTGCCGCTCAGGCTCGCCCAGCCGATGAACAGGGAGCCCAGCAGCCCGATCAGCAGCAGCGAGATCAGCGTGCCGACGACCGCGACAGACGTACGGGCCGTCACCCCGTGGCACAGATACAGAGCCGTCAGCATGATCGCGCTGGCCCCGATCACCGCCACGACCAAGGGGTTCGACCCCTGCAGGATCGCCGGAAGGATGAACAAGGTCAGCACGGCGAACGACACGACCAGCGCCACCAGTGCCATCACCCCGCGCATCCTGCCCACCAGGATCACCGCCAACGCGAAGATCCCGGCCAGCACCGCCATCGGGATCTTCCGGTTCACGTCGGTCACGGAGTACTGGAGGTCGCGCGGCGCGTCGGGGGCGTAGGCCACGACCACGCCCTGCCCTTTCTTCAGCTGTCGGGGCGCGTCCGGCTGGACCACCTCGACGAACTTCCGGCCCTTGTCGTCGCCGCTGGTCACCTCGATGGTGGCCTTCGCGCACTCCCCCTTCTGCTCGTTGACGGCCTCCCGGCCCGAGGGCGTGGAGGTGTCTCCGGTCGGGGGCACCTGCGCGGCGTTGACGTCCGCGCAGTCGACTTTCACGACCTGGACGACCTTGCCGTCCTGGGTCTGCCGGTCGAATCCGACGCCGGTGCGCTCGTGGTCGGGCGCGCCGCCGGGCCAGAACGCGATCAGGCCGACGACGACCGCCGTCGCGAACGGGATCAGTACGGCGGCGATGACCTTGCGCAGGTGCCGGGAGACCGGGGCGGCCGGCCCGTGGCTGTGGGTGTGGCCCTGGGGCGGCTGGGGTGCGGGGTCGCTTTGGGGGGAGGTCACGGGGCGATCATCGCAAGAACAGAAGGGCCCTCTGGTCAGCTCGCCGCAAAGGACGCTAGCGTGGAGGCACCTTTGCACACGCGGGAGCTCGGAGCACCGGGCTGAGAGGGCGCTGATCGCCGTACATCCGTACGGGACACGCTGCGCCGACCGCCGAACCTGTTACCGGGTAATGCCGGCGTAGGGAGTAGGTCTCATGACCACAGCGGACGCACGCACGCCTGCCTCGAAACAGAACGACGGAACGCCGGACGGTACGGCGCCGGACGGTACGACGCCGGGCGACGGGACGCGGAACGACGGGGGCGGGAAGTCCATCGGCTGGCACAAGGGGTACGTCCAGGGCTCGCGCCCGGACCTCCGGGTGCCGGTCCGACAGGTGCACCTCACCAACGGCAAGGACGTGACGCTGTACGACACCTCGGGGCCGTACACCGATCCCTCCATCGACACCGATGTCCGCCGCGGCCTCGCGCCCCTGCGGGAGAACTGGATCATCGCCCGCGGCGACACCGACGAGTACACGGGCCGGCCGGCCCGCCCCGAGGACGACGGGCTCAAGCACACCTCGCCGCGCGGCGGACTGCGCAACCTCGACGCCGTCTTTCCCGGCCGCCCGCGCCGGCCGCGCCGCAGCCGCGACGGACGTCCCGTCACGCAACTCGCGTACGCCCGACGGGGGGAGATCACCCCGGAGATGGAGTACGTGGCGATCAGGGAGAACGTGGAGGCCGAGGTCGTCCGCGAGGAGATCGCGCGGGGCCGGGCGGTGCTGCCCGCCAACGTCAACCACCCCGAGATCGAGCCGATGATCATCGGCAAGCGGTTCCTGGTGAAGGTCAACGCCAACATCGGCAACTCGGCCGTCACCTCCTCCATCGAGGAGGAGGTGGACAAGATGACCTGGGCGACGAAGTGGGGCGCCGACACGGTCATGGACCTGTCCACCGGCCGCAACATCCACACCACCCGTGAATGGGTGCTGCGCAACTCTCCCGTGCCGATCGGCACCGTTCCGCTCTACCAGGCCCTGGAGAAGGTCGACGGCCGGGCCGAGGAGCTGAACTGGGAGATCTACAAGGACACGGTCATCGAACAGGCCGAGCAAGGCGTGGACTACATGACGGTGCACGCTGGTGTGCGCCTGCCGTACGTCCCGTTGACGGCCCGACGCAAGACCGGCATCGTCTCGCGTGGTGGCTCGATCATGGCGGCCTGGTGTCTCGCCCACCACAAGGAGTCGTTTCTCTACGAGCACTTCGAGGAGCTCTGCGAGATCCTCGCGACGTACGACGTCACCTACTCCCTGGGCGACGGACTGCGCCCCGGTTCGATCGCGGACGCCAACGACGAGGCGCAGTTCGCCGAGCTGCGTACGCTGGGCGAGTTGAACACGATCGCGAAGCGGTTCGGCGTCCAGACCATGATCGAGGGCCCCGGGCACGTCCCGATGCACAAGATCAAGGAGAACATCGACCTCCAGCAGGAGATCTGCGAGGAGGCGCCGTTCTACACGCTCGGCCCGCTGACCACGGACGTCGCGCCCGCCTACGACCACATCACCTCGGGCATCGGCGCAGCGATGATCGCCTGGTGGGGCACGGCGATGCTCTGCTACGTCACGCCCAAGGAGCACCTGGGGCTGCCGAACCGGGACGACGTGAAGACGGGCGTCATCACCTACAAGATCGCCGCCCACGCGGCCGATCTGGCCAAGGGCCACCCGGGTGCGCAGGAGTGGGACGACGCCCTGTCCGACGCGCGGTTCGAGTTCCGCTGGGAGGACCAGTTCAACCTGGCCCTCGACCCGGACACGGCGAGGGAGTTCCATGACGAGACGCTGCCCGCCGAGCCGGCGAAGACGGCGCACTTCTGCTCGATGTGCGGGCCGAAGTTCTGCTCGATGAAGATCTCCCAGGACATCCGGCGTCAGCACGGTGGTTCGCAGGAGGAGATCGAGGAGGGCATGGCCGAGAAGTCGAAGGAGTTCGCGGCCGCCGGCAACCGGGTCTACCTGCCCATCGCCGACTGACCACCGGCGGATGCGGTCGGCCGGAGTCCACGGGGCGCCGGCCGACGGCAGGCCGGCGTCATGGCATCGAGATCCCTCCGCAAGGGCGCCAACGTACCCGTGACGCCGAGGCGCTGCGCGTCGAGCTCGTCCGGTACCCCGGGCCGGGCGTGGCCGACGTCGACGCGTCGCCCGGGGGGCCGTGACTCGGCAAGGGCGAGGACCGGCTCCCGCCGGACATGCGCGAGCGCCTGTCGCTGCGCAAGAAACAGGTCGCGGTCAGCCTGCGCAAGCGCGGCGCGGAGGGACCGGGTCGGACAGATTGGCCTCTTCCGGCGCGACAAGAGGCCGAAGGGGCTGGAGGCCGAGCAGATCGACATGCGGACGGTGGTCATCCAGAACAAGGAACAGCGGGTCGTCGCGGAGGTGCGCTCCTCCGTCGCGCAGCACCCTGTGTCCGCCACCCTGGTGCTGTTCTTCTCCGACGGTGGTGTCCACCGCAACGCCGAGATCGAGCAGGAGCTGCGCGCGGCGGCGGAGAAGCCGATCTTCTGGCAGTTCGTCGGCCTGGGCCGGTCCGACTACGGAGTGCTGGAACGGTTCGACACTCTGCCCGGACGCCGCGTCGACAACGCCGGGTTCTTCGCCGTCGACGACATCAGCACGATCCCCGACCAGGAGCTGTACGACCGGCTCCTGGTCGAGTTCCCGAGCTGGACGACCGCCGCGCGCAGGGCCGGCATCCTCTGAACGAGCGTGGGCGTTCCATGCCTTATAGGTAACTTGATGTTTTTTGTTGCGCTTTGGTGTAGTTCATCATCTTGTTAAGCGACAGTATGGACACAGTCGTGTGGCAGCTGGATGTACGTTTCCCCGTTGCGCCAAAGGGGCTTGACCTGATCCTTATCCGTGGCTTACTTTCCGGCTTGCTTGGCTGAAAGTTGGCGGCCCTGGAACAGGGCCCGGGGAGGGGAATCACCATGGACTGGTACCTGGCCGTACTCAAGAACTACGCAGGCTTCAGCGGACGAGCGCGCCGCAAGGAGTACTGGATGTTCACGCTCATCAGCTTCGTCATCAGCCTGGTGCTTTCGATCATCGGTGGCCTGATCGGCGCGGACTTCCTGTCCTACATCTACGCCGTCGCGATTCTCGTCCCGACGCTCGCGGTCGGTGTGCGCCGCCTGCACGACACCGGCCGCTCGGGCTGGTGGCTGCTGATCGGGCTCATCCCCCTGGTCGGCTTCATCATCCTGATCGTCTTCCTCGCCTCCGAGGGCAAGCCGGAGACGAACCAGCACGGCGTCAACCCGAAGCTGGCTCCGCAGGGCATCTGATCCACCGCTCCGGTCCGTCCGGAGCGTTCCCCGGGCCGGGCGCGGCACTTGCCGCCCCGGCCCGCGGTGTGTCCGGGAGCCGGATGCGGAGGAGCCCGGGCCCGGATGCCGACAGCCGTGACAGGCGCGGTGTACGGATACCGGGAGCCGGGACGGTGGGGCGTTTCGGTCTCAGTCCGGCTGGTGCTCCGGGCCGCCGAAGTCCGGGCTCGTGAAATCGGGACTGGTGAAGGTCGGTCGAGGACCGGCCGCCGGACCGTCGTCCGGGCCGGAGAAGTCCGGCCTGCTGTACCCGACCTTGGGAATGCGGTGGGGCGAACGGTGCGGGGGCCGTGCGGCGGGCCCCGCAGTGGGGTCGGCCAGGGCGTCCCGGAGGAACGGGAGGATGCCGCGCTCCAGCAGGGCGTGGCGCCACGCCTCCCTGGCCCGCGCGACGTCTTCCGGGAGGTCCTGCTCCTCGTTCTCGGCGGCCAGCGACGTCGCGCCGTTGCGGAGCGCGGTGACGAGCAGCCCGACGGCCGCGACCAGGATCGCCGCGGCGGCGACCGCGGCGAAGAACCACCCGGCCGTGACCATCGGACGGCCGAAGGTGACCGACGGGCTGACGGCCTTCAGCAGATAGCCGACGAGCAGGAAGATGACGGCCGCGGAGCCGGCCAGCAGCGGGGTCAGGACCGTGATGACCGCCCCTATGCCGGCGCCCGATCCGGCCGCCGTGCTCTGCGGTCCTTCCGCGGTCGCCGCGCGGCGCAGTTCGCTGCGGGCCCTTACGTAGTGCTCGTACTCGGTGGCCGCGGCCGCGGCGATCAGCGCGGTGGCGCTGAGCGCCATGGTGCGCAGCTGTTCGGTGTTGAGCCGGTCCCCGACGCCGTCCAGGTCCGGGCGTTCATGGGCGTGGCGCAGTGCGTCGCCCAGGATCCGCTCGTACTCGGGTCCGTCCTCGGCCAGCAGGTGCGGAGCGCTTGTCATCTGCATCCCCCGATGCTCCGTCGGTGCCCGGCTGCCCGCGTGGACCGGGCGATCGGGCGGAAACGGAGGAGAGCCTGCCACTGATACGCCGATGGTAGAGCGCTCACGGCACGGGGTGACAGGGTGTTTCCAGAATTGGGCCCGGTGACGGGCCCGGTGATCGGCGAGGTCGGCGCAGGTGGAACCTGAAGCGCCTTCCCCGCCGACGGTCAGTCATGCAGCGGGAGTTGGACCACCAGCAGCTTTCCGGCCATGGTCACTCCGCCGTCCATGGCGATGGCGAGGTTGTCCGCGTACACGTGCGGGCCGTTGATCACGGGGCCCGTGCTGTCCTCGCCCTCCTCTGTGCCGACCTCGCCCAGGAGGTACGGAATGGGGCTGTGACCATGGACGACGCGCTGCCCGCCGTACGTCGTCAGCAGCTCGCGCACCGCCTGGGCGCCACCCTCGTCCCGGAAGGCGAATCGCTTGGTGAGCTTACGGAAGAGGTCCCAGCACTCGTCGGCGTCATTGCGCGTGAGAATGGCCGTGATCGTGTCATTGACGTCCTCGATCGTGGAGCCGTAGTCGAGGTAGGCCGTCGTGTCGGAGTGCATCAGCAGATGCCCGTCCTCCTCGACGACCGCGTCGAGCCGGGACATCCACTGGAGGTGGACGTCCTGGAGGCGGTCCATGTCGGTCTTCTGACCGCCGTTGAGCAGCCAGGCGGCCTGGAAGGTGGCGGTGCCCGCCCCGGAGTTGACGGGCGTGTCGGCGAACCGCTTGGCGCCGATCAGCAGCAGCTCGTGGTTGCCCATCAGGGCCTTGCAGTAGCCGCCGGCCGCCGCCGCCTCGGCGGAGAGCCGCATGACGAGGTCGATGACCCCGATGCCGTCCGGCCCGCGGTCGGTGAAGTCGCCGAGGAACCACAGACGGGCGTTGCCCGCAGCCCAGTTCCCGTCGGCGTCGATGAGGCCCTGTGCGCCGAGTGCGGCGAGCAGCTCGTCCAGATAGCCGTGGACGTCGCCGACGACGAAGAGCGGTCCGCGGCTGTCCTCGGCCACGGGCCCCGGCTCGGGAACGGTCCGCACCTGGACCGTGTCGCCGCGACGGATGACCGGGAGGTCCCGTTCGGTCGGTGTGTAGCCCTCCGGTTGCCCGTCGCCCACGACGGCGTTGCCGGGATGCGGTGGACGGGGCGGTGCGGGAGCGCGCGGGGGCACGGAAGCACCGGGTGCCGGGGCCACGGAGGCGCCCGGCACCGGAGGGTTCGGTTCCGGCGCCCGCGGCGGCACCGGGGAAGGAGGTGCCGCCTGTGCTGGTGGTGGCACGGGTGTCTGCGCATACGGCGGAACCCGGAAGTCACGCAACGTCGCCGTCCGCACCACGGGTTCCTGACCGGCCCCCTGAGTCATCGACCCCTCCACCACCGTCGCGCCGCCGTACACCTGACGGGCCCTGCCTGGTAGAGGTGGTCCGCGGTGTCGTGCGCCCATCATAGGAATGCGGATCGATCTGTGTGACGCACCAGGGGTGGTGAATCCGGGCGCACGCACGGTTCACCGGCCGATTGGTCCGAAAAGAGCCGATCAGTCCCCGCTGGGGGAGCGCGGCGGGCTGACCGTTGTGCGCGGTGGGCGTCGTTGCGAGGAGGTCCGGACGATGAGCTCCGTCGGTATGACCTGCTCCACCGGTCCGTCGTGTCCGACCCCTTCGATAGCGTCGATGAGGAGCTGGACGACGGCCGTGCCGATGCGGCGGGGCTTCAGCGAGAGCGTCGTGATGGGCGGTTCGGTGGCCGCGTACACGGTGGACTCGCTGCAGCAGACCAGCAGCAGGTCCTCGGGGACCCGCAGCCCGTAGCGGCGCGCTGCCGCGAGGAGGTCGGTCCCATTGGGGTCGAAGAGCCCGTAGACCGCGTCGGGGCGGTCCGGGCGGGCGAGCAGCCGGTCGGCGGCGACCGCCCCCGCGCAGGGGTCGTGGGCCGGGTAGGACTCGTAGACGGGATCCTGACCGACCCGCTCGCACCAGTTGAGGTAGGCGGTGGTGGACAGTCGGGTGTACGTGTCGGTGGTGTTGCCGGTCAGTAGGCCGATACGGCGGGCTCCGGCGGCGGCGAGATGGTCGAGGAGGTCGAGCACGGCGGCGCGGTGGTCGTTGTCGACCCAGGCGGTGACGGGGAGCGTGCCGGCCGGGCGGCCGTCCGAGACGACGGGCAGTCCCTGGCGGACGAGTTCGGTGACGACCGGGTCCTGGTCGGAGGGGTCGATGACGACGGTCCCGTCGAGTGCGACGTTCGACCAGACGTCGTGCCGGGAGGTGGCGGGGAGGATGACGAGGGCGTAGCCGCGGGCGAGCGCCGCGGAGGTCGCGGCTCTCGCCATCTCCGCGAAGTACGCGAATTCGGTGAAGGTGAAAGGTTCATTCCCGTACGTGGTCACGGTCAGGCCGATCAGCCCCGACTTGCCCGTACGGAGGGTTCGGGCCGCGGCGGACGGGCGGTAGCCCAGGCGCTCGGCGACCTCGCGGACATGGCTGCGGGTGGCGTCCGGGAGCCTGCCCTTGCCGTTGAGCGCGTCGGAGACGGTCGTGATCGAGACTCCGGCCGCGGCGGCCACATCACGGATCCCCGCCCGTCCTGGCCGGCCGCTGCGCCGGGGGGTCTCCGTCCGGCTCACCTGGTGCTTCCCTGCTGCTGTCATGGCGAGCCGATAGTAGGGCTCCGAGGGGTGGTCGGTCCGGTCGCATATGCGCACGTTGACAGGCACGTTTCTGCAAGGTTACTACCCATCAGAATCCTTATAATGCAAGGTAGTTGGCCACTATTGTATATGTGTTTCAGGTGTTGGAGGGCGGTAGCCTGCTGAATATGCGATGTCTCGAAGAGGTCTCAACTCACCACTTCGGGGGACGCGCGCCACGGCGCGAGCCACCGGCGCGCGCCACAGAAGAAAACGCTCCCCCCTGGGAGAGGCCTCGGATCGAGCCCGTGCGAGGCCCCATTCCGGGCACTGTGGTCGATTTCCCGCTCGGGCCATTCGCGGCGGGGCCCCATCCTCATAAGGTGTGCAGTATTGCTGTGAACGGACGGTCGAGGAGGACCTGCGGTGAGCGAGACGAGCCCCAAATTGCGCGCCGAGCTGGACGGCGTTCCCGCCTATGTGCCGGGGAAGCCGGCGGCGGCCGGTGGACCGGTCGCGTACAAGCTGTCCTCCAACGAGAATCCCTATCCGCCGCTGCCGGGCGTACTGGAGTCGGCGCTCGCCGCCGCGGGCAACTTCAACCGCTACCCGGACATGGCGTGCACCGGCCTGATGAACGAGCTGGCCGACCGTTTCGGTGTGCCTCTTACGCATCTCGCCACGGGCACCGGGTCCGTGGGGGTGGCCCAGCAGCTGCTCCAGGCCACCTCCGGGCCCGGCGACGAGGTCATCTACGCGTGGCGGTCCTTCGAGGCGTACCCGATCATCACGCAGGTCAGCGGCGCTACCTCGGTGAGGGTCCCGCTGACCGACGGCGAGGTGCACGACCTCGACGCGATGGCGGAGGCGATCACCGACCGGACCCGGCTGATCTTCGTCTGCAATCCCAACAACCCCACCGGCACGGTGGTGCGCCGGGCCGAGCTGGAACGATTCCTCGACCGGGTGCCGAGCGATGTGCTGGTGGTGCTCGATGAGGCGTACAAGGAGTTCATCCGCGACGCCGATGTGCCGGACGGCATCGAGTTCTACCGGGACCGGCCCAACGTGGCAGTGCTGCGGACCTTCTCCAAGGCGTACGGTCTGGCCGGGCTGCGGGTCGGCTTCGCGGTGGCCCACGAGCCGGTGGCCGCGGCGCTGCGCAAGACCGCCGTCCCCTTCGGGGTGAGCCAGCTCGCCCAGGACGCGGCGGTGGCCTCGCTCCGTGCGGAGGACGAGCTGCTGGGCCGGGTGGGCTCGCTGGTCGCCGAGCGCGCCCGGGTGAGCGCGGAGCTGGTGCGCCAGGGCTGGACGGTGCCGGAGTCGCACGCGAACTTCGTCTGGCTGCGGCTCGGCGAGCGGACCCTCGACTTCGCCGGGGCCTGCGAGCGGGCCGGAGTGGTCGTGCGGCCCTTCAAGGGCGAGGGCGTCCGGGTGTCGATCGGCGAGAGCGAGGGCAACGACCTCTTCCTGAAGGCGGCGGAGGCGTTCCGCGCAGAGCTGTAGAACCCGCACGCACCTGTACGGCCGGGTGGCCCCGGACCTCGATCGTGAGGTCCGGGGCCCTTTGCGTGGGGTGGGGGCCGAAAAGGGGGTACCCCCGGCGAAGGGCCCGAAAGTGTGTGCGCCATAATTGCTTGTGAATGTGAACGCGTTCACAAGCGTGCCCTGCTTCCTCCCGTAATCAGTGGGGCGAAAGAGGCATAGTGCCGGTATGACCACGGCGATGTAAGGAGACTGACGACGTGGACCTCGCTCTGGCGCCGGAGACCCTGGCGCGATGGCAGTTCGGCATCACCACCGTCTACCACTTCCTCTTCGTCCCTCTGACGATCTCGCTCGCCGCGCTCACCGCCGGCCTGCAGACCGCCTGGGTGCGGACGGAGAACGAGAAGTACCTCAGGGCGACCAAGTTCTGGGGCAAGCTGTTCCTGATCAACATCGCCATGGGCGTCGTCACGGGCATCGTCCAGGAGTTCCAGTTCGGCATGAACTGGTCCGACTACTCGCGCTTCGTCGGCGACATCTTCGGCGCTCCCCTCGCCTTCGAGGCGCTGATCGCCTTCTTCTTCGAGTCCACCTTCATCGGTCTGTGGATCTTCGGCTGGGACAAGCTGCCGAAGAAGATCCACCTCGCCTGCATCTGGATGGTCTCGATCGGCACGGTGCTCTCCGCCTACTTCATCCTGGCGGCCAACTCCTGGATGCAGCACCCGGTCGGCTACCGGATCAACGAGGAGCGCGGCCGCGCCGAGCTCACCGACTTCTGGCGGGTGCTCACCCAGGACACCGCCGTCACCCAGTTCTTCCACACCATCACGGCGGCGTTCCTGGTCGGCGGGGCCTTCATGGTCGGCATCGCCGCGTTCCACCTGGCGCGCAAGAAGCACATCCCGGTGATGCGGACCTCGCTGCGGGTGGGGCTGGTCACCGTCGTGGCCGCCGGACTGCTCACCGCCGTCAGCGGCGACAGCCTCGCCAAGGTCATGTTCCGGCAGCAGCCGATGAAGATGGCCGCCGCCGAGGCCCTGTGGGACGGCCAGGAGCGGGCGCCGTTCTCGATCTTCGCGTACGGGGACGTCAGCAAGGGTCACAACTCCGTGGAGATCTCGCTCCCCGGGATACTGTCCTTCCTCGCCAACAACGACCTGAACTCGTATGTCCCCGGCATCAACGACATCAACAAGGAGTCGCAGGAGAAGTACGGGCCCGGCGACTACCGTCCCAACATCCCGGTCGCGTTCTGGAGCTTCCGGTGGATGATCGGCTTCGGTATGGCCTCCTTCGGCCTCGGCCTGCTGGGGCTCTGGCTGACCCGGAGGAAGTTCCTGCTGCCACCGGCGCTGCGGACCGGTGAGGACGAAGTGCCGCATCTGGTCCTCTTCAAGAACAAGGCGCTGAGTCCGAGGCTCACCAAGCTCTACTGGGTCGTTGCGCTCTGGACGCTGCTCTTCCCTCTGATCGCCAACTCCTGGGGCTGGATCTTCACCGAGATGGGCCGCCAGCCGTGGGTCGTCTACGGGGTGCTCCAGACACGTGCCGGGGTCTCCCCCGGTGTCTCGCAGGGCGAGGTCCTCACCTCGATGATCGTCTTCACCCTGCTGTACGCGGTGCTCGCCGTGATCGAGGTGAAGCTGCTCGTGAAGTACATCAAGGCCGGGCCGCCGGAACTCACCGAGGACGACCTCAACCCGCCCACAAAGATCGGCGGGCACGACGAAGAAGACGCCGACCGGCCGATGGCCTTCTCGTACTGAGCACAGGAGCTGAGAGATGGAACTCCACGACGTCTGGTTCGTGCTCATCGCCGTCCTCTGGACCGGCTACTTCTTCCTGGAGGGATTCGACTTCGGCATCGGGGTCCTCACCAAACTGCTGGCCCGCAACCGCAAGGAGCGCCGGGTCCTGATCAACACGATCGGGCCCGTCTGGGACGGCAACGAGGTCTGGCTGCTCAGCGCGGGCGGTGCGACCTTCGCCGCCTTCCCCGAGTGGTACGCCACCCTCTTCTCCGGCTTCTACCTGCCGCTGCTGATCATCCTGTTCTGCCTGATCGTCCGCGGCGTCGCCTTCGAGTACCGCGCCAAGCGGCCGGAGGAGCGGTGGCAGACGAACTGGGAGACCGCGATCTTCTGGACCTCGCTGATCCCCGCGGTGCTGTGGGGCGTGGCGTTCGGGAACATCGTGCGGGGCGTGAAGATCGACGCGGACATGGAGTACGTCGGCAACTTCCTCGATCTCCTCAACCCGTACGCGATTCTCGGCGGCCTCGTCACGCTCACCCTCTTCACCTTTCACGGGGCGGTGTTCGCCGGCCTCAAGACCGCGGGAGACATCCGGTTCCGTGCCCGCGCCCTGGCGCTGAAGCTGGGGCCGGTCGCCGCGGTGCTCGCACTGGGCTTCCTGGTCTGGACCCAGGCGGACCACGGGGACGGCTGGAGCCTGGGGGCCATGATCGTGGCGGTGGTGGCGCTCCTGGCCGCGATCGGTGCCATCGCCAGGGGCCGTGAGGGCTGGTCGTTCGCGTTCTCGGGTGTGACGATCGCGGCGGCGGTCGCGATGCTCTTCCTGACGCTCTTCCCGAACGTCATGCCGTCCTCGCTGAACGACGCCTGGAACCTCACGGTCACCAACGCCTCGTCCAGCCCGTACACGCTCAAGATCATGACCTGGTGCGCGGGCATCGCCACGCCCGTCGTGCTGCTCTATCAGAGCTGGACCTACTGGGTCTTCCGTAAGCGCATCGGTACCCAGCACATCGCCGACGCGCACTGAGTCCGGTGGACCGCTCCGCCCCGCGTTTCCCGCGGGGCCGGAGCGGCCGCCGATCCCGCAGAGTTCACCGACCCCGCCGGGGGGATGTTTCACGTGAAACCGATCGATCCGCGTCTGCTCCACTACGCACGGGCCACTCGCCTCTTCCTGGCGGCCGTGGTGGCTCTCGGCCTGGTCGGTGCCCTGCTGGTGATCGCCCAGGCGATGCTCATCGCCGAGATCGTGGTGGGCGGTTTCGAGGGCGGACTCACGGTCACCGCGCTGCGCACCCCTCTTCTTCTGCTGGCCGCGGTCGCCCTCGGGCGGGCCCTCGTCGCCTGGCTCACCGAGCTGGCGGCCCACCGTGCCAGCGCGGCCGTCAAGTCCGAACTGCGCGGCCGGCTCCTGGAGCGGGCCGCGCGGCTGGGCCCCGACTGGCTGAGCGGACAGCGCACCGGTTCGCTCGTCGCTCTGGCGACCCGGGGCATCGACGCCCTCGACGACTACTTCGCCCGCTATCTTCCCCAGCTCGGACTCGCGGTCGTGGTGCCCGTGGCGGTGCTGGCCCGGATCGTCACCGAGGACTGGGTGTCGGCGGCGATCATCGTCGTCACGCTGCCGCTCATCCCGCTCTTCATGATCCTGATCGGCTGGGCCACCCAGTCGCAGATGGACCGCCAGTGGCAGCTGCTGTCCCGGCTCTCCGGACACTTCCTGGACGTCGTCGCCGGGCTGCCGACCCTGAAGGTCTTCGGGCGGGCCAAGGCCCAGGCCGAATCGATCCGCACGATCACCTCCGACTACCGCCGGGCCACCCTGCGCACCCTGCGGATCGCCTTTCTGTCCTCGTTCGCCCTGGAGCTGCTGGCGACCCTGTCGGTGGCCCTCGTCGCCGTCACGATCGGCATGCGGCTCGTCCACGGCGAACTCGACCTCTACACCGGCCTGGTGGTTCTGATCCTGGCCCCGGAGGCCTATCTGCCGATCCGCCAGGTCGGAGCGCAGTACCACGCGGCGGCCGAGGGCCTGTCGGCCGCCGAGGAGATCTTCACGGTCCTGGAGACCGAACCCCGGGCCCCGGGCGCCGAGGACGTCCCCGAGGCGCTGCGCCTGGAACTGGCGGACGTGACCGTACGCCACGAGGGCCGCACCGAGCCCTCGTTGGACGCCGCGTCGCTCACCGTGGAGCCGGGGGAGACCGTCGCCCTGATCGGACCGAGCGGAGTCGGCAAGTCCACCCTGCTGAACGTGCTTCTCGGCTTCGTCGCACCCGACGAGGGGCACGTCCGGGTCGGGGGCCGGGACCTTATGGACCTGGACCTCGAACGCTGGCGCAGCCGTATCGCCTGGGTCCCCCAGCGCCCCCACCTCTTCGCGGGCACGATCGCCGAGAACGTGCGCCTGGCCCGGCCCGACGCCGACGACGAGGCGGTCCTCGCGGCGCTGCGGGACGCGGGCGCGTACGACTTCGTCGCGGCGCTGCCCGACGGGACGCGGACGGCACTGGGCGAGGACGGCGCCGGACTCTCCGCGGGCCAGCGCCAGCGCCTCGCCCTCGCCCGGGCGTTCCTGGCCGACCGGCCGCTCCTGCTGCTGGACGAGCCGACCGCGAGCCTGGACGGCGAGAGCGAGGCGGGCATCGTCGACGCCGTACGCAGGCTGGCCGCCGGACGGACCGTGCTGCTGGTCGTCCACCGTCCGGCCCTGCTGGCGGTCGCCGACCGTGTGGTCACGCTGGAGGCGGGCACCGGCTCCGTCCCCCGGACCGGGTCGGCGGGCCGCTCCCCCGGGCCGGCCGTTCCGCAGCCGCTCGCCGGGGGCGAACTCCTGGACGCCCGCCGGGCGGAGGAGCTGAGCGCGGCCGACGGCGGGCCGGGGAAGACCGGTGCCCGCTCCGGACGGGTGCTCGCCCGGGTCCGTGAGTCGGCCGGGGCGCAGCGGGGACGGCTGGCCCTGGCCCTGCTGCTCGGCAGCCTGGCGGTCGGGTCGGCCGTGGGGCTCATGGCGGTCTCCGGCTGGCTGATCTCCCGCGCCTCCGAGGAGCCGCCGGTCATGTACTTGATGATGGCGGTCACCGCGACCCGCGCCTTCGGTATCGGCCGGGCGGTCTTCCGTTACGCCGAGCGGCTCGTCTCGCACGACGCCGTCCTGAAGCTCCTCGCCGGACTGCGCGTCGCCGTCTACCGGGGCCTTGAGCGCATCGCCCCCGGGGGCCTGCGCACCACGCGCCGCGGCGATCTGCTGTCCCGGCTCGTCGCCGATGTGGACGCGCTCCAGGACTACTGGCTGCGCTGGCTGCTGCCCGCCGGAACCGCCGTCGTCGTGGGGGCCGCGGCCGCCGGGTTCACCGGCTGGCTGCTCCCGGAGGCCGGCGTGATCCTGGCTGTCGGACTGCTGGTCGCCGGGGTCGGCGTCCCGCTGGTCAGCGGCGCCTGCGCCCGCCGTACGGAGCGTCAGCTCGCACCCGCCCGCGCCGCCCTGGCCACCCGGGTCGCCGATCTGCTCGGCGGCACGGCCGAACTGACCGTCGCGGGCGCGCTGCCCGCCCGGCAGACGCGGCTGCGCGCGGCCGACACGCTGCTGACCCGGATCGCCTCGCGCGCCGCCGCCGCGACGGCACTGGGCGGTGGACTGTCCGCCCTGGTCTGCGGGCTCACCGTGGTGGCCGCCGCTGCTGTCGCCGTCCCCGCCGTGCAGGACGGCAGGCTGTCCGGCGTCGCGCTCGCCGTGGTGGTCCTGACCCCGCTCGCCGCCTTCGAGGCCGTCACCGGGCTGCCGCTCGCCGTGCAGTACCGGCAGCGCGTCGCCCGGAGCGCGCAGCGGGTGTTCGAGGTGCTGGACGCCCCCGTGCCCGTAAAGGAGCCCGAGGTGCCCGCCGAGGAGCCCGCGTCGCTGTTCCCGCTGGAGGTGCGGGGGCTGAGCGCCCGCTATCCGGGGGCCCGGGACGATGCGCTGGCCTCGCTCGACCTGACGCTGACGCCCGGACGGCGCATCGCGGTCGTGGGCCCCTCCGGCTCGGGCAAGACGACGCTCGCCCAGGTACTGCTGCGCTTCCTGGACGCCTCGTCGGGGACGTACCGGCTGGGCGGCGTCGAGGCGTCCGCGCTGGAATCGGATGCGGTCCGGCGCTCGGTCGGGCTGTGCGCCCAGGACGCGCACGTCTTCGACAGCACGATCCGCGAGAACCTGCGCCTGGCCCGGCCCGGGGCGACCGACGGTGAACTGCGCGACGCGCTCTCCCGGGCCCGGCTCCTGGACTGGGCACTGGCCCTGCCGGAGAAGCTCGACACCCCGGTGGGCGAGCACGGAGCGCGGCTCTCCGGCGGCCAGCGCCAGCGCCTCGCGCTGGCCCGCGCGCTGCTCGCGGGCTTCCCCGTGCTCGTCCTGGACGAGCCGGCCGAACACCTCGACCTGCCGACCGCCGACGCCCTCACCGCCGACCTGCTGGACGCGACCCGGGGCTGTGCGACGGTACTGATCACCCACCGGCTGACCGGCCTCGACACGGTTGACGAGGTGCTGGTGCTGGACGCGGGCCGGGTCGTGCAGCGCGGACCGTACGTCGAACTCGCCGCCGAGGAAGGGCCGCTGAGCCGCATGCTGGAGCGCGAACGGGAGAAGGCCGGGGCGGTCGGGGCCGGAGTCTGAGAGCGGCGACGGCACGGACCGGGCCCCGGCCGGCCGGGGCCCTTTCGTCCGTCGAGCGCATTCTCGACTTTCGCCCCCTATCGGTACTAACTAGGCTCGGGCCATGGCAGAGCCCGACCCGAAGGACTCCCTCGACGCCGCCACCCGTGCCACCCGCAGCCTCCAGGGTCTGTCCACCGAACTGACCGCGCGGGTGCCGCAGCTCCTGGAGGCGATGCGTTCCGTCGGCGCGGGGCTGGAACTGCACTCGACCCTGGACCGGATCTGCGAGACGGCGGCCGAGCTCGCCCACGCCCGGTACGCCGCCATCGGCGTCGTCGACGAGTTGGGGGAGGGCTTGTCGGACTTCGTCACGTACGGCGTTGCGCAGGAGGTGGCCGAGGCGATCGGGCGGCGCCCCGACGGCCACCGCGGTCTGCTCGGCGCGCTGATCCACGACCCCGCCCCGGTCCGCCTGGCCGACCTGTCCACCGATCCGCGGGCGGCCGGCTTCCCGCCGGGGCACCCCCGGATGCGGACCTTCCTGGGGGTGCCCATCCGGGTCCAGGGGGAGGTCTTCGGCAATCTCTACCTGGCCGAGAAGCAGGACGGCGCCGAATTCAGCGACTACGACCTCCACATGGTCCGGGTGCTCGCCACGGAGGCCGGGATCGCCATCGGCAACGCACGACTGTACGAGGCGGCGCGGCAGAGGGAGCACTGGATCGACGGTTCCGTCGCGGTCACCACGGCGCTCCTGTCGGGCGGGGACGCCGACGAGGCGCTGTCCGTGGTCGCCGAACAGGCCCGACGGCTCGCCGACTCCGCCGCCGGGATCGTGCTGCTGCCCGCCGAGGAGGGGGGCCTGGAGATCGTCGCTGTATCGTCCGACGACCCCGCGTCCTCGCTCGGTGTGATCATCCCGCCCCGGAGCGCGCTGGTGGTGAAACTCCTGGCGGGCGAGGCGGTGTTCATCGACGACTCGGCCACCGACAGCCGGATGGTCACCAGACTGGCCGACCGGTTCGGCCCCAGCATGATGCTGCCGCTCCACAGCGGCGGACGGGTGCTCGGTGCGCTGGCCACCCCCCGGTCGCGGGGCGCGCGCCCGTTCACCGAGACCGAGCGGACGCTCGCCACCCAGTTCGCCTCCCAGGCGGCGCTCGCGCTGATGATGGCCGAGGCGCAGCGGGACCGGGAGCGCCTCGCGGTGTACGAGGACCGCGACCGGATCGCCCGCGACCTCCACGACCTGGTCATCCAGCGGCTGTTCGCCACCGGGATGATGCTGGAGAGCGCTCAGCGGAGGTCGGTGGTGCCCGAGGTGCGGACCGGTGTCGGCCGGGCCGTCGACGAGCTGGACGTGACGATCCAGGAGATCCGCACGGCCATCTTCGCGCTCCAGCAGGAACCTGCCGAAGCCCCCTCGGGGCTGCGTACCCGCGTGCTGCGGGAGATCAACATGGCGGCCGTCCCGCTCGGCTTCAAGCCCTCGCACCGCTTCCTGGGCCCGGTGGACTCGCTCGTCGGCGAGTTGACCGGCAAGAACCTGGTCGCCGCCCTGCGCGAGGCCCTCTCCAACGCGTTCCGGCACGCGCGGGCGTCGCTGATCGATGTGGTCGTCGACGCGACGGTGACCCTGCCGGACGGGCGCGGAGCGGTGCGTCTCTCGGTCGCCGATGACGGGGTGGGCATCCCGGAGGGCGGCCGCCGCAGCGGACTGCGCAACCTGGCCCGCCGGGCCGAGTCCCTGGGCGGATCGAGCCGGATCGAACCGGGGATCGGGGAGGACGGCGGCGGTACGACGGTGGTGTGGGAGGCGCCGCTGTGAGGGCGGTGCGTAAGGCGACCCTGCCGGACGGGCGGAACGAGCCCCGCCGACCGCGGCGGGCGGCGGGCGGCGTTCTGGTGTGCCGAAAGGTTTCAGCGGGTCTCTGCGCGGGCGGTGAGGATCCGCTCGATGACGACCGCCACCCCGTCCTCCTCGTTGGTCGCGGTCCGGCCCGAGGCGGCGGCCAGCGCGTCCGGGTGGGCGTTGCCCATCGCGAAGGAGGCGCCGGCCCAGCTGAGCATCTCGATGTCGTTGGGCATGTCGCCGAAGGCGACCACCTCGGCGGGCGAGATGCCGCGCTCGGCACAACAGGCGGCGAGCGTCGTGGCCTTGGAAACGCCGAGTCCGCTGACCTCCAGGAGCGCGGAGGGGCTGGAGCGGGTGAAGGCGGCCCGGTCGCCGGCCGCCGCACGGGCCAGCGCGAGAAAGGCGTCGGGCGCCAGCTCGGTGTGGTGGGCCAGCAGCTTGAGCACCGGCGCGCCGGTGCCCGGGGCGTCCTCGTGCAGCAGCTTCTCGGCGACCGCCACCGTGGCGCCCGGGTCCAGATGGAAGGGCGGGTAGGCCGGTTCGTAGTTGATGCCGGTGGTCATCTCGACGGCGAAGGAGGTGCCGGGTGCGGCCTCGCGCAGGGCGTGTACGACCTGCAGGGCGGCCGCGCGCTCCAGCGGCCGTACGGAGAGCAGCTCGCCGTCCGTCCGCAGGTCGGTGACCACGGCGCCGTTGGCGCAGATCGCCGTACCGTGGCTCTGGACGTGGTCCCGCACGACGTCCATCCAGCGAGCCGGCCTGCCGGTGACGAAGAGGACCTCGATCCCGGCCTCCTCGGCTGCCGCCAGGGCCGCGACCGTGCGCGCGGACAGCGTCTTGTCGTCGCGGAGCAAGGTGCCGTCGAGGTCGGTGGCGATCAGCCGGGTCACGGCGGGAAGAGGCGTATCGGTCACTGAGGTCACCCGGCCATTCTCGCCCACAGAGGTGCACGTGCGTGCGGAGGGGCGCACATGTGAGTGAATGGCGCGTTGAACAGCGGAAAGTTCCTATGGCATATGCCAGTGCCATCGCGTGGTCACCGGACCCGCGCACAGTCGTAGGCTCAGGGGCATGAGTCCCCGCCTGAGCACCGTGGTCCTTCCCGTCTACCGCTGGCACGAGGGCGGTCGTGACCGCTGGCAGCGCGCGGAGGAGCTGGGCTTCCACACGGCCTACACCTACGACCACCTGTCCTGGCGGACCTTCCGGGACGGCCCGTGGTTCGGGGCGCTGCCCACGCTCACCGCCGCGGCGTCGGCCACCGAACGCCTGCGGCTGGGCACCCTCGTGACCTCAGGCAAGCCTATTTCGCCTATCGCGGGCTGACCTGCGGAAACATGGCAAGGGCTCAGGAAGGACCGCCGTGGGTGCTCAGATCGACTCGACTGCGATGCGAGGGAGGCACAGCACGCGGAGGTCCTCCGCGTCGCTCGTGATGACGGTGACGTCGCCGTGCTCCGCGTGCGCCGTGGCCGCGAGCATCGCATCGATGGCGTACTTGTGACCATGCAGGCCTTCCGCGGAGAGCAGTCTGCTTGCCGCACGTGCGATCTCCTCCGTGACGGGGCGCACCTTGGCCAGGGAAACGGCATGGTCGAACGCCGCCTGAGGCACCTTCGGTTCGCGTGCCTCCACCAGCGTGGCGGCGCTCGTCACGACGAGCAGGTCCAGTCTGCGGGCGACGTCCAGCCATACCGTCATGTCGCGGTGTCTACGGGAGAGCTTGGAGAGGGCCTCGCTGTCGAGAACGAGGGTCCCGCTCATGCGGCGTCCGCTGAAGCGGACTCACTACGGTGGGCTGCGTGGTGGGCGAGGATCCGTTCGGCCTTGTCCGACACCTCCGCAGGGTCGACGGGACCGTGCTCCGCTTCAGCCATGGCGATGTACTCGTCAATGGCCTCGCGCTGGAGCTGTCGCTGCACGGCTTCCTCGATATAGGAGGAGACGCCTTGCCTGCCGGCGCGTGCGCGGATCGCCTCCAAGGTCTCGGCGCGCAGGGAGACGCTGGTGACTCGGGTCTTGCCGGGGCGGGGCGTATCCATAAAGGAAGTGTAGTACATGACCTATTAAGCTTGCCGCTCCGCGGTGCCTACCAGAGGCCGGCGGCGAGCCTGCTGAGGCGGTCGCCGATGACGGAGACGCCCGGACGGGGCTCTTTCTCGTAGTACCAGGGCTTGCGTCGGCGCAGCAGTGCTTCACCGTGCTCGCCCCAGGTGAAGCCGGGCTGCCGCAGCAGCTTCCGGAACACCGCATCGGCTGTCTCCGGGTGAGCGGTGGCCAGACGGCGGATTGGCAGTGGTGTGATCGACTCTTCGCGGAGGTAGGTGCGCAGCAGGTCCTGATGCTGCCTGCGACCCGGGAGAATAGGGTTGGCGAAGAGTTCTCGGAGCATCCCGTAGTCCGCGTAGAAGTTCAGCCCGTCGACCTCGTCATAGATGAGGCCGATGGTGTCCGCGTCCGCCAGGTCCCGTGGCAGCTCGAAGAGCGGCAGGTCCGGGCCGGAGAGCCGCTTGCGTCGGGACCGGCCGGGTTGCGCGGCGGCGACGGCCGCCTCCTGGCGGTGGCGGTAGTAGGCGTTGAGGAGATCCTGGGCTTCGACAGGCGGAAGGACCAACTCGTCGCCGCCGCAGAACTCGAAGAACGCGGCCCGGTCCTCCCGCATCCGCTGCCAACCCTGCCTGATTTTCTGGGGGTTGCGGAAGACCAGCTCGGGTTGGCCGGTGGCCATTTCGAGCGCCGCCTGTGCGATGTCGGTGGCACTGGACCTGGGGTAGTACGACATGGCCCCGGACACCAGCCACGCCCCGTCGGCCGAGTGGACGGGCACCAGGCAGGTGTGGAGGAATCCTCCCTTGGACACTCCGCGGAACGCCGTCCGCCCGGCATTCGAGTACGTGCGGTACTCCAGGTCGTCGACGAGGTTCAGCAGGACGACGGCATCCCCGTCCTTGCGCTGGATCTCGAAGATGCCCTCGACCGGGTCACGCCAGCCGAGCAGCAACTCCCGGTCGGCCGCGGTCAGGCTCTTCCGTCCGGCGACGAACCGGTCCACCACGGTCGAACCGTCCGGGAGTCGGTAACTCAGGATGAAGTGGTCGGTGATCCGGATCGCCCGGCCCTCGTCCAGCTGCCGTGCGGGACCTGCGGCCTTCAGCAGGAGGGGCGTCAGCCACCGGTCGAAGCGAGCACTCCGGGCGAAGGCGACCAGTTCTCCTTTCAACTCGGCACTGCGTTCGATGAGGTCGGTCAGTGATGGCTCAGCGGCATCCTGACGCGCGCCCTGTACGGCCTCAGCCACGTTCAGCCCTTTCGTGCGAGCCAGTTCCGCGTGAAGTGAGAGGTGTCTGGTCTCAACCGGCCCAGTGGCGGTGCGCCTCGATCCACTCCGCCCCCTCGGGTGCCGGGTTGGGCAACGGCAGGTCCAGGATGCCGATCGACTGCCGGACGCGGCCACGAGAGCACAGGGCGACGATCCTCCCGTCAGACGTGAGGTCTACGCCACGCACCGTCACCTCGACACCAAGAATCGTGGTGACGAAGGGCAGTTCCAGATGCTCCTCAAGCATGGTGAACAGACCGGTCCGCTGCTCATGCTCGCCGTAGGCGTCGACAGTCGCCTCTTCGATCATGGCATCGAGTTCGACCCTACTCAGAGTGCCCATGGGCGCACGGTAGTGGTTTCCTCGCGATGCTGTCATGGCTTCGTCTTCCCCACCGACGCCTGCGCGGCAGTGAGAAGCCCGTACGCTCGAACGCATGCGTCTGAGCACCGTGATACTTCCCATCCGCCGCTGGCTCGACGGCGGTCGTGACCAGTGGCTGCGCGCCGAGCGGCTCGGCTTCCACACCGCCTACACCTATGACCATCTGTCGTGGCGCACTTTCCGCGACGGCCCCTGGTACGGCGCGGTCCCCACCCTCACCGCGGCGGCCGGGGCGACCGAGCGGATACGGCTGGGCACCCTCGTGACCTCGCCGAACTTCCGCCACCCGGTCACGCTGGCCAAGGAGCTGATCTCCCTGGACGACATCTCGGGCGGGCGGGTCACTCTCGGTATCGGCGCCGGCGGCAGTGGCTTCGACGCGACCGCCCTGGGCCAGGATGCCTGGACCCCGCGCGAACGCGCCGACCGCTTCGCCGAGTTCGTCCCGCTCCTGGACCGGCTGCTCACCGAGGACGCGGTGACCGAGCGCGGGAAGCACTACGCCGCGGAGGAGGCCCGCAACATCCCCGGCTGTGTCCAGCGCCCCCGGCTGCCCTTCGCCGTCGCCGCGACCGGGCCGCGGGGGCTGAAGCTCGCCGCCCGGCATGGGCAGGCCTGGGTCACCACCGGCGACCCCAAGCTGTACGAGAACGGCACCCCGGAGGAGTCCCGGGCCGCGCTGCGGGAGCAGAACGAGAGGCTCTCGGCGGCCTGCGCGGAGATCGGCCGGGACGCCTCCGAGCTGGACCGGATCCTGCTCACCGCCTTCACGCCGGACCGCAACGACCCGCTGACGTCCGTGGACGCGTTCGTCGACTTCGCGGGGCGCCACGTGGAGCTGGGCTTCACCGAGATCGTCATCCACGCCCCGATCCCTGACTCGGTCTTCGACGTCGACGCGGAGGTCTTCGAGCGCATCGCGACAGAGGCGCCCGCGCAGCTGGCGTAGCGGCGGCGTGGGGGCTGCCTCTCTCAGCCGCGCAGGAATCGCGGAGGTACGGCGTCGGCGAGCCAGACCCCATTGGCGCTTACCCGGAAGACATGGCCGGCGCGGTGCATCGCGCCCGCGTCCACGGTGAGGACCAGGGGGCGGCCCCGACGGGCGCCGACCCGGGTGGCCGTCTCCCGGTCGGTGGACAGGTGGACGTGGTGGCGGGCCATGGGGCGCAGGCCCTCGGTCCGGATCGCGTCCATCACCCGGGCGACCGTGCCGTGGTAGAGGTAGGCGGGCGGTTCGGCCGGCGGCAGGTCCAGGTCGACGGCGACGGTGTGGCCCTGAGCGGCGCGGATGCGGTCGCTCTCGACACCGCTCTCGACGGTGAAGCGCCGCTTGTCGTTGGCGGCGACGACGTGATCGAGCTCGGCGCGGGAGAAGGCGAATCCGTGCCGGGCCGCGGCGTGCAGCAGCTCCTCGACCGCCACCCAGCCGTTCTCGTCGAGGGTGAGGCCGATGCGTTCCGGCTGATGCCGCAGATGCTTCGAGAGGTACTTGGACACCTTGACGGTGCGACGTTCGTCCATGGCGTCAGAGTGCCTGTGGCGGGCTTGTCCGCGCATCCGCGTTTCGGCTCGTCACCGCTGCGGTCCGTCATTTCTTCGGCTCGTCATTTCTCCGCGGTTCTTCGGAATTTCTCCTCCCGCAGGTTTGATCCACAGCCAACTCAGGTTATCCACAGTTTATTTGGCGATTCTGTGGACAACTCTTGGGGGCTATAGGGGATTTCATTAGTTTTGCCCTCTTTGGCGTGAGTTGCTGTGAGGTCATCCAAGGTGCGTGCCTGGAGCTCCCGTTCCGTGGCCGCTGTCACGAAGTCCGCCACTCGCTCCGCACCAACCAGTTCCTGCACGGCCTGTGTTGTCCGAGTGGGAAGGAGTACGGGACGGGTCGCGTCCTGGGCGATCGTCGTTTCCTGCGCGCCGAGGTGGTGATGCAGATGACGGGTGGCGAACGTCCTCATGGCACGCGCCAGTTCCGCGTCGACCGTCTGCTGGGCGAGCGGACGCAGCCGGCGTACCAGCGAGGCTGCCTCGGCCGCGTCGGAGTCGGTGGGCGGGCGGTGGCCCAGATAGCGCGCGAAGACGTGCTCGGTGGTGAACTCCAGGAAACGGGAGGCTATGTGCTCCACCTGGCCGCGAAGTTCCCGTAGATGACCCGAGATCGCGGGCAGCGGCACTCCGGCCCCGTACAACTCGACCGCCACCGCGAGCTCTTGCGGACTGGGTACGAGGAATTCGTCGTCCCTGCCGGGCACTCGCTCCAGCACGCCGAGCTCCACCGCCTCGGCGATGGCCATCTCGTCCTGCCGACCGCCGAACCTCGCGTCCAGCTCCCGGCGGCTGATCCGGTCGGCCTCCTCGTCCGTCCACGGGCCGTGCACCTCGGCGACCAGCCCGAGCACCCCGCCGAGCCCCCGTCCCGCGTCCCACGCCTCCAGCAACTCCTTGATACTGGCCAGGGTGTAACCCCGGTCGAGCAGGTCCGCGATCTGCCGCAGCCGGGCCAGGTGGGTCTCCCGGTACACGTTGGCCCGGCCGCGTCGCTCGGGCGTCGGGAGCAGCCCCCGGTCCTGATAGGCGCGGATCGTGCGCACCGTGGCCCCGCTGGCGTGGGCCAGGTCCTCGATCCGGTACTCGGCTGCCTGAGCCTCGGCCCCGGTCACAGCGGAGGCTTCAGCCGGGCGACGGAGCGCAGGGCCCCGGGGCTCAGCCGGGACAGCAGCCGCGCACCGCGTGCCTCCGGGGTCACCGGCACCACCGCCTGGTTGCGTACGACCGCCCGCAGGATCGCGTCGGCGACCTTCTCCGGCGGGTAGTTGCGCCATCCGTAGAGACGGCTCGTCCGCTTCTGAAGCCGCTCCTCCGCCGCCGCGTCGGCCCCCGCGAAACGCGTCGTGGCGGTGATGTTGGTGTTGACGATGCCGGGGCATATCGCGCTCACCCCGATCGACTTCTCCGCCAGCTCGGCCCGTAGACATTCGCTGAGCATCAGCACGGCAGCCTTCGACGTGCTGTACGCGGGCAGCGCCCGGGAGGGCTGGAAGGCAGCCGCCGAAGCCGTGTTGACGATGTGGCCGCCCTGGCCCCGGTCCGCCATCTGGCGGCCGAAGATCCGACAGCCGTGGATGACCCCCCAGAGATTGACGTCGAGGACCTTCTTCCACTCCTCGCTCGTGGTCTCCAGGAAGGAACCGGACAGCCCGATCCCGGCGTTGTTGACCAGGACGTCGACGATGCCGTACTCGTCGGCGACCCGGGCGGCGAGCTTCTCCATCGCGGACTCGTCGCTGACGTCGACCGCCTCACCCCAGGCCGCGGGCGCCCCGATCAGTCGCGCCATCTCCGCGGTCCGGGCGGCCCCCTCCGCGTCCCGGTCCACGGCCACGACCCGGGCGCCCGCCTCGGCGAACGCGAACGCCGTGGCCCGACCGATCCCGGAGGCCGCGCCCGTCACCAGGACCAGCTGACCGCCGAACCGCTGCGCGTAGGGGTCCTGCGCGGTCGCCTGCCGGACGGGCGCGCCCTCCCGTCCTGCGGACTCGTTCGCGGAGACGAACTCGTCGACCCAGGAGGCCAGCTGGTCCGGCCGGGTGCGGGGCACCCAGTGCTTGGCCGGAAGCGTGCGGCGCACCAGCGTGGGGACCCAGTCCTCCAGCCCGTCGTAGAGCCGCTCGGAGAGGAAGGAGTCCCCGGTCGGCGTGATCAGCTGGACGGGTGCGTGGGCATAGGCGTCCGCGCGGGGCCTGCCCAGCCGGGCGCGGACGTTGTCACGGTAGAGCCAGGCGCCGCGCGCCGCGTCGTCCGGCAGGGAGGCGGTGGGGTAGTCGCCCGCGGGCACCTTCTCCATCCGCTCCAGGATCCGGGGCCACCGCTTCCCGAGCGGGCCGCGCCAGGCGAGCTCCGGCAGGACCGGCGTATGGAGCATGTACACGTACCAGGACTTGGCCCCTTGACCGAGCAGTTGGCCGACCCGGCGCGGGGTGGGGCGGGTCATCCGGTGCTTGATCCAGTGCCCGAAGTGGTCCAGGGACGGGCCGGACATCGAGGTGAAGGAGGCGATCCTGCCCTCGGTCCTGCCGACCGTGACGAACTCCCAGGCCTGGACGGACCCCCAGTCGTGACCGACCACGTGCACCGGCCGGTCCGGACTGACCGTGTCGATCACGGCAAGGAAGTCGTCGGTCAGCTTCTCCAGGGTGAAGCCGCCGCGCAGGGGTCTCGGGGCGGTCGACCTGCCGTGCCCCCGTACGTCGTACAACACCACGTGCCAGTGCTGGGCCAGCCGGACGGCGACGTCCGACCAGACCTCCTTGGTGTCCGGATAGCCGTGGACCAGCACCACGGTCGGCCGGCCCGCGTCGCCCAGCTCGGCGACGCACAGCTCGACGCCTCCCGTGGTCACGCGTCGCTCACGCGCCTGGGACAGATTCACGCCGCCACCTTCTCCTCGGCCCAGCGCCGCACGTGCGGCAGATCGTCGTCCAGCCAGAAAGCGCTCTGCTCGGGGTCCTCGGAGTCGGTGACGACCAGGATCTCCTCGAACTTCGCGCCCGTACCCCGGAATCCGAGGTGGGGTTCGACCGCCCACAGGCCCGGCCGCGGCGGGTGGTCGGAGAAGCGGTAGGGGCTCCACAGCGGCGACCAGCCGTCCCGGTGACCGCGCAGGGCGTCACTCACCAGCCCTCTGAGGGCCTGGGTACCGAAGCCGAAGACCTGCGGCGACCAACGGCGTTCGGCGACGCGGTCGATCTTGTGGGCGATCACGCCGAAGGGGTAGACCCGGTGCCTGTTCGCGTAGCCCTGCGCGGTCATGAGGCGTTCGACGTGCTCGTATATCTCGCGCAGGGAACGGCGCTCGCGGACCTCCCGCAGGATCAGCTCGCGGTGGGCCTCCAGGTCGCCCAGCAGTTTGTCGTGCAGCGGATTGAGGCCCAGGCACCCCGAATACCCGACATCGGCGGTGAAGCCCTTGTGCACCGGGGCCAGGTCGAGGATGAACGGCATCCCCGGCTCCAGCCTCCGGTCGGTCGGGAAGAACTGCAGTGGCACCTTGAACCCGGCGAACGCCGTGCGGTCCCCGAACCAGGCGAACGGGAGGTGGAACCAGTCGCGCACGCCGCGCTCGCGCAGCCACTCGCGCTGCATCCGGGCCGCCTCGCGCTCGGTCACCCCCGACCGCAGCTGACCGGCGACCGCCTCCGCGCAGGCATAGGCCAGACGCTGGACTTCTCTGAACCCCCGCAGCTCCGGGGCGATTTCGTGCTGCACTGCCGAGGCCATGCCGGTCATGCCACCGTCCGTTCCCTGCCGTGTGCGGTACGTGTCCGTAACGTGACACTGATGAATGTGACAATGTCCAGCGGCTGCGTCAAGGGGGCCGCACGTCCTGTGGACAAGCAGGGGTGCCCGCCTGTGGAAAACTCCGCCCCCGCCCGCGGAGACCGGGACCGAGGCCCTCCCCGGTGACCCCGGTCGCGCCGCCCGTCCCGGAGTTCGGGACCTTGTCCTTCGCGGGGTCCCCTACGGGCGCGTACGCCTGGAGTCTTACGCGGATCCAGCCATCAGGGCTGACGACCCCTGTGGCCCGCACCACTAACGTCGTTTCCGTGACAGCCGTTATCGCTACCGAAGCCCTGAGTATGCGGTTCCCCCGGGTGACCGCGCTTGACCGGCTCACGTTGGACATCGGACCGGGTGTGACCGGTCTGGTAGGTTCCAACGGAGCCGGCAAGTCCACACTGATCAAGATCCTGCTGGGTCTTTCCCCCGCCACCGAAGGCCGGGCCGCAGTACTCGGGCTCGACGTCGCGACCAGCGGCGCCGCCATCCGGGAACGGGTGGGGTACATGCCCGAGCACGACTGCCTGCCGCCCGACGTCTCGGCGACCGAGTTCGTCGTGCACATGGCCCGCATGTCGGGGCTGCCGCCGACGGCGGCCCGCGAACGCACGGCCGACACCCTGCGACACGTCGGCCTCTACGAGGAGCGCTACCGCCCCATCGGCGGCTACTCGACCGGTATGAAGCAGCGGGTGAAGCTGGCCCAGGCCCTCGTCCACGACCCCCGGCTGGTCCTCCTGGACGAGCCGACCAACGGCCTGGACCCGGTCGGCCGTGACGAGATGCTCGGCCTCATCCGCCGGATCCACACCGACTTCGGCATCTCCGTTCTGGTGACCTCGCACCTCCTGGGCGAGCTGGAACGCACCTGCGACCACGTCGTCGTCATCGACGGCGGCACGCTCCTGCGCTCCAGTTCCACCAGCGACTTCACGCAGACCACCGCGACCCTCGCGGTCGAGGTGACCGACAGCGACACCCACCCCGACGGCACCGGCGCATTGCGCAAGGTCCTGACCGACGCCGGGGTCACCCTCATCGGCCACGACGGGATCGACACGGAGGGGCTGCCCGGTGCGGGCCACATCCTTCTGATCGAGGCGGCCGGCGAGGACACGTACGACCTGGTCCGCGACAGCGTCGCCGGGCTCGGGCTGGGCCTGGTCCGCATGGAACAGCGCCGCCACCACATCGCCGAGGTCTTCCGTACCGAACAGGGCGGGACGCGACAGGGCGGGACACGACAGAGCGGGGCGCACGGCACCGCCGTCCCGGCCGCGGCCGCCACCGCCGGGGCCGTACAGCAGAAGGGAAGTGGTCGCGATGAGCACTGAGACCAAGGCCGCGACCGGGCGCGACGCCTCCCGGATCCACAACATCGGCTACCGCTCCTACGACGGCCCGCGGCTCGGCCGGGCCTACGCCCGCCGATCGCTGTTCTCGCAGACGCTGCGGGGCTCCTTCGGACTGGGCCGTTCCGCCAAGTCCAAGGTGCTGCCCATGCTGCTGTTCGGCGTGATGGCGCTGGTCGCGGCGATCCTGGTGGCGGTCTCCATGGCCACCCCGGACGCCAGCAAGCTGGTGGTCAAGTACACCTCGTACGCGATCTACCTCCAGGCCGTCATCGGCCTGTTCATCGCCGCCCAGGCACCGCAGGCGGTCTCCAGGGACCTCCGGTTCAAGAGCGTCCCCCTGTACTTCTCGCGGCCGATCGAACGCGCCGACTACGTGATGGCGAAGTTCGCCGCCACCGCCGCCGCGCTCTTCATCCTCACCGGAGCGCCGCTGCTCATCCTCTATGTGGGCTCTCTGCTCGCGAAGTTCGACTTCGCCGATCAGACGAAGTGGTTCGGCCAGGGACTGGTGTCGGTGGCGCTGCTGTCCGTGCTGTTCGCCGGGCTCGGCCTCGTGATGGCCGCCCTGACCCCGCGGCGCGGCTTCGGCGTCGCCGCGGTGATCGCCCTCCTGACCATCACCTACGGCGCCGTCTCCACGGTCCAGGCCATCGCCTGGGATACCGGGTCGGCAGGGGCCGTGCAGTGGCTCGGCCTCTTCTCGCCGATCACCCTGATCGACGGCGTCCAGACCGCGTTCCTCGGCGCTTCCACCGCCTTCCCCGGAGGGGAAGGCCCGGGAGCCGGAACCGGTGTGGTCTATCTGATCGTTGTTCTCGCGCTCGTCGCCGGCTCGTACGCCGTCCTGATGCGCCGCTACCGGAGGGTCGGGCTGTGACCACCATCGAGATCGACCACACCTCGCGCTGGTTCGGCAACGTGGTCGCCGTCAACGACGTCTCCATGACCGTAGGGCCCGGCGTCACCGGACTTCTCGGCCCGAACGGCGCCGGAAAGTCCACCCTGATCAACATGATGGGCGGCTTCCTCGCCCCCTCGACGGGGAAGGTCACGCTCGACGGCCGGCCGATCTGGCGCAACGAGGACGTCTACAAGAAGATCGGTATCGTTCCGGAGCGAGAGGGGATGTACGACTTCCTCACCGGCAAGGAATTCGTCGTCGCCAACGCCGAACTCCAGGGTTTGGGAGAGGCCGAGGCGCGCAAGGCGCTCGCCACGGTCCAGATGGAGTACGCGCAGGACCGCAAGATCTCCACGTACAGCAAGGGCATGCGCCAGCGCGTGAAGATGGCGTCCGCGCTGGTCCACGAGCCCTCGGTGCTGCTCCTGGACGAACCGTTCAACGGGATGGATCCGCGCCAGCGGATGCAGCTGATGGAACTGCTGCGACGGATGGGGGACGAGGGGCGCACGGTCCTGTTCTCCTCCCACATCCTCGAAGAGGTCGAACAGTTGGCCTCGCACATCGAGGTGATCGTGGCGGGCCGCCACGCCGCGTCCGGTGACTTCCGGAGGATCCGCCGGCTGATGACGGACCGGCCGCACCGCTACCTGGTGCGCTCCAGCGACGACCGGGCCCTCGCGGCCGCGCTCATCGCCGACCCGTCCACGGCGGGCATCGAGGTCGACGTGACCGAGAAGGCGCTGCGCATCCAGGCCGTCGACTTCGGGCGGTTCACCGAACTGCTGCCGCGGGTGGCCCGGGAGCAGGGCATCCGACTGCTTACCGTCTCACCGTCCGATGAATCACTCGAATCGGTCTTTTCCTATCTCGTAGCGGCCTGAGTAGTGGCCTGAAAGGAGCTGTGCACCGTCATGTACGACCCCACAGTCGCCCGGCTCACCTACCGGGCCCTGCTCGGCCGGCGCCGGGCCGCCATCCTGTTCGTCCTGCCCGCACTGCTGCTGGTCATCGCCGCGGCCGTGCGCATGTTCGCCGGAGCCGATGACCAGATCGCCGCGGACGTCCTCGGCGGCTTCGCCATCGCCACGATGGTGCCGCTGATCGGCGTGATCGCGGGCACCGGGGCGATCGGCCCCGAGATCGACGACGGCTCGATCGTCTACCTGCTCGCCAAGCCCGTGAAGCGGCCCACGATCATCTTCACCAAGCTGATCGTGGCCATCGCGGTGACCATGGTGTTCTCCGCCCTGCCGACGCTTCTCGCGGGGCTGATCCTCAACGGCAACGGCCAGCAGGTCGCCGTCGCCTACACGATCGCGGCGCTGGTCGCCTCGATCGCGTACAGCGCCCTGTTCCTGCTGCTCGGCACGGTCAGCCGGCACGCGGTCGTCCTCGGCCTGGTCTACGCGCTGGTCTGGGAGGCCCTGTTCGGCAGCCTGGTGCCCGGCGCGCGGACGCTCAGCGTCCAGCAGTGGTCCCTGGCGGTCGCCCAGAAGGTGGCGGGCGACGGCGCGGTGACCTCGGACGTCGGCCTGCCGCTCGCCACGGTCCTGCTGGTCGCGGTCACGGTCGCCGCCACCTGGTACGCGGGCCAGAAGCTGCGGGCGCTGAAGCTGGCGGGCGAGGAGTGAGGGCCCCGGTCTCTCAGGCCGCGGCCTGAGACTCGCGCGTACGGCAGACGGCTCCCGCCCACAGGGCGGGAGCCGTCTGTGACGCAACGCGCCGAAGGATCTGCGCCGCCGCGGCGGGCGGCGCCGAGACCGGCGGCCCGGCACCATGGGAAACGGTGCCGGGCCGTTGTCGGCTCGCTGCCCCGTGCGTACGGCATCGCTCAGGCGACGGGCGCCGAGCGGAGCAGTTCCTCCAGCACCACCGCGATGCCGTCGTCCTCGTTGGACGCCGTGATCTCGTGGGCGACGGCCTTCAGGTCGTCGTGGGCGTTGGCCATGGCCACGCCGTGGTGGGCCCAGCCGAACATCGGGATGTCGTTCGGCATGTCGCCGAAGGCGATCGTGTCGGCCGCCTTCACGCCGAGCCGGCGGGCGGCCAGCGAGAGGCCGGTCGCCTTGCTCAGGCCCAGCGGCAGGATCTCGACCACGCCGGCCCCGGCCATGACCACGTCGACCAGGCTGCCGACCGCCGCCCGTGCGGCGAAGGCCAGCGCGTCGTCGTCCAGCTCCGGGTGCTGTATGTAGACCTTGTTGAGGGGGGCGGTCCACATCTCGGTGGCGTCGTCCACGAAGAGGTACGGGAGCGGCCCCTCCTGCACCTGGTAGCCGGGGCCCACCAGCACCTCGCCGTCCAGCCCGTCGCGGCTGGCCGCCAGGTGCAGCGGGCCGATCTCCGCCTCGATCTTGGACAGCGCGAGACCGGCGAGCTGCCGGTCCAGGGTCAGCGAGGTCAGCAGCTTGTGCTCGCCCGCGTGGTAGACCTGCGCGCCCTGACCGCAGACCGCGAGCCCCTCGTAACCGAGGTCGTCCAGAATGTGCCGGGTCCAGGGGACCGCACGTCCGGTGACGATGATGTGCGCGGCGCCGGCCGCCGTGGCGGCGGCCAGAGCCTCGCGGGTGCGCTCGGAGACCGTGTCGTCGCCGCGCAGCAGGGTGCCGTCGAGGTCGGTCGCGACGAGCCTGTAGGGGAAGGTCACTTGGCGACCGGTTCCAGGACCTCGCGCCCGCCCAGGTACGGACGGAGCATCTCGGGCACCCGGACCGAACCGTCGGGAAGCTGGTGGTTCTCCAGAATCGCCACGATCGTGCGCGGTACGGCGCAGAGCGTGCCGTTCAGCGTGGCCAGCGGCCGGACCTTCTTGCCCTCGCGCATCCGGACGGACAGGCGGCGGGCCTGGAAGCCGTCGCAGTTCGACGCGGAGGTGAGCTCGCGGTACTTGCCCTGGGTCGGGATCCACGCCTCGCAGTCGAACTTCCGCGAGGCGGAGGAACCGAGGTCACCGGTGGCGACGTCGATCACCTGGAAGGGCAGTTCGAGGGCGGTGAGCCACTGCTTCTCCCACTCCAGGAGCCTGCGGTGCTCGGCTTCGGCGTCCGACGGGTCGACGTACGAGAACATCTCGACCTTGTCGAACTGGTGGACGCGGAAGATGCCGCGGGTGTCCTTGCCGTACGTGCCGGCCTCGCGGCGGAAGCACGGGGAGAACCCGGCGTACCGCAGGGGCAGCTTGTCGGCGTCGATGATCTCGTCCATGTGGTACGCGGCGAGGGGGACCTCGGAGGTGCCGACCAGGTAGTAGTCGTCCTTCTCCAGGTGGTACACGTTCTCCGAGGCCTGGCCGAGGAAGCCGGTGCCCTCCATGGCGCGGGGGCGGACCAGCGCCGGGGTGAGCATCGGGACGAACCCGGCCTCGGTGGCCTGCGCGATCGCCGCGTTGACGAGGGCGAGCTCCAGGAGCGCTCCGACGCCCGTGAGGTAGTAGAACCGTGAGCCGGAGACCTTGGCCCCGCGCTCCATGTCGATGGCGCCGAGCGCCTCGCCGATCTCCAGGTGGTCCTTGGGCTCGAAGCCCTCGGCGCCGAAGTCCCGGACGGTGCCGTGGGTCTCCAGGACGACGAAGTCCTCCTCGCCGCCGACCGGCACGTCCTCGTGGACGATGTTGCCGAGCTGGAGCAGGAGCCGCTTGGCACTCGCGTCGGCCTCGTCCTGGGCGGCGTCGGCCGCCTTGACGCCGGCCTTGAGCTGCTCGGCCTTCTTGAGAAGCTCGGTGCGCTCCTCGGGGGTGGCCTTGGGGATCAGCTTGCCGAGGGACTTCTGTTCGGCACGGAGTTCGTCGAAGCGGACGCCGGACGACCTGCGCAGCTCGTCGGCGGAGAGCAGGGCGTCGACGAGGTCGACATCCTCTCCACGGGCGCGCTGGGAGGCGCGAACACGGTCGGGGTCCTCACGGAGCAGGCGAAGGTCAATCACCCCTCCAGGCTACCGGTGTGCGGATCTCGCACTCGAACCGATATTGCCGAGCGTGTCACTATGACCGAATTGCCGGAATTGATATTCCTGAGGGGGAATCGCGGACGGCCCCGGTGCCGGAGAAGGCCAAGGGGGGCTGGAGGGAAGGCTCGGGGTGAAGGTCGCGGGTGTCAATAATGGCGGTTAAGTCCCCTGAACGGGGCAGGAGGCGCGGCCCGCCTTGACGTATCGGCCTTGAGGTGGGCGGGAGTTGAGGGGTGTGTCGGCCGCTGTTGTCCACAGAGGGTTCCGTGCCGGAATAGTTATCCACAGGCTGTGTGGAAGTTCTGTGGATGCAGGAGGACATTGTTCCGGAACTCGGACGAAGCCCCGTGGAATCCCCGCCCAAACGCGTTCCACGGGCTCGTTCGCGTGGGAATTCCTTGCCCCAAAGAGTTGATCAAGGGAATTGAGGGGACATAGGCGACTCACGTCGACTCATGCCGCCTCGCATGTCTGTGGATGACTCCGGGGTTGCTGGGTTGATTTGTCGACGATGTCGCATTGGGGTGTCGACTTGTCCCCAGGTCGAGAACTCTCCTGTGGATAACTCCCCGGAGAGCGTGACTATCTGTAGATCGCACCGCTGCGAAGCGCTCAAGGAGGCCGCCCCCGCGCACTTCTCGTGCCGGTGGCTCCTCCCGCACCTTCCGTCAGATCCGGCCGTCCTGGCTGCGCGCCAGCCAGTCGGAGGCTTCCGTGAACGTCGCGTCCGATGTGCCCGCCCGCAGCGGCCGCACCTCGTCCGGGGAGACGCCCGCCCGCGGGTACGAGCCGAGGAACCGCACCTTCGGGCTGATCCGCTTCAGACCCATCAGGGCCTCCCCGACCCGCCGGTCCGCGATGTGCCCCTCGGCGTCCACGGCGAAGCAGTAGTTGCCGATGCCCTCACCGGTCGGGCGGGACTGGATCAGCATCAGGTTGACGCCGCGCACCGCGAACTCCTGGAGCAGCTCCAGGAGGGCGCCGGGACGGTCGTCGCCCAGCCGGATCACCACGGAGGTCTTGTCCGCGCCGGTCGGTGCGGAGGGCCGGGCGGGCCGGCCCACCAGGACGAAGCGCGTCTGGGCGTTCTCCGCGTCGTGGATCTCCGTCACCAGCGGCTCCAGGCCGTAGGTCGCGGCGGCGAACTCCCCGGCGAACGCGGCGTCGTACCGCCCCTCCTGGACCAGCCGGGCCCCGTCCGCGTTGGACGCCGCCGACTCCCACAGAGCCCCCGGGAGGTGGGCCGACATCCAGTTGCGCACCTGCGGCTGGGCGGCCGGGTGCGCGGTGACCGTCTTGATGTCCGACAGCTTGGTCCCGGGCCGTACCAGCAGGGCGAAGGTGATGGACAGCAGCACCTCGCGATAGATCATCAGCGGTTCCCCGCCGGCCAGCTCGTCCAGTGTCGCGGTGATGCCGCCCTCGACGGAGTTCTCGATCGGCACGAGCGCCGCCGCCACCTCGCCACCGCGCACGGCGTCCAGGGCGGCCGGCACGGACACCATCGGGACGAGTTCCCGGGTGGCGGCTTCCGGGAGCGTACGGAGGGCGACCTCGGTGAAGGTGCCTTCGGGACCGAGATAGGCGTAGCGCGTGGCTGACATACGGTCACCCTAATGCGCCCCGCGAGGCCCGCCGCGCTGTCTCAGAATGCGGTCGGGAGGGCGCGGGCAGGCCATGCCACGAGCGCTTCTGGGCCGGAGCGAAGAGGGCGCGGGCGCCCTACGACTCCAGCAGCCGCTGTCCCACGTACTCGCCCTCCGCCGCCCCGCCCGGCACCGCGAACACCCCGCTCGCCTCGTGCCGGAGGAACGGCGACAGCGCGTCGCCCCGGTCGAGCTTGCGCTGCACCGGCACGAAACCGCGGAACGGGTCCGCCTGCCAGCAGACGAAGAGGAGCCCGGCGTCCGCGGTACCGTCCTCCGCGATGCCGTCGTGGTACGAGAACGGGCGGCGCAGCATGGCGGCCCCGCCGTTCTTCTCGGGCGAGGAGATCCGGGCGTGGGCGTCGTCGGGGATCACGAGCCTGCCGTCCGGGCCCGCCTTGTCGAGGTTCATCTCCGTGGTCTCGGTCCCCCCGCTCAGGGGCGCCCCGTCCGCCTTGCGCCGTCCGATGACCCGCTCCTGGCGCTCCACCGGAAGCTTCTCCCAGTCGTCCAGGAGCATTCTGATCCGGCGGACGACGGCGTACGAACCGCCCTCCATCCACTCCTGCGGCTTCCCGGGGGACGCGGGGACGAAGACGCTCCGGTCGAAGTCCTCGTCGGCCGGCCGCGGGTTTCCGGTCCCGTCGATCTGGCCCATCAGATTGCGGGCGGTCATCGGCCGGGCGGTCGCGCCGGGGGTGCGGTTGAAGCCGTTCATCTGCCATCGCACCCGCGCCGTGCCCGCGGCCTCCTTCTGGAGGGCCCGCAGCGCGTGGAAGGCGACCAGCGCGTCGTCCGCGCCGATCTGCACCCACAGGTCGCCGTTCGACCGCTCTGCGTCGAGCGCGTCGGCGGAGAACGCGGGCAGCGGGTCGAGCGCGGCGGGCAGGCGGGTGGTCAGACCGGTGCGCGCGAAGAACGTACGGCCGAAGCCGAAGGTGACGGTCAGGGACGACGGCCCCGCGTCCAGGGCGATCCCGGTGTCGTGCCCGGGGCCGTCCGGCCCGCCCGCCGTGGGGCGGCCCGCCATCAGCTCCTTCGCCGCCGCCGACCAGCGCCGCAGCAGAGCCGCCGCCTCCTTGCGACCCCCGCCCGCCGCGAGGTCGAAGGCGACGAGATGGCCCCGGGCCTGAAGCGGAGTGGTGATCCCCGATTGATGTTTCCCGTGAAACATCGACTCGGTCGCCCCGACGGTTGTCAGCGCGGCCGTCTCCTCGGGGCGGGTGGCGGCGTACCCGGCGGCCCCGCCTCCGGCTCCCAGCACCAGCCCCGTGGCGCCCGCCGTGCCCAGCAGCCGCCGCCGCGATACTCCGGAACCGCTGGTGCTGTCGCCGCCCGGGGAGCCGGTGGTGGGGCTGCCCGGGGAGTGGGTGGCGGCGGTCTCGTCCGGCGTCTGCTTCTTGGTCTTGCTCACCGTGCTCAGCCGATCTTCGCGTTCTTGTCGATGGTGACCTGGTCGATGTCCGACGTCCGTACCGTGACGTCGACCTTCCAGTCCCCGGCCATCGGAATCTGTACACCGCTCGCCGACCAGTGTCCTTCGGCCAGCCGGTCAGGGACGACCGGCAGCGGGCCGATGTCCTTCGACTCCAGGGTGAGGGCCAGCTTCAGCTCGGGAACGTCCATCGGCTCGCCGTCGCTGCCGTCGATCCACACATGCAGATCGTTGGATCCGGTGCGGCCGGGGTCGATGCCGATGCGCACGGTGCCCTTGCCGTTCTGGCCGCCGGTGTCGAACGGCATGCTCAGGTTGACCGGGCCGCCGGCGGCGGGGGCGGTGGCCGCGGTGGCGCCGCCCGCGGCCTCCTCCTCCGTACGGCCCGGTTCGGTGGACGTCAGCATGGTGGTGACGGCCAGCAGGACGACGGCGACGGCGGCTTCGGCCAGGACCGAGCGGCGCAGCCCGGAACGGTCCGGGTCGGCGTCCCGCATCCGCTTCTTCTTGGTCGCGGTCAGGACGGCCCGCTGACGGGCCAGTTGTGCGGCACGCTCGGGGACGACGTCGTCGTCGGAGGTCTCTGCCGACGTGGCCGGGGCGGTGGTCTCCGGCTCGGTCGCGGCGTCCTCCTCCTCGCCTCCTCCGGAGGACCCGGCTTCGGAGGAGGCGACGGCGGTGTCCGTCAGCCGCCCTGTCCAGCGCCGGGAGAACCAGGCGGCGGCGAGCAGGACGGCGATCAGCGCCACCTTGAGGATCAGCAGTTGTCCGTAGCGCGTCCCGGTCAGCGCCGACCAGGATCCGACCTGCCGCCAGGACTGGTAGATCCCGGTCACCGCCAGGACCACGACGCTGCCGAACGCGACCGTGGAGAAGCGCCGGACCGCGGCGCTCCCGATGTCCGGCGTCCGGTACAGCGCCACCAGGAGCGAGGCGAGTCCACCGAGCCACGCGGCGACGGCCAGCAGGTGTGCCACGTCCACCGGCATGGCGATGGACGTCTGGATGCCGGTCGAGGCGTGCTCGGACATCGCCCAGGTGGCGGCGATGCCCGCCGCGACCACCCCGCCTCCGACGGCGAGGCCGAAGGTGAGGTCCTTCTTCTCCTGCTCGTCCTCGCGCCGGGCGTACGTGCCGAACAGCACGGCGATGAACAGGGCTGCGGCCCCGAGCAGCAGCAGCCGGGAGACGAGTGCGGCACCGGGCTTGGTGTCCAGGACGGACTGGAGGCCGACGAGGTCGAAGGCGTCGGCGAACTTCCCGCTGCCGGTGTACGGGTTGCGCAGCAGCAGCATGACCAGGGTCGCCGCCGTCAGCGTGAGCCAGCCGCGGACCACGAGCCGCTGCATCGGCAGGGCGGACGCGCCGCGCCGCCAGCAGACCAGGACGAACGCGCTGCCGCCGACGAGCAGCACGAACCCGCCGTACGCGGCGTAGCGCGCGATGTCGTAGACGACGCCGACCGGGCCGCCGCCCGCCCCCTGGGAGGACAGGGCCACCGAGGTGTCGGACGGGGCGCCGACGGAGAACGTGAACGCGCCGGAGATCGGGTGGCTGTCGGCGGAGGTCGCCTGCCAGGCCACGGTGTAGGTGCCGTCCGGGAGGCCGGAGTGGAGGGCGACGCCGTAGCGGACGGTGCCGCCCTCGGAGAGGTCGCGCGGTTCGGCTTCGGTGTCGGCGCGCTTGCCGCTGGGGTCGAGGACCCGGATGGAGTCGTCGCCCACGGCGATGGCCTCGGAGAAGCTGAGGGTGACGTCCTTGGGCGCGGTGTCCACCACCGCCCCGTCCTGCGGGTCGCTCCCGGTGAGGGCGGCGTGCGCGGACGCCGGGCCCGCGCCGGCCAGCAGCAGCCCGAACACCAGGCTGACCAGCGCGGCGAGGAGCGCGGCGGCGGCGACGGGCCGTCGTATCGGGGACGGTCCGGCGTGCGGGGCGGTGGCAGACATCGGTTCAGTCCCTCACTGCTTCTTCGGGTTGTGGGTGGTTTCCTTCACCGGCAGGTCGACCGTGATGGGGCCGGCCTTCTCGAAGTGCAGCTCTACGGAGACCTTCTCGCCCTGCTTGGGCTTCTGCTTGAGCTTCATGAACATGATGTGGTTGCCACCGCGTTCGAGGTCGAGCTCGCCGCCCGCGGGCACCTCGAACGAGGAGACCTCACGCATCTTCTGGTTCTTCGTCTCGTGGATCGTGACGTCGTCGGAGAGCGGACTGGTCACCGAGGTGAGCCGGTCCCCGGTGCCGCCGTTGTTCTGGACGACGAGGAAACCGGCCGCCATGTCGCTGACGGGCTGCGGCAGATACGCGCCGACGACCTTCAGCTCCGGCTCACTCCCCGACGAGCACCCGGCCAGCGTCAGCCCCGTGGTGAGGGCGAGGCCGCCGGCGAGAGCGGCCCGGCGGTTCACGGAGTCTCCCCCTTGATCAGCTTGGGGAGATCCTTGGCGTACTCCTCGGGACTGGTGTCCTCGCCGTAGAGCACATACCCCTGGTCCGTCTTCGGGGAGAAGGCGATGACCTGGGCGCCGTGCATCGAGACGACGTTGCCGTTCTTGTCCTTCGTCGGCGCGTCGATGCCGATGCCGATCTGCCGCGCCCCGGCCTGGATGGTCGGGAAGTCGCCGGTGAGACCGGTGAAGGAGGAGTCCTGGCCGGCGAGCCACTTGCCGAGCGAGGCGGGGGTGTCGCGCTCGGGGTCGGTGGTGACGAAGACGACCTGGAGCTTGTCCTGATCGGCCTTGGGCAGCTCCCGCTTGGCGAGGGAGATGTTGCTCATGGTCAGCGGACAGACGTCGGGGCAGCTGGTGTAGCCGAAGTAGATGAGCGTCGGCTTGCCCTTGGTCGCCTCGCGGAGGTCGTACTCCTTGCCGTCGGTGTCGGTGAGGACGAGGTTCGGCTTGGTGAACGGCTGGTCGAGGACGGTAGCGGCCTTGTCCTTCGGAGCGGCGCTGACGTCGACGACGGGCGGGCCCGCCTTGTCGTCACCGGTGCCGCAGGCGGAGAGGGCCAGTGCGGCCGCGGCGGCGAAGGCCACGGCCGTCACTGCTTTTGTGTTGCGCATGGGATGAGGTGTCCTGAACGTGGTGCGGGTGAGGGAACCGGCCGGTCAGGCCGAGCGGCGACGTCCGGCGAGCACGCCGAACGCGATGCCCCCGATGCCGATGACGATGCCGATGATGCCCAGCGTGCGGGCGGTGGTGTCGCTGGACGAGGAGGACGCGACGGTGCTGCTCCCCTTGGACGACGCGTCGGTGTCGGCGGCCTTGTGGCCGTCCGCCTTCTTGGCGTCGTCGGCCGCGCCGCCGTGGCTGTCCTCGGCGGCGGCGGTCAGCTTCAGGACGGGGGCCGGGCTGTCGGGCTCCTCGCCGCCCGCCGAGGGCTCCTCGATCCAGCGGACGACTTCCTTGTTGTCGTACGTCTGGATCGCCTTGAAGACGAGCTGGTCGGCGTCCTCGGGAAGCGCGCCGACGGAGACCGGGAACTGCTGGAAGTAGCCGGGGGCGATCTCGCCCTCGTCCGCGGTCCAGGTCACCTTGGAGACGGCCTCGGCGATCTTCTTGCCGTGCACCTCAAGAGGCTTGTCGAGCTTGCTCTTGGTGATGTCGATCTTCCAGCCGGGGACGGCCTGCGGGGTGACGGACGACAGCGGGTGGTCGGCCGGGAAGTTCACTTCGAGCTTCACCGTCGAGGCCTGGTCGCGCTCGTTGGGGACCTTGAAGTTGAGCGTGGCGTATCCGCCCTTGGCGGCCTCGCCGACCGGCTGGACGCTGACGTGGGCGGCGGCCGGTCCGGCGATCAGCAGGACGGTGGACGCGGCGACACCGCCGACGAGGGCGATACGGGAAAGCTTCATGGCAGGAATCTCCACAGGGGAAACGGAACACGGTGGTCCGGCGCGCGGGTGCGCGGCGGCATCACGACACCTCGTGGTCCGGTTCCGTGGGCGTGTGTGCACAGGGACGTGCACGGGCGGGTCCCGCGGGGTCGGTGGAGGCGTCGCGTCAGGCTGCGAGGGCGTAGGGGGCCGGAGGCCCGCGCCTGATCACCAGGTGCTGCAAGGGATCCCCGACGGCCGGTACCGGCACCTCGTCGCAGTGGCGCGGAAGCCGCGGCCCGGCCATGAGCTGTGTCCGCGCCCCGGCCCGCAGTGCGCGGACGAGGGCGAGCGCGGCACGCAGGGACCGCAGCCGGGCCCCGGCCGCCAGTGCCTGGGCGCTGTGGGCGGAGAGCCGGGCCAGTTGGAAGAGGGCGATCTCGCCGCGCCGCAACAGCCAGCCGGTGGCGAGCGCGACGAGGACGTGGGCCAGCAACATCGGCAGGCTCGGCAGCAGCGCGGAGACCGCGGCGCAGACCTGCGCGATGCCGAAGGCGCTGTCCGGGGCCGCCGACGCGGCGGTCCCGACAGCTCCGGCCCCGTCGTTCGCGAGATGGCCGTGGGCCCCCGTGAGCGTCGACGGGTCGATGCCGGCGGAGGAGATGATGCGGTGGGCGTCGGTCGCGGTCAGCTGCTCCGGGCCGGCCCCGCAGACGAGACCGGCGGCGAACCGGATGAGCGGGTTGTCGCCGCCCGTGGGTGCGGCGACGGCCGGGGCACCGGTGTGGCTGCCGTACGCGAAGAGCACGTGCAGGAGGATCTGCCCCCCGGCCAGCGCGCCCACGATCGACGGAAGGGAACGTTCCCGTCCGGCGAGGACCGTGGCGACGGCGAGGACGCCGAGGAATCCGGCGAGCAGTGTCCACGCGGGGACGGGCGCTCCGGCGGCGAGCGCGTGTCCGGCCGCGGACAGCCCGACGCAGGCCGCGGTGAACACCGCGGCCCTCATGAGCCGCAGACCGGCTCCTGCGTGTGCGAGAGGCGTGGACATGACCGGGACATCATCGCACCGCACGCCCCCGCGCGGTACGGCAGGTCCGGAAGTTCAGACTCCGTCCCCAACCGTGCTTGTTGAGCCTGTTCGCGGGGGATGTACGGACAGGGGGGCGCGCACCGGGGCACCGGACGGACACCCGGTGACCCGGTATCAGGCGGTCCATACACCGGGCGGCCAAATACCCACATCCGCCGAATGAGGGCTTTCCCATCAGATCCGTGCTTACGAAGTGCCGAGGGAGGCAATACGTATCGATACGTCGAGCCGCAGCCAGGAGGCTGAAAGATGAGCATCTGGTGGTCTCTCCATTTGCGGCGCGAAGCCGCGAGCGTTCCGCTCGCCCGTCGTTTTCTGCTCGGCACCATGGAAACCGCGGGGGTGGACCCGGACATCTCCTTCGACCTGTCGGTCGCGCTCAGCGAGGCCTGTGCGAACGCCGTCGAACACGGCGGTGACCGGACGGCTCTCGGAGAGCCGGGGGATTCCGGACACGGACGCCCTGCCGCGGACACCGGGCAGTACCGGGTCACGGCCTATCTGGACGGCGAGAAATGCCGTATCGAGGTCAGCGACTCGGGGCCGGGCTTTCCCGCCCGGCGCGTGCTTCGCCCAGCCGCGCGTTCCGAACAGCACCCGCAGCACCCGCAGCACCCGCAGCACCCGCAGCACCCGCGGGACGCCGAAGCCGAGAGCGGCCGGGGCCTCGACCTCATCCAGCAGCTCTCGGACCACGTCCAGTTCGGCAACCGGCCGGGCCACGGCGCGGTGGTGCGCTTCGACAAGGTCCTGAAATGGCGCGAGGGCGCGCTGCTCACCGTGTAGTGAGCGACGCGCCCTCCCAAGAGGTACGGCGGTGGGTCAGCCCTTCAGCCGCGCCATCCAGGCCTCGACCTCGTCCGCCCGGCGGGGCAGCGTGTCGGAGAGGTTCCGGTTGCCGTCCTCGGTGACGAGGATGTCGTCCTCGATCCGGACGCCGATGCCCCGGTACTCCTCGGGCACGGTCAGGTCGTCGGCCTGGAAGTACAGACCCGGCTCCACGGTCAGGCAGACGCCCGGCTCCAGGACGCCGTCGACGTATGCCTCGGTGCGCGCGACGGCGCAGTCGTGGACGTCCATGCCGAGCATGTGGCCCGTGCCGTGAAGGGTCCAGCGGCGCTGGAGGCCGAGCTCCAGGACCTTGTCCACGTCCAGGTCGCCGAGCAGGCCCCACGCGATGAGCTTCTCGGCGAGCACGCGCTGCGAGGCGTCGTGGAAGTCGCGGAAGGTGGCGCCGGGCCTCACGGCGGCGATGCCCGCCTCCTGGGCCTCGTACACCGCGTCGTAGATCTTGCGCTGGAGCGGCGAGAACGTGCCGTTGATCGGCAGGGTGCGCGTCACGTCGGCGGTGTAGAGGTCGTTGGTCTCCACGCCGGCGTCCAGGAGCAGCAGCTCGCCGGCGCGGACGTCGCCGTCGTTGCGGACCCAGTGCAGGGTGGTGGCGTGCGGACCGGCGGCGCAGATCGAGGCGTAGCCGATGTCGTTGCCCTCGATGCGGGCGCGCAGGAAGAACGTGCCCTCGATGAAGCGCTCGCTGGTCGCCTCGGCCTTGTCCAGGCTCTTGACGACGTCCTCGAAGCCGCGCGCGGTGGCGTCGCACGCCTTCTGCAGCTCGGCGATCTCGAAGGCGTCCTTCACTAGACGGGCCTCGGAGAGGTGGACGCGCAGTTCCTCGTCGCGCTCCGCGGTGACCTTGTCGGTGAGGGCGGCCTCGACGGACGCGTCGTGGCCGCGCACATTGCGGACCGGGCCGGTGGCCTCGGTCAGTGCGGCGGTCAGCTCGCGGACGTCCTTCGCGGGGATGTTCAGCAGCTGCTCGGCCTCGGAGAGGGAGTTGCGTCGGCCGACCCACAGCTCGCCCTGGCCGTCGAGCCAGAACTCGCCGTTCTCCCGGTTGGAGCGCGGCAGCAGGTACAGGGTCGCCTCGTGGCCGCTGCCCGCAGGCTCCAGGACGAGAACGCCGTCCTGGGTCTGGTCACCGGTGAGATACGCGTACTCGGTGGAGGCGCGGAAGGCGTACTCGGTGTCGTTGGAGCGGGTTTTCAGGTTGCCCGCGGGGACGACCAGGCGCTCGCCGGGGAAGCGGGCGGAGAGCGCGGCGCGCCGGGCGGCGGTGTGCTCGGCCTGGGCGATCGGCTGGAGGCCGTGCAGCTCCGTGTCGGCCCAGCCCGACTTCATGTTGTCGGCGAGCTCGTCGGAGACGCCCGGGTACAGGCCGTTCTTCCGCTGCTTGACCGCTTCCTCTGCCTCGTTCTCCTCGGTCTCCTGCTCCGGGTTCTCCGGGATGAGCTCCTCAGACACGATGTGTTTCTCCTTGAGTACGACACTGGACCATCACCCATCGTACGGGCGTACGGAAGGGGTCCCAGGGCCGAAGGACCTGCTACCGGAGCGACCGCCGACGGATCAGTCGAAGGGGGCGGCGGGCCGGTGTGAGCGGTCTGCCGGCCTGGGCGGTCAGTCGAATGGGGCGGTCATGTGAAAGGGACGGTCATTCGAAATGGGCGGCGAGGATCACGACGTCCTCGGCGGATTCACTCCGGTCGAGGCCGTCGGGCAGCATCGTGCGCAGGACGTGATCGGCGACGGCCGCCGGATCGTGCCGGTCCGACTTCGGTACGGAGGCGGCGGCGGAGTGCAGACGGGCGAAGGCGCGGTCCATCGCGTCCCCGGTGCGGCGCAGCAGCCCGTCCGTGTAGAGCAGCACCGTTTCGCCGGGCGCCGGGCTGAACTCCACGCTCGGCGCCTCCCAGCAGGCGAGCATCCCCAGCGGGGCGGAGAGCGTGGTCTCGACGAACTCGCAGCGCCGCTCGCCGAGTACCAGGGGCGGGGTGTGCCCGGCCCCGGCCAGTACGACCCTGCGCGCGGCGGGCTCGCAGTAGGCGAAGAGGGCGGTCGCGGTCCGCGCGGGTTCGGTGAGCCGCAGCAGCAGTTCCAGGTCGGAGAGGACGGCGACGGGGTCCTCGCCCTCCATCACGGCGTACGCCCGCAGGCTGGCCCGCAGTCGGCCCATGGCGGCCATGGTGCTCGGTCCGGACCCGCCCACGGAGCCGACGGCGAGGCCGAGCGTGCGGTCGGGCAGCGGCAGGGCGTCGTACCAGTCGCCGCCGCCCCGGGGGCCGGTGCGGTGCCGGGCGGCGAGCCGGACGCCGGGGATCCGGGGCAGCCGGCTGGGCAGCAGCTCCTCGGCGACGGCGGCGACGTCCGCGCGGGCCCGCTCCAGCTCGATCAGGCGGGCCAGGTGCTCGGTGGCGTAGCGCGCGTAGAGGCCGGCGAGATGGCGCTGCTTCGGTGTGGGCTCGGCCGGTTCGTCGTAGAGCCAGAGGGCCGCTCCGAGACGGCCGGCCGCCTCGGAGGTGAGCGGGAGGGCGTAGCCGGCGGCGTAGCCGAGCCGGGCGGCGACCTCGCGGTGCCGGGGGTCCAGGTCCTTCTCGCCGAGCAGGTCGGGGCTGGCGACCCCGTCGGCGGTGTCCGGTAGCCCGTCGAGAGCCCGGCCGAGTGCGGTGGCCGCGCGCGGCACGGTCTCGATGTGGCCGAGCTCGGCGTGGCTGAGCCCGAGGCCGAGGGTGGCTGAGGGACCTTCGCCGTTCGCCGGTTCCAGAACGAGAAGTCCGCGACGGGCGCCGACGAGGGCGGCTCCGGCGTGCAGCAGCTCGTTCAGGGCGCCGTCGAGGGTGCTCGTCCCGGCCAGCCGCTCGGTGAGTTCGTGCAGGGTCGTGAGGTCCGAGACCCAGCCCGCGAGCCGGTCCTGGATGAAGGCTCCGGGCGGTCCCGGAACCTCCGTCAAGGGGGCGGCACTGTGCGTTGAAACCGGAACCTCTGGATTGATTCCAGCCACTTTCGGCAGGTGTGGGGCGCTCATGGCAGCCAGCTTTCCGACCCGTGTGATGCGTCGAATAGCATCGCAAACCCCCATGTGATTCTGCGCCACTATCAATGCATCCACATGTACACGCACAAGTAACCTGATGTCCAGTATTGTCCCTTCGGGTACCGGGTGATTCATGCTCTCCCGATGTCGGTTAACTTGGCCGAAAAATGCACCCTATGGGTGCTATTTACGATCGACTGAGCCTGCTCAACAGGGGTACCTCCGGGGTCAAGTCGCCGGAGGAGCGTCATTCCGGGCATGCTGGGTACGTAAACGGTGATGCGCGGGTGCGGTTGTGATCGCCCAGGAACCCGGCAGCGGGTTCGGGCGTCCTTACCCGTGAAGGTGTCGTACCCGCCCCGGACGGCGGGGTTCGCACCAGAGCGGTAGGCGAGGTGCGTGCCGCCCTCGCCCAGCGATCGCCGGTCCGGCTCGACCCGCACGGTTCGACCCGCACGACTCTGCCAGGGCAGCACGACTCCGCTCGGTCAGTTCGGCCCGTTCGGTCAGTTCGGCCCCGTTCGGTTCGACTCCGCTCGACTCTGCTCTGTTCCACCCCAGATCGGTTCTATTCGGATCGGTTCCACTCGGCTCGGCTCGGCTCACGCTCGGTATCGACGGCACGCCCGTACCGCAGAACTGATGAGCACGTACGCACAGCGAAGAGATACGCACGTGGTGTCACACACGCGTGGTGTCATGTGGACTCGGCGTTCAACGGAAAGGAACGAGCGCTCATGCGCGAGATCCTCGGAAGGCGACGCAGGCTCCGGCTCCGGCGCAAGGAGGGTGCCGCCCGGCTCGACGCGGCCCTGACCTGCGCCACCGTATGGCAATGGCCCGTGCTCCCCGGAGTGGGGACGGCGCAGGCCGTCCCGCCCGGCGAGAGTGGCGGCCCCGGCTGCGCCTGCCCCGAACCCGACTGCGCCGTACCGGGCGCACACCCCTTCGATCCCGGACTGCTGGCGGCCACCACGGACGAGCGCATGGTGCGCTGGTGGTGGACCCACCGCCCCACCGCCCCCGTGATGCTGGCGACCGGCGGCCGTGCGCCCTGCGCGGTGAGCCTGCCCGCCGTGGTCGGCGCCAGAGCGCTGAGCGACCTCGACGCCCTCGGCATGCGGCTCGGCCCCGTCGTGGCGACGCCCACCCGGTGGTCGCTGCTGGTGGCCCCGTACAGCCTGGAACGGCTCGGTGAACTGCTGTACGCGAAGGACTGGGTGCCCAGCTCCCTCCGGTTCCACGGTGAGGGCGGCTATCTCGTCCTGCCGCCGTCCCGGATCGGCGCGGGTCAGGTCCGTTGGGAGCGGCCCCCCGCGGCGGAGGCGGCCTCCGCCGCCGCCCCGGTGTCCCGCAGACGGGCGAAGGGCGAGGCTCCCGCGGTCGCGGCGCCCTGGCTCCCGGACGTGGAAGCGGTCCTGGACGCCCTGGTCGAGGCGAGCACCGGCGCCCCCGGCGGCGGTAGTCGGCTCGCCCACTGACCGGCCGGGCGGCAACCGTGGCGCCCAAGAAGTGCCTGGCTCACGGTTCCTCGCACACAGGGTCCGGCTCCACAGGGGCCGGGGCATGGTGTCCGGCTCACTCGAACGGGTGTGAGCCGGGCCGGATCCCCGGTGAACGGGTGCCGAGCGACCCGGCGGCCTGCATTGCGCCGATATCGTCGCCCCGTCGTCAGGATTTCCGCGCAGTCGCCAGGTGGGGCCACCATGAATATCCGCATGACCGGTCTCACTGCTGTCGCCGTGTTCGTCTGGCTGGTTCCGCTGGTCGCTCCCGCGGATCCCGCTGTTGCCCCGGATGCCGTACCGGGTGATCCGGCGGCCGAGGCGAGAGTCCCTGGCGGACCGTCAGGAAATGTACGGGCAAAGACTTCTGATGGACCGTCCGGAGGCGAATCCGCCGCTCTTTCTCCGGCGTTGCTGAAATCCCCATCGAGAATGAGCGCAGCAGCCGGATTCCTGCCCGAGTTTGATCGTTCGCCCTCTTCTGGCGGTGACGATCGCATGGGCGGCATGGGCGGCATGGGCGGCATGGGTGGCGCGGGTGGCACGGGTGGCGGGCGGCGCCCGGACGCGGTGGCCCGGTGCGGCCCCGAACTGGTCGCACCGGAGGGCGTCGAGGCGCAGACCTGCGTCATGACCCAGGACGGCGAGACCTGGGCGCGCGCCTACTACCGGAACGTGACCGGGGAGGAAATCCGTTCCGTGCTCACGCTGCTGGGGCCGGGCGGGCGGACGGTGGAGCTGCACTGTGCGCCGGCCGCGAACGACGAGCCGGGCATCTGCGAGACGCCGCGCGTCCCGTCCTCGGGCGCGCCCCGGTCCGCGACGGCGGTGGCGGAGTTCGTGGGAGCCGGGCCCGTGGACGAGGTGCCGCTGCTGCTCCGCGCCGGATCCGAGCGGCCGCAGGGTGCCAAGGGCTGACTGGGGCCGGCCACAGGGGCATACGGGCCATGGCGGGACGGGCCGTGGCGGGGACCGGACCCTGACGTGCGGCGGGCTCCGACGTGACGGGCTCCGGCTCGGCGGGCGCGGTCTCAGGAGTGGTGCGGCCTCCGCGCCCGGGGGTGTCGCAGGGCGGGCCGCAGCCGGAAACGAAGACGCCCGGTCGCTGGCGACGGGGGATGCACCAGCGACCGGGCTTCTAGAACCGTAACAAGAGATCTGCCGTTCGCAAATTCGATCTCGCCCGTAGGGACGCCGATTTACTTACGAGTACGGCGAGTTGTGATGCGGGTCACCGTCTGCGGGGCCCTGTCGTCACTGTCAGCTGAGGGTCACCTGGCGGTTGGTGAGACCGCCCCGGGCGCGGCGTTCCTCGGCGGTGAGCGGGACGTCGGACGCGAGTGCCGTCGCCAGCCGCTCGGCGAACTCGACGGCGGGCTTCTCGCACGCCTCGGCCCCCATCGAGCTGGGCAGGTCCCAGACGGGGACCACGAGTCCGTGCGCCCGGAACGACCCGACCAGGCGGGTGCCGTCGCCGAGTGAGGAGGTGCCGGCGGCGTGCAGCCGGGCGAGCGCGTCGAGGAGCTGCTCCTCGGGGTGCGGCATGACCCAGCGCAGGTGGTTCTTGTCCGGGGTCTCGCACCAGTACGCGGCGTCGACGCCGGACAGCAGCGTCGTCGGGATCGCGGCGGCGTTCGCGCGCTCCAGCGAGGCGGACACCTCCGGCGTGGCGTTCTCCGCGTCCGGAACCCAGAACTCGAACCCGGAGTGCACGTTCGGCTCGAATGAGGCGTCCGGGGCGAGGAGGTCCTGGAGGCGCGGACCGTCGGCCGGCACACGCCGTGCGGTGACCGGGGAGCCGGGTTCGGCCTCCAGCGCGCGCTGGAGGGTGTCCGCGAGGTCGCGGCTGAGGTCGCCCGAGGAGGTGTCGTTCTGCAGGGCGAGCAGGACGGAACCATCGTCTCGGCGCAGTGCCGGCCAGGCCATCGGCAGCACCGTCGCGAGCGTCACCGACGGAACTCCCTCGGGCAGCCCGTCCTTGAGGGTCAGTTCGACCGTGGCGGCGGGCACCAGCTCGCGCAGCGCGACCCAGTCGCACTCGCCCGCGAGTCCCTCGAAGGGGCGGTGCACGAGCTCGGTCACGGCCTGGGCGGCGGCGCGTCCGTGACACGCCTTGTAACGGCGGCCCGATCCGCACGGGCAGGGCTCACGGGCCCCGACGACCGGGATCTCACCGTCCTTGAGCTGCTGCTTCCCGGCCTTGGACTGAGGGCGCTTCTTGGCCATGGTGGGCATTCTCCCGATTGCGACAGTGCGGACTCGGCGCGAGCCTAGCCGCCCGGGAAGCCTCGCTCGTCCCCAGTACGGGCTCGGCCCACGCCATCCGCACGCCCCGGCCACGTCGTCCGCATGCTCGGCCCATGTCGTCCGCGTGCGCGGCGTGCCTCGTTCGTGCGCCAGGCCTTCACGTGAGTCGTGCGCTCAGCCCACGTCGTCGAAGGCCTCGGAGAGGCCAAGCTCCTCGAACCCGGTGAGCCCGCCGATGCCGTTCGAGCCGATGCCATGGGTGCCGGATCCGTTGGTCCTTGATCCGTTGGTCCTTGAGCCGTTGCCGCCGATGCCGGGCGGCTTCCTGGAGGAGACCAGGGCCCAGACGGTGACCTCGCCGGACGAGTCGTCCCGTACGCCCCATTCCTGGGCCAGGGCGCTGATGATGTTGAGGCCCCGGCCGCCGCGTGCCGTCACCGAAGGGGTGGCCGGCACCGGGCGGGTCGGGCCGCCGCCGTCCGTGACCTCCACGGTGAGTGCGCCGGCGGTGTCCATCCGCCAGGCGGCGCGGACATCTCCGTCGCCCACGTCGGTGTGCCGCCCCAGAGGCCTGCCGTGTCGGCAGGCGTTGCTGAGAAGTTCGGAAAGGATCAGAACGGCGTCGTCGACGACCGCGTCCGACACCCCGTTGCCGCGCAACTGTTCACGCATCCGGCGTCGTGCCTGCCCTACGCCGGCAGGGCCATGAGGAATGGCCATGCTCGACGACGCGGGCACTTCTTGTGCCACCACCAACGCCACCCCCGAGACCTCCTTTGCCCCACGCCACGGGTTGGATGCCCCACTGAGCTGCACCGGAAACCGGCCAATGCACTCCCGGTGACGCACTCGTGACGGTCGAACCCGCAGTGAGTGCGCCGGTGCACACCCCGTAACGGTCGAGGTCGGGGCCCTGGTGGGTCCTCATCCGTGCTAAATGCGGCCCAGTTGGGACAGAACCTGCTTGGGGCGGTTGGTGATGATCGCCTCGACGCCGAGTTCGGCGCACATGTCGACGTCGGCCGGTTCGTTCACGGTCCACACGTGCACCCGGTGCCCCGCACGGTGCAGCCGTTCGATGTATCCGGGGTGACTGCGCACGATCCGCATGCCCGGCCCCGCGATCCGGGCCCCGGCGGGCAGCCGGCCGTCGCGCATCCGGGGCGAGACGAACTGCATCAGGTAGACCGTCGGCAGCGTGGGAGCGGCGGCCTGGACGCGGTGGAGGGAGCGGGCGGAGAAGCTCATGACGCGGATGGGGGAGGGCCCGTCCGCAGGCGGATCGGCCAGCTCGAAGCGCTTCAGGAGATGCAGCAGCCGCTCCTCGACCTGTCCGGCCCAGCGGGTGGGGTGTTTCGTCTCGATGGCCAGCTGCAGCGGCCGCCCGGTGGCGCGGACCTCGGTGAAGAGCTCCAGGAGCCGTTCCAGGGTGAGTACGGAGGTGAGCTCGCCCGGTACCGGATCCCAGTCGGGCGACTCCTCGCGGTCCTTCCAGGAGCCGAAGTCGAGGGCGGCGAGGTCGGCGAGCTCCAGCGCCGACACGGCGCCGCGCCCGTTGGACGTACGGTTCACCCGCCGGTCGTGGACGCAGACGAGATGGCCGTCGGCGGTGAGCCGGACATCGCATTCCAAGGCGTCGGCACCGTCCTCGATCGCCTTGCGGTAGGCGGCCAGGGTGTGCTCGGGGGCATCGTCGGAGGCCCCGCGGTGGGCGATGACCTGGATGGAGGTGTGCGCGCTGCGCTGCCGTGCGTGGGTCACCCGCGCCATGGTGTCATCGCCGCGGGGATGGCTGAGCACATGTCACCCTGGAGGTCTGTTTTGTCGGATGTAAAGATTGGTGTGCGGATGCACAGGTCCTGCTTACAGTGGCCCGACGTGTCGTGGGAAAAGCTGACCGCAGACACGAGCACAGCGGATTTCTTGCCGAACGCCGACTGGATGCCGAGTGGAACCGAGGAGTAAAGAGCTGTGAGCACCGAGAACGAGGGCAACGAGGGCAACGCGGTACCGGCCGTGCCGTCCGTTCCGTCCGCACCTCCCGGGCCGGCCGCCACTCCCGAACCGGTGACCGACGGAGCCACGCCGCCGCCTGCCCCGGCCGAGATCCCGGCCCGGAACCCGGATCAGGACGCCACGCACAAGACGCCGCACGACACCGCGCGTCTTCCCGCGCACGACACCGGAGCAGCGGAGCCCGCCCCGCACGCCCCCAGCGCGGGGGCACAGACACCGGGAGCACCGGCGCACGCCGTAGCGCCGCGCCACGACCCCACGCACCAGGGCTCCCCGGCCTACCCGGGCGCTCCGACCACGCCCGCGTACGCCCAGGGCGCTCACCCGGCGCCGTCCCAGCCGCCGCGGCCGCCCCAGCACTCCCCGTACGGAGCGACACCCGGATACGGAGCGGAGCCCGGGGTCCCCGCGGGCGCCGCGTCTTGGCCGCCGCCTCCGCCCGCCGTCCCGTCGTACGCCGACGGGGGTGCCGGTCACGCGACCGGCGGTATCGGCAACGGCAGCGGTCACGGCCCGGTCTGGGGCGCTCCCGTCCCGCCCGGCTCCGATTCCCCGGGCAGGAAGAGCGGCAAGGCTCGAGGGAGCGGTCTGGTGGCGGCCGTGGCCGTCGCGGCCCTCGTCGCGGGCGGCATCGGCGGAGCCCTCGGGTTCTGGGCGGCCGACCGGAACGACGGCAATGGCGGCGGCTCGACCACCATCTCGGCGTCGGACACCCCGAGGGACCTGAAGCGCCCGGCGGGCACGGTGGCCGGGGTCGCGGCGAAGGCGCTTCCCAGCGTGGTCACCGTCGACGCGCAGGGCGGCCAGGGAGAGGGCGGCACGGGCACGGGCTTCGTGTACGACAAGGAAGGTCACATCCTCACCAACAACCACGTGGTGGCGTCCGCCGCGGAGTCCGGCGAACTGTCGGCGACCTTCTCCGACGGCAAGAAGTACGCCGCCGAGGTGGTCGGCCGGGCACAGGGCTACGACGTGGCCGTACTGAAGCTCAAGAACCCTCCCGCGGGCCTCGCCCCGTTGCCGCTGGGCAACTCGGAGGGCGTCGCGGTCGGCGACTCGACGATCGCGATCGGCGCGCCTTTCGGCCTCTCCAACACGGTCACCACGGGCATCATCAGTGCGAAGAACCGCCCGGTGGCGTCCGGGGACGGCTCCAGCAACAAGAACTCGTACATGAGCGCCCTGCAGACCGACGCCTCGATCAACCCGGGCAACTCCGGCGGTCCGCTGCTGGACGCGACGGGCGCGGTCATCGGCATCAACTCCGCGATCCAGTCGACCGGCGGCGGCCTCGGCCAGTCCCAGGCCGGCTCCATCGGCCTCGGCTTCGCGATCCCGGTCAACCAGGCCAAGAACGTCGCCGAGCAGCTGATCAAGACCGGCAAACCGGTCTACCCGGTGATCGGCGCGACGGTCACGATGGAAGAGAAGACGGGCGGCGCGGCCATCTCCGCCGAGGGATCGGGCGGCACCCCCGCCGTCAGCCCGAACGGCCCGGCGGCCAAGGCGGGCCTGAAGGCGGGTGACGTGATCACGAAGTTCAACGACACCGTGATCGACAGCGGCCCGACCCTGATCGGCGAGATCTGGACCCGCAAGCCGGGCGAGAAGGTGACCCTGACGTACGAGCGCGACGGCAAGACGGCCACGGCCGAAGTCACCCTGGGCCAGCGCGAGGGCGACAGCTGACCGGCTAGGCTGTCCCACGCGTCGAACGGGCCCCACGCGGGGCCTGGCGGCCCATCGGCTTGCACAGCGACCGGACCACCGACGCGGGGTGGGTTGCCCGAGCGGCCTAAGGGAACGGTCTTGAAAACCGTCGTGGCAGCGATGTCACCGTGGGTTCAAATCCCACACCCACCGCCAGGTGAGAGAAGTAGCAGGTCAGAGGGCGGGTCTCCGGAACGGGGGCCCGCCCTCTGCGTTCACCTTGTCTCACCTCATGCCCCTGATTCCCGGTGCCGACCAGGGCGTGTGGGCCATAGGCGGGCCAGGATCAGCCCTACTCCTCGGCGCGAAGCCCCAGCTCAACTAGCCGGTTGGCCGCCGCCGACCCGCCCTTGAGGAGCTTGGCGTAGAACCGGTAGAGCACGGCGAGGCTGTGGCCGGCGCGGTAGGCGGCCTCCACCGGGTCCATGCCGGATTTGATCCACAGCGAGATCGCGGCGTGCCGCAGGGAGTACGGGACCTCTGCCAGCGCGGTCCGAAGCTCCTGCTCGCTGAGCACTGCCTTCCGCGCTTCGCTCCAGGCGTCGGAGTATTCGTTCGACGTCAGACGGCCGCCGCGCACCGCCCGAAACAGCCGACCGTCCGGTGCGACGCCGAAGCGCGCGATGTGGGCGCGGACCATGCGCACGTATACCGGCGGGACGGGAACCGCCCGTACAGCCTTCCGAGCCCGGTGCTTCAGGCCGCGCTCGTCGTGGGACTTCCCGCTGTCGGTCCAGCCTCCCCCGACCTCCGGGTGGCTCTCCGAAACGAGCACTTCGCCCCACGCCTCCGGCTCGCTCTCCGAAGGCAGGATGAAGTCCGACTCCTTGAGTGCCGCGGCTTCGCCGGGACGCGTCGCCACGTAGTAGACAGCTCCGTAGAACGCCTCCAGTTCCTCACCACGTTCTCCCTGCGCGGCCACGGCGGCGAGCAGTGCGCGAGCGAGTCGAGGGCCGGGCACCCACCGGAAATCGACCTCGTCTGAGGTCTGGGGAGCTGCCCAGTCCACCGAGAGGAACGGGTGGCGGATGAGGAGGGCCCGTTCCTCAACCGCGTAGCGGAAGGCGTTGCTCAGCACCATGCGCTTCCGGTTGGCGGTGTTCTCCGCCGCAGGCTTGCCGTTCAGGAGCCGGGAAAGGGCCGTGAGCGCCGCTCGCACGTGCTCCGGCTTCGCGGCTTCGTCCACCCGCATCGAATGCTGCCCAACCCACTCCAGTGCCTTCCGGACGTCGTCGGGGGGTTCTTGGGCGTCGGAGCGCGAGACGATCTGATCCTTCGGGCCGTCCACGGCTCGAAACGCCCACTGGTACAGAGCGGTACGTAGTACGCGGGCATCAGGTCGGGCACTGGGCCCAGTCGTGAAGACGGGTGTCACAACTGCAAGGGATTCCGCAATGCTCGCTCGATGCTTCGCAGCCGCCCCGGGCCACTTCATCAGCGCGTACGCCTTGGCGTGCTCGAACCATGTTGGCATTGCGAGGGCGGCAAGCTCCTTCTCAGGAAGACCGGTCTCCTCGTCGAACTGCTGGCCCGCTCGCAGAGCAGCCATGAGCTGAGAGCGGCGACCATCGGCCTGCGGTTTGAGGGTGAAGCTTTTCGAGTGCCCCTCGGCTCCCACACGCCAGCGGAGTTCCCAGGGCTTCGGCCGGCCTTTGCGTTGCCGGATGGACCAGATGACGACATCGAAGGTGAGCATGTGTCTCCATGAAGAGAGGGCCCGCCGTAGCGGGCCCTCTCTTGGTCAGGTCGGTGCGGACTCAGGCGGCTTCCTCGTACCTGGCGAGCCAGGCGTCAAGGTCGGCTCGGCGTACGCGCACCTGGTGGTTCGGGAGCTTGATGAGCTTGGGTGCGAGGCCCCGTGCGCGAAGCCGGTAGAACGCGGCGCGAGACATGTTGAGTTCGGCGAGGACTTCGGGGAGCTTGAGCATCTGGGGGCGGGCCATCGTGTGGGCTCCTTCGAGACGTCTGGTCGCCACAGAAACCACGTAATACACAGAAACCCTGTCTGGGTGGTCTGACCTGCGGTTTTGGTGGTGGGGGTGGGCTGCCACAGAAAGCGCGGGAAGTTCCACAGAAATAAGGGGCCGGTGGGCGGCTCGTATTTGTGTGGTTCTTCTGCGGGTTTCTGTGGCAGCCGCCCCGGGGCCGCTCGGGGCGGTGTTGTCGCAGGTCAGGGGTGGCGTGGGGTTATTTCTGTGATTCTGTGGTTTCTGTGGCGGGGTTCAGGCGGTGGGTTCGCTGAGCTGGGGGTGGGTGAGGTAGCGCGGGGAGGGCGGGCGGCCGCGTCCTCCGGTCTTGGCGACGGGTTGGGCCCGGACGTACCCGTGGTCTTCCAACAGGTCCAGCGCGGGGTCGAGGTCCGCGACGGTGGAGAATTCGGCGCGGGAGAGCTTGGTCATGACCTCGCGTTTGCTGACCTCGGCCCACTGGTTGGCCCGGAGCAGGTCCAGGACGGTGCGGGCGCGGTTGGCGGTGTGGTCGGCTCCCATGAGGTCGAACACCGCCAGGGCGTGGCCGGTGAAGTAGTCCGCGAGCTTGATGGCGTCGCGCATGGTGTCGGCGGTGACGGGCTGGGTGTGCCCGTTCTCGGTGTGCGCGGCCAGGTGGAGCAGCCCGGCGAGCCGGGCAGTCGCGCCGCCCAGCTTCGCGGCCCAGTTCCTAATGTGCCCGAGGTCCCCGCCCCGCTTCCGCAGCCGGGGTTCCTGCCTGCGCTCGTAAGCGGCCAGGGCCTCGTTGGCCTCGGGTGCGAGCTGGAGTACAGCCGGATCGGTCCAGCCCGCCAGAGACATCACCAGGGAGGTGACGCGCTCCTCATACAGGTCGGCCACGTCCTCGGCCAGGGGTTCCGGGGTGACTTCCCGATAGCCCACCAGGTCCTCGGGGAGGGAGTACAGGAACCTGCCCAACAGGCCCCTGTCCCCCGCTCCCTTGATGCGGCTGATGTCCTCCAGGACGGAGGGCTGAACGGTCTGGCCCATGGTGAGTGCGGGGGAGTCGATGAACTCCTCACGCCCCCTACGGTCCACCCGCAGCCGGTCCCCGGCGTGGCCCTTGAGGAAGGGCTCCATGTTGGGGGTGCCGGAGTAGCGTCCGGCGATGATGTCGAAGATCCCGCCCTCGGCCGACATGACGGAGAGCCTGCCGCCCTGTTCCGCGAGGAGTGAGGAGATGACTTCCGGGGTGGCGTCGTCGGCCAGCAGCCGGGGCTTGTTGGGCACGGTGACGGCTTCGGCGGCTTGTCCGAGGCTGATGGCTTCGGCCATGAGCTGATCGCGCTTGTCGGCGTCCGCGCGGGCTGCCTTGGTGGCTGCGTTGTCCGCGACTTCCTTGGCGAGGCGTGCGGTGAGTTCGGCCTCGATGATGGCCCCGGCCGCCGCTGTGGCCATCAGCTTCTCGCACGTGTAGAGCGGGTCCGTCATCAGCCCGAACACGGCGCTCTTGCGGCTGCCCGGAGGCAGGGCCATGACGACGAAGAGGTTCAGCGGCTCCCGCCACCGGCCCCGGACATGGACGGTGGCGCGGCCTCCGGCAGCGGTCGCCAGGACCGCGAGAGCGAGCGACCCCGCAGCATCCACCGCCGTTTGCGTCTCCTCCGCGACCCCGCGCACGAAGTCACCGAGCCAGGGCGGGAAGACCTCCGTGGGGAACGCCGGCAGTTCGCGGCGGGCGGTCAGCGGGATCGGGTCGTCCCACACCGCCGCGGATTCCTGCTGTGCGTCCAGGGCGGCGAATCCGGCCCACAGGTCCGCACTGTCCACAGGCTGTGTGCTCATGCCGCACTCGCCTCCCGTGCGCCGCCCCGTACGAGGCCGGAGCGGATCGCGGTCCGGCACTCGGACGCGGACAGGCCCGCCGACTGTCCGGCGCTCATCAGCTCACTGGTGACGGTGGCCTCGGTCAGGTCCTCGGTGCGGATGAGGCGGGCCAGGGCGTAGGCGGCGAAGTACACCGACCGATTACGACCGCCCTCACGGGCGGACAGCACCTTTTCCAGCTCCCCGCGCAGGGCCGTGGTGCTGTAGGCGGTGGCGTTGCGCATCCGGGCCGACAGCTCCGACAGGGGCATCGGGGCCGGTGCGGGCCGGGTGATGAGCAGGTCACTAAGCCACGCAGGGAGGGGGGCGGCCGGGGCCTCGTGAATGACCTCATAGCCCCCGGTGCCGACCAGGCTTCCGGCGCCGACCACGTACCCGCCCCAAGCCCGGGTATCGACCTTCCACCCCAGGGTGCCGCCCGTGCTGCGTAGCGTCTTTCCCTCGGGGGCGGTGAAGTACAGGTGCTGTCCGCCACGGCGGGTGCGCACGGTGTACGTCTCGGTCGGCATCCGCTGACCGGCGCGCTCGCAGAGTGCGGCGAACACGTCCAGCCCATCGGCCATGCCCGCCCACTCGGACGGTGCGGTGTCGTCAGCGTCCTTGGGCAGGTCCAGGTCCACCACGACGAGGTCGGCGGGGCCGGTGGCGATCCCGGCGTTGTACGGGGCCGACTCCCAGCAGGCACGGATGCTGTCCGCGTCCAGGGTGGCTCGCTGCTCCGGGGTGCGGTGACCGTCCGCGCACCGGCCGGTGCCGGGGCAGGACCGTTCCGGGTGCCCGGCAGGGCGCTTGTCGCCGGGGCGGATGGGGAAGACGGGCCAGCCGCGCTCTGCGGCGGCCAGGGCCGCGGACAGCAGCGTGGCCTTGCGGTCATGCGTCATGCTGGAGGTCTCCAGTTCTGTTGAGGGCTGGGAGACAAGGGCGGCCCCGGTCTTTTGCCGAGAGGGGGCCGCCCTTGGCGTAGCTACTGGTGTTTGGTCCAGCGGACGTACTGCTGGCGGGTGTAGTGGCGCGGGTTGCGGATCACTCCTGCACCGTCGAGGTCCATGAGGCGGCGGGCGGCTTCGGTGGCGGCTTCGGCCGCGTCGCCGGGGGCGTCCTCGCGTTCGTCGGCGAGGGCGATGCGGTCCAGGAGGGCCGCCTTGCGGAGCCAGAACTCACGCGTCGCCGCCGTGCCGAACGGCCTTTCCGCTGCTGCCTGCGCGGTCCATCCAATCTCACGGACGATGCTCGGGGCGAGAGCGTAGGCATCCTCTGGCGTGGGCCAGGTGTTGGCGGCGGGGAGCTCGGCGGTGATGTAGAGGCGCTCGCCACCGAAAGTGCGGGAGAAGCTGCTGCGGACGGAGCCGATGTCGAACTTGGATCGCAGCCCGCTGACGACGGCCTCGCGGTCGGCGGCCTCGCAGATGATGCGGATCTCGAACACGGTTCAGTGCTCCTTGGTGATGTCGACGGCGGGGAGTTCGGGTAGCCCGGCGCGGGTGAGCGCGGCGGGGTCGTAGCCGGGGAGGGCGGCGCGGGTGATGAGCGCGGTGACGAGCTGCTCGGCGTACGCGGCCCCGGCCCGGGCAGCTTCGATCTCGGCTCCGGCGCGGAGGGCTTCGACGCGCTCCACGTGGGCGTGGTCCTCGCGCCGGACGACGCTCTGCCGGTGGTGGGCGAGGGTGTTGCGGCGGTCGGTGCGCCAGTAGCGGGCGGCGATCCCGTACGCGACGGCGGTGGCCACCGCCCACAGCAGGATCGGCAGCGACCAGCCGTCGGCGTAGCCGGAGACCCCGGCGAGGGCGAGGGCTCCGGAGGTGGCGAACGCGGTCCCGGCGAGGACCCCGTCACCACCGCCGTGCCCGACGGCGGCGAACGCGCCGGCCGTTGCGGCACCGGCCGCGAGGGCGACCATCAGCACGGCGTTGCCGGTGGAGTGTTCGGCCCCGTTGGCGTTCCAGATCCGCCCGAGGATCAGCACCGTGGAAGTGCCGATGGCCGGGGCCACCCTCGGAGCCGCGAGCGCGGCCCAGTGACGCTGGACGAGAGGTTCGTTCATGACGATGCCTCCTACAGGTCCGGGATGGCGTCGATGACGGCGGTGGTGAGTTCGTTGATCGGTGCGGAGGCTCCGGTGGAGGCGAGGAAGAACCCGAACATCACGGCGATGAACGCGGAGCCCCAGCCGAGGGAGTTGGAGCGGAGCAGGAAGAACAGGACGAGTCCGAAGAGCAGGACCAGGGAGACGGTGACGGCCACGATGGGCCCCTTTCCGAGGGCGGTCGACGGTGCGATGGGTGGGGGTGGTCAGCGGGTGCCGTCGCGGTGGAGGCGGGCGGCGACGTTGTAGAGGTGGCGGCCGATCCGGATGCGCTTGCCGGTGGCCTTGCAGCGGCGGCAGTCCTTGCCGCGCTTGGCCCGGCCCTTGCGGTCGGTCTTCATCGCGAACCCCCAGCCACGGCAGCGGCGGCAGTTCCCGAACGGCGCGACCGCACACAGGGATGCGTAACTGAGCGTGATGAACATGAGGAGTGCGCTAGCGAGCAGGGCAGGGGTCATCAAGGGCCTCCCAGGCCGGATTCCGGGGTTTTCGCAGGTGGGGTGCTAGGTACTAGCGTGCTGATCACGCGGCGTATGGGCCGCTAGCGGTGCCGCTAGACCTAGCGGGGGTAGCTGCTAGGTCTAGCGGCGTGGCGGGGTCAGCTCGCGTCCCGCTTTCCGTCACGCTCCGCAATCGCGGTGAGGATGCGGGCGCGTTCGATACCGCGCCGGTTCGCGCCCTTCCCGGCCTCGGTCTTGCCCCACACCTGACCGGTGGGAACGCCATGCGGCTTGAGCGCGGTGGCCAGTTGCTCCGGCTCCCAGCCCCCGTACACGTCCGGGCGGAGGTCGGCGAGGCGGGCGACGACGGTCTCGGACCACAGCTTGGGCTCTTCGGCCGGCACGACGGCGAGGATGTCGGCGAGCAGGTCGAACCCGCTCGTCTCCCGGTCCTCGAACGACTCGCCCGCGGCGTGGCCGGTGAGGGTTCCGGCTGCTTCGCGCAGGCGGCGGGCCCGCAGCCCGATCACCTCGGCGGTGGGGGCGTCGACGTAGACGGACGAGACGATCCGGGCGTCGGCACCTTCGCCGACGAAGTAGTGGATCCCCTTGTCCTTCCAGCTGAACATCGTCGCCCGGATCCCCCGCTTGTACGACGACGTACCGAGCACCATGTCGTTTTCGAGCTGGCCCATGACCTTCAGGCACCACCGGGCCGACGCGTTCGCGCTGATCCCGGTGGGCAGGGCCTTGGCGTCCGGGCGCTGGGTGGCGAGCAGGAGCACGATCCCGGTCGCAGGGCCGCGCTTGACCAGGTCGGTGCAGATTTCCTCGAACTCCCCGCCGTGCTTGGGGTGCTCGAACCAGACCTGGCACTCATCCACCCCGATCACGATTGGGTGCAGGCCCAGCTCCTTCTTGTTCGCCAGCTCGGAGGTGACCTTGGACTCCGGGCAGATGTCCCGCGGCAGGGACCGGATCATCTTGGCCCGGCGGCGCAGCTCGGCGCGCAGGGCCCGCAGGTCTTCGAGGGCGTATTCGATGTCCTCGTCATCGTCCCCGGCCCGGTGCCGGTGCGAGACCCGCTCGCCGACGGGGTCGAGGTCGCCGGTGCCCTTGAGGTCGTAGGTGTGGACCTCGGCACGCGCGTCCAGAGCGGCGATCAGCAGGAGCAGACGCAGAAGGAACGTCTTGCCCATGCGGGGGATCGCGCCGATGACCCCGGCGATGTACATCAGGGTGATGTCGACCCAGCGTCCCCGCTGGTCAGTGCCGAAGGAGACGGGCTTGAACAGGTCGACGGAGCCGCCCTTGGCCAGCGGCCACGCAGGCTTCGCGGCGGTCGACATGTCCTGATCCCCGACCCACATGACGAGGCGGCCGGTGTGTTCGTCGGGGACGGCTTCGGGCCAGACGCACCCGAGCGGGCGGCGCAGGCCGGAGGCGAGCTTGTCGCGGCGCTCGATCACGTCGGTGACCGTGACGCCGTAGGGGAGGTCGCCCTCCGCACGCCACCCGGGCCCGTCGCGGGTGATCGGGGCGGTGAATGTGAACCCGTCCCGACCCTTGCCCTGAGCCTGGCTGATAGCCGAAATGCCGAGCGCACCGAGGGCGCGCAGGACGATGTCGGAGGTGAGCTTGGGCGCCTTCGTCATCTCCACCGCCCGGGTGATGACCGGAGCGTCGGCCTGCGTGCCGGCCGACCCGAGCGCCATCAACAACGCTCCGACGGTGAGGAGTTGAAGCCAGCCGGGGGCGAGGACGTAGATGGCGACCGCTGCCCCGACCCCGACGAACAGGGCCAGCGTCGCCACGACGGTACGCAGCCGTACCCGGCCGTCGCGCTGACGGGAGAGCTTGAGGTACTCGGCTGCGTCTTCGCGCCGGACGGAGGCGAGGCGGACGGGCTCTCCCTCGCGGTCGGCCACCCACCGCATGCTCGCGCCCACGAACTTCGCCGCCCCGACCGGAGCCTGGAACGTGAGCCTGGCGGCGTAGTACGGGGAGCGCAACGCGTGATACCCGGCCAGATGGCCGTAGTGCCCGCCCGCCCACTTCGCGGCGGTCCGGAACTCCTTGCCCGACCGCAGCCAGGCCGGGACGATCGCCCGCCGCTTCGCCCCCATGAGTCGGCCCATGAAGCCGGGGCCGACTTCGGTGGGTCCGTCGACCATGACGGGCTCGGTCGGGTCGCCCGACTCGGTACCCGACTCACGGTCCGGCCGGTCGGGCGTGGGGTCGGCCGACGGGCCGGTGGCGGGGTCGGCCGACTCGGCGCGGGCGGTGCGGGCCTTGTCGAGGTCGACCACATCCCCGACCGAGTCGGGTTCGGTGGGGGTGTTCATGTCGGCTTCGAGTCGGTTGAAGAGTTCGCTTTCGTCGTCGTGATTCACTGACTGTCCTTCCCGGACGACAGGGTTGGGAGGGGTCCGGACGGCGCTGTGGTAGGCCGACCGTCCGGGCCCCGGCAGAGCGGGTGCGTGCCCCGCACGGGAGTCGAACCCGCGCTACGACCATCGGGGCGACCTTGCGGCAGGTCAGACCATCTCCCGGTACTCCTCAACCACGTCGTCGACGTTGGTGAGGTAGCGGGCGGCGCGGTTCACGAGTACGGCACGCTCGGCGTCGTCGGTGCTCTGGATCGCGTCGGCGAGGTAGGTGACTGCGGTGTCCAGCTCCTCGGCGCCGTTGATGTCGGCCCACGTCGGGCCCAGGCGCTCGGCGGCGGTGTCGAGCTGCTCGTTGAAGTCCTCCAGGGTGGTGGCGGGCTCCTGCTCGGCGACGAACGCGATGTCAGTGGCGTGCTTGGCGATGAGCTGTTCGGCGGTGATGTTCGTGGTCATGGGGTTCCCTCAGTGGTTGGGGTAGGCGCAGCCGGGGCACATGCCGAGCGAGGTCGGGATGCAGTACCCGACGTCCGTCCGGCACTGCGGGCAGGTACGGCGGGCCCGCATCGCGGCGGCGAGAGATGCGGCCCGTCCGGGGGTCATGGGGCGGACGGGCTTGGCGAGGTCGAGGCGGTAGAGGAAGGCGACCGATACCCCGCCCTTGCGGCGGGAGGCGCGGCGCATCACCTGTGCAGCAACGGGCTGGCCGCCGGGGCGCAGTCCTCGGGCGCGGAGTTGGCGGCGGGTGGCGTAGCCGTCGGGGGCGTACTTCCACGGGAACGTCGGCACCCCGTGCACGGCACCGGTCGGGTCGTAGCACTTGCCGAATGCCGGGGACATCAGGCCGCGTCCCGGGGTCCGGCGAGGGCGGTGCCGCGTCGGCCGGCACGACGCCCCGACCACGTGGCGAGCAGCCTGCCGAGCCCGGCCCGGCGGACCCCGGCCCGCGCCTGCTTCGCCGCGTACATCGCCTCATCGGCCCGCCGCAGCAGACTGGAGAGGTCTTCGCCGGGGTGGTCGGCGGCGCGGACCCAGCCGAGCGACACCGTTGTGCGCACCGCCGGGTTCATGCCGTCGGCGGGGCGGGCGAGCACGCCGTGCAGGACGGCGAGCAGGTCGCCGATGGTGCCGTGGGTGTCGATGACGACAGCGGCGAACTCATCACCGCCCAGTCGTCCGGCGACCCCGGTCCGGCCCACGTAGTGGACGAGCCGGTCCGCAGTTGCCTTCAACAGGGCATCCCCCGCTGCGTGGCCGTACTGGTCGTTGATCTGCTTGAAGTGGTCGACGTCCGCGAGAACCACCACCGCCCGCGGGTCCTTCAACAGGACGTTGGCGCGGCGAGTGAAGCCGTCACGGGTGCGGAGCCCGGTGAGCGGGTCACGGCGAGCGCTACGCAGGGAGCGGCGCAGCCACACCGTGTGGACCGACCACCCGGCCGCGAGCGGACCGGCGGTGGCGAGAGCGGTTAAGAGGATGCTCATGCCGCCACCGCCCCGGCCTGCTCGTCACCGGCACCGGCACCGTCGTGGTCCTGCTCGGTGTCGACGCTGTGCAGGGGCTGAGCGGCGCGTTCGGCCTTGAGGGTGTCGCGCAGGGTGCGGGCGGTGGCCTGCGAGACGCGCACCGCCGTACGGATGCCGTCAGCGGTCAGCGCCGCGTCCGGCCACGCCGTGGTGACCTCCCGCGCCTCGGCCAGGATCTCCTCCGGGGTCCGCTTCGGCTGCTTCGCCTTGACCGGGCGGCGCGGAGGCCGCTTGGTCCTGGGCTTCGGCTCAATCTCCGGGGCATCGAGTGGTTCCGGAGCCGGGGCCGTGTCAGGCTCCGACGGGGCGGCCGGTTCCTGCTCGGCCGCCGGGTTGAGCTCCCCGAGCTTGAGCAGGACGCGTTCCCTGCGGGGGGTCTGCGAACGCCACCGGCGGCCGTGCCGCTCGCGCAGCTCGGCACGGGCCAGCAGGCGTTCGCGTTCGCGGGTGAGGGCGTCAGCGTAGGAGGTGACCTCCCACAACGTCATCCGCCGCCACAGGGCGAACGTGGAGGGGAAGGCGAGCAGCCACCGGGAGGCACGAATCTTGTCCATACGGCGTCCGGTCACCGCGCCAATGCGGGAGGCATAGATGTGCGCGCCGATCTCGGAGAACACCACCCACAGCAGCGGCATCGTCCCGTGCGCCACCTTTGCCCACAGCCCATGCCCAGCCGAGACGTTCAGCCCGCAGGTCACCAGGGTCAGAATCCAGGGGACGAAGCGCACCCACGCCAACGGCATGTCCATGCGGATGAGGAGCAGGTTGGCCACCGAGAACACCGGGATCGCGACGTCCATCCCAACCGGCACCATCCACGCCTCGCCGAACCCCCACCCCGCCGCCGCGTCCGACACGGCGTCGAAGGAAGAGATCAGCCCGAGCGCGCCGACACCGGCCGCGGCGAGAGCGCCGAACCCGGCGAGGCCCATCTCCGGGCGGGTCAGCGGCGGAACCGCCGGCCGCACGGTTTCCTGTGTCGTGGTGGTCATGCCGCGACACCGCCCCGGTACTGCCGTCGGCCGGCCGGACGGCGCGCCGGGAGCAGGGTGACGTTGAACAGCTCCGGGGCGTGGGCCTCGATCGCCTCGGCGGCGACCTGGCTCACGCGGTCGGGGAAGTCGGGGTTGTCGGCGAGGATGTCGCGGGCCGCGTCCATGCGGGCCGTCCGCTCCGTCTCGCTCTCGCCCTCCACACCCAGCCACAGATCCAGCGGGGTACCGAGGGCCAGTTCGATGAACTCGGTAGTGCTGGTCGCGATGCGACCGGCCACAATGTTCTTCATGGGTCGTTTTCTCCTGTCGGTGGAACGGCCCAGACCAGCGGCCCCGGTGTTCCTGCACCGGGGCCGCGCGCCGTTCAGATGAGGTGAAGCAGGAAAGGTCGTTCTTCGGCTCCCCCTCACCGCCTGTACGAGACAGGCGGATCGGGCAACCGGCCGCAGCATGAACCCGCTGCGGACAGGTACGAGGTTGCGCTGTACATCACGCGGAAGACCGCGTGGCCGCCTACTTGGCCGAGGAGAGGCGGCGTGATCCTCATTCAGTTGTCAAGGAACAGGCGCTTCCTTCGAACCCGTTTCACGGGGCCCTCCGGGCGCTGGTACTGCGGTACATGCAGGTCAAGCGATTGCCCCTTTTAGATCGGGGCGATCTCTTGTCGACTAGCTTGCACTAGTCTGCTGTGGTGCACAACCCTCATGGAGTGATGCGCACTAGTTCGCTGTAGTGGGTAACCTCAAGGCATGACTGTCACAAGAGGGCCCAAGCCGAAGGCGGTGCAGGTCGCGGACGCACTCCGCAGCGACATCAAGAAGATGAAGCCGGGGGAGAAACTCCCGTCTCAGCGAGAGCTGATCGACCGCTTCGGGTACGCAAGCCAGACCATCCAGAACGGGCTAGCCACGCTCCGTGCCGAGGGGTTGATCGTGTCGGCGGGGAACCTGGGCAACTTCGTCAGCGACGGGTCAACCCCCAACGGCGACGTACGTGATGACATCAAGGAAATCCACTCCCAGCTCCGGGCGTTGAGTGAACGGCTTGAAGCGCTGGAAAACCGCTCCGAACCAGGTGGCGATTGATCTGCAACCAGCATGGGAGTAACGGAGGGTGTGGGGTAAGTGACAGCTTGGGGACGGCAGAGCGGAGTAGGGGACATGTCCGGTGACACCCCCCTGTCCCCTTCCCTGTCCCCCCGCCTCGCGCGCGAGACTCGGGGTACAGGTACTCGGAGGAGGGCGCATGACTGACGACAGGCCCGCATGGGCGCGGCGTATCGCAGCCGAACGACAGGCCCGCGACTGGTCGCAGCGCGACGCGGTCAGGGCCCTCCGGGCGCATGCCCCCACGGAGCTGCCCGCAGAGGACAGCATGATTCGCCAGTGGAAGCGCTGGGAGTCAGGCCAGGCACCGAACGACTTCTACCAACCAATCATCGCGGCCGTATTTGGCACGGTGACTCACGCGCTCTTCCCAGCGCCCTCTCGTCGAGACGGAGAGAAGGAGATCCTGGCCGCGAGCGGTATGGAGACTCTGGAGATCGTGAGTCGTCTCAACCGGTCCGACGTCGATGGTGCCACTCTCGACGCTCTGCGGATCACAACGGACCGGTTGTGCTCGGAGTACCCGTTCATGCCGAGTGGGCAGCTCATCATCGAGGGACGGCAGTGGCTGCGCCGGGTTGTCGAACTACACACGAAGAGCCTCACGCTTGCCCAGCATCGAGAGGTGCTAGCGCTGTCCGGCTGGCTCGCGCTCCTGGTCGGCTGCGTCGAGTACGACATGGGGGACCGGCACGCCGCAGAGTCGACACGCCGCGCCGCCCTCTCGCTCGCCACTGAGGCCGGCCACCCCGAGGTAGCCGGATGGGCGCATGAGATGCGGGCTTGGTTCGCCCTGACGACCGGCGACTATCGAGGCGTCATCTCAGCTGCGCAAGCCGGAGCAGAGACAGCGCCGAACCACAGTGTTGCCGTGCAGCTTGCGGGCCAGGAAGCTAAGGCATGGGCTCGCCTTGGAGACCGCCGGCAGGTTGAGGTAGCCCTCGACAAAGGGCGGCGCCTGCTTGAGGGGATGCCGCATCCCGAGAACCTTGACAACCACTTTGTGGTGGACCCTGCGAAGTTCGACTTCTACTCGATGGACTGCTATCGGCTGGTCGGGGAGGACCGGCTTGCACGGACGCTCGCGGAAGAGGTTCTGAGGGCCGGTACTGACTTCGACGGCACGGAGCGCTCACCAATGCGCAACGCCGAAGCACGAGTGACCCTGGGAGTTGCCGCCGCGCGCGAGGGGGACCTCGAACAGGCCCTCCTTCATGGTGAGCGGGCACTTCAGGGTGACCGTCAGTCCGTCCCCTCGCTCATCATGACCAGTCGGGAACTCGCGGCCGTCATGCGGCAGCGCTACAGCACCGAGCCCACGGCGCAGGACTACCTGAACCAACTACAAGACCTGGGAAGGGAGAAGCCGGGGTTCCTCCCTTCCTGACCAGGACAAACCAGAGATGGGCGCGGCCTCATTGCGAGGCCGCGCCCATCTCATGTTTCCGTCTCATTGAGAGCCGAACGCAGGCGTTCAGGGTACCAACATGTGGCATGGGGAGCTGTGTTGGTGGAGACGGGGCCACAGCGGTGACGCCAACGAGCGCAATCACGGAAGTGCTCACGACGTGTTACCCGCCTGCACTTAAGGCCATACCTCTATGCACTAACCGGCCCCCGAGTCGAAGGGTGGCTGCCACTATGGCTTCATGCCGATGACACCTGGAATGCCGCTCCCCGCAGCGCTGATACCCGACTGCACTTCAGAGGAGGACCATCGTGCGGCTTACAAGAAGGCCAAGGCCGAAAACTCCAACTTCGTGTGTATCACTCGGCGAGGGACGCGCTGGAGCGTGGTGCTTGACGTCATCGCCAGGCCGCTTGTCACTGGCGAGGCAGCTAAGGCACTGCAGTCTGCCGTTGAGGAGCTAGTGGCCACTGGTGCTGCAGCAGGCGGAGCCAACTTCAGCACTGAGTACATCTCTATCCATCAGGTTGGGAGCGAGGCACGGGCCCGCGAGATCGCTGCAGCCTTTCACGCTGCCATCTACGGGTACCAGCAGTTGCACATCGCCGTGCCAACCTCACGAGGAAGCGCCTGAGCGAGCCGTATCCAAAACTGCTCAGTGCAATCTCACTGCTGAGCGTAGTCAGGCCCTCGTTCAGGGACGCACGGGAGGGTCCGATCGGAAGCGCACACCGATCGGACCCCCTGTTACGGCCTACCTAAGTCATCTGTAACCGTGTCACGATGCGAAAAGGGAAATTACACCTGCTGGCAAAGCCTTGTCCCTATTTTCTGAGATTTCGTATTCGCCCCAGCGTGGCTGGCGAGCAGTAATAGTGCGAAATAGCTCTAGCGGAACACGTGCATCTTGGGCTAGCTCCGCCTCGCTGACGCCAACCCCTTCCAAAATCTCAACCGACTTGGCGAATAGGGAGGGTTGCTCGGGAGCGGGGCTTGGCCCCGGCTCTTGGCGGCGCCATCCTCTAGATGACAAGTAGGCCATTGCGTTTTTATAGGTAACATCAGACATCACGCCAAGAGAGCGGGCTCGATACAGGAGGGACTGGAGGCTGACATTCCACTCTTCCTTGATGCTCCCAAGGATGCGCCAATTTGCCTGGGCGGGCAGCACCTCTGCGATTTCCTTTGCTGGCATGAGAAACTCGGCAGCGAAGCGATGTGCATGAGACTCAACGATTCTTCCCCCCGGTTCTGCATCGAGGTGCATGACCAAATGTCCTAGCTCGTGGGCGACATCGAATCGCTGCCGAAAGTAGTCGTTCTTGGCAGGGTTCAGAACCACGGTAGGACGGTGCGAATTCTCGAAGGAGTATGCATCAACCGTAGAAGCCTGAACTGGGCTATACACGACCAAGACGCCGTTATTCTCGGCGCTTCTGACCAGATGGCCCACCGGCCCCACGGGTAGACCCCAGTGCTCCCGTAGCAGGCGGGCAGCCTGCTCCGGAAGGTCGCTGTCCTCGTCATCGACATCGACATTAAGGCGAGGGATATCAGGGTCTGGGTACTCGACATGGCGCTCCAACGCAACACCCACATCGCCCGCAACCACGCCGTATGCCAAAGCCTGGTCACGGACGAGCTGCGAAGTAGACCGCAGGGACCGAAAGTGCGGCACGGGTTCTGTTGCTGATTCCCGCTGGGCACCCGGCAGGAAGAAACCCGGCTCCACGCCCAACGTCAGGCATAGCTGAGCCACCGTAGGGGCTGCGGGGCGCTTGGCGTTGCTTTCATAGGCCGCGATGGCGGTCGGGCTTTTCCCGATCTTAGTGGCCAAGGCGCTCTTCCGGAGGCCTGCGAGTTGGCGCGCCAGCGTCAGTCGGCGCCCATCGAATAGGCGAGACGCGTCACCGACCCGTACTTCGGTGGGGCGAGTAGATTCCATGAACGTCCGCTCGTTTCACTGTTTACTATTGCCTTCGTTGCTGTGACGACGAAGGCGAACGGTGGCATCGGCCACAGCGTCAGCCCCTTGGCGGGGAGCGGGCAGGGCTGGCCGCGGCTTTCGGTCAAGATTTTCCGGGGTGTAACTGAGTAGATCATGCTTCCAATACCACGCTCGGCCGCCCCCAGAGTTGAGCCGGGAGCGCCCCAGAAAGAGCTCCCGAACGTTGAGTTCTCGCTGGACCGAGTGGGCAAGGACCAAAGTGATTAGGCCCTCAAGGTCGGCTTCCCCGTCACCCAGCTCTGAGACGAGCTCCGCGAAACTGGGGTCGAGGTCAAACAGGGTGGGCTCGGGGTCGGGGTCGGGCTGAGATGCCACGCCCCGCTTGGTAGGACTCTTCCGTGGCCACGGGATCTCGTCGACGCCTCCGAAGGTGAACGACGCCTGCAGCCAACGGAGGTTGGCGAAGCGCCAACCCGGCGAGCCGTTGAGGTTGGAGCGCGTGACCAGCCCCGGAGTAATCCGAGGCATGGTTTCGTACTCTCCCGGTAGGAGACCGTGCTCCACCACGTCCATGCCGGCAGTTGCCTCCGTGGGTGAGCTAACGGCGTACCGGCCGCATGAGAAGACGCGGTCCTGCCTGTTCTTGAGAAGGTCGTGGGCCGTGTAGCCGACCACGCCAGGTCCATGGCCCGCTTCGGGGTCATAGTCCTGCATGGCCCGCGCGTACGCAGACTTGGCCGCCCACCCAATGCCAGCCAGAACGCCTGCTTCCCTCAGGCCGTCCAGCGCATCCTGCTCTTCGCTCATGCGGCGAGACTATACCCCCGGACAGCATTTCATGCGTGAAAATGAACCGCAGCGTGTCTTTGGTGCTTCAACTTAAACCGAACGTATGATCGATTCGGGGTCAGGCTAGCTGGTGAAGCCCCGTGTGTCACGGGTGCGCACGAGGGACGCTTAAGGCGCCGCTCTGCACTAGCGGACGCTGTGGGTAGTCGAGTGATGCCCACGAGCACGGCCTTGGCGTGCTCATGGGCCATACACGGGCCCGTGTAGCCCAGGCGGGGTGATGTCGGATCGATTGTGCAGGTCAGGGGCCTGCAAGTGCGTTTGAGTTGCCGGTCTTGAAAACCGTCGTCGCAGCGATGTGACCGTGGGTTCAAATCCCACACCCACCGCAGGCGAGAGGCCCCTGACCAGTTCGTATGGTCAGGGGCCTTTGCCATGCCCGGTCCCCACCGGGCACCGCTGTTCCCCCTGGTTTCCCGCTCTTTCGGGCACGGAAGGGGCACGCGGGGGGCACGGCTGGGCCGCGACTTTGGAGCTGCCGGGGTCGGCTCGTCAGCGGCTGATCGGGATCTCGTAGACGATCTCGCAGTGCGCTGCGGGCACCACGATGTCCGCTGTCTCCACGGGGCGGCCCTCGTCGCTGTAGTACGTCCGCCGGATGTGCGTCACGAGTGCGGCCTTCTGGATGCCGAGTCACGTGCCGACGACCGGGCTGCTCACGTGCCGACGACCGGACGACTCTCACGCGCTGCCGGGGCTCGGCGACGTAGGTCCCCGATCCGGCATAGTGCCGGGGCTGGGCGATGACCGGCACGGTGGGGTGCCTCCGGGCCGGGGAGAGGCCGATGTCGTAGTCCGGCCCTCTCCTCGGGACCCGCAACGGCAGGCGGCATCGGAGACTTTCTCGCCCAGCCCCGGTGGGGGGAAGTTGTGGACGTCGACGCCTTGGCGAAACACAGCGGCGCCCCGGAGGATGGTGTGGCGGGTTCTACTGATCCCCGCAACACCCTGGATTTCAGGGAGTTGCGGGGATCGTGGATTTCGAGGGGCGGCCCCGCCCCTGGGACCGGTCGATCGCAAGATTCGGAGGACGGGCCCCCACGTCTCTCAGACGCGGTCCTGGAAGACGGTGTACCACGGGTATGTCCCCACGACGGTGCCGTCGGCCGTCACGGCCTCAAGCGTGTAGAAGTACGTGTCCCCCTTCGTAGCCGTGGCGTCCTGCCAGGTCCGGGAGCCCGCTGGGAGCAGTCCGTCGTGCTGGGGCTCGTACGCCTTGGCCGCCGGGTTCCACCGGCTTACACGGTAGCCGGTGACCGTGGCGCAGCGGGTCATGTCGGTGCACTGCCAGTCGACGGACGGACGAGGGGCCGTCCGGTTGTGGCCCAGAGTGCCGAGGCTCCAGTCCCGGGTGACGGTCACGGAGGGCCGGACGTCGAGTTCGGTGGCCTCGACCACGGTGACCTTCGGATCGCTCGGGTGCAGCGTGTTGCCCCAGTGGTCCTTGGCCACCACCGCGTACACGTGCGTTTCACCGTCCGGCAGGTTGCCGCAGAGGATCGCGAGCCAGTTGCTCGTGCCCTCCGAGCAGGTGTCGGGGCCGAGCCACTTGACCGTGCCGCCGGCCTGCCGGACGCCCTTCCACACCACGTACTCGTCGATGTCGTCCTCGGGTGAGGCGGCCCAGTTCACCAGCATGCCGTCGTTGCGCGGGGTGACCTTCACGCCGGTGACCGGGCCGGGCGCCACGGTGTCGCCGGTGCGGACGACGAGCGGGGCGGAGTACGCCGACTCGTTGCCGTACGGGTCCACCGCCGTGACGGCGTACGTCACGTACGTGTTCGCGGGCATGTCCACGTCGTAGCAGTTGCCGCCGTTGCCGGCGTCGTCGCTCTGCTCCGCGACGCAGTTCACCTGGGTGCGCGCTGCCGGGTCGAACGTCTTGCCGGGCGAGCGGTACACGCGGTAGTACCCGCCGTTGTCGTAGTCCTCGAAGAAGCCGTCGGGCTGGTACCAGTGCAGGTCGGTGTAGCCGGGGCGGGCGACGACGTTGAGGCCGGTCGGGGACTGCGGTGACATCCGGTCGACGCCGTCGCTGGTGACCGACGCGTACGCCCCCGGGTTGCCGGCCGCATCGAGGGCCCGGACCCGGTAGTACGTGTTCTTGTTCACGGCGCCACCGGTCCGGTACGACGTCGTGGTCGTCGTGCCGCGCAGCTCGAACGGTCCGGTGGGCACGGGCGAGGCGTACACCTCGTACTTTGCCGTGTCGGCGGCCTTCTGCCAGTTCAGGGTGTCGTACCACCCGTCGCCGGTGGTGACCACCAGTCCGGTGGGGGCGGCCGGCCCGGTGCGGTCGACGGTCGTCGCCGTCACGTCCGGACTGCCGGTGGACTCGCGGCCCGCCTTGTCGACGGCGCGGACCTCGTACAGAAAGGTCTGGCCGGTGGCGGGCGGGGCGTCGGCGAAGGACCGGGTGGTCAGCAGGGGCGTCCCGCTGACCTTGGCCCAGTTGGTGGTGCTCAGCCGGCGGTACACGCGGTACCCGGCAAGGTCCATCTCCTTGTTCGCGCTCCAGCGCAGGGTGGTCCTGGTCGTCGTCAAGTCGTACACGGCGGCGGGGCCGGTCGGGGCGAGCGGCTTGACCTTGTCGACGGCGGTCTCGGTGCGCGGGGTGTACGTGAAGGCGGCGTTGGCGACGCCGGTCCAGGCGACGTAGTCCACGCGGATCGTGTGCTTGCCTGCCGGGATGGTCAGGTCGACGGTCTTGCGGGCGGTGGTGGAGACGTTCTTCCACAGGTTGATCTTCCGCACACCGTCGACGTAGACGCGCATGCCGTCCTGCGTGGCGGCGGAGAGCCGGAAGGGTCCGCCCGAGCCGAAGTCACGTTCGAGAGACCAACGGACGGAGAAGTCGTCCTTGGGCAGCGTGACGCCGGCCGGGTCGCCGCGCCCGTAGCTTTCGCTGATGGCGGTGTCGCAGGCGGTGCGCTTCGGCGTGCCGCTGAAGGTGGAGTTGCCGAAGTACTGCGCCTTCCAGACGGGAGAGGTGCAGGTGACCGCCGCAGAGGCGGGGGCGGCAGTCATCAGGCCGCCGGTGGTGGCGAGCGCGGCCGCCGCGGCCAACGCGGACAGCCGGGTACGAGTTATCACAGAGGAGAGGCCCCTTTCGGACCAAGGCAGATCACAGGAAAAGTCAGGCGCCTGTGTGACTCGTGAGTCGGAGGCAGGGTTGTCCGGACTCACGCACGTGTTTTGGGCAACGTGCCGGCCCCTCACCTGTAACGGCGTGGCGTCCAGGCGGTACTCCTGGCGAGAATCACGGCGTGCAGGAGCGTGATGGGCACACCGCGAGGCTGCTTCCTGCCGGGAGTCGGCAGTGGGCGGGAGCCCGCCGGTCCCCTCGCAGGGTGGGGGCCATCAGGCGGTGCCGTCCCGCTGCCCGTCCCGTCCCGAGGTCAGTCGTGCCGCCGAGGCGATCGCGGCGCGGGCCTCGTGTTCCGGCAGTCCGGTGCGGCCGGCGGCGGCGGTGAGCGCGTCCGCCAGGGCGTCGCCGAAGCCGTGCTCGTAGGCGCGGCAGGCCGCCCAGAACAGGCGGGTGTTGCGCTGGCCCTCGTGGGCGGCCAGGACGAACTGGACCAGGCCCTCCCCGCGACGGGCCACGGTGGCCGGTGCGACGGAGTCCGCCCCGGTTGCCGGTCCGGACGCGGTGCTCGAGACGGGGCTCGCACCCGTGCGGGGGGTGCGGCCGGGCGGTGGGGTCAGGAGGCGGAGCAGGGCGCGGGGGCAGGGGGCCGGGGTGAGGTGGGCGGTGCCGGGGGCCAGGCGGTAGCGGCCGTGGGTGGTGACCGAGCCGGGGCCGACCAGGTAGCCGCCGCTGCCGCGGATGTCGATGCCCGGGGCGAGGCGGCCGGCGGAGTTGGGGACCGTCGCGTCGGTGGGGCCGGTCAGCCAGAGGTGGCGCCCGCCGCTCGGGGTGAGCACCGTGACCGTCGGCGGGATGGTGAACAGGTGCTGGAGGGCCAGCTGCCGCAGCGCGCCCGCCGCGTCGCCGCCGTGCGCGGGGTCGATGTCCAGGTCGATGCCGATGAGGCGGAGCGGGGCCCGTCCGCAGGCGATGCCGTAACCGGTGGCCCGGGGCGTGGCGGCGAAGAGGGCGCGGACGGCCGTGGGGTCGGTGGTGGCGTCGTGCACCCCATGCCCCGGCAGCCCGCACTCGCCCCGGCAGTGCGCCGGGCGCTGCTCGCCGCGGTGCGGGGAGCGCAGGGCGGGGAGCTTGGTCGCGGACAGGGGGAAGACGGGGAGCCCGCGCCCGGCGGCGGCGAGGGCGTGGGCGAGGGCCAGGGTGGGGGTCTGCCGGTCGATGGTGGCCATGGATTCATATTCGTACACTCGTTCGAAGAAGGGAAGGGGGGAGGTGCGGAGTGGGGGTGGAGGCGTCCGCGAGAGGCAAGTGGCGGAACGCTTCTTCCCGGGCGTGCCAACGGGTCACCGGGGTTACCTCGCTGACCTGAACTTTCGCGCGGTTCAGGAGGTTTATCCGCTCTTCTTCATGCGTGCGGGGTAATCGGGAGGTGGTGAGGAGTTCACCGGGGGCGCGCTGGGCAACTCTGGTCTCGCGACGTTGTGAACAGCACCGGGGTGGTCGGCCAACTCCCCCGGGACCAGTCGAATATGAAGCCGCAATTCCGTTTCCTGGAGGAAATGACATGGCAAGTATCCGTACCGCTCGCGCCCTCGCCGCTGTCGCTGCTCTGCCGCTGACCGTCGCGCTCTGCGGCGGGGTCGCCATGGCGGACAACGGCTCCTTCGCGAACGACGGATCGAACGCGGCGGTGGCGACGGTCGGCGCCAGTGGTGTCGGCGGCAACAACGCCGGCAACTCGTCCACGACCCAGCAGCAGGCGGTCGGGGCCGGTGCGTCGAACCAGAACACGTCCGCGCAGGTGAGCAACTCCGCCTTCGTGCCGATCGACCAGTCGGACCACAGTGTCGCGGTGAACTTCACGCCCTTCTTCTGGTGATCCTCCTCGGGTGACACCGTCGTCGGGACCTCCCGGGGGGTGGGTTCCGGCAGCTTGAACGGCAGCCCGCGCGACGGCACTCAGGTGTCCTCGCGCGGGCTGCCGCCGTCTTGACAGGGACCAGTATCTGACGGACAGTCAGAAACGTCGGAACGTGGGCCGCCGGTCGCCGGGTACGCCGGTCACCGGACGGGAGCGTTCCGGCTTTTCCGTATCCGCAGCTCGGGAGGCCCCTCCGTGCATCTCGCTCCGACGGAACGCCAGCAGCGGCTCCGTGCCGAACTCCGCTCGTATTTCCGCGCGCTGATGCCCGATCCGTCGGGCGGAGGGAAAGGCGGAGGGAAGGATGAGGGGGCGGACGGGGGGACGGGCGGAGGCGGCGGTGTCGCCGGGCCGGACGCGGGCGAACAGCGGCGGCTGCTCCGCCGGATCGGTGCCGACGGCCTGCTCGGTCTCGGCTGGCCCGAGGAGTACGGTGGCCGGGGCCGGGGACCCGACGAGCAGTTCGTCTTCTTCGACGAGGCGTACCGGGCCGGCGCCCCGGTCTCCATGGTCACGCTCAATACCGTCGGCCCGACCCTGATGGCGTACGGGACCGAGGAGCAGAAGGCGTACTTTCTGCCCCGTATCCTCGGCGGCGACCTCGTCTTCGCGATCGGCTACAGCGAGCCCGAGGCCGGTACGGACCTGGCGGCCCTGCGGACCCGTGCCGTGCGGGACGGCGACGACTGGGTCATCGACGGCCAGAAGATCTTCACCAGCAACGCCCAGCAGGCGGACTGGATCTGGCTCGCCTGCCGTACGGACCCGGAGGCCCCCAAGCACCGAGGTATCTCGATCATCCTGGTGCCCACGGACTGCCCCGGCTTCTCCTGGACGCCGATCCGGACGGTGGGCGGGGTCACCACCACCACCACCTACTACGACGGCGTACGCGTCCCGGCCACGAACCTCGTCGGCGCGAAGGACCAGGGTTGGCCGCTGATCACCAGCCAGCTCAACCACGAACGCGTCGCCCTGGCCGCGATCGGCATGCAGGCCGAGGACTTCTACGAGGAGGCCCTGGCCCACGCCCGTACCCCCGATCCCGTGACCGGGCGCCGCCGGATCGACGAGCCGTGGGTGCGCGCCCGGCTCGCGGAGGCGTACGCCCGGCTGGCGGCGACGCGCCTGCTGAACTGGCGGCTGGTCGACGCCGTCGGCGCCGGGGCGCCCGCCCCCGGGGAGGCCAGCGGGGTGAAGTTCGCGGGCACCGAGAGCGCGGTCGAGGTCTACCGGATGTGCCAGGAGGCCGTCGGCGACGCCGCCCTGCTCCGGGGTGGTTCTCCCGGCTGCTTCGGGCCCGGCGGTGAGCTGGAGCGGATGAACCGCGCGGCGCAGATCAACACCTTCGGGGGCGGTGTCGGCGAGGTGCAGCGCGAGATCGTCGCCACGGCCCGGCTCGGGATGCCCCGGAGCAAGCGATGAACGCGCGGGAGCGTGACGTGCGGGAGCGTGACGGCCGGGGGTCTGACGTGCGGGATCAGCTGTACGAGCAGCTCGCCGCCTACGAGGGCCGCGCCGCCGCCACCGGGGGCAGGGGCAAGGACCCGGTCAACGAGCCCATGATCCGGCACTGGTGCGAGGCGATGGGCGACACCTCGGCCGCCTACCGGGGTCCGGACGCCGTCGCCCCGCCCACGATGCTCCAGGCGTGGACGATGGGCGGGCTCTCCGGGCACACGGACGGCACGGGCCGCTCGGCCGCGTACGACGGGATGTTCGCCCTGCTCGACGGCGGCGGCTTCACCTCCGTCGTCGCGACCGACTGCGAGCAGGAGTACCTGCGACCGCTGCGCCCCGGCGACCGGATCACCTTCGACACGGTCATCGAGTCCGTCTCCCGGCGCAAGACGACCAAGCTCGGCACCGGCTACTTCGTCACCACCCGCACGGACGTCCGAGCCGACGGCGAACCCGCCGGAACGCACCGCTTCCGCATCCTCAAGTACCGCCCCGCGCGACAGGAACGGTCCGCCGGCCCTCCGCCGCGCCCCCGGCCGGTGATCAATCGCGACAACGCCGGGTTCTGGGCCGGAGTCGCCGACCGTCGGCTCCTCATCCAGCGTTGCACCGACTGCGCGACCCTGCGCTTCCCCTGGCTGCCCGGCTGCAACGCCTGCGGTGGCGCGGAGTGGGACACGGTCAAGGCGGGCGGGGAGGGCACGGTCTTCAGCCATGTCGTGATGCATCACCCGCCGTTCCCCGCCTTCAGCCCGTCCGGCGAGGGCGGACCGTACGCCGTCGCGCTGATCGAACTGGCCGAGGGCGTCCGCATCGTCAGCAACGTGATCGGTGTGCCGTACGACAAGGTCCGCGTCGGCATGCCCGTACACCTGGAGTTCCTCGTCACGGACCCCGACCTGGAACTACCGGTCTTCCGGGCGAGCGAAGGCGGTTGAGATGGACTTCACCCCGAGCGAGGAACAGTCCGCCGCACAGGGACTGGCCGCGCGCGTCTTCGGCGACCTGTCCACCCACGAGCGGCTGGCGGCGGCCGGCACGGGAACGGACGCGGAGCTGTGGAAGGAGCTGTGCGCGGCGGGACTGCCCGGCGCGGTCGAGGACGTCGGGCTGCTCGGCCTCGTCCTGCTCCTGGAGGAACAGGGCCGGACCACCGCCCAGGTCCCGTTCGCGGCCACCTGCGTGTACGGGCTGCTCGCGGTCGCCGAGCACGGCACGGCTGAGCAGCGCGAGCGCCTGCTCCCCGGCCTGCGCGACGGTACGGCGGTGGCGACGGGAGCCTTCCCGGCCCGTGGCGGCGTACGCACGTCGGGCGGGGCGCTGTACGGGGCGGCGCCCTGGGTGCCCTGGCTGCGCGATGCCACCCTGGTGCTGGTGGTGGACGCCGACCGGGCCCTGTGGATCGTCGAAGCGGGCGCGCCGGGCGTGGCCGTGGTGCCGGTGGAGACGACCGCGCCCTGGTCGGCGGGGCGGCTCGTGCTCGACGGCGTGCGCGGAGAGCGGCTCGGCGACGGGCCGGAGGCGTACGCGGCCGTCCTCGCCGCAGCCCGTACCGCGTTCGCCGGACTCCAGGCCGGGGTGTGCGCGGGCTCACTCGCCCGTGCGGTCCACCACACCTCCACCCGTGAGCAGTTCGGGCGCCCGCTCTCCACCAACCAGGGCGTCCTGCTGCGCGCCGCCGATGCCCATATGGACACCGAGGCGATCCGGGTCACCGCGTACGAGGCGGCCTGGCGGCACGACGAGCGAAGGGAGTGCGGAGCACAGGCGCTGACCGCTGCCTGGTGGGCCTCGGAGGCGGGCAAGCGGGTCGTCCACGCGGGGCAGCACCTGCACGGCGGCACCGGGGCCGACCTCGACCATCCGGTGCACCGGCACTTCCTCTGGGGCCGTCAGCTCGACGCGTATCTCGGCTGCGGCAGCGAAGTCCTTCAGGAGCTGGGCCTGTTGCTCGGGGACAGCTGTCAGGAGGACGCGTCGTGACGCGGGCGTACCGCGTCGGTGATGAGCTGCCGCCTCTGGAGATCCCGCTGACCCGGACCCTGATCGTCGCCGGGGCCATCGCCTCGCGCGACTACCAGGACGTGCACCACGACGCGGACCTGGCACGGGAGAAGGGCTCCCCCGACGTCTTCATGAACATCCTCACGACCAACGGGCTCGTCGGCCGCTACATCACCGACCACTTCGGCCCGACCGCCGTCCTCCGCAAGGTCGCGATCCGCCTCGGCGCTCCCAACTATCCCGGGGACGTCATGCGGTTGACCGGCCGCATCACCGAGCTGACCGCCGGTGGGCGAGCCGGGGCATCAGCCGGTGGACCCACCGAAGCGACCGTCCAGGTCGCCGGCGACAACGGCATCGGCCGGCACGTCACCGGCACGGTCACCGTGATCCTCCCGGCGCCGAGCGGCGAAAGGGCCGGAGCATGAGCATCCGCAGGGCCGACTCACTCGGCGGAAAGGCCGCGATCGTCGGCATCGGGGCCACCGAGTTCTCCAAGGACTCCGGCCGCAGCGAACTGAAGCTGGCCGTCGAAGCGGTCCGCGCCGCCCTCGACGACGCGGGCCTCACCCCCGCCGACGTGGACGGGCTCGTCACCTTCACCATGGACACCAGCCCCGAGGTCACCGTCGCCCAGGCGGCCGGGATCGGCGAGCTGTCGTTCTTCTCCCGGATCCACTACGGCGGCGGCGCGGCCTGTGCCACCGTGCAGCAGGCCGCCCTGGCGGTGGCGAGCGGGGTCGCTGACGTCGTCGTCTGCTACCGGGCCTTCAACGAGCGCTCCGGCCGCCGTTTCGGCTCCGGCGTCCAACGGCGCGAGCCCACCGCCGAGGGCGCGGCGCTCGGCTGGAACCTGCCGTACGGGCTGCTCACCCCGGCCTCCTGGGTGGCGATGGCGGCCCAGCGCTACCTGCACGCGTACGGCCTCGATCCGGAGGTCTTCGGGCACGTGGCGGTGGTCGACCGGCGGCACGCGGCGCGGAACCCCGCGGCGTACTTCCACGGGAAGCCGATCACGCTCGCCGACCACGCCGCCTCCCGCTGGATCGTGGAGCCGCTGCGACTGCTGGACTGCTGCCAGGAGACGGACGGCGGCCAGGCTCTCGTCGTCACCAGCCTGGAGCGCGCCCGGGACCTGCCGTGCCCGCCCGCCGTCGTCGTCGCGGCGGCGCAGGGCGCGGGCCGGTCGCAGGAACAGATGACGAGCTTCTACCGGGACGGGCTGACCGGCCTGCCGGAGACCGCCGTGGTCGCCCGGCAGCTCTGGCGCAGCTCCGGGCTGTCCCCGGCCGACATCGACGTGGGCATCCTCTACGACCACTTCACCCCGTTCGTCCTGATGCAGCTGGAGGAGTTCGGTTTCTGCGGTCCCGGCGAGGCCGGGGCGTTCGTCGCGGCCGACGCCCTGCCCCTGAACACCCATGGGGGTCAGCTGGGGGAGGCGTACCTCCACGGGATGAACGGCATCGCGGAGGCCGTCCGGCAGATCCGCGGGACCTCGGTCAACCAGGTGGTGGGGGCGGCGAGGTCGCTGGTCACGGCCGGTACAGGGGTTCCGACGTCGGGCCTGGTCATCGGCGCGGACGGCTGAGCGGCGATGCCCCGCCCCCGGGAGGCTCTCGGGGGCGGACCCTTACGGGCGGGCGGAGGCCCGTCCACCTTCAGGAGGTGCAGGGTGCACACCCCCTACAACCTGAGGCGGACGACGCTTCGGGACCTGGGGGCGATCCCCTCGGCGGTGCCCGCTCCTAGCGTTGGGTACATGACCACGCCAGTCTGCACGGGCGCCTCCAGGGCGGCCTCCGCCACCGCCGCCGGCCACCCCCACGCGTCCTACGCGTCGTTCTCCTCGTACGTACGGGTCCGTGGACCGGTCCTGCTGCGTACCGCGCGCTCGCTCACCGCGAACCCGTGCGACGCGGAGGACCTGCTGCAGACCGCGCTCGCCAAGACGTACGTCGCGTGGGAGCGGATCGAGGACCACCGGGCGCTGGACGGCTACGTCCGGCGGGCGCTGCTCAACACCCGTACCTCGCAGTGGCGCAAGCGCAAGGTCGACGAGTTCGCGTGCGAGGAGCTGCCCGAGCGGGAGGCCTTTCCGGCGCCGGACCCGGCCGAGCAGCAGTCGTTGCACGACGCGATGTGGCGCGCGGTGCTCAAGCTCCCGGACCGCCAGCGCGCGATGGTCGTCCTGCGCTATTACGAGGACCTGAGCGAGGCCCAGACGGCGGAGGTGCTAGGCGTGTCGATCGGTACGGTCAAGAGCGCCGTCTCCCGTGCCCTCGGCAAACTCCGCGAGGACCCGGAACTGACGCCGGTCCGCTGATCCGGACGGCCCGGCACGGGATCCGGAGGGCCCGGCACGGGATCCGGACGGCCCAGCACGGGATCCGGGTGACGCGGCACGGAATCCGGGCGACCCAGCAGGTTCGGCCACAGGGCCCCGAACCCGGCTCCCCGGCAGGAATTTTCCCGCGAGTAGTGACATACCGCATGGTATGTGCGCAGAATCAGCGGAACCTTACTGCCGCGTAGCGCCTACCGGGAGGACGCCGTGCTGAGCACCATGCAGGACGTACCGCTGACCGTCACCCGCATCCTGCGCCACGGGATGACGATTCATGGGAAGTCGCAGGTCACGACCTGGACCGGCGAACCCGAGCCGCACCGTGTCACCTTCGCCGAGATCGGCGCGCGCGCCACCCGGCTGGCCAACGCGCTACGCGACGAGCTGGGCGTCGACGGCGACCAGAGGGTTGCGACGCTCATGTGGAACAACTCCGTCCACGTCGAGGCGTACCTCGCGATTCCCTCCATGGGCGCCGTGCTCCACACCCTCAACCTCCGGCTGCCGCCCGAGCAGCTCGCCTGGATCGTCAACCACGCGGACGACAAGGTGGTGATCGTCAACGGCTCGCTGCTGCCGCTCCTCGTGCCGCTGCTGCCCCACCTGCCGAGCATCGAGCACGTGGTCGTGTCCGGCCCCGGTGACCGCTCCGCCCTCGCCGGTGTCACGCCGCGCGTGCACGAGTACGAGGAACTGATCGCGGGCCGCCCCACCACGTACGACTGGCCGGAGCTGGACGAACGCCAGGCCGCGGCCATGTGCTACACCTCCGGTACCACGGGCGAACCCAAGGGCGTCGTCTACTCGCACCGCTCGATCTACCTGCATTCGATGCAGGTCAACATGGCCGAGTCGATGGGGCTGACCGACAAGGACACCACGCTCGTCGTCGTGCCCCAGTTCCATGTGAACGCCTGGGGGCTGCCGCACTCCACGTTCATGAGCGGCGCCAACATGCTCATGCCGGACCGCTTCCTGCAGCCCGCCCCGCTCGCCGACATGATCGAGAGCGAGCGCCCGACGCACGCGGCCGCCGTTCCCACCATCTGGCAGGGCCTGCTCGCCGAGGTCACCGCCAACCCGCGCGACCTCACCTCCATGGCCAACGTGACCATCGGCGGCGCGGCCTGTCCGCCCTCGCTGATGGAGGCGTACGAGCAGCTCGGCGTCCGGCTCTGCCACGCCTGGGGTATGACGGAGACCTCGCCGCTCGGCACCATGGCCCGCCCGCCCGCCGGCCTGAGCGCCGACGAGGAGTGGTCCTACCGGGTCACCCAGGGCCGCTTCCCCGCCGGGGTCGAGGCACGGCTGGTCGGCCCCGGCGGCGAACACCTTCCGTGGGACGGCGAGTCGGCCGGTGAACTCGAGGTCAGAGGAGCCTGGATCGCCGCCGCCTACTACGGCGGTGCCGACGGCGAGCACCTGCGCCCCGAGGACAAGTTCAGCGAGGACGGCTGGCTGAAGACCGGCGATGTCGGCGTGATCAGCACCGACGGCTACCTCACCCTCACCGACCGGGCCAAGGACGTCATCAAGTCGGGCGGGGAGTGGATCTCCAGCGTCGAGCTGGAGAACGCGCTGATGGCCCACCCGGACGTCGCGGAGGCGGCCGTCGTCGCCGTGCCGGACGAGAAGTGGGGCGAGCGGCCGCTCGCGACCGTCGTCCTCGAGGAGGGTGCCGCCGGAACCGACTACGAGGCGTTGAAGGCGTTCCTCGCCGAGTCGGGCATCGCCAAGTGGCAGTTGCCGGAGCGCTGGTCGGTGATCGCCGCGGTGCCGAAGACGAGCGTCGGCAAGTTCGACAAGAAGGCGATCCGCAAGCAGTACGCGGAAGGCGAGCTGGACGTCACTCAGCTCTGACGTCAGTCAGTTCTGAGGTCACCCGGCTCTGAGGTCACCCGGCTCTGAGGTCACCCGGTTCAGACGTCACCCGGCTCTGAGGCTTCGGTTCCTTTCGGTTTCACGTGAAACAGGGCGGGGGTGGTACGGGACACCCGTACCGCCCTCGCCCTGTTCTGCTTTCTTCTGCCTTCCGCATCCGTCTAGTTGGTGCCGATCTTCGCCAGCAGGTCGACGATCCGCGACTGGACCTCGTCGCTGGTCGACCGTTCCGCCAGGAAGAGGACGGTCTCGCCCGATGCGAGCCGTGGCAGCTCAGCCTGGTCCATCCCGGTAGAGGTGTAGACGACCAGCGGCGTCCGGTTCAGCTGCCCGTTGGCCCGCAGCCAGTCGATGATCCCGGCGCGTCGGCGGCGTACCTGCATCAGGTCCATCACCACGAGGTTCGGCCGCATCCGGCCCGCCAGGTCGACGGCCTCGTTGTCCGTCGTGGCACGCGCCACCTGCATTCCGCGCCGCTCCAGGGTCTGCGTCAGCGCCACCGCGATCTCCTCGTGCTCCTCGATCAGGAGCACCCTCGAGGGATGCTGTTCGCTGTCACGGGGTGCCAGCGCCTTGAGCAGGACGGCCGGGTCGGCGCCGTACGCCGCTTCCCGGGTCGCCTGCCCCAGACCGGCGGTGACCAGCACCGGGACCTCGGCCGCGACGGCCGCCTGACGCAGCGACTGCAACGCGGTACGGGTGATGGGGCCGGTCAGCGGGTCGACGAAGAGCGCGGCGGGGAACGCGGCGATCTGGGCGTCCACCTCCTCGCGGGAGTTCACGATCACCGGACGGTAGCCCCGGTCGCTGAGCGCCTGCTGGGTCGGCACGTCGGGCGCGGGCCAGACCAGCAGCCGACGCGGGTTGTCCAGCGGCTCGGGCGGCAGTTCGTCGTCGACCGGGTGCGGGTGCGGCCGGTTGGCGACCTCGACCGCGCCCCCGGGCCCGTCCAGCGGCTCGGGACCCTCCGCCCCCTCGTCGGGGGCCCCTATGGCGTACGCGCGCCCTTCCGCGACGGGCGGCGCGAGCAGCTGCCCCTCGCCGTAGGCGGCACCGGGCCCGGCCTGCGCCGGCTGACCCGGCCGACCGGACTCCTGCGCCCGGTCCGGCCGCCGGTCCTGATCCTGGGGATGGGTTCGGGTCTGGTTCTGCTGCGGCCCGGAAGCCTGCGCGGGACCCGTGGGCTCGGCCGGGCCCGGCCGGTCGTCGGCGGCCCGGGCCGGGGTGCGGTCGCCCTCCGGCGGAGCGGCGAGCTTGCGGCGCCGGCCGGCCCCGCCGAGGCTCTGCGGTTGGTTCTGCTGATGCGCGAGGTGCTGGGCGAACGGCACGCCCTGGCCCAGCGTTCGTACGCTGAAGGCCCTCCCCTGCGTCGAGTCGGGGTTGCTGCCGTCCGGCATCGGCTCCTCGGCGGGCAGTGGCTGCCGCCGCGCGTCCGGGGCGGGGACGCCCGCGTCATCGTCGGCCGGGTGCGCCACCGGATCGGCGACGGCCGCGACGCCGGTGGTGTGGGTGGTCCGCCCGGTGCCGGTGTGGGCGGTCTGCCCGGTGTCGCCCCACGGAGCGAGCTCCGGCGCCGGGCTCGAAGCCTTCGGTACGCCACCGTCGTGCGGGCCGGGCGCGTGGGGCGCCGCCCCGGGGCGGTGGGCCGCTGCGGGGGCGCCGGGGAAGTCCTGCCCGGAGGTTCCGTCCGTCTGCGGGCCGGTGTGCGCCGGGGCGACGGGGTGCGCCTGCGGGGGCGTGTGACCGGCCTCCGGTGCGGTACGCGCGTGGTGCGTGCTCGCCCCGTCGCCGGGGGCCACCGGGGCGTCGGGGGCGAGCGGCGCCCGGTCCGCGTCGGCAGGCGGCAGGGCGAAGGCGGTCCGCGGTCCGGCCTCGGCCGCGGTGCGCTCCTGGGCAGCGGCCAGCGCGCGCCGGGCACGCCGCCCTCCGGACTGCTGGGGCTGCTCCGGGCCGGGGTGACCTCCGTAGCCGCCGTAGCCTTCATTGCCGCTGTTACCGCTGTTACCGCTGTTACCGCTGTTACCGCTGCTACCGCTGTTGCCGCTGTTGCCGGAGGTGAGGGCGGGAAGGGCGGGAAGGGCGGGGCGGGCGGGTTCGCCCTCACGACGTGCCCGCCGTCCGGTGGGCGGTACGGGCTGCTGCGGATCCACCGGGACACCCTGCGGCGGCACGGTCTGCCCGAGCTGCGGGCGACCACCACCCTGGGCGTTCTCGGCCGCGGTGACGACCGACCCCTCGGACGGGGCGGTGGGCGCCGCGGACGGGGCGGAGGTCAGGGCCAGCGCCCCCCGCTGCGGTGGCCGGGGCTGCTCCCGCACGGCGGACCCGGCGTCTGCCGGAACCGTGCCCGGGATCGCCTCGGCCGGGCTGGGACGGCCGCGCCGACGCCCGGAACCCTCGCCCTGCGGGGCCGGGATGAGCTCGGGGGCCTGCTGTTCCTCGGGCGCGGCCGGTCCGCGGCGCGCTCGCCGCCGCCCGGTCGGCTCGGCGGCCGGATGGTCCTCGGGAGCGGGATCCACGGTGCCGGCCGCGTTGTCGCCCACACTCTCCGGCGTACCGCCGGGGCTGTCCAGGAACGCGTCGGTGGAGGACCTGCGCGCCCGGCGGCGGCCGCCGCTCGTGACGCCCGGCGCCCCGAGGCCTTCGGGCGGGGCGGTGGCGGGCGCCGGCTCCTGCGGCCGGGCGTTCCCGTCCCCCGCCGGGGGCGCGATCGTGCCGGACGCGGTGCCGATGGGCAGGTCGAGCACGTACGCGCTGCCGCTCATGCCCGGCATCTCGTGCGTCTGGAGGACCCCGCCGTGCGCCCGGACGATGCCGCGCACGATCGGCCCATGCACGGGGTCACCCCCGGCGAACGGGCCGCGCACCTCGATCCGTACGACGTCACCGCGCTGGGCGGCGGCCACGACCACGGTGGAGTCGACATAGCCGCCTCCGGGAACCGCCCGGGTCTTGCCGGTCGAATCGACACCGCAGACGTCCGCGACGAGGTGGGCGATGGCGGTCGCGAGCCGGGGCGCGTCGACCTCGGCCTCGATCGGCGGAGCGTGCACGGCGAACTGGGCGCGTCCGGGACCGATCAGCTCGACCGCCCCGTCGATACCGCCCGTGACGATCCCGTCCACCATCGCCGGGGCCTTGCGCAGCCCCTCCACCCCCGCGTCCAGGCGCTGGTACCCCAGCACGTTGTCGACGAGCGTGGTCATCCGGGCGTACCCGGCGGCGAGATGGTGCAGGATCTGGTTGGCCTCGGGCCACAGCTGCCCGGCCGGGTCGGAGGCGAGCGTGGACAGCTCGCCGCGCAGCTCCTCCAGCGGCCCGCGCAGCGAACCGCCGAGGACGGCGGTGAGCTGGGAGTGCTGGGCGCCCAGGGAGGCCAGCAGCTCGGCCTGTCCCTCGATTTCGGCGGCGTACCGCTCGCTACGGTCGGCGAGCTCGGCGGCGTGCGCCTCCTTCAGCGCCGCCAGCCCGGCGGCGTGCGCCTCCTTGAGCGCGGTGACCTCGGCGGAGTGGCTGGTGGTCAGCTCGGCGACGACGCTCTCGTGCTGCGCCGACAACTCCTCGTACGGCCGGCGGTCGGTGAACGTCATCACCGCGCCGACGAGCTGGTCCCCGTCCCGTACCGGCGCGGTCGTGAGGTCCACCGGCACCTGCGCGCCGCTCTTGGACCACAGCACCTGCCCGCGCACCCGGTGCTTGCGCCCGGACTTGAGGGTGTCGGCGAGCGGGGAGTCCTCGTACGGGAACGGCTCGCCCTCCGCCCGCGAGTGCAGGATCAGCGGGTGCAGTTCCTGGCCGCCGAGGTCGCTGGCCCGGAAGCCGAGGATCTGAGCGGCGGCGGGGTTGACGAGGACGACGCGCCCGTCGGTGTCCGTGCCGACGACGCCCTCGGAGGCGGCCCGCAGGATCATCTCGGTCTGCCGCTGCGAACGGGCCAGCTCCGCCTCGGTGTCGACGGTGCCGGAGAGGTCCCGCACGACGAGCATGAGCAGCTCGTCACCGGTGTAGCTGGAGTGGATGTCGTTGTACGCGGCCTGCCCGCTCTCCAGGCTCGCGCTGGTGACCTCGACGGGGTACTCGTTGCCGTCGGTGCGCCGCGCGGTCATCCGCGTCGGCTTGGTCCTGCCCTGCTCGTCCGCGGTCTCGGGTCGGCGCATCGAACCCGGGATCAGCCTGGAGTCGAACTCCGGCAGCAGATCGAGCAGTCCGCGACCGACGAGCGCGGTGCCCGGGGTCTCGAACATTTCGAGGGCGATGGTGTTGGCGTTGACGACCGTGCCGTTGCAATTGACGAGCAGAAGTCCGTCAGGAAGGGCATCGAGTATGGCTGCGAGGCGAGCAGTGCCTCGGGACGGCCTGCTGCTCACGACGACGCTTCCTCCCTGATTACCGCACCTTGCCGACAGCGGGCCCCATCTTGCTCCTCGGGCCGCGCACTGTCACTGGAGGAGTCTAAGGGCAGGGGAGGCCCCGGGGGCGGCGGATGAGGGGGAGCTCTCACCAAGGTTCTGTGCGCGCCGTGGATGCCGCAGGCCCATGACGTGAGTGTCCGCGCACCCGGTGACGTGCGCGGACGCGCGGTGCGGCCAGGCCCTTCAGGTCCTGCTGGGCCCCTGGAGCCGCCTACGGCGGTTGCACGGAAGGGCGACCGCCGTAGGCACCGCCGCCGACGGACCAACGCCTCTACGCCGCCGCTGACGGACTATCGAACGTCCGGGAGTACCGGCACGAGGCTGTTCCAGCGCGCGATCTCGCATCCGTCACGGCGGCTCGCGGTGGTGTCCACGGCCCGTCCCTCCCAGGTGCCCACGATGCGCGCGGTGGCGTCGCCGCCGTGGATCATCGTGCACATCGTGCCCTCGGGGGTCGGCCGGAACAGCTCCTGCCGCCCGGACCGGGTGGCGCCGGCCTCCGCCAGCCGGTCACAGGCCGCCTGACCCTGCGGGTGACTGCCCCCGGTGGGCCCGCACTCCAGCTCGAAGGTGCCGTCGGCCCCGGCGACCCCGGTGTTCTCGACGGACACGGTGAGCCGCGTCAGAACCTCGCCCGCCTCACCCGGGCCCTCCCCCACCCCGCCGTTCAGGAACCCGGGCAGCTCCGAAACCGGCAGCGGGAGCGGCCCGAGGGCGGGCCGGGCGGCGGCGAACGGGCCGGTGGTGGGCACGGCGGAGGGCACGGGCCCGGAGGACGCGGGGCCGGAGGCGGTCGAGGCCGGTACGGCGGTGGCGAGCGCGGCGAGCGAGACGACGGCGGTGAGGGCGAGACGGCGCAGCATGCGGGAGCTCCAGGATCTCTGCAAGCACGGTCGGCCACGGGCGGCGGTCACGGACGATCACGGCCCCGCCCCGGAGCCACGGCTGACGGACGACTGACGGGCGACGACAACTGACGGAGACCGGGGCCCCCATCCCTCTCTAACGCGCACCGCGCCCGGACGTTGCGCCACCACGCCGAACTGCTTTGCCCCGGCCCCCGGAGGCCTAGTAACGTTGGCCGCGATTGGTGGCACGACACTCGACTGTGTCATCATCTGCACGCACCACTCGCGTCCGCGCGAGGTGTGTGGAGGAGGCGTCGCCTAGTCCGGTCTATGGCGCCGCACTGCTAATGCGGTTTGGGTCTTAAAGCCCATCGAGGGTTCAAATCCCTCCGCCTCCGCTCCATCCCGAAGCCCCGCGCCCCTGGCGCGGGGCTTCGGTCGTTCCGGGGCACGCGAGGGCGGGGAGGGTGTTCCGGGGCCGGATCGTGGCTGGTTCGGGAGGGTGGCCGAGATGAGCCTCGGGAGGCCGTTTCCGCAGGTCGGCAGTGGTGCAGCCAATGGATTTCGCGTCACGGCGCAGGTCATGTAATGTTGTTCTCGCAACGCCGACCGGGAAGAAAAAGCCCGGAACGCCAAGCACTCGTAGCTTAACGGATAGAGCATCTGACTACGGATCAGAAGGTTGCAGGTTCGAATCCTGCCGAGTGCACAGCAGGCCAGAGGCCCCCAGGAGAAATCCTGGGGGCCTCTGGCGTTCTCCCCGCGCGGGCGGTGGTCGGGTTGCGTGGGTGCTGCCTCGTCAGGATCTCGCCGCCCATGGACACCAGGGGCGGGGACGCGTTCGCATCGGACACGGATCGGGGAACGGACGTGGCGTTCGTCTACCGGCCGCCGCCACGGCCGGAGCCTTCGCCGTGGTGGCGGGGTAGCCGACGAGGTGCGGGGCATGACGGACGCGTCCAGCTCGGAGGTCGGCGGTGGGCTCGAAGGAGCAGGAGCAGGAGCGGGAGCGGGAGCGGGAGCGGGAGCGGGAGCGGGAGCGGGAGCGGGAGCGGGGAGGGCGTTGGCAGGGCCGGTGGTGGGCCTTCCCGCTGCTGGGGCTGATCTTCTTCGGGATGCCGTTCCTCTGGTTCGCCGCGGGCAACGTGCCGATCGGGCTGTGGGGCCTCGGCTTCGGCGTGGCGTTCATGGGCTGGATGATCTGGTTCCACCGGCGCTTCGAGCGGCGCATGGCCGCGATGCGGCGGCGGATCCAGGGCGTCGGAGGCTGCGCGTAGCATCGCCGGACCGGTGCGCGACCGGTGATCTGGTGCCGGTGGAGGAGAGCGGGGTCGGGGTGTCCGGAGGGTGGTGGTGCGCCGGGGTGCGGTGGCCCGGCGAGGTGCCCGAGCTGGGGTGGAGCAGGGGCGGTGACCGGCGGGTGAGCGTGCTCGCGTACGGGGCCGGCCTCGGGTTCCGGGCTCTCGGGGAGCGGCGCTGTGTGGGAGCCCGGGGGAACGTGTGCCCGCTGGGCGCCGTGGTGCCGGGGCGTTCCACCGGCGGGCGGTGCGCCGAGTGCGCGCGGCTGGACCGGGCGCACTCGGTGGCCGCCGACACGATGGCGGACGACCCCCGGACGTACCGCGTGTACCTCGCGTGGTTCGGTCCCGGCATGGTCAAGGTCGGGATCACCGGGGAGGAGCGCGGGGCCGCCCGGCTGAGGGAGCAGGGGGCCGTGGTCTTCAGCTGGCTGGGGCGCGGGCCCCTCATGGCGGCCCGGCGGACCGAGGAGGTGCTGCGGGCGGCCCTCGGAGTGCCCGACCGGATCCCGTACGCCAGGAAGCGGGCGGTGCGCGGGCGACTGCCCGGGCGCGAGGAGCGGGCCGCCGAGGTGGCGGAGCTGTACGGGCGGGCCGGGCGCCTCGAAGGGCACGGCCGGCCCGAGTCGTTGGAGCGGCTGCCCCTCGAGGTCGTCGATCAGGCGGAGGTCTTCGGGATCGACCGGGCGCCCGCTCCCGTCCGGTCGGTGCGGGAGCTGGTCGACGGGGGCGTCGTCGCGGGGCGGCTCGTCGCGGCGGCCGGGCCCGATCTGCACCTGGCGGTGGACGGCGTGGGCGTGGTCGTCCTGGACACGCGGCTGATCACCGGGTGGGACCTCGCGGCCGTGCCGGGAGGGGGCGCGTCCGCAAGGGGCGCTTCCGGAGGGGCCGTGCCCGGGGCGGCGGAGAGCGATGTACGTGTCCCCCTCATCGACATCGGCGGCGGCGGTGTGCAGGGTGGGCTGTTCTGACCGTCGACCGAGGGAGAGCGTCCGTGGGGCCGGAGAGCGACGACGTGGTGCGGTTCTGGAAGCGGCTCGGGCTGCCCGGGATCATCGACGTGCACACCCACTTCATGCCGGAGCAGGTCCTGCGCAAGGTATGGGCCTACTTCGACGCCGTCGGGCCGCTCACCGGCCTGGAGTGGCCGATCACCTACCGGTACGAGGAGGAGCGGCGGCTGGAGCTGCTGCGGTCGTTCGGGGTGCTGCGCTTCACCTCCATGCTCTATCCGCACAAGCCCGGCATGGCCCGCTGGCTGAACGGCTGGGCCGCCGACTTCGCCGCCCGGACCCCCGACTGCCTGCACACCGCGACCCTCTTCCCGGAGGACGGCGTGGAGGTGTACGTGAAGGAGGCCGTCGAGGCGGGGGCGCGGGTCTTCAAGTCGCACCTCCAGGTCGGCGCGTACGACGCCAACGACCCGCTCCTGGAGCCCGTGTGGGGGCTGCTCGCGGAGGCCGGCATCCCGGTCGTCATGCACTGCGGGTCGGGGCCCACGCCGGGCGCGCACACCGGGCCCGGGCCGATCGGGCGGCTGCTGACGCGTCATCCCCGGCTGCGGCTGGTCGTCGCGCACATGGGGATGCCGGAGTACGTGGAGTTCCTGGCGCTGGCGGAGGCGTATCCGGAGGTCCGGCTCGACACGACGATGGCGTTCACCGACTTCAGCGAGGGGTTCAGCCCCTTCCCGGCGGCGGAGCGGGGGCGGCTCGCCGACCTCGGGGACCGCATCCTGCTGGGGACCGACTTCCCGAACATTCCCTACCCGTACGTCCATCAACTCCAGGCGCTGGAGCGGCTCGGGCTGGGGGAGGAGTGGCTGCGGGCGGTCTGTCACGGGAACGCGGAGGCGCTGTTCCCCACCCGGTTCTGAAGGTCCCCACCCGGTTCTGACGGTCCCCACCCGGTTCTGACGGTCCTGACGGTTCCCACCCGGTTCTGACGGTCCCCGGACGTGCCTCTCTCGAAATCAACGCGGCGGACGGCTTTCTCAGGCAATTCACAGGAACGGGTCAGGCTTCTCTCACGGGTGTCTCAGAGAGTGGTCCCCATGACGACGATGACCTCGCCCCAGGGGCGTACCGAACTGCTCAGGCCGGACCGTACCCCCGTAAGGGTCCTGGTCGTGGACGACGAGGCCCCGCTCGCCGAGCTGCTCTCGATGGCCCTGCGGTACGAGGGGTGGGAGGTGCGCAGCGCCGGGGACGGGGCCGGGGCCGTCCGGGCCGCGCGGGACTTCCGCCCGGACGCGGTGGTCCTGGACGTGATGCTCCCGGACATGGACGGGCTGTCCGTGCTGGGCCGGCTGCGCCGCGAGTACGACGACGTGCCGGTCCTCTTCCTGACCGCCCGGGACGCCGTCGAGGACCGGATCGTCGGGCTCACCGCGGGCGGCGACGACTACGTGACCAAGCCGTTCAGCCTGGAGGAGGTCGTGGCCCGGCTGCGTGGGCTCATCCGCCGCTCGGGCGCGGCCGTCGCCGCCGGGCGGAGCGAGTCCACGCTCGTCGTCGGGGACCTGGTGCTCGACGAGGACAGCCACGAGGTGAGCCGGGGCGGGGACGAGATCCACGTCACGGCCACCGAGTTCGAGCTGCTGCGCTTCCTGATGCGCAATCCGCGCCGGGTGCTCAGCAAGGCGCAGATCCTCGACCGGGTCTGGAACTACGACTTCGGCGGCCAGGCCAACGTCGTCGAGCTCTACATCTCCTACCTCCGCAAGAAGATCGACGCCGGGCGCGCGCCGATGATCCACACCCGGCGCGGCGCGGGGTATCTGATCAAGCCCGGTGAGTAGGCGAGGGGCGGTGGGCGGTGCCGCGGCGGCCATGGGCGCCGCGGAGCCGGCTCGTCGTGTCCGCCGGGCGCCGGGGCCGACCCGCGCACGGAGGTCGGGCAGGTGGGCGTGCGCTCAACCGGATGTTCGTGCACGGTCGGTTCGGCCGTCGCGGCCCGCCGGGAGAGCGAGACGCGGGGCCGCCGGTTCGTCGCGGATCTCCTCCTGGGTGACGGAGAACTTCACCGAGGTCACCGAGGTCACCGAGAGCCCGAGTTCACCGTCGGCACCGAGTTCACCGTCGGCAGCGCCACGTTCTACGACCCGACGCAGTCCACCGGTTGACGCCCGGGGCGTACGCGGCCGGGCTCAGAACCCGGCCGCGTACGTCCAGAAGTCCCGCATGACCTGCGGTGCGGCCGGCCCGGACATCTCCATCTGGGTGAGCAGGACGGCGACGGTGCCCGTGGACGGGACGATGTGCGCTGTGGTGCCGGTTCCGCCGACCCAGCCGTAGCGGCCGAGGACGTTCCAGGGGGCTGCGATCTCGATGTCCACCGCACCGCCGAACCCCCAGCCCTGCCCCTCCGTGAACAGTCCGCTCGCGGCGCGCTGGTCCGGGGTGAGGTGGTCGGTGATCATCTGGCGGACCGACTCTGCGGTCAGCACCCGGTGGCCGTCGTCGCTCAGGCCTCCGGCGAGCAGCATCCGGCCGAAGGCGGCCCAGTCGTCCACGGTCGAGACCAGGCCGCCCGCGCCGGACGGGAAGGCGGGCGGGCTGCTCCACTGCCCGTCCGGGGCGTCGACCAGTACCGGATCGCTTCCGCTGTCCGCCCCGGCCCGGTAGTAGCCCGTGAACCGGTCCAGCGCGGCGGGCTCCACGGCGAACCCGGTGTCCGTCATGCCGAGGGGCTCGAACAGCCGCTCTGCCAGATACGCGGGCAGCGGGCGGTCGGCGACCCGGGCGATGAGGACGCCGAGGATGTCGGAGCACGTGTTGTAGAGCCAGCCGTCGCCCGGCTGGTGCAGCAGCGGGACACGGGACAGCGCGGCCATCCAGGCGTCCGGCGCGGGGACGGCCTGCGGCTGTGGCGGGCCCTGTTTCAGCTCGGCGAACAGCGGGGCGACGGCCGGGAGCGAGAAGTCGGAGGGGAAGCCGTATCCGGCCCGGAAGGTCAGCAGGTCCAGCAGGGTGATCGGGCGGACCGCCGACACCACGTCGTCGACCGGGCTCCGCGGAGTCCGTACGACCAGGGGTGCGGCCAGCTCGGGCAGCCATGCCGCGACCGGGTCGGCGGGGGCGATCAGGCCGTCCTCGACGAGCGTCATGGCGGCTGCCGCCACGATCGGCTTGGTGACCGAGGCGATGCGGAAGAGCGAGTCCCGCCGCATCGGCGCGGACCCGGCGAGGCCGGCCGTACCGGCCGACACCACCTCGGTCCGTCCGCCCCGGGCGACCAGGGCCACCGCGCCCGGCATCGACCCCTTGGCGATGTGGGTGTCCAGCAGTTCGTGCAGGGGGGTGGTGGTCATGGGTCGTCCTTCTTCGTCCGGTACCGCGTGTGCTGTCGGAGGCCTGCCCCACGGGGGGTGTCCCGCGGCGGGCGACCGCGGGTGGTGGACCGGGCGCGGCCCTCGGACAGGAGGACGCGCGCCGGCCGTAAAAGGAGGCTTTCGGGCCGGAACTGGAGACTCCCGGACTGTCCGGGACTCATCGGCCGGGCTCCGGGTCTCGTAGGCCCCGCCCAGGTTGCATCGGCCGGGCTCTGGGTCTCGTTGGCCTGGGGTCTCGAGGGCCCCGCCCCGAACTCATCCGTCCGGCCCTCGTCGGTGGGCTCATCGGCTGCCTCCTCCCCGTACCAGCAGGTCCGCCACCACCGGCCGGTGGTCGGAGGCGAGGGTCTCCGGCACCCACGCCTTCCGCACCGTGATCCCGGTGCTCGGCCCGCCCTTCGACACCGCCACGAAGTCGATCCGCTTGACCGGGTCTCGTGCCGGGAAGGTGGGCGCGTCCGGGTCGGCGTCCGTCAGCTCCCGCCACAACGGGGCCAGTTCCGGTGCGGCGGGCTCCGCGTTGAAGTCGCCGAGCAGGATCCGCGGGCCCCGGTCCTCGGCCATGATCCGCCGGGTGTCGGCGACCTGGGCGACGCGGACGGCGGGGGCCGGGCGGTAGTCGAGGTGGGTCACGTACACGTGCACGGCCAGCCCCCGTACCCGTACGACGACCTCGCCGAACCCCGGGGCGGGGGCGGGGACCGGGTTCGGGTCCTGGGTGGAGAGACGGGTGATCTCGTGGTTCTCGGCGCTCACGATCCGGTGCCGCGACAGCACGGCCACCCCGTACTCCGCCCGAGGGCCGCCCGGTCGGGCCGGGTCCAGGCTGTAGATCGGGGCGAAGGAGACGTGCATGCGCAGCCGCTGTGCCAGCTCTCCCGCGAGATCCCGCCATCCGCTCCGGTCGCCCCAGTGCCGGTCGACCTCCTGAAGCCCGATCACATCAGCGTCGAGCGAACGGAGTTCGGCCGTCTGGCGGTCCAGGTCGAAGACACCGTCCATGCCCGCCCCGGCGTGGATGTTGTATGTGGCGACCCGTAGCGGCAGGCCCCCGCCGGAGGGGTGGCGGGCCGTGGTGGCGGCGGCGGGCGGCGCGATGAGGGCGCCCAAGAGGGATGCGACGAGCAGGAGTTGAGGGGTGCGAGAGGTACGGCGACGCAGCGACATGGCTCTCCAACCGGCCGAAAATCGCGCACCTTGTCAGGTCAGCGACGAGAACCGTACCGCCCGGTCGTCGCGCGGGTCCTCCGGCGCGGCCGGTCCGGCTCCACGGATACCGACTTGTACGACGTACAGCAACTGCCTTACGGTGTACATCGCCTACGTCCCGTACGCCGTACAACTACTCCGGAGCGAGCTGTCGCCGCACCGGGAGCTGAAGGAGCCCGCATGACGGCGCCCGTCGCACAGAGATCAGACCTCGCCCCCCAGGGGCATCCGCAACGCTGGCTGATCCTCGGCGTCATCTGCCTGGCCCAGCTCACCGTGCTGCTCGACAACACCGTCCTCAACGTCGCGATCCCCTCCCTCACCACGGAGTTGAACGCCTCCACCGCCGACGTGCAGTGGATGATCAACGCCTACTCGCTCGTCCAGTCCGGTCTGCTGCTCACCGCCGGCAGCTCCGCCGACCGCTACGGGCGCAAGAAGATGCTGATCGTGGGCCTCGCCCTGTTCGGCGTCGGCTCGCTCGCGGCCGGGCTCTCCCAGTCCTCGGGCCAGCTCATCGCGGCCCGCGCCGGGATGGGTATCGGGGGCGCGCTGCTGATCACCACCACGCTCGCCGTCGTGGTCCAGATCTTCGACGACGCCGAGCGGGTCAAGGCGATCGGGATCTGGTCGACCGTCAACTCCCTCGGCTTCGCGGCGGGACCGCTGTTCGGCGGGATCGTCCTCGACCACTTCTGGTGGGGCGCGATCTTCCTCATCAACATCCCGGTCGCCCTGATCGCCCTGGCCGCCGTCGTCCGGCTCGTACCGGAGTCGAAGAACGGGCGGGGGGAGCGGCCGGACCTGCTGGGCGCGCTGCTCTCCACGATCGGCATGACGGCCGTCGTCTTCGCGATCATCTCCGGGCCCGAGCACGGCTGGACGTCCGTGCGGGTGCTGCTGACGGCGTCTCTGGGGATCGTCGTGATGGCCGGATTCGTCCGGTGGGAGCTCCACATCCCGAACCCGATGCTCGACATGCACTTCTTCCGGAACCAGAAGTTCATCGGCGCGGTGGCGGGCGCGATCCTGGTCGCCTTCGGCATGGGCGGTTCGCTCTTCCTGCTCACCCAGCACCTTCAGTTCGTGCTCGGGTACGGGCCGTTGGAGGCGGGGCTGCGTACCGCTCCGATGGCGCTCACGGTGGTCGCCCTCAACCTGACCGGCCTGGGCGCCCGCCTCGTGCGGAAGATCGGGACGCCGGTCGTCATCGCGGCGGGGATGAGCTGTCTGGCGGCCGGACTCGCCGCGATCGCGCTGCTCGGGCGGGCCGGGTACGGCGGCATGCTGTTCGGCCTGGTCGTGATGGGTGCGGGGATCGCCCTGGCGATGCCCGCGATGGCCAACGCCATCATGAGCGCGATCCCGCCGGAGAAGGCCGGGGTGGGCGCGGGGGTCAACGGCACGCTCGCGGAGTTCGGCAACGGACTCGGGGTCGCGGTGCTCGGCGCCGTGATGAACGCCCGGTTCGCCGCTCTCGTGCCGGCCGCCGTCGGCGCCGCCTCGCTGCCGGCGGCCCTGGCCGCCGCCGACGGGCCCGCCGCCCGGGAGCAGATCAAGGACGCCTTCGCCTCGGGCCTGGAGGTCAGCCAGCTGGTGGGCTCGGTCGCGGTGCTGGCGGGCGGGCTGCTCGCCGCGCTCCTGCTGCACCGGGCCGAGCGGGTGGAGCGGGCGAAGGCACTGCCGGCCGGTGCGGCGAAGGCCGGTGCGGTGAAGGCGGGGACGGGGATGGCCGGGACGGGGATGACCGGTGCGGCGAAGGCCGGGGACCGGGCGGACTCGACGGGACCGGCGGCATAGCATCGAACCGGACGCGCGGACCGGACCACCAGTGTCCGGTCCGCCGTCCTTCCGGCAGGACGGCTCGGTCCCGCCCTTCCGACAGGACCGCTCGGCGGAGCGGTCCGCGCAAGACGAGGAGAGTGCGCCATGGTGTCCGAGTCCGACCGTGAGTCCGTGTCCGGGCCGGAGCCCGGGGCCGGCCGCGCGAACGACGCCGCGCGGACCAGCGTGTGGCTGGACCGTGGGGCTCCCTCGCGCTCCCGCAGGTCCGAGTCCCCGGCGGGCCTGGACCGCAACCGGATCACCGAGGCGTCGGTGCGGCTGCTGGACGCCGACGGCCTCGCCAAGTTCTCGATGCGCCGGCTCGCCGCCGAGCTGGACGTCACCGCGATGTCCCTCTACTGGTACGTCGACACCAAGGACGACCTGCTGGAGCTGGCCCTCGACTCGGTCTACGCCGAGATCGCCCCGCCCCGCGAGGACGGTGACTGGCGGGACCGGCTGCGGGAGCTGGCCCGCAGCTACCGCGAACTCCTCGTCCGCCACATCTGGATCTCCCCGCTGGCCGGGACCTTCCTCAACATCGGCCCGAACTCCATGCTGTTCTCGTATGCCGTCCAGACCGTCGTCCGGGCCACCGGACTGCCCCTGGAACGGCAGACGGGCGCGCTCTCGGCGGTCTTCCAGTTCGTGTACGGATTCGGCACCGTCGAGGGCCACTTCAAGGCGCGGTGCGACGCGACCGGGCTGACCCAGGACGAGTACCACCAGCAGGCGATGGGCACGATCAGGGCGCAGCCGCACCTGCGGCGGATCACCGAGACGTCGGACGAACTGATGGCGGCCCGGGGCGGGAAGACGGTCGAGGAGATGCGCGAACGGGACTTCGTCTTCGCGCTGGATCTGCTGATCGCGGGCATCGAGGCGGTGCGCGACCGGTCGGGCTCGCCCGCCCGGTAGTCGCTTCTCCGGGGAACGCTCAGTACCCGCGCACCACGTCCACCGTCAGCTCGGGCCGGCGGCCCGCCGTCACGGCCTCCCAGCAGGCGCTGAAGTCGACGGAGACGTCCTCGTCGGTGGTGATCCCCGAGGAGTGCGAGGTGATGACCGTACGGGGCAGGTTCCACACCGGGTCGCCGGGCGCGGCCGGCTCCTTCGGCAACACGTCCAGCACCGCGCGCCGCAGCCGGCCGTCCCGCAGCGCGGTCTCCAGCGCCCCCATGTCCACGGTCGCGCCCCGCCCCACGTTGACGAACGTCGCCCCGCGCACCGCCGCGAGCCTGTCGGCCCCGAAGAAGCCCTCCGTGGCCCCGGTCAGCGGCAGCGTGGAGATCACCCAGCGGGCCTCGCCCAGCACCTCGGTGTCCTCGGCGGCCCCGATCACGCGGTCGAAGCCGGGCACCACCCGGGCGTTGCCCGGCGCGGGCCCGGACCGTGCCGTGCGGGCGACGCCCACGGTGTTGACCCCGCAGGCGCCCAGCAGCCGCCCGACGGCCGCGCCGATGCGACCGGTCCCGTAGATCAGCGCGGTCTGCCCGACGATGAGCTCCGAGGGGAGGCGCTCCCAGTGCGCGCGGGCGTGCCGGTCGGTGAACTCCGGTACGGACTGGCACTCGGCGAGCATCCAGGCCAGGACGTACTGGGCCATCCGCTCGCCCATCCGGCCCACGGTCCTGGTCAGGAGCGCCGAGCCCGGCCAGGTACCTCCGGCGAACAGCGGGTCGGTCCCCGCGTTGACGCTGTGGAACCAGAGCAGCCGGCTCGTCCGCAGCGCGTCGGGCAGTGTCTCGCCCACGCACAGGAGAGGCGCGTCGCCCGGCGGCGGGACGTCCTTCAGCGGCTCCGCGTCCCGCCCGGTGATGCGCTCCAGTTCCCGCACCAGACCGCTGTCGAGCGTGGGCGCGACGAGCAGCCGGGCTCTTGTGAGGGCGTCGGGCGCGGGCAGCGGGGCCGGGACGGGCAGCCCACAGCCGAGGAGCGAGTGGGGCGGCTGCCCCGGGACGGGTATCGGCGGAACAGGCCCGGTGTTCCCGGCCTCTCCGGCCTTCCCGGCTTCTCCTGCCTCTCCGGCCTCTCTCTTCTCTCCGGTCATCGCGGGGTCAGCTCCCCGGGGCCTGGTGGGCCGGGAAGCCGCCGGTGGCGACGGGACCCCAGCGCTCCGGGGTGACCCTGATGATCGACTTGCCCTGCTTCACCATCGCCGCCCGGTATTCGTCCCAGTCAGGGTGCTCGCCCGAGATGTTCCGGAAGTACTCGACGAGCGGCTCGACGGAGTCCGGGGCGTCGATGACCTCCGCCGAACCGTCGACCTGTACCCACGGCCCGTCCCACTCGTCCGACAGCACGATCACGCTGACCCGGTCGTCGCGCCGCGCGTTGCGGGTCTTGGCGCGCTCGGGGTACGTCGACATGACGATCCGCCCCGCGTCGTCCACGCCGCAGGTCAGCGGGGAGCCCTGGGGGCGGCCGTCGGCCCGGGTGGTGAGCAGGACCGCCCGGTGCCGGGGGCGTACGAACGCCAGCAACTCGTCGAGCTCCACGGAGGTGTTGGTCGCGATGTTCGGTGCCATGCCCACCACCCTACGACCGGGCCGGGTCACTGCCCGGGCAGCGCCTCTCCCTGTACCGCCTGGATGTCCAGCTCCACGCGCAGGGTCGTGCCGATCGCGGAGATGCCCGCCTGGACGACCTGGTTGTAGTTCATCGCGAAGTCGGCGCGGCGCAGTTCGGCGGTGGCGTGGAAAGCGGCGCGCACCCCGCCCCACGGGTCGGGCCCGGTGCCGAGGTAGCTGAGGTAGAGGTCGACGGGGCGCGAGACGCCGTGCATGGTCAGTTCGCCGTGCACGGTCCAGCGGTCGGGTCCTGCCGGGTCCAGCGCGGTGGAGCTGTAGGTGATCTCCGGATACCGGTCCACGTCCAGGAAGTCGGGCGAGCGCAGGTGCTTGTCCCGCATCTCGTTGCCGGTGTCGATACCGGCCGCCCTGATCACCGCGTCGACCCGGGAGCGGGAGACGTCCTGGGCGATCTCGATCCGGCCGCCGAAGTCGGTGAAGCGGCCGTGCACACTGGAGATCCCCAGGTGCTGGGCGACCGCGCCGACCGAGGAGTGCGCGGGGTCCAGCGACCAGACGCCCGGCGGCGGCAGCTCCACCCCGCCCTGGCGGGCCAGCACGATCTGGCCGCCCTCGATCCGGCCGCTCGCGGTGACGAGGGCGGTGGAGGCGGCGGGCGCGTACCCGACCGCCGTGACGATCACCGTGTACGCGCCGGCCATCAGGGAACCGTCCGTCCGGACGGCCCCCTCCTCGTCGGCCGCGGCACGCAGCACCTGGGCGCCGGTCATGTCGGTGACGGTGACGACGGCGTGCTGGACCGCCCAGCCGTCCCGCGTCCGTACCTGTACGCGAAGTCCCATCCCGTATCTCTCTCCTAGCTCGATGACCCGCGGCCGGCCCGAAGGAGGCCGGGGCCACATGAGTCGGGCCCCGGGGAGGCTACGGCAGGCCGTCCCCTGCTCGCCGTACCCGCCACCGGGGCCCATTTCCACCCGGTCGTGACAGCCTCTCCGCTGGAAGTGCCGTCCGACCAGGGGTCTTCGCGATCCCTTCACGTGCTCGCGCGCATTCCTCTGGGCGCGAGCGAGCCTGTATCGAAGGGGCCGGTACCCAGGCCTCAGTCCGAAGTGATCAATCCGAAGTGATCAGCCTGAGGGCCCGAAGTGATCAGTCCGGGGGGCAATCACTGCCCCGGGTGCGCGAGTTCGATGTCGTGCCCGTCGACTACCGGGCCGCTCACGGTCAGCGATCCGGCCACCGGCGGGTAGCCGGTGGCGATGACCGCGTACTCGCCCGCGTCCAGGTCGGTGAAGGCGTACGCCCCGTCCTCGCCGGTCGTCGCGGTGGCGACCACGTTGCCCGCCGCGTCGATCAGCGTGACCCGCGCATCGGTCAGCGGACTCCGGGCGGACCCGGCCCGCACGACGCCCCGGACCAGCGCGCCGGACCGCAGCGCGGCCTCGACGCGGGTGACGCCCTGGCCGCCGATCTCCACCGGCAGCGCCAGCGGACGGAAGCCGGCCGCGTTGACCGCGACGGTCACGGAGCCCGGGATCAGCTCGCCGAAGGCGAACGCGCCGGACGGCCCGGACGCTCCGGTGGCCAGCACGTGGCCCCGGACGTCGGCCACGACGACCATCGCGCCGTCGACGGGGGCGCCGGACTGGGCGGCCGTGACCGTTCCGGCCAGTCCGCTCGTACCGGACAGCAGGATGTCGAAGGCCGGCGGCCCCTCGCCGACGACCACCGTGGACGCCTGCGGCCGGAAGCCGTCGGCGGAGGCGATCAGCACGTAGCTGCCGGAGCCGGGGGCGTCCAGGGTGTAGCCGCCGTCGGGCCCGGCCACGGAGCGTCCGAGCTGCCGGCCGCCCAGCGAGATCAGGGTGACGGCTGCGCCGGCCACCGGAGCGCCCTCCGCACCGCGCACCACACCGTGAACCGAGGCGCCCCCCTGAATGCCGTCGACGCCGTCGACGGTGTCGTACGAGGCGGAGGCAGGAGCGGGATCAGGGGCGGGATCAGGGGCGAGGTCAGGGGCGGGGGTCTCGGCGGTGTCGAGCGAGATGACCCCGGCCGCGCCCTCGGAGGCAAGCCCGGCCGCGCCGACGGCGGCGGGTACGGGGACCTCGGCCGTCCCGGCGGCGGCCGGGGCATCGACGGGGGAGTCGTTCGTCACGCTGCTCTTCAGCGCGACCTCCTTGATGAAGATCGTCACGATGAAGGCGACGAGCGCGGCCGGAGCGGCGTACAGGAAGACGTCGCCGACGCCGTGCCCGTACGCGGCCTCCATGACCAGGCGCAGGGGCTCGGGCAGCTTGTCCAGGTCGGGGATGCCCCCGCCCCCGGTACCGCCGTGGCCGAACGCCGCACCCTTGGGGCCGAGGTCGGCGATGCCTTCCTCGACGTAGTGGGTGACCCGGTTGCCCAGGACCGCGCCCAGCGCCGAGACGCCGATCGCACCGCCGAGGGAGCGGAAGAAGGTGACGACGGAGCTCGCGGAACCGAGGTCCTCGGGAGCGACCTGGTTCTGGGTGGCGAGGACCAGGTTCTGCATCATCATGCCGATGCCGAGTCCCATGACGAACATGTAGACCGCGACGTGCCAGTACGCGGTGTCGTACCGGATCGTGCCGAGCATCCCGAGCCCGGCCGTGACCAGGAAGCCGCCGGCGACCAGCCACGCCTTCCAGCGCCCGGTCCTGGTGATGACCTGGCCGGAGACGGTCGAGGAGAGGAAGAGGCCCGCGATCATCGGGATGGTCATCACGCCGGACATCGTCGGCGACTTGCCGCGCGCCAGCTGGAAGTACTGGCTGAAGAAGACGGTGCCCGAGAACATCGCGATGCCGACGAACAGCGAGGCGATCGAGGCCAACGTGAGGGTGCGGTTGCGGAAGAGGCGCAGCGGGATGATCGGTTCCTCGGCCCGCGACTCGATGAAGACGAAGATCAGGCCGAGCAGGACCGAGCCCGCGACCATCACATACGTCTGCCAGGACAACCAGTCGTACTTGTCGCCCGCGAAGGTCACCCAGACCAGGAGCAGGGAGACGGCGGCGCTGATGAAGAACGCGCCGGTCCAGTCGACCTTGACGCCCTCGCGCTTGACGACCGGGAGCTTCAGGGTCTTCTGGAGCACGATCAGCGCGATGACCGCGAACGGCACACCCACGTAGAAGCACCAGCGCCAGCCCATCCAGCTGGTGTCGGTGATGACGCCGCCGAGCAGCGGACCGCCGACGGTGGCGACGGCGAAGACCGCGCCCAGGTAACCGCTGTAACGCCCGCGCTCGCGTGGGGCGATCATCGCGGCCATGACGATCTGCGCGAGCGCGGAGAGGCCGCCGACGCCGATGCCCTGGACGACCCGGCAGGCGATGAGCATGCCGCTGCTGGTCGACAGACCGGCGACGACCGAGCCCAGGACATAGATGACCAGGGCTATCTGGACCAGCAGCTTCTTGCTGAAGAGGTCCGAGAGCTTGCCCCAGAGCGGGGTGGTGGCGGTCATGGCCAGCAGCGAGGCCGTCACGACCCAGGTGTAGGCGCTCTGGCCGCCGCCGAGGTCGGAGATGATCTCGGGCAGGGCGTTGGAGACGACCGTCGACGACAGGATCGCGACGAACATGCCGAGCAGCAGCCCGGTCAGCGCCTCCATGATCTGCCGGTGTGTCATCGGCGTTCCGTCGGGGGCGCCGGAGGCGGTGGCGCCCGCGTGCCCTCCGTGCTTGGCGTGGCCGCCCCGCACACCGGTGGGTGTGGTCGTAGCCATTGAGTTCCTTATCCGTGCGAATTTGCTTCTGTTACACAGGTGTACGGGTGTGAACCTCGTCGCCGAGGCGGGTCCTGCACTCGCCGGTGTGACGTCCGGGGGCGCAGCCGCCGGATCCACGACAGGCGAAGCTGTCGCGCAGCCGGGACAGCAGCGCGATGAGCCGGCCGACGTCGTCGTCGGACCAGTCCTGGAGGTTGTGGGCGAACACCTCGGTCGTCCGCCGGGTCAGTTCGTCGAGCTGCTGGTACCCGCCGGGGGTCAGCCGCAGGATGCGGGACCGCTTGTCCGCCGGGTCCGGAGACCGTTCGATCCAGCCGCGATCGGCCGCATGGGCCACGTGGCGGCTGGTCACCGACATGTCCACGGAGAGCAGTTCGGCGAGCCGGCTGATCCGCGTCTCGCCGTGCCGGTCCAGGAGGGTCAGCACGGCGGCGGAGCCTGCGGGGCACTCCGGGGGCAACGCGCGGGCGAGCCCCCTTTTGACGGCCCCGACGGCGCTGAGCTGCCGGGCCAGTTCCTCGTAACTGCTCCGTGCGGCCACGGGAACCCCCAACACACTCGCGACCATCTTGTTGCTTAGGGCAACGATAAAAGCGGTTGGTTGCTGCAGGCAAACGAAAATGGCCTTGCAGAAGTAAAGGAACGCAAAAGGCTCCGTAGGGTCCCGGTCAAGCCCGTTCCCCGGCCGCGCCGGCGCAGGTCGGACGGGGTGCCGGGTGGCCCGGGGGTTGGGCCGTGGGCCCGAGTTCGCTAGGGTCCTGCCCCATGGCACACAACCCCCACGCCCCTCAGTCGGGCCCCGAGGGCACCCCTGACCCGGCGGGCAGCACACAGATGTTCCGCGCCTTCGTCGACGAGGGCGAGCCGCAGCGCCGGCAGCAGCCCGCGGCGACCTCTTCCGGGCCGAAGGCCGGGGTGATCGCGGCGGTGATCGCGGTCGTCGTCGTCCTCGGTGCGGTGGCCTGGCTCGCCCTGGGCTGACCCGCGCTCGCACGAGGCCGCCCCGGGGCAGCGCGGGGCAGGCCCACGGGTCACCTCACAGGTCACTTCACCTCACAGGTCACTCCTACGCGTCACTTCCACGCGGCGGAGACGTCCTGTGTCTCGACGCGCATCCCCAACGGGACCCGCCAGGACTCCACGCAGACGGTGTACGTCTCCGAGCGCGCCGAGCCCGCGCCGATCGGGGCGGGCAGAGGCTGGGACGAGGTGATGGTCGCCCAGTCGACGCCGAGGGCGCCGATGATGTGCGTGGCGAAGGTGACGGTCCCCGAGCGCGCCGGGGAGCCGCCGGTGTTGCGGAACTCCACGGTCACCTTCTCGCACCACCGCTTGTCCGCCGCAGTGCGCTGCGGTGCGCTCAACGTCAGCGCGGCCGGGGTCGCGGGCGGAACGGGAGGTTCCGGGGTGCCGGGGGTCCCGGGGGTGCCGGGGGTGCCGTCACCCGGAGGCGAAGGGGCGGAGGGCCCGTCCGACGAGGGGGGCCCGGATCCGCTGCCCGGCTTCGAGGGTTCAGAGGGCTTCGTGCCCGGCCCGTCGAGGGAGCCGCCCCCTTGACCGCCCGGCGTCTCCGTACGCGCCCCGCCGGGACTGTCCTGGGTGCGACCGGGCTCGCCTGCGCCCGGGGAGGAGGGCGTGGACGAGGGCTTACCGGACCCGCGACCGCCGGGGCCGCGTTCACCGCTCCCGCCGCCGTTGTCGCCGTTCCCGTCCAGCGGGACCAGCGTCACCTCGCCCGAGGGCTTCCCGTCGCCGCCCGCCGGCCGGTGCCCGCCGTCGGCGGCGCCCACGGCCACGTACCCGTCGTCGCCCGGTCCGCTGCCGCAGGCGGCCAGGAAGCCGCCGCCCAGACACAGCGCGGCCGCCGAGGCGGCGATGACGGTGCCCCGGCGGCCGGTCGAACCGAATGTCTGACGTCGCATCGCGTCAGTGTGGCTGACGGATCGTCAAATCTGAACCCCGCTGCAGAGATCGGCAGGGTTCCATGGGTGTCGGCAGGGATCGGCAGAGATGGACAGGGATCAGCAGGGATCGGCAGGGATCAGCAGAGCTCTGCCGGTCGGCTTCAGTCCGCGATAAGCCCTTCCCTGAGCTGCGCGAGCGTGCGGGTCAGCAGCCGGGAGACGTGCATCTGGGAGATGCCGACCTCCTCGCCGATCTGCGACTGCGTCATGTTCGCGAAGAACCGCAGCATGATGATCTGGCGCTCGCGCGGGGCGAGCTTGGCGAGCAGCGGCTTGAGCGACTCGCGGTACTCGACGCCCTCCAGCGCCGAGTCCTCGTACCCGAGGCGGTCGGCGAGGGAGCCCTCGCCGCCGTCGTCCTCGGGGGAGGGGGAGTCCAGGGAGGAGGCGGTGTAGGCGTTGCCGACGGCGAGACCGTCGACCACGTCCTCCTCGGAGACTCCGAGCGCGCGGGCCAGCTCCGGCACGGTCGGCGAGCGGTCGAGCTTCTGCGCGAGCTCGTCGCTGGTCTTGGTCAGGGCGAGCCGCAGCTCCTGGAGGCGGCGGGGGACCCGCACGGACCAGGAGGTGTCGCGGAAGAAGCGTTTGATCTCGCCGACGACGGTGGGCATCGCGAACGTGGGGAACTCGACGCCCCGTTCGCAGTCGAACCGGTCGATCGCCTTGATCAGGCCGATCGTGCCGACCTGGACGATGTCCTCCATCGGTTCGTTGCGGCTGCGGAACCGCGCCGCGGCGTACCGCACCAGCGGGAGGTTCAGCTCGATCAGTGTGTCCCGCACATAGGTCCGCTCCGGACTGTCCGTTCCCTCGGGGCCCGAGGCGGGGCCGAGCGCGGCTAGCCGCAGGAACAGGGAGCGGGACAGCGTGCGGGTGTCGATGGCTTCCGGCGAGCTGGTGAGCACGGCTGGTGCCGGCACGCTCTTCGTGAGCGTGAGCACCTTCGAGCTGCCCTGTTCTTCGGACATGCCACCCCCTTGAGGTCGCGGACGGTCGCGGTGGCCGCGACCATCGGAGGAACGCAGCCTCCACCTGAATACCGGAGGCGGAGCTGCGGCAAACGCGCTTCGAGCAGAATGTCACATGTCGGCAACACGCTGTAGTGACATGTCGACAAGTCAGCGCCGAATCCGCCCTGGAAACAGGGGGTGTAGCCCTTTTATGCCGTCAGAACTGCTCTGTGGACGGTCTACCCGTTCCGGTTACGCCTCGATCCTGTTTGCGGATCTCAGTCGGGCGAAACTTCTGGCGAGAAGCCTTGACACATGCATCTGGGAGACGCCCAGTTCCGCACTGATCTGAGACTGGGTCAAGTTGCTGTAGTAGCGCAGGAGGAGGATGCGCTGCTCGCGCTCGGGGAGCTGGACGAGGAGGTGCCGGACGAGATCGCGGTGTTCGACGCCCGCGAGCGCGGGGTCCTCGTAACCGAGCCGGTCGAGGAGTCCGGGCAACCCGTCGCCCTCCTGGGCGGCTTCCAGCGAGGTCGCGTGGTACGAGCGTCCGGCCTCGATGCAGGCCAGCACCTCGTCCTCGGAGATCTTCAGCCGCTCGGCGATCTCGGCGGTGGTCGGGGACCGGCCGTGGGCGGTCGTCAGATCCTCGGTGGCGCCGGTGACCTGGACCCACAGTTCGTGCAGCCGGCGGGGGACGTGGACGGTGCGCACGTTGTCGCGGAAGTACCGCTTGATCTCGCCGACGACGGTGGGCATCGCGAACGTGGGGAACTGGACCCCGCGGTCCGGGTCGAACCGGTCGATGGCGTTGATCAGGCCGATGGTGCCGACCTGGACGACGTCCTCCATCGGCTCGTTGCGGCTGCGGAACCGTGCGGCGGCGTACCGCACGAGGGGGAGGTTCGCCTCGATGAGGGCGGCCCGGACCCGGCGGTGCTCCGGAGCGCCCGGCTCCAGGTTCTTGAGCTGGCCGAAGAGGACCTGGGTAAGCGCCCTGGTATCGGCGCCGCGGGCCTTGGAGGGCCTGGCCGAGGGGTCCGGGGTCTCGGTCTGGATGTCCTCGGCCCGGACGGTCTGGACGGTCTGGGGAGGCACTTGAGGCGCTGTACTGGCCGGCACGGTGACGCCACCCCTTTGCGGTCAACTACGATCAACTCATCCGTCAAAAGCGGTCATAGCATCACAAGACATGTCCACTGTGTGCAAGCACCTCATAGCGCCGTGTTGAGTTCATAAGGGTTTAAACGGAACAAAGAAACCCCCCGCCTGTACGGCGAGGGGTCGCTGGAACCGGGACGAACCGGCGCCGGAGAGGTGTCAGAAGGGGTAGTCGGCGATCACCCAAGTGGCGAATTCCCGCCACTGTCCCGCGGCGGCCTGGTGGGCCGGGTGCTCGATGTACCGCTTGAGCGCGTCCTCGTCGGCGACGGCGGAGTTGATGGCGTAGTCGTACGCGATCGGCCGGTCGGTGATGTTCCAGGCGCACTCCCAGAACTCCAGCTCCGGAACCTGCCCCTCCAGCTCCCGGAAGGCCCGGTCCCCGGCGACGACCCGCGGATCGTTCCGCTCGACGCCCTCGTTCAGCTTGAAAAGGACCAGGTGGCGGATCATCGGACGTCTCCTACTTCACCAGTTCTGACATGAAGTCACCGACGCTCTGCGCGGCGGTGGAAATGCCCTCGAACCCTACCTGGACCAGCTCGGCGGCCCGCCGCGGCGACATGATGATCGTGTACAGCACGAAGACCACCAGTATGTAGATGATGATCGTCTTTGCCTTGGCCACAGTCCTGCCTCCCCATCGACCCCGCGTGCGATCGGGCGATTGTATCCGCACGGATGGCCGTATCCGGTGACCGTTTTCGATCACTGATGCACCCTTTAAGGACCTATGGCCCCGGGATCAAGGCCTTTTGCCCGACCTCACGGCTCCGGTCGCCCGGCAGGATGGATACCGAGCCCGACGGGACCAGGCAGGACCCGGACGGCCGGAACGGGGCCTCTCTGTGGGGTCACCGCCGCGCGATACCCCCCTGACCGCGGCGGAGACCAGCAGGCCCTGTTCTCATCGGGGGAAGCGGCTTGTCCCCCCGACGCCGCTTCCCCCGACCTGAACCGTGAAGCCGGAGCGCCCGGCCGCCGTACATCCTCTGTACGGCGGCCGGGCGCTTTGCGTTGGCGGGCCGGGACGGTGTGCCGGCTTCCGGGCGGGCGGTTTCATGCAGGGTGGTTCAGCGCACCGGGCTCGTCGCCGAAGGCGCGTCGGTCCCGTGTTCGGGGCTCTCCGCGAGAGTGGCCGGTGCCGGAAGATCGGCCGGTTCGGTGGCGTTCGTCGCCGGGGAATAGCCGCGCACGCGCGGGGACGACACCGCCGCACGGCAGGCGGGCAGCCGGGACGAGGGAACAGCCCCGCACGCGCGGGGATGACGCGATCGTCGTGGGCTGGGAGACGGAGAAGACGGGAACAGCCCCGCACGCGCGGGGATGACAGCCGAGAGGAAGTCCAAGTGAGCGCCGCCTCGGGAACAGCCCCGCACGCGCGGGGATGACATCTGGTCACCTCGCTCGCTGAAGAGGCCAGACGCATGCAGCGGCACAGTCCGCTCGTCGCTGGTCCAGTACGGGTACTGGCCAGACGTCCAGTTACCCCGGACGGCGGCCGCGCAGTACAACGCCACCTCCGAACGGCCCGTCAGCCGCGGCAACCTGTACCACGTCGGCCTCTACGCCAGAGAAGACCGCGTCCTGCACGCACCCCGGACCGGCCGCGACGTCCAGGTCCAGGTCCAGCCACTCGACACCGCCATGCCGCGCGCCGACTACCACGGAGCGACCCGGACGTAGACGGTCCAGCCGGTTCGCGGCAGGATCCGCCTATGGAGAACGAGCTGATGATCGCGCTGATCGGGGCGGGCAGCGCTCTCACTGGCGCTCTGATCGGCGGTGCCGCTGCTGTGGTCGGAGCGTCAAAGGCGGCCCGCAGCGCCTATCTCGGATCGCTCGACGTCACGCGCCGTACCGCGCAACGCGAGGTGTACTCCGAGCTCCTGAAAGCCGCACATGCCTACGAGGCCGGGACCAGAGCAGTGCTGGAAAGCGCGGGCTTCCTGCTCGATGACCTGTTCAACGAGCTGGAAGGTCTCCCGGTCCGGCACAGCAGCTCTGAACGGTCTGCCCTTCGACGGGCGATCTCGTCCGCAGCCGAGCCTCAGCCGGTGGCGGCAGCAGCTCGTCAGGTCGAGCTGGAGGGGCCCTCGCGCGTCGCAGCGGCCGCCCGTGCCGTTCAGGCCGCAGCCGAGCGACTAGGCGCCACACTCAGCGGTATCGAGGACGGTCTCGACGATCCCAACGGGAGCCTGCATCCCTCCACGCCGGCGGATCTTCCCCGGGAACACTCCGAACTCCTGAAGTCAGCTATCAGCGCGTTCGCTGACGTCGCGCGCAAGCATCTCAACCATCGCTAGTACGCGAGCGCCGGCGGAAGCCCACCCCGCACCCCTCGATCCGCCACCATTCGGTGTGCCTGGGCACCGCAGCGCAGCAGGCGTAGCTGGACGCGGCCGGCGGTAGCAGCCGAGCGCAGGCGGTCCCGGTGGCTTCCGCCGCCGGCACCGTCGGTTCGGGCCGTACTCCAGAGACCCGCCCTGACCCGCACACCCATACGGCACGGACTCCCCCGACCCTATCCAGTGACCGGCCACCGGATCGGCCGAATCACGCGGCGCCCTCCGGCCGCCGGTCTCCCCCCGGCCCGCCGCCGCAGCTTCACCGGGCCGGGGCCCGGGAGGCCGGGCGTGGTCAGGCGGCCGGTGTGTAGCGGACGATGGTGTCCTCGCACGGGCCGTCGGCGTAGACCTTCAGCGCCTCCAGCTCGCGGTCGTCCGCAGTGAGCTGCCAGCGGAGCTTGGTGGCTACCCACTGCCCTACGTACCGGCACTGCGCCTCCGGGGACGGCGGCATCCAGTCGGCCGGGTCCTGGTCGGACTTCTGCCGGTTGGAGCGGGCCGTCACCGTGACCAGGGACGTGTGCGCGCCCTGGTCGTTCGCGTAGGCCTCGCGCCGCGCCGGGGTCCAGGCGGAGGCCCCCGAGTCCCACGATTCGGCGAGCGGGACCATGTGGGGACCACCCCCGCATGCGCGGGGACCACGGTGGCCGCAGTGCGTTGCGCGACAACCCGAAGGGACCACCCCCGCATGCGCGGGGACCACAGTTCGTGACCTGCGGGTTTATGTGGCCGAGGGGCTGTTTTTACTTACTTCTTGAGAAGCGGACATATTTCCCCTGTGTGGCAAAGCGGTCACCGTTCGAGGCTGGGCGTGTCAGAGCGTAATTCTGCCTCCGTCGGTCGTGCGGGGAGGTTCATTCTCCCTATGGCGAGGTTGCTCATCATCTTGTCCGGGACTTCGGGCTTGGGCTTCACTGCGTGCGTTCGGCGGTGATTTCCGGCGCCGGGACACGCGTTCTGGTCCGCTGGGCTGGCTCAAGGTGTCTTCAGTAGGTCGCGGAGGTTGGCCATGTGGGCCCTGACGGCGGAGATCTCGGCTGGGGTGGGCGTGTTCTCGCCGTCCACGGAGTGGGTTTCGCGGCAGGGGTGGCAGAGGCCGTCGGGGAGGGCCTGTGGCCGGCCGGGGCGTCCGCAGTCGGTGCATTCCACGAGGATGCGGCGGGTGGGGGCGGGGGCGGCTGGCTGAGTGTTCTCGGTGGTCAGCCGGGGCGGGATCTTGTCGGTCAGGCGGCGGCGGAGGAAGCCGAGGGGGCTGTCGACCTTGGCGGGGAGCCCCGCCGTCAGGGCGCTGGTCAGGTAGTCGACGCTCACGCCCCGGTCGAGCCATTGCGTTGCCTGCGCTTCCAGGGCGGTGCAGTCGTCGGCGGAGAGGGTGAGGCGGTGATCGTCACGACCGAGACGGGCCAGGGCGAGGTAGGCGGGGCTGGTTCCGGCGGAGTGGGGCCTCGCGGGAACGGCGTCCGGGGCGGGTGGCGCGGGCTCGGCATCGGAGATCCGGGCCGGGGTGCGCTGCTGCGGTACGGAGGTGGGCTCGGGGTCCGGTTCCGGACCGGGGCCCTCCGGTGCGGGTGGCGGCGACGTTTCCTCGGCCGGGGCCCACAGTGGCGGCGGTGCCGTGTCGTGGGTGGAGGCTTCCGGTACGGGGGCTGTGGCCAGGGCGGCCTTCTCGGTGGCGAGGTAGGTGTTCCACCACTCGTTGTCGCGGGCGGTGCGCGACCAGAAGGTGCGGAAGACCCAGCGGGTCTCGTCGCCCGCGCCGACGGGGCACCGGACACGTCGCAGGTGCCCGGCGACGGACAGGGCCGTGAGGGCGGTGGAGATGGCCTGCTGCCCGTAGAGCGGGAGTTGCTTCGCCAGGGTCTTCACGCTCATCGCCGCGCCCTCGGGGAGGTGGTCGACGAACCCGGCGACGTACCGCTCTCGCGTCGGCAGGCGCGCGAAGTCGGTTCGCGTACGCGCCTGCTGGTCGGGCGCGGAGCGCTTGCCGTAGCCGGACTTCGCCATCGGGTATGCAGGCGAGGCCGCTGGAACGGTCAGGGCAGAGCTAAGGTGCTGGGTAGCCATGGGATCGGCTTTCTGGGTTATCGATCTTGCGGTGAGACCCCGGCCTGGTGCTCTTACACCGCGTCGGGGTCGTTTGGTTCTCGCACCGTAAGCAGTCGTGACACTGCGCCGCAAGCCGTCACGATTAGTCATACTTCCTGGCCGTGACGGGGTAGGGGAGGTAAGGGAGGTTTCCCCAACCCCCTTCTTCTACCAACCGGTTAAAGAAGGCGCTCGAACCCCGGGTCCCGTATCCCGACGCCCGAGTCCCGGCACCCGAGCTTCGGGCCGGGGCCTCGCTCACGTACCCCCGGAAGAGTGACTCGACCGTCCCGAAGCCCGAAGCTCAGGACCCGAGCTTCGAGGGAGGGCTACTTCCTGCCCTCGCCAAGGGCGGTACGCAGCCAATCAAGGCTCCCCTGCGCCAGAAGCTCGTCGGCCAGGCGGTTGGCGGTATCGGTGACGAGACGGGCTCGGCTGTTGTCGATCCACCGCTGGGCGTTCTCGTAGCCCTGGGTTTTGTACTCGATGCCCTGGAGCATGCACTCCAGTTTGTCCGCGTCCCGGGCGCAGACCGCCTCCGGTGACTCCTTCGCCTCGTACTCCGCGACCAGCTCGCGGACCGCCGAGGCCAGCACCTCGGGCATGCCCGCCGTCTGGTCGGCGGTGACCTCCTGCGGGTCGCCGGCGGGCGCGTACTTCTTCCCGAGGTGGTTCACGTCGCCGGTCCGGCTCTCTTGCGTGTCGTGCCAGACGGCGAGATAGGAAGCGCGGGCAGGATCCGCGCCCTCCAGCTTCGCGATGATCGTCGCGATCAGCGCCGTACGCCACGAGTGCTCGGCAACACTCTCGGGATCACGTACTCCGGCCATCCACCACCCGGTGCGCCGCGTCTGCTTGAGCGTGCCCGCCTCGTACAGGAAGCGGCCCACCGCAGACAGGTCGTCAGCCACGACTTCCTCCTCTCCCGCCTCAGCGAGGCGGATTGCGTGCCCTGGTCAGGCGTTGTGAGGCTGCTCCTGGTGCGCCGCCGCGATCCGGTCGATTCGTGCGGCCAGGTCGAAGTCTGCTCCGGTCAGCCGGTGCCCGGCGTCGTGTGTCGTGTTGGCGAACCGCACGTGGTCCCAGCGCAGGTCGATGTCCGCATGGTGCCCGACGAGCCGTTCGACGTCTGCGACGTTCACGATCAGTGCGACGCCGCCGTGGTATCGAATCCTGAACGTACGGGTGATTGACTCCCCTTCACGCATCCAGCCCGGTAGCTCGGCCAGCCTCAGGGCGATCTCCTCGTCCGGCAGCGGATCCTTGCTCATCGTCATTTCCCCTCGGCCACCGGTGCCAGGATCTCCGCAAGGTCCCGGCCGACCGGGGCATCGTGCCACGGAGCCCGGGCAGGTGGTCGGGTGGTAGCCGCCGCACGTCACGCCCCCAGCACGTCCATCACGTGATCGTCCAGGTCGGTGACGAAGTCCTCCCGTCGCCACGGTCGCAACTCCATCCTGGCCCTGCGCAGCCGAATCGCCGGCACTCGGCCGCCGGTCGCCGTCGCCGAGAGCACGCACTCGTGCAGCAGCTCAGCAGCCGACCGAGGATCACCCATCCGAATGCGGGCGAGAGCCTGATCGGTCCTCACGATCGCGCGCTGCACCTGCTCCCGAGGAGCGACCAACGCGGCCGCCGAAACAGCGAACCGGTCATGTGCGACCGAAGCATCACCGACGTACAGCTCACACATCCCCTCGAACCCCCGCAGGTGCCCCGCCGAGAAGCTGCTGCCCGACGGATCGTCGTCGGGCTGGCCCTCGATGTCGTACCACGCCAGCCCGAGCGCCGCCTGTGCCTGCCGCTTCAGCCCCGCCCGCGCGGCGACCTCGGCCTGGAGCGCGTGCGCTCGCGCCCGTACCCGGAGGCTGTCCCCCGTGCGCGCCGCACGCACCGCTCGGTCGACGAGCCGCTGGGCGTCAGAGAGGTCGAGTGACGAGTAGAGCGTCACGAGCGCATGGCTCATATGCGCGGATGCCTGCCGCCACGTGTCTCCGAGCTGCTCGGCCTGTGCGGTTGCTGTGGCGTACAGAGCCCGCGAAGCCTGATCGTCCCTGTTCTCGAACGCCAGGCGGCCGGCCAGGGAACAGGCGGCGACGGTGACCGCGCGGACGTGACCAACCAGCGGGCCGGGGAGCGCCCTTGCCTGCATACGGCGGCACGCGTCGATCACGGGCGTCACCAGCAGTTGCAGACGGACCATCGGCACCGCGCCCACTTGCGCGTTGATGTCGGCCACGACCGCACCGAGCCCGGACACGGTCTCCTCGGTCACCTGGCCGGGGTCGGTCAGGGCAGCAGAAAGGCCGGCCCGCAGGGGCGTGGAGAGCAAGGCCGGCATGCCGCCGGTGTCCGTCGCCGTACGGACGAGCGCGGTGCGCAGAACGGCGACGCGGGACTCGCTCTCGCCGAGATCGAGCAGTGCCCCGAGCAGCTCAGCCAGGTCGGACCCGGGACCTACTGCCATCTGCCCGGCCGGGGTGCGGGCGTAGAGGTGAGCGAGGAGAAGCTGATACCGCTCGTCGGGGAGCGCCGGCGCTGACGACTCCCAGCGGGCAACGGAACGCTGGACGCTAGCCACGGCGGGCAGGCGCGGGTGATGCAGGGCCACGGCGATCTGGGAGAGCGCCCGTGCGGCACCGGCCAGGGAGAGGCCGCGGGTGTGCCGTAAGCGTTTCAGCGTTGCCGCCCCCGCGGCCCGGTTGCCCATACGGCCATGGTGACGCACCCCGCGACCGTGCGTCGCTACACCGGCACGATCAGTCGTGGTTTTCCCTGCTCGGCTGTGTAGTTGATCGTCTGCCATGTGCCGGTCGACGGCTCCGTGGCGTGGGGGAACCCGATGGTCATTGAGGTGCGGTCGACCATCCACCGGTTCCGTGCGTGGTAGGCCGGGGAACGGAGTTCGGCCGCGGCCAGCTCCACGATCTCCGTGATGCGGCCCCTCGTACGGGCGACGGCCTCCTGCGCCTCGCCCGGCTGCTGGTTCATGGTGCCCGGCGCGACGACCGTGATGGCCGCCGTCGTCCGGTCGGCGAGCCAGAGAAGGGCGAGTGAGTCGATGCCCACGGCACCGCCGACGTAGAAGTGCGCCTCCGGAGCGAAGGGTTCGAGGTACTGCTCGAACAGGTCGGTGTACTCGGCGAGGGTCTTGTGGCCCGTTTCACGAGTTCCCGTGATCGTCACCGTCCTCATGATCCACTCCGTGTCATAGGTCGTCATATTCCCAGGTCCGGACGCAGTTGAGACCGTCGAAGCATGAACGCCACCGACCTGCGGGGACTGGCGGGGCACCTGCGCAATCACGGATTGCGGGTAGTCGGCCTCGAACCCGAACTTCGACTGCACGGCCCCGGACTTCGACCGCACGCCACGAACCCGCCGCACGGCCTCCTCACCGAGGAGATCGTCGCCGAGGGAGGGCGCTACGTCACAACCTTCTTCTACGAGATCGCCGAGCGGGGACGCGAGAGGGCGTGCGCCGACCGTATCGCGCGCCTGCTCGCGGCTTCGAGGTCCGCCACAGCGGGGGCGTTGTGACCGGGGTAAAGGGGAAGCGACCGCAAAGAAGTGGCGAAAGGGCGTACCGGGCCTGGCGGGAGGCGCGCGGGTGAGGTGCTACGCGGAGGGGGACGCGCACGACGTTCCGGTCGAGGACGACATCGGGGCCTACTGCCCGGAGCATGAGGTGACGTTGCTGTGGCGTGGTGATCCGATCACCGCCACCGACGTGCATCAGGGTGCGGTGGCTGACCTGGATGGGTTGTCGGTGGGGGCGGACGGTCCGTACGGCGTGGTCTGCCGGAGTGCGTTGGTGACGGATCTGGCCGGCGTGCACGCTCTGTGCCTGCGGCCGGATTGTGCCTGCCCGTGCCATGCGGCGACCACCGCTTGCCGGAAAGCCGGATGAGCATCAGCCTCTCAGCAACAGATGTCCGTATGTGCGAGGCGTGTTGGCGCGCTCGGGTCACTGCCGTACGGCGTACCGAGGGTGGCCGGGATCTGCTGTGTCGTGGGTGTGCCGAGGGTGGTTGTCCGTGTCGGGTCGATCTGTTTCCGCCGTACGGGGTCTACCGGCTTCACGGCCCTGCCGGCCGATCAGTTTCACCGATCAGAGGAGATGGACGATGACCACCACCCCCGTACGAGCCGAAGGTGGCAAGCGTGGTGGGGCGCCGTCGGACAAGCCGTGGGCGCCGCCGTCGGAGCCGAAGCCGTTTCCGGACGGCAGCCGCCCTCAGTGCTTTCCGCAGCCGTGAACACGGCGCAGGAGGTCCCTACGTACCCGTCGCTGGTGCGGGAGCTGGCCGATCGTGGGCTGCTCACTGCCGGGTGGCGGCGGGTGTTCGAGGCGGTGCCGCGCAGCCGGTTTGTTCCGGCGGATGTGTGGCGGCAGTTGCCCGACCGGTGCGAGCTCGTCGTGGGACCGGACGCGTGGCTGGCGTTGGTGAACAGTGACGAGCCGGTCGTCACCCAGCTCGATGATGGAGTTGACGACGGCCCGGGCATCGCTACCTCGTCGAACTCGATGCCCTCGATGGTCGCCCGGATGCTCACGCTCCTCGAAGTCGAGGACGAACAGCGTGTGTTGGAGATCGGAACTGGTACCGGGTACGTTTCCGCGCTGCTCTGTGAACGGCTTGGCGACGATCTGGTCCACAGCGTCGAGGTGGACCCGGTCGTGGCCGCGCAGGCGGCCGACGCCCTGGCGCAGTCCGGCTACCGGCCGTACCTCCGCGTCGGGGACGGTGAGCAGTCGTGGCCCGGTCTGGGGCTCGTCGACCGGCTGATTGTGACGTGCGCGTTGCGGTATGTCCCGTACGCGCTGCTGCGGCAGGTCCGGCCCGGTGGGGTTGTCGTGGCCCCGCTCGCCCGGGAGTTCTGGTCGGGTGCGTTGGTCCAGCTCCGTGTTCAGGGCGACGGTACGGCGGTGGGGCCGTTCTGCGGCGGGGCCGCGTACTTGCCGATGCGAGCCCACCGTGTGCCTGATCTGCATGAGGTGCGGGGGAAGGGGCGGGCCCGTGCGGCGGGTCTGGACCCGGCCCGGCTCCTCGACCTCGGGTTCGCCCTGTTCGCCGGGGCGCGGCTGCCCGGCGTACGGCTCATCCACCAGGACACTGCCGAAGGTGCCCGGGTGTGGGTGACGCGTGAGAACGGAAGCGCCGCGACGGCTGCCACCGGGGAGGAGGTGTGGCAGTACGGGCCGGGGTTCCTGTGGGAGGAGATTGAGCAGGTCTGGTGGGAGTACGAGTCGGCGGGGCGGCCCGACGCCGGGCAGTTCGGGCTGACCGTGACCGACCGGGGCCAGCAGGTATGGCTGCGGGACCCGGCCGAGGCCATCCGGCCCAGCAGGGCGTGAAGGGCGCCCTCGGACTCTCGGACCCACGGAAACGCCAGCCGAGACGAACGCCGGAAGGGGCGCCCGACTGAGATCAGTCGGACGCCCCTTCCACAAGCGGTAGCGGTGGGATTTGAACCCACGGTGACGGGTTACGCCACACTCGCTTTCGAGGCGAGCTCCTTCGGCCGCTCGGACACGCTACCGAGAGAGAGCTTAGACCATGGCGGGGCGTGGATAGAAATCGGTTGTCGGTAGCTGGGCCGCACCTGGTCGGGTGGCTGGGCCGCACCTGGTCAGTGGTCGGGGCCGTACCTGGTCAGAGGGCCCGGAAGAAGGTCGTCAGCTGCTCGGCGCACTCCGCCTCCAGGACGCCGCCGATCACCTCCGGGCGGTGATTCAGGCGGCGGTCGCGGACGACGTCCCAGAGGGAGCCGGCCGCGCCGGCCTTCTCGTCGCGGGCTCCGTAGACGACCCGGGCGGTGCGGGACTGGACCAGGGCCCCCGCGCACATCGTGCAGGGTTCCAGGGTGACCACCAGCGTGCAGCCGGTCAGGCGCCACTCGCCGTGGGTCTCGGCGGCTCGGCGCAGGGCCAGGATCTCGGCGTGTGCGGTCGGGTCGCCGGTGGCCTCGCGTTCGTTGTGGGCGGCGGCCAGCTCGACGCCGTCGGGGCCGAGGACGACGGCGCCGACCGGCACATCGCCGGCCGACGCCGCCCGCTCGGCCTCGGCCAGGGCGCGGCGCATTGGGGCCTGCCAGGGGTCGCGTACGGGGTCGGGCTCGGGTACGCGTACGGGACCCGGGGCGGGCTCGGGTGAAGGGTTCGGCGGTCCGGCGGTCACCCGCGGACCCTAGCGGACGGGACAGGACGGATGGGACGGGACGGACGGGACGGACGGGACGGACGGGACAGGTGGTGGAGGGGGAGGGGAACGCCTGGCTAGCGGACCGACTCCAGGACCTCCGCCGCTCCCACGGCCTCGGCGATCTCCGCGAGTGCGTCGGTCTGCAGCGTGAGCAGCTCCTTCTCGGACATCCCCAGGTCGGCGAGGACCCCGAGCTCTCCGATCGGTCCCGGCGGCACGGCGTCCGGGTCGGGGCCGTCCTCGTCCGGGTCGACGGCCGCGGGGGCGGCGCGTTCCGGTGCGCCGTCCTCGGTGCCGTCGAGGTCGACGAGCTCCTCGAGGGCGGCGATCTCGTCCTCGGTCCCTGGTTCGCGGCCGAGGATCTCGTCGGTGAGCAGGATCTCCCCGTACGAGGAGCGGGCGGCGGCGGACGCGTCCGAGACGTAGATTCGGGGGTCCTCCTCACCGTCCACCCGGACGACGCCGAACCAGGCGTCCTCCTGCTCGATGTAGACCAGGACCGTGTCCTCGTCCACCGAGGCCTCCCGGGCCAGATCCGTCAGATCGGACAGGGTCTCCACATCGTCGAGCTCTGTATCGCTCGCTTCCCACCCGTCTTCGGTGCGCGCGAGCAGTGCGGCGAAGTACACCGTGACTCTCCCACTGGTCATAGGCGAATCGGTCCGACGGGAGGGCGAACGGTGATCCGTCCGTCCTTGGCCCCGCCCAATCGGCATCGTGGCAGAAACAAGCGCCGTGCGAGACCTCTTCGGCCGTTGCGTCGGCCATCAGTTCCAGGAGTGCCTGGTCGGCCGTCCCCCTGACGAGCGGATCGGCGGGGGGAGTGCGCCGGTGGTACGAGAAGGATTCACCAACGGAACGTGCGCATCCGCATCTGTTGCCGCATACGCGCCGCACGGGCGCGGCGCGGCTGTACCCGGTCGCGCAGCTGCTTCGCCTCGTGGAGCTCGCGGAGGAAGTGGGCGCGTCGGCGACGGCGGGCCGCGTCACTCTCCTGCGCGTCCTCGACGTCACCCGCCGCGCCCTCGGCGTCGCGCGCGTCGCGCGGTCCGCGCGCGGCCGGGTCGCGCCGCAGTTCCCCGTCAGCCATCGATACACCACCCCGGTGCTGGGTCCGTATGCCCCCACCTTCCCTCCGAACAGGTGGTTGATGCCAGCGCAGAGTGCCGGGCGGCGCGGTTACTGTTGACACATGCGGATCCACGTCGTCGACCACCCGCTGGTGGCGCACAAACTCACCACGCTGCGCGACAAGCGCACCGACTCCCCGACCTTCCGGCGGCTCGCCGACGAGCTGGTCACCCTTCTCGCCTACGAGGCCACCAGGGATGTGCGCACCGAGCTGGTGGACATCGAGACCCCGGTGACGCCTACGACCGGGGTGAAGCTCTCGCACCCGCGGCCCCTGGTCGTCCCGATCCTGCGCGCCGGTCTGGGCATGCTGGAGGGCATGGTGCGGCTGCTGCCGACCGCCGAAGTGGGCTTCCTCGGCATGATCCGCAACGAGGAGACGCTCCAGGCGGAGACGTATGCGACCCGGATGCCCGAGGACCTCTCCGGCCGCCAGGTCTATGTCCTGGACCCGATGCTGGCCACCGGTGGCACTCTCGTCGCGGCCATCCGCGAGCTGATCAAGCGCGGGGCCGACGATGTCACCGCCGTCGTCCTCCTCGCGGCACCCGAGGGTGTCGAGGTGATGGAGCGCGAGCTGGCCGGGACCCCGGTCACCGTCGTCACCGCCTCCGTCGACGAGCGGCTCAACGAGAACGGCTACATCGTGCCGGGCCTCGGGGACGCGGGAGACCGCATGTACGGCACCGCCGAGTAGCTCCGGATCGGTCCGGGCCACGAGAACGCGCGCCCCGTCCCGGTGTCGTACGGACGGTCTCCGTACGGTGCCGGTGCGGGGCGCTTTCGTGTGTCAGGGGCCAGTTCGTGTCTCAGGGGTCAGCAGGAAGACGGGGTCGGGGCCGGGGCCGGCTTCGTCAGGGTCGCCATCGCGGCGGTGGCCTCCTGCGGGGTGCTGAACGCCTTGAACTTCGCCCCGAGGATCAGGTCGACTTCGCCCGTCTTGCGGGTGTCGGTCTTCTGCACCATGCCCGCCAGCTGGGTGCCGAGCACCGAGAAACTGCCGTTCGTCGCGGTCGGTGCGCCGAGCAGCACGCCTGTGCCCGGCACCTTCTTGTCGTACGCCTTCGTCGCGTTGCCCACTTCGCCGATGGCGAAGCCGCGCTTCTTCAGTTCCTCGGCGGCGGACTTGGCCAGCCCGCTGCGCGTCGTCGCGTTGTAGACGTTGACCTTGATGGCGGCCGGTTTCGGCAGGGCCTTGACGGGGGCCGCCGACGGCTTCGGGGTGGGACAGTCCCGCTTGTGGTCGGCCGCGCTGGCGCTCTTGTCGCCGCCGGTGAAGACGTCGATGAGCTGCAGCGTGCCCCAGCCGGCCAGACTGAGGGCGGCGACGGCTCCGATGCCCGCGAGAACCAGCCTGTGGCGGTGCCGGGGGCGGCGCATACGGGGATGGGTGTCGCCCGTGATGCGGTACTTTCCGCCCATGCCGGGGGGAGTGAGCATGCTCATGGACGCAGCGTAGTGCGACCCGGTGACGATGCGTACAAAATGATCAACGTATGGCACCCGGATGAGCGTGAAAACACCCGAAAGGCCCGAAGCCGTCTTCGATGGGTGTGGAACCCGGGTGGGGTGTGCGGGCGCCCCCGCGGCGGCGCACGCGGGCGGCCGGGAGGCGGCGTCAGCCCAGGTCGAGGACGCGGGCGTGCAGCACCTGGCGCTGCTGGAGCGCGGCCCGGACGGCCCGGTGCAGGCCGTCCTCCAGGTAGAGGTCGCCCTGCCACTTCACGACGTGGGCGAACAGGTCGCCGTAGAACGTGGAGTCCTCGGCGAGGAGGGTCTCCAGGTCCAGCTGGCCCTTGGTGGTCACGAGCTGGTCCAGGCGAACCGGACGCGGCGCGACATCCGCCCACTGCCGGGTGCTTTCCCGGCCGTGGTCGGGGTATGGCTTCCCATTTCCGATGCGCTTGAAGATCACACGGAAAGCCTACCGGGCAGGGGCCACCGGGCGCAGCCAGGGAAGCGCGGCGCGATGCCGGCGCAAAGGACGTATAGCACCGAATAGGACCGGATACGGGACACGGGTCACGGGTCACCTGAGTTGGTACGGCGGGTCACCCGAGCAGGCCCGGCGGGTCGCCCGAGTGAGCCCCGGTGCGCGATCCGTGCGGATCGCGCACCGGGGCTCACTGTTGGTTCACCGCGCTCGCGGTCTGCCGCTCACGCGATCCGTTCCGGGCGGCCGTTACTCCGCGACCCGGCCGTGCCCTTCGCGCAGGCCGCCACCGCTGCCACCGCTGCCGGGGGTACCCGTGCCGGTGTCGGGAGTGACCGGGCGGGTCAGGGAGCGCAGGTCGTGGGCGTACGTCCCGACGGCGTTGGCGATCACGTCGATGTTGGTGTCGAAGTGGCCCATGTCGATGTTGTCCAGGTCGTCGCAGGCCGCGTGGTAGCAGGGGTCGTACGCGATCCCCGCCTCGCCGCCGAACACCTTGGCCTGGGCGGCCGTCTTGATGCCCTCCGCCCCGGTGTCCGTGCCCCCGGACGGGATGCCGACCTCGATGAACGGCCCGTAGTCCGAGCGGCCGGTGAAGTCGGTGCCCTCGTGCGGCTTGTCCTTGCCGTCGAGGAACTCGTTGATGTCGCGCTCCAGTTGGGCCGAACCCTCAGGGCCGGGGCCCTCGCCGACCTGATCGGAGTTGTCGCCGTCGAAGACGAACTGGGCGCCGTTCGGCGAGGCGATCATGTCGAAGTTCAGATAGAGCGCGATCTGTTCGCGCTGCTTCTCCGAGAGCGCCGCGACGTACTTCTCCGAGCCGATCAGGCCGTTCTCCTCGGCCGACCACCAGGCGAACCGCACCTTGTTGGCGGGCTTGCTCTTCGACTTCGCCAGGTCCAGGGCGACTTCGAGCAGGCCGGCGGAGCCGGAGCCGTTGTCGTTGATGCCGGGGCCCTCGGTCACCGAGTCGAGGTGGGCGCCGAGCATCACGGTCCGCTCCGTGCTGCCGCCGGGTGTCTCGGCGATGACGTTGCGGGTGGGACGGTCCTGCTGGAGCTCGCGGATCTCGAAGGAGACCGTGACCTCGCCGCCCGCGAGGTCGGCGGCGAGCTTCTCGCCCTCCTCCTGGGTGAGGCCGCCGGTCGGGATCCGGCCCGCCGCGACCTCGCCGAGCGTGCCGGACAGGACGCCTTCGACGTTGTTGTAGATGACCGCCCCGGCCGCGCCCGCTTGGGCGGCGGCCGCCTGCTTCTCGGCGAAGGAGCAGCCGCCGCGCTTGATCAGCGCGATCTTGCCGGTGAAGGTCGTGGACGCGTAGTCGGCGGCTTCGCAGCCCGTCGTGGCGTCCACGGGCACCGGGACGAGCGCTGCCGTCAGGCCGCCCGTCTTCGTCGACGGCGTGTACGTCATGGCCTTGATCGTGATGTCGCGGGGCGTCGGTGTCACCACGGAGAGCTTCTCGGCCAGCGTCTCCGTGTAGGTGAAGCGGAAGTTCTCGTACGAGACCTTGTACCCGGCCCGCTGGAGCTGGCGGTAGACGTATGCCGCCGAGGCGTCGTGGCCCAGCGAGCCGGCGGCGCGGTGGCCGTCGGTCGAGTCGGCTATCGCCTGGAACTGCTGGAGGTGGCGGTAGGCGTCGCGTGCGGACGCGTTCCTCACCAACTCCCGCGAGAGCTTGGCTGCTTCCTTACCGGGGTCGTGCGGCGCTGGGCGTCCGGGGTGCGGGGACGCGGCCAGGAGGAGCGGGGTGGCCAGGGCGGTGGCGGCCACGACAGCCATGGCTCTGCGACGTGTTGCGTGCACAGGAGTCCTTCCGGTCTGAACGGCTGGTGCTCTGAGCGGCTCAGTCCCTGAACCGTCGGCGCTCCGAGCGGCTCAGTAGCTGAACCGCCGGTGCTTCGAGCGGTTCAGTAACTGAACGGCTGAACGAATGTGCTGCGAAAGCTAGCGAGTGGGGTGGCGCATGTGAACAGATGTGGCCGAATTTGATCGGTAAGAGAGAGGGGTCGGCCTGATCCGGCGCTCGACCACGTCACTTCCCGGTCGACGATCGGGGGCCCGGCTTCTTCGCCGCTCTGGTCGCCTTCGCCGCCGCTCCGGCCGCCGCCTTGGCCTTCTGCTTGTACGCGCGCACCTCGACGAGCGACTCCGGGCCCGTGATGTCGGCGACCGACCTGTGCGACCCGGCCTCCCCGTACGGGCCCGCCGCCTCCCGCCACCCCTTCGGGCGTACGCCGAGCTGCTTGCCGAGCAGCGCCAGGAAGATCCGGGCCTTCTGGTCGCCGAATCCGGGCAGCGCCTTGAGGCGTTCCAGCAGGTCGTCGCCGGTCGCCGCGTCCCGCCACACCGCGCTCGCGTCGCCGTCGTACTCCGCCACCAGGAACCGGCACAGCTGCTGCACCCGCTGGGCCATGGAGCCGGGGTAGCGGTGCAGGGCCGGTTTGGTGGTGAACAGCTCGGTGAAGGCGTCCGGGTCATAGGCGGCGATCCGCCCCGCGTCCAGGTCGTCGGAGCCCATCCGTTCCGCGAGGGTGTACGGGCTCGTGAACGCCCACTCCATCGGCACCTGTTGGTCCAGCAGCATGCCGACCAGGGCGGCCAGCGGGCTGCGGCCGAGAAGCTCGTCGGCCTGCGGATTCTGGGCGATCCGCAGGGTGATGTTCTTGCCGCTGTCGCTCGTGGTCATGCTGCCGATCATCGCGAGCACGGCGGACGACGGCGACCGGGACTGCGCCGATGGCGACCTGGACTGCGCCGATGGCCTCTTCTCTGTCGGCCGAAGGGAGTAAGGAGGCGGCGGGCACGGCCGAGGTGCGCGCGTCCGGCCGTGCCGCCGCGCTGCCCGATGAGGCAGTTCCGGATGCCCCGGCCGGGCCGGGGCGCGGGCTGGACGGCCCGGGGGCCGCGCCGCAATCGTGGGATGCCGAGGACAGCGCGGTCAGGGGAGATGAGCATGGACGCGCACGACATCGAGCAGGAGCACCACGAGCACTACGGACATCACGGACCCGGCGAACACAGCGGACATGGTGAGCGCGGCCAACACAGCGGACACGGTGAGCACGGCGAACACGGTGGGCGGGAACAGGCCCACGAGCGCGATGAGCGGCGCGGCGAAACCGCTGCGGAGGCGCCCGTCGAGCAGGCCCACCACGTCTTCCGGGCCGCCGCCGCGGGCCGGGCCGATGTGGTCGGGGCGGCCGGGATGGGGCTGCTCCAGCGGACGGCCGGCAACGGGGCGATCGGGGCGATGGTCCAGCGGGCCCGGTCCGGGGCGACCGCGGAAATCGCCACCAAGCAGGCCGAACAGGCGGATCAGGCGGATCAGGCCGAGCAGGCCGAGCAGACGGGGCGGGCGGGGCGGGCCGAGCAGCAGCGGTCGCCGGTGCACGACGTGGTCTCCTCCGGTGGTTCGCCCCTGGACACCGATACCCGTACGGACATGGAGAGCCGGATGGGCGCGGACTTCTCCGACGTGCGCGTCCACCACGACTCCGCCGCGCACGAGTCGGCGAAGGGCGTCGGGGCGCACGCGTACACCGTGGGCAACAACGTGGTGTTCCAGCGCGACGCCTACGACCCCGGATCGCCGCAGGGCCGCACCACGCTGGCCCATGAGCTGACCCATGTGATCCAGCAGCGCAACGGTCCGGTGGAGGGAACCGAGGCCCCGGGCGGCATCAGGGTCAGCGACCCTTCGGACCGGTTCGAGCGTGAAGCCGTCGCGAACGCGGACCGGGTGCTGGCCGGTCCCGCGCCGGAGGCCGCCCCCGCCGCCTCCGTTTCCGCCCCGGCGCCCTCCGCCGCCGCCTCCGCCGTGCAGCGGGCGGCCACGGAGGACGAGGACGAGCAACCCGCCGACGTACAGGGGTCGTTCGTTCAGCGTGCGGCGGAGAAGAAGCCCGGGGAGGAAGAGGAGGAGACGCCCCCGGCTTGAGGACGCGCACTTCGCAGCCCTCCGATACGGCCCCTCAGCCCTCAGCCTTCAGCCGGTCGGCTGGTCGGCAGGTCAGTCGGTCGGTCGGCTGGTCAGTCGGTCGGCAGGTCCCCGGCTTGACGGGGGTGTGCGTCGGACGGTCCAGGTGCGGCCTTCAGCCTGCCGTGTCCGCGCGCATCGTCCCGCCCAGGAACATCGAGGACGAGCACCGTGAGGGGGCCGGGGCGCCCACCGGCTTGCCGACCCGCCTGCAGTCGATCGTCATCGTGACCTTGCCGCCCGCGGGTACCAGGATCGGGGTCACGAAGTGGTAGTCGGAGTCGCGGAAGTTCTCCAGACCGAGGCTCAGGACACGGGTGCCCTCGCCGGCCGTGACGGTGACCGTGCCCGCGTCGCCCTGCGGGTTCTGCACCACGATGTCGGTGAGCTGGAAGGTGTGGCCGGCCGGTACCTCCAGGGCCGTCCCGGTGTTCGGGCCGCCGCCCACCCCGTCCCGTACCCGGACCTGCGCGCTGGTCGGGGCACCCGACGCCGCGTCGCCTCCGGCTCCGCCGCTGCCGCTGTCGCCCGGGGCGGAAGGACCTGGTGACGGGGTGGGGCCGGCCGAGCCGCCGTCCGTGCCCGCACCGGCGGAGTCGCCGCCCCCGGAGTCCGCACCGCCCGGGTCGCCCCCGTCCGGGGCCTTGCTCTTGTCGGCCGCGGCGGCCGACCGTACCGCCTCGGGAGTGACCGCCTCCCGGGCCGCGGACTTCACCGCCGGGCGCAGCAGCGCGTACCAGAGCCCCACCAGGACGAGGATCAGCAGAGCCGCGATGAGCAGGGCCCGGGGCAGCCAGCGCGGCAGGATCGGATCCTGCTGGTAGGAGCCGTCCACCAGCACCGGGGCGGGTGGATCCTCGCCCTCGGGCGGCTGCGGGGCGGCGAACACCTGGAAGGCGTGCGTCACCGGCGTACCGCGCCACAGTCGCTTCGCCGGCCGGACCCGCAGCTTCGCGAACTCCGCTTGCCCCGGTTCGATCCGTAGCTCGGAGGCGGCGAACACCACCTGGGCCTGCTCCGTACCGGGCCGGGCCCCGAGCCGTACGGTCACCGGGGTGTTGCCCCGGTTGTCGACGGCGAACTGGTGCCGTCCGCTCCGCGAGCCGTTCGAGCCGCGCGGGACCAGCTCGGCGGTCGTCTCGGTGAACGGCAGGACGGTCACCCGGCCCTCGGGCACCACGGTGTCGCTCCGGTCGCCGGTCGGCATCACCCGGATCCCGAACGTGCTCTCGCCCGCGAGGACCGTCGCTTCGCGCGGCGGGCGCATGACCAGGGAGACGGTTCCGGAGTCGCCGGGGTACAGGGAGAGGACCGCGGGCTCCATCGCCGACCAGGCGGCACAGGCACCGACCACCTCGAAGTGGTATTCCTCGACGGTCCGGCCGGAGTTGAGAATCTGCAGGGGAAGGGTCGTCTCCTCGCCCGGTGCGACGGTGACGGACGACGCGTCGAGGCTTGCGGTAAGACTCATACGCGGACCGTAGGACCGGGCCGGAGGCCGGGCACCGGTCGCGGAGGAACACTTTCGGGCAGATGTGGTGCCCGAGGCAACCTTCTAGTTTCCTCACGGGTAAGAACGGGAATCTCTAGACCGCCTCACACTGATGGGGCGGACGAATACAGCTGTGGAGCTTGTGCCTGCAGTGTGATGCTTCCGGCTGGTGCCCAGGGGGAGCATTCGCATGGAGCGCATCACCGTCGTTTTACGCGCGCAGGACCCGATTTCCCAGGCCGGAGTGGCCAGTCAGCTACGGGCCCGTCCCGAGGTCGCCGTCGTCGACCGGGACGACGGCGAACCAACACCCCAGGTCGTGGTCATGGTGGTGGACACCGTGGACGACGAGGTCCTGCGCGTCCTGCGCAACATCCAGCGCACCAGTGCCTGCCGCACGGTGCTGGTGACCACGGACATCGACGAACAGAAGCTGGTGAGCGCGGCGGAGTGCGGGGTCGCGGGGGTCGTCAGGCGGTCCGAGTCGACACCGGACCATCTGGTGCAGGTCATCGGCACAGTGGCGCGGGGCGAGGGGCATCTCCCCTCCGACCTGCTCGGACGCCTCCTCGAAGAGGTGGGCAGGCTCCAGGGTCAGGTGCTCGGTCCGCGCGGCCTGCACTTCACCGGCCTGGCCGCGCGCGAGGTGGACGTGCTGCGCCTGGTCGCCGAGGGGTACGACACCGCTGACATCGCGACGAAGCTGGCCTACTCCGAGCGCACGATCAAGAACGTGCTGCACTCGGTGATGACCCGTCTGCAACTGCGCAACCGCTCCCACGCGGTGGCGTACGCGATGCGGCAAGGGCTTATCTGAGCGTCACCGCGTCACCGCGTCACCGCGTCACCGCGTCACCGCCTCACGGCTCCATGGCGGCACGGCTCCACGGCGGCACGGGCGCCGTTGCACCATCGGGCAGTTCGGCCTTCCCGCGGAAGTGGCTCGCCTCTCTCTGTACGGGGACGGCCGGCGCGCCACGGTGGTCTCCGGGTACTGGGCAGGACACGGGGAGGGGAACGCTGTGCGGTGGTTTCAGCCAAGCACCGGGCCGGGAGCGCGGGCGGGCCGCCGTACCGGCGTGGGACCCCGGCGTGGCAGCCGTCCCGGGGCGCGCCGCCGGTCGGTGGCGTGCGCCTTTCTCCTGCTGGCCGCCGGCCTCGCCCCCGCCTCGGGCGCGAGTGGTGTGGCGTCCGCCGTGCCCATGCGGCCGGAGCCGTGGGTCACCCCGGCGACCCTGGAGGAGGCGCTCGACCCGGGCGGTTCGACGGGGGTGGACAAGCAGGTGCGGACCCCGGCGATTCCGCCGCGGCCGGATGTGGTGCTGCTGGTGGACGGCACCGGAAGCATGAAAGTACCGATCGGGGACGTGCAGACAGGCCTGAAAAGCATCACCTCGGCGGTCCTCGCGGAGCAGCCGGACTCACGGTTCGCCGTGGCCACGTACGGCGACGAGATCGACGACCCGACGGCGGAGTTCGCTGTCCTCCAGGAACTGACGGACAACATCGAGGACGTCCAGATCGGAGTCGACCAGCTGGACACCTCGCGCGGTTTCAAGAGCAAGGGGCCTTCCGAGGACTGGCTCTACGCGTTGTGGAAGGTCGCGGGCGGCGCGGACGGCAAGACGGTCTTCCGGGAGGGGGCGAGCCCCGTGATCGTCCTCGTCGGCGACGCGTCGAGCCACGATCCGAGTAACGGGATCCCGTTCCAGCAAGCGGTGATCGCCCTTCAGGACGCGGGCGTACGCCTCATCGCCGTGGACGTGACGACGGAGGACGGCGATAGCCTCAACGGCGACGGCTACAGCAGCCCCACCTATCACGACCCCTACCACGAGCCCGATCAAGCCAAGCGGATCGTCGACGTCACCGACGGCAGCATGCTGAGCGGCATCCCGGGCGACAGAGTGACCGATGCCGTCATCGCGGGCTTCAAGAACCTGCCCACGTCCGTCGGCTACCACCTGGATGACTGCGACCCCCATCTGACGGTGACCCTCGACCCGCCCGTGCGCCGACTGACCAGCGGCGAAACCGCGCACTTCGCGGAGACGATCGATGTGTCGGAGGACGCCCCGCAGGGCACGACGCTGACCTGCACCGTGCAGTTCCTGCTCGGCCCCCAGATTCCGGGCACGGACACGGTCGGACCTGCCGCGGTTGCCGATCCGGAATTCCAGCAGCAGATCAGCATCGCCGTGAACGACGTCGACGTGCCCGTCGTCACCGTCGACGACCGTACGGCCAGGGCGCCCGACGACGACGGCGTCCGCATCGACTACACGGCCACGGCGACGGACCCGCAGGACGGGGAACTCCCGGTGACCTGCGCCCCGCCGTCCGGGGCGCTCTTCCCGGTCGGAACGACGACGGTCACCTGTTCCGCCACGGACGCGGCGGGCAACACGGGGGCGGACACGGCGCGGTTCGAGGTGCTGGAACCCGTCGTCCCGCCGGACCCCCCGGACCCGCCTGCTCCTCCGCCGCCTCCCCCGCCTCCGGCCTCCGACCTCGCGGTACGGGCCGATGTCAGCCCGGACCGTACGTACGTGGGGCGGCCTGCCACCGCCCGGTTCACGATCACCAACGCGGGTCCGGACACGGCGACCGGCGTCGTCCTCGGGACGGCCTGGCCGAGGACGGGCGAGTCGAAGGACCGGAGCCTGCCCGGACTGAGCCGGTGCACGGCGGCGCGGCCCTGCACGATCGCCGCAGGGGACCGGGTCGAGGTGACACAGAGGGCGACCTACCGGGCGGCGGTTACCGGTGACGTACGGGCCACTGTGCGAGGCGCCCTGCCCGACGGGCGTACGGCCAACAACCGGGACGTGGACCGGCTGAGGGTCCTCAAGCCCTCGCTGACGGTCACCCCGCAGGTCGCGAAACCGGGACAGCCGGTACTGGCCCGGGGCAAGGACTATCCGCCGGGCGAGACCGTACGTTTCACGTGGAACATCGGCATCACCGCGGACCGGTCCGGTGTACGGGTCGGCCGGGACGGCACCTTCGAGGTGCAGGTGCTGGTCCTGCGCAAGGACACGCTGGGCCCGCGCGTCCTGCGGGCGGAGGCCCGCGATCTCCCGCGCCTCCGGAAGCCGGTCCTGGTCGTGCAGCACAACCTCCAGCCACCGGACTTCGCGGGCCGTTCATGAGGTCACTCTTCGCGTCGAAAGCGGTCCCCGGATGATCCATGAGGTGGACGACGTCCTGCGGGCCCTGATCCGGGCCGAAGTGCTGGAGGGCCGCCAGATCTCGGTGGTCTTCGATGCCCCGACCCGGGAGTGGGCGGCCAAGGTCAACGCGCCCATGGTCAACCTCTACCTCTACGACATCCGCGAGGACATGCGGCGGCGGGAGCGCGGCCTGCACAACGAGTACGACGAGCGCGGGGCGATCGTCGCGCGCCGCCGCCCGCCCCGCTTCTTCAAGCTGTCGTACCTGATCACGGCGTGGACGAAGCGCCCGGAGGACGAACACCGCCTGCTCTCCTCCCTGCTGGCGTGTCTGCTGCGGTACGAGGCGCTGCCGCCGGAGCGGCTGGCGGGCTCGCTGGCCGAGGTCGGGGCCGCCGTCCCGATGTCGATCGCCCTGCCACCGCCGGAGGACCGGTCGTTCGCCGATGTGTGGAGTGCGCTCGGGGGCGAGTTGAAGCCCTCGCTGGACCTGGTGATCAGCGTTCCGGTGACGGCCTCGCCGGTCTACGAGGCGGGCCCGCCGGTGGGCGACGAGGGGTTGCGGGCAGGGTTCGGGGACATGCCCGCGCCGGTGCCCGGGGAGAGCGCGGGTGTGGGAGCGACGGAGGCGCAGCCGGGGCGGCCGGGGCTGCCGGTGTACGGGGCGCGTCCCGGTCGGCCGGCCCGGGAGCCTTTCTCCGCGCCTTCGGGCGGGGCGCGCGGCCGGGCGGTGTCGCTGCGCATCACGGAGCGGCGGGGGAGGCCGGTGGAGGAGAGCGGCACTCCTACGCCTCCTTCGGGACGGGACACATGAGCGGGGTCGTCGGGACGGGAGGCATGAGCGGGCTGGATGCCGACGGGGGCGCGGAGCACAAGCCCGCGCGTGATGCTGTCGACCCGGACCTTCGGTCTCTTCTCGCCTGTGCGGCGGCCGTGGAGCGGCGGATCCGGCACGCGGTGGAGCTGCGGCGGAGCACCGATCCGGACCCGGACGACGACTTCCGGGGGCTTTATCTGACGGACGAGAACATCGTGCGGCTGCTGGACGACGAGGGGGCGAGGGGGTTCCCGTCGGTGGACGGGCCGTTGGGTGGGCTTGCCGGGCTGGACGGGGAGGGGGCGGGCGAGCCCGCCGGGCTGGGCGGGGTGAGCGCGGGAGAACCTGTCGGGCTGGACGGGGAGGGGGCTGTCGAGGAGGACGAGGATTCCCGACTGGTCTGCCTCTCACGGGAGTTCGGCCTCACCGCGCTCGATACGGAGATCCTGCTCATCGCGCTCGTACCGGATCTGGACGACCGCTTCGAGGCCTTCTACGGCTATTTGAACGACGACGTGTCCCGTCGCCGCCCGTCCATCGGGCTGGCCCTGGGCCTGTGCGGCGTGGCTCTCTCCGACCCCGCGGCCCGTGCCCGGCTGGCCGCGGGGGCGCCGCTACGGGCCGGCGGTCTGCTGCTGGCGGAGGACCTGAACCGCCCGTTCCTGAGCCGTGCGCTGCGGGTGCCGGACCGGGTGGCCGCGCACCTGCTGGGCGACGACACCCCGGACCCGCGACTGGCGGACCTGCTGGCCCCGTGGCAGGCCGTGCCCGGAGTGGGCGACCCGGCCCCGCTCGCCGGGGTCCTCGCCGACGGCGTCCGGCTGGCCTACCTGAGCGAGGACCAGGGCGGCGCGGGCACGGCGCTGGCCGCGTCGGCGCTGACCCGGGCGGGCCGGGGGGTCCTGGGCCTGGACCTGGGCCGCCTGGCGGAGGACCCGTCACCCGCCGAGGCGGTGAACACCCTGGTCCGGGAGGCGCGCCTGACCGGGGCGGGGCTGGTCTGCGCGCCGCTGGACGCGGTGTCCCGGGAGCGCCCGGGGCTGCTCAGGCTCCTCACGGCCACCCCGGTCCCGACGGTCCTGGTGGGCCGGGCGCCCTGGGACGCGTCCTGGTCGGTCGCCCCGCCCCTGCTGCTGCACGCGCCCCGGGTGGAGCCGTCGGCGCGCGGGGCGCTGTGGCGGGACGCGTACCGGCTCCGGGAGGACGCGCCGCTCCCGCCCACCATCGCCCCGGACCACCTGCTGGCCCCCTTCCTCCTCACCCCGGAACAGATCACCGGAGCCGCCCGATCCGCCGCCCAAGCGGCCCGTCTGGCCGGCGGCGAACTCACTCCGGACCACGTACGGCAGGGGGCCCGCGCCCAGAACGCGGCGGGCCTGGACCGCCTGGCCCGCCGCATCGAACCCACGGTGACCTGGGACGACCTGGTACTCCCGCCGGACACCCACACCCAGCTCCGCGAACTCACGGCCCGCGCCCGGCACCGCGACCGGGTGCTGGGGGAGTGGGGGATGCGGCCGGGCGGGGGCCGGGGCCGGGGGGTGTCGGCGCTGTTCGCCGGCGACTCCGGCACGGGCAAGACGATGTCGGCGGAGGTGATCGCCGCGGACCTGGGGCTGGACCTGTACACGGTCGACCTGGCGACGGTGATCGACAAGTACGTGGGCGAGACGGAGAAGAACCTGGAGCGGATCTTCACGGAGGCGGCGGGCGTGAACGGCGTGCTCCTCTTCGACGAGGCGGACGCGATCTTCGGGAAGCGCTCGGACGTGAAGGACGCGCACGACCGTTACGCCAACGTGGAGAGCGCGTACCTCCTGCAACGCATGGAGTCCTTCGACGGCCTGGCCATCCTCGCCACCAACCTCCGCGCCAACCTGGACGACGCCTTCACCCGCCGCCTGGACCTGGTCATCGACTTCCCGGTCCCGGACCCCGAACAACGCCTGCTCCTCTGGGACCGCTGCCTGGGCCCGACCCTCCCGCGTGGCACGGACCTGGACCTGCCCTTCTGCGCCGAGAACTTTGAGCTGGCGGGCGGCAACATCCGCTCGATCGCGGTGACTTCGGCGTACCTGGCGGCGGATGCGGGGGGCGCGGTGACGATGGAGACGGCGATCCGCGCGATCCAGCGGGAGTACCAGAAGCTGGGGCGGCTGACGCTTGCGTCGGAGTTCGGGCCCTATCTGGAGCTGGTGACCTGAAGGTCCTGAAAGAGGGGATCAGACTTTGACGATGCGCACGCGGTCGCCGCAGAGCATGGTCAGGTCCTCGGGATCGGATGTCAGGATCACAGCGGGCTTCGGAGCGTGGAGCGCGGTGGCGGCGACCACGGAGTCGATGGCGTACTTGTGCCCGTGCAGGCCCGCGTCGACGAGCAGGGCCATCGCCGTACGTCCGATCTCCTCGCTGACCGGCTCCACATTCAGTTGGGACACGGCCCAGTTGAAGCGGGCCGAGTTCACCCGCGCGTGGTGCGCCTCGATGAGAGTGAGGATGCTGGTCACGACCCGCATGTCCTCCTGTTCCGCCCCGCGCACCAAGGCCATGATCCGGCGGTCATCGGCGACCACCTTCGACAGCCCTTCACTGTCCAGGACGAGAGTGCCCGGCCGGTTCATCAAGCCGCGCTCCCCACGCCGCCGTCGGCGTCTCCGCGCAGCAGGGCGCGGGCGGCGTCGATCTCCGCCTGACTGAAGGCTCCGTGCTCCGCCTCATGGGCGGCGGTCAGCTCGGCGAGGTTGTCGCGCTCGATCTGGCGCTGCACGGCGGCGTCCACGTACGCGGAGAACCCCCGCTTCCCGACGCGCGCGCGGATGGCAGCGATGTTGCCGGAGTGCAGGCTGACGGAGACGTTGGCGGTGGGGCCTTCGCCGGGCCGGTAGGTGACGTCTTCGCTCATGGGCTCATTCTAATAGAGTCTCTAATGGGCGACGGAGAGGCTTATGTCGGGCCGACTGCGGCCTGGAGCTCGATGGCAGGGTAATCGAGCGGCCCCAGTCGCCGCTCTACCCGATCAAGCGGCGGCGAGACGAGCCGCTCGGTAGATAATCGGTTCGGTGTCCAGTTCCATCAGCGCGTCCCGGAACTCTTCGGTCGGCTCGGCACCGGGGCTTTCGACGGCCCTCACCAGCCAGCCATCCCCGAGCGTATGGGAAGCGTACCCAGGCAGAGCCGAGAGGCGAACACGAACCTGGTCGGTGAGCCCCTTACCGGAGATATAGGTCCACGGTCCGAACTCTTCCGGCAGGTTGGAGCCGGGCCGAAGGCGGGTGGCCGGGTAGATCGGCCCGTACCCGTCGAGGTGCCATGCCGTCAGATGCGCCATGCTCGGGCTGAGGTCCGCCACGAGCTGTGATGTCAGGGCGACAGCCATCTCCCATTCCTGCTTGAGAACGTCCCCCGGCTCGTCCAGGTGGACCGTCATGAAGATTGTGCCTATGCCATCCGGCTCGAAATCGCCGAGACTGACATGAACCCAGGAGTTGAGCGCCGAGTGAGCAGGATGCGTGAGGGCGACCGTCATAGCCTCTCCCTCCCCGTTGAGGAATCGTGTACTGCGGGCACCTTTCGGCTGAAATCCTTCTCCGGCGAACTGACCCAGCGCGGCAACGGCTCTGCGTAGCACCGTGCTCTCGGAGGCTTTTATCTGAAGGACCAGCTCGCTGCCCGCCGCGTACGAATCACCCATGGCCATCACCCGCTCCATCTCACGTCGATGTCCATCCCCTTACCCAATCCCTTGACGTCCTCGATGACCTCACGGAACGCTTTCTGTGAAAGGGTGTCGAGGCCGCTGAACTCAGGCCATTCGATAATGTGCGTGGTGTATTTTCCGCGACCGCCTTCTATTTGACCGGTGAGCTGAGCTGTCAATTTAGCCGTCAACTCGGAGCGGCGTTCGCCGCTGAGCTTTCCCGTCACGTGCTTGTACTCGATCATGACGTGTCGAGACTTGTCGTCGATGTGCATCTTGGCAGTGTAGTCGACACGCTTCTTTCCGACCTTCACCTCGACGCCGGTGAGATCTTCACCTTTCCGAAGGAAGTTCACGATGGCTTCCATCTGCTTACGGATGCCCATGTTGAATGGCCGTTGTTTGTTGGCGCCTTTCTCGAGCTGGTTCGCGAGACCATCGGGATTACCCTCGAGATCCGGCGCTCCGTCGTGTTTCAGCTTGTCTTGGTGGGTGGCGATCTCGGCGCGGTATGCCTTGATCACCTCCATGTCGGCTCGCAGGATGCCCGCGTCCTTCTGCACCTTTTCGTCCGGGTTGACGTGCACCTTCGGGAAGCTATTCTCGTCGGCCGACCCGAACCCGCCTGCGCGTTGAATCTGCAGGAACGAGTAGCTCCCGCCGTACAGGAACGTTCCACTGTCCGGCCGCACGTCGTAGCCGAGCAGTTTCTTCGGTACATCGGCGACGGGTTCACCGAGCCAAGGTTCGATGGAGTTCTTCTGTTTAAAGATTCCTTTGAGTAAGTCGGCAAGCTTTTTTTGATCGCCGGAGAGCTCCGCCTGCTCCTTGGACATTTTCTGCTTGGACGCTATTTCCTCCGCCTTGGGGACGTGCACCGCAAGCTTCGCGATCTCGTCCGCCTGACCGCCAGCGGTTGTCGCCAGTTGGAGCGCTTCCTGAGCCTTCTGCTTAGTCTCGGCATTAGTCTCCTCGTCGGTGATAACGCGGTTGAGATAGTTCGCAACCGGCTGTTCCGTGCTGGCGACCATCAGCGTCGCCTTGCCACCGGCCGCCACGACGAAGAGTCGATGCCCGTGCCCGCCCGCAGAGAAATTGACGGTTACCCAGTCTGGTTTCAGGGTGCGGCCTTCGCCCGGCTGCTTTTTACCCGGCCCGGCCTTGCTCTTATTGCCCTTACGCTTCGCCCAGAGCGCCTTCCCCTTCTTCGCTATGAAGTCGACGATCTTGTCGATCGCCCGGGTCACCGGTCGGGACACCGACTGGAAGACCGACTTGACCTTGTTGGCCAGGCCGCCGATGCCCAGCAGGGCGGCGAGGAAGCCGATCAGGAGGGGGACGCTGGAGGCGAGGGCGGCTTCGATGAGGTTGGGGACGCCGGCCTGGCCGCCGTTGGCGATGGCTATGACCGCGTCCAGCACCGCGTTGACGAAGTCGGCGATCTGCGCGCCCTGCGTCACGATGAACGTGACGATGTCGATGATTCCCTTGACCGCTCGGACGAACGCGGAGGCGGGGTTGAGCAGGGAGATGATCCAGGTGATGCCCGCGATGAGGACGGTGGGGATCAGATAGGTCGTCAGCTTGCCGAGGATGGTGGCCTTGAGGTCGCCCGTCTCGGCCTGGATTTCCTTGACCGCGCCTGCCGGGCCTTCGGCGGCGAGGTTCTTCGCTACCGGGACCGAGGTTTCGACCGCGCTCATCGCTTCGTCCGGGACACCCTTGCGGGTGACGCGGGTGCGGATGTTGTCCCAGGTCAGGCCGAGCATTGAGCCGATGAGCTGGATGATTCCCTTGAGGTCGAACTTGGCCGGGAGGTCCAGGCCCGCCTTCACCGCAGTGCCCAGTAGCCAGGAGACGACGCCGGTCTTCAGGTGGTCGGCGATGTTCGTGATGAAGAGGTTCAGGCCGGCGCCGACCGCTCTCACCAGGTTGCCCAGGAAGCCGATCGGGTCCTTGATGATCTTCATGATCGCGGAGGCGGCCTTGGCGAGGATGCCCAGGAGCAGGTTCTTCAGCTCGTTGATCGTCTTGATGGCGCCGACGATGGCGTCCTTCGCCTTGTCGATCAGGCCCTTGTTGGCCTCCTGGAGCTTCTTGATCTCCTCGTCGATCTTGTTGAGGGCGGCCGTGTACTTCTGGGCCAGGTCCTGGACCAGCTGTTCCGACTTCTCGTTGACCGTGGCTTCCAGGTCGTCGAACTTTCCCGCGAAGTCCTTTGCCGCCTCCTCGCCGAACTGACGTAGATCGGCTGGGAGTTTGTCCACCTCCGCCTTCAGCTCCGTGCGGCCCTTGGCTATGCGGGCCTTCGCCTTGCCGAGTTCGGCGCCGATGATGTCGGCGACCGAGGAGATGACCGTCTGCATGCGGGAGACGTAGAGCTTGCGGGACTCCTGGTAGAGGTCGTTCGCCGCCTTCGGCAGGCCGGCGAACTTGTCCTTGACCCAGCGGCCCTTGCCCATGAGGCCCGAGTACCGCTTGTCCTTGTACTTCTTCATCCGGCTCTTGTGGTCGGCCGTGAAGGCGTCCCGCGCCGACTTCTCGCCCGACGTGAACGCCGAGTCCACCTTCTTGTCCAGGCCGGACAGGGTCTCCTCGACGTCCTTCTTCGTGCCGTCGTAGACCTTCTGGAGTTTGGCCGTGACCTCGGCGCGCTTCTTCTCGTCCTTCGACTTCGTGTCGTTCTTGCCGCCGTCCACCTGCTTGCCGGCCGTGGCGCGTGTCGCCGTGAGGCCCGCCATCGCCTGGGCCCCGGAAGCCGCCGCGTTCTCCTTGGCGGTGGAGAGCTGTTGGTCCTCCGCGGCCTTCCCCTTCGCGGGGGCCTTCGCCGCGTCCGCCTCGGAGGTCTTCTTCGCCGACAGCGCCTCGCTGAACTCCGGCTCGTTGCCCTTGGCGAGCTGTTCCTCGGTGACCTCGGCGTCCGCCATCGCCTTGTCGTTCTCGGCCGGGCCCTCGGAGAAGTCCGTGACCGCCGCCGGCTGCTTCTCGGGGACCGCGTCCGTCGCGGACGGCGCGCCCGGGTTGCCCGGGGCCTGGTCGGGGGAGAGCGGGGTGACTTCCTTGTCCTTGGCGGCCGAGGTGTCGGGCGGGGCCTTGGTGGCGGTGTCGATGTCCTTGGCCGACGTCTCCTTGCCGTCGGTGACCTTGCCGTCGACCTCCGCCTTGACCTGGTCCGCCTTGCCGGACTTGGCGAACTTGTCGGCCTCGTCGAGGTTCTTGGGGGCCTGGGAGTCGATCGCCTTGTTCACCGCGTCGATGAACGCCTTCTTGTCGAACTCCCCGGGCTTCGCCGCGTTCATCCTCTCGGCGTTCGCCGCCTTGCCCTGGGCTTCCTTGTCGTCCGGCGGGGCCACCGCCGCGTCCTGCGAGGCCTTCGACTCCGCCGCCGCCGGGGCGTGCGCGGCGAGCCGGGTCTTCTTCCCCGCCACGTCGGCCCTCACGTTGCGGAAGCGGGGCGACTGCGCCGGGGACGGCTTGACCGGCGCCGTGTACCGCTGGGCGACCAGCCGGGACACCGCACCGTTTCCGGCCAGCCGTTGAAGCCGCTGGATGGAGCGGCGGTCGGGGGGTGAGGAGGCCGGCTGGGGCGCCGTACCCGTTCGCGGTGCGCCGGAGCGCGAGGTGGCGGAAGGCTTCTCCGGAACCGCCTTCATCCGCCCCTCCCGCCCCTCCCGCCCCCGTCGGCCATGAGGTCGCTCGGGTGGCCCGGATGTGGTGCATGCGTGGTGGCTGCCACCGTGCCGGGGAATCCGGGGACGTACGCAGCGCGCGCGGACCGCGTACGGGGCAGGGCGGGGCGGCACCCGTGGCGCGGTCGTGTTGCCTCATCGGGCAGCCCTCGATGCGCGGCGGGGCGGCCGACCGCCCGTTCCCGGTGATCGCCGCAGTGGCGAGAATGGCCCGCGTCCCACGGTCGAGCAGTGCGTCCAGGAGTGTGTCGAGGAGAGGCCCTTATGCCGTCGTACCTGTCCCCCGGCGTCTACGTCGAAGAGGTCGAGTCCGGATCCCGGCCGATCGAAGGGGTGGGCACCTCGGTCGCCGCCTTCGTCGGCTTCGCGCAGAAGGGGCCGTTCGACGAGCCGACGCTGATCACCAACTGGAGCCAGTTCGCGGCCACGTTCGGCGACTTCGTCGACGGCGCGTACCTCGCGTCCGCCGTCTACGGCTTCTTCGCCAACGGAGGCGGCGTCTGCTACATCGTGCGGGTCGACGACGGCACGGCGTACGCGGAGAACGGTGGGTCTGGCGAGGGCGAGGGCGAGGGCGAGGGCGAGGCCGGGCAGGTCGGGCAGGCCGGGGAACTGCCCGCCGGGGCCGAAGTCCCGGTCGGGCCCTACGCCGTACGCCCCCGGCCCGGCGTGAGCGGGGAGATCAGCGTCGAGGTCGCCCCGGTGGAGAGCGACGATCCGCCCGCCGACGTCTTCCGGTTCCTCGTGAAACGCGACGGCCAGGTCGTGGAGACGTACCCCTCCGTCACCACCAAGCGCAGCAAGGACAACGTCGCCACCCGCGTCAACGCCAAGTCCGAGCTGATCGAGGTACGGGAGTCGGGGCGCGGCGCCGCACCCGCCCCGCCCGCGCCGCAGACGGTGGTCCTCGCCCCGGCCGCCCCCGCCGCCGGCAGCTCCGGTGCGATGGCCCCCGACGTGTACGTCGGCGACGCCGACCGCCGTACGGGGCTCGGCGGCCTCGAAGCGGTCGACGAGGTCACCATGATCGCCGTGCCCGACCTGATGAGCGCGTACGAACGCGGGCTGCTGGACCTGGAGTCGGTCATCGCCGTCCAGCAGGGGCTGGTCTCCCACTGCGAGCTGATGGGCGACCGGGTGGCCATCCTCGATCCGCCGCCCGGTCTCACCCCGCAGCAGATCCGCGGCTGGCGCACCGGGCAGGCCAACTTCGACTCCAAGTACGCCACGCTCTACTACCCCTGGATCAGCGTCGCCGACCCCGCTTCCGGCCGCGCCACCCTCGTACCGCCCAGCGGGCACATCGCCGGGGTCTGGGCGCGCAACGACGATACGCGCGGGGTGCACAAGGCACCGGCGAACGAGGTCGTCCGGGGAGCCGTCGCGTTGGCGACGCAGCTCACCAAGGGCGAGCACGACCTCCTCAACCCGATCGGGCTGAACTGCATCCGCGCCTTCCCCGGGCGGGGCATCCGGGTGTGGGGCGCACGGACGCTGGCCTCCGACCCGGCCTGGCGATATCTCAACGTCCGGCGGCTCTTCAACTACCTGGAGGAGTCGATCCTCGCCGGTACGCAGTGGGTCGTGTTCGAGCCGAACGACGACGCCCTGTGGGCGCGTGTCCGGCGCACCGTCTCGGCGTTCCTCGTCAACGAGTGGCGCAAGGGGTCGCTGTTCGGGCTGACCCCCGAGGAGGCGTTCTACGTGAAGTGCGACCGTGAGACGAACCCCCCGGAGAGCATCGACGCGGGTCAGGTCATCTGCGAGATCGGGGTCGCCCCCGTCAAACCGGCCGAGTTCGTGGTGTTCCGGCTCTCCCAGCTGACCGGCGGCAGCGGTGGTGTCGACGAATGACGATCCGCCGCGGACGCGTTGACCGCCGACCGCCGACCGCCGACCGCCGACCGCCGACCGCCGACCGCCGACCGCCGACCGCCGACCGCCGACCGTTGACAGCCCGTTCCTGAGCCCGGCGTAAGGAGTCTGCTGTGCCACTTCCCGATCTCGACAGTTCCGTCGGGCATTCCTTCGGCCTCGAATTCGACAGCGTCATCATCAAGCAGATCACCGAGGTCAGTGGTCTGAAGATGGAGCAGGACGTCATCGAGCTGAAGCAGAACACCTTCGACGGCAAGTACGCCATCAAGAAGCTGCCCGGCCGCCCCAAGGCAGGTGAGGTCACCGTGACGCGCGGGCTCACCGAGGACACCAGCTTCGAGCGGTGGATCAAGGACTCACGGTTCGGCCGCATGACGAACGCCCGCCGCAACGGCGCCGTCATCGTCTACGACTACGAGGGCCTGCCGATCAAGCGCTACAAGCTCATCAACGCCTGGCCGAAGTCCCTGGAGATCGGCACCCTCAAGGCCGGCGACACCTCGGTGCTGACCGAGAAACTGGCGATCACCTACGAGAGCATGGAACTCGACTGATGCGCCGCTCGGTCCAGTTCCAGCGGCCGGAGCAGGCCGAGGCCGGGGCGGCCGGATCGCGGGACGGCTCGGCGCGTCAACAGGATCCACTGCGAACGGAGTTCGGGTTCGAGCTGCCGCGCGGTTACGTCGACGATTCGGGGACCGTCCACCGTGCGGGCGTGATGCGGCTCGCCACCGCGCGCGACGAGCTGGTCCCCCTGCGGGACGACCGGGTGAGGGAGAACTCGGCCTATCTGTCGGTGGTGCTCATCTCCCGGGTCGTGACGCGCATCGGCACGGTCGAGGACATCCACCCCGGCGTCATCGAGGATCTGTTCGCCTCCGATCTGGCCTTCCTCCAGGACTTCTACCGCCGGATCAACGCCGAGGGCCACACCCGCGCCGCCGTCACCTGCCCGTCCTGCGACGAGGAGTTCGCGGTGAATCTCGCCGGTGGCCGCCTGGGGGAATCGTGACGTACGCGGCCGACCTGCTCTACGAGGAGGTCGCGTACCTCGCCTACCACTTCCACTGGCCGCTGGACGACCTGCTGGACCTGGAACATCCGGAACGCCTGAAGTTCGTCGCGCAGGTCGCCCGCCTCAACGGGCACTAGCGGCGGCCGGGCGGCACACACCGTGCAGGGGAGGACGAGAAGCTCATGGGGTTGATGTCCTGGCTGCGGGGAGGACTCGGTGGCGGAGCCGCGCCCGGTGATGCCTCCGGTAGTGCCTCCGGTGGTGGGCCGGTGCCGGTGCCCGCGCCGGTGGCCGATCGCGCCGACCGTGTCGACGTGAACCGGATCGCGCCGATGCAGCGGATGGTGTTGGGGCAGCAACTGACGCTGGGACCACAGGCGTTCGAGGCATCACTCACCACCCGACAGGACACCGCGCTCGGAACCCCGCTCGGACATCTGGTGAGCCCGGACGCTCCGGGTGGGCTCGTGCACGGAGTCGGTGTCGCGGAGACCGCCCCGCCGTCGCCGGTCGCGGCCCAGCGCTCCGTGGACATGCCGTTGCGGGGAGCCGCCGAGAGCTCGCGCCCGGGTGCGGTGACGGGGGTCGGTGCCGTGTCCGCGCGCTCGCCGGAGCTGCCGGCCCTCCCCGCACTCGTACCCGTACCCGTACCTGTACCGGAATCCGTACCCGTACCCGTACCCGTACAGCGTGCGTACGAGGGTGACGAGGGTGAGGGCGCGGCCATGACGTCCGTCGCGGGGACCGGGGGCGGTCCCGGGGACGTGGAGGAGTTGCCGGTACGGCGTTTGGTGGGTGAGCGGGCCGTGGTGCCGGAACCTCCGGCTCCGGTGCGGCCGCCCGCCGCAGGACCCGGTCCGGAATCCGGCAGCATCGGCGTTCAGCGGACTGCGATGCCTCCTGCGGGGGAGCGGCCCCGGCGGGCTCCCGGGCTCGGAGCGCCCCTGCCCGGTCTGCCGCCGACCGCCCAGCGTCGGGCCGCCTCCGCCCCGGATGGATCCGCGAGCCAGGCTCCGCCCGCTGCCCCGGCTGTGCCCGGCTTTCCCGATGCCGTTCGGGCGGGGGGAGCGGACCAGCCCACCGCTCCCTTGCTCGGTGACGATCCGCTGGTGGGGGAGGTGTCCCCGAGCCGTCCCGATGACCTCACGGTGGGCGCGCCGGCATCCGCGGGCGACGTGGGTGACGTGGGTGATGGGGCTGACGCCGGAGATGCCGGAAGTTCCGTCCAGCGGTCGGCCGGCCCGCCCGGCCTCTCCGGTCCGCCCCCCGCCCCGCCCGCCCTGCCTGACAGCGGGCCCGTCGCCCCCCTCCTGGGCGACCGGCCCCTGGTTCCGCGGAACGTCGACGTACAGCGTGCCGCGGAGCCGCGTTCCGGGCCCGCCGGGGGACCCGCGTCGGACCCGGGCGGGTCCGCCTCGCCCCCCGAGGGCGTCCCGGTCCGGTGGACCGGGGTGGAGGGCGGGGGGCCGATGAACGGTCGCGGGGTCTCCGTGGGGCCCGCGCCCCCGTTGTCCGCCCCCACTGGCACCCTGCACGCCTCCGCCGCGCCCCTTCAGCGGCAGGCAGCCGGAGGGCCTCCGGTGCCGGTCTCGGTGGCGCGTTCCCTGCCGGGTTCCGGCAGTGCGCGGGGACGGCTCTCGGCCGGGGCCGTCGCGGTGGCCGCCGGGGTGGCGCAGCGGATGGCCGACGGCAGCGTCGTCTTCCGGGGCGCACCGGCCTCCGGCACCTCGCGGCCGGTCGTCCAGCGGGCCGCCGAGATCGCGGAGGCCGTCGAGGAACCGCCGCCGCCCGAGCCCGACCCGGTGACGGAACCGGAGGGCGGCGGGGACGCCGAGCCCGGACCCGTAACGGAGACGGGGAACGCCGGGGCCGCCCCGAAGGACGGCAAGGGGGCTCCCGCCGTCACGGACGAGCTGGTCCGGGCCCTGTACGCCCCGCTGAGCCGGCTCCTGAAGAACGATCTCCGGCTGGAACGCGAACGCGCCGGTCATCTCATCAACACCCGCCACTGAACGCCCCGATCGCCCGCCCGGCTGCTCGACCGAACTGAGAGGTACGTGTCATGGCCACCGCCCAGGACAGCGACCCCGCCGTCAGCGTCTGCTTCGTCGTGACCATCGACGACATCGAGCTCGGGTCGTTCAACACGTGCGAGGGCCTCGGCTGCGAAGTGGTGCTCGAAACCCGGGAGGAGGGCGGCAACAACGGGCATCTGTGGCAGCTGCCGACCCGGCTGAAGTACTCCAACGTGAAGCTGTCGCGCCCGCTCACCCGGGAGACGGAAAAGGTGGCGCGCTGGTTCGCCACGATGACCACCGGGTTCAGCCGGAAGACCGCGCATATCGAGGCGCGCACCGGGGACGGGCAGAAGGTCGCCCAGTGGGGGCTGTTGGAGGTCGTGCCGGTGCGGTGGACCGGGCCTTCGTTCACGCCCGAATCGCCCAAGGTCGCGATGGAGACCATCGAGATCGCCCACCACGGTTACGTGATGGAGGGCTGAGGGCGATGAGCGGTGCGGGTCCCATCGCGTTCAGCGCGGCCGGTACGTCGGGGGTGGCCTCGGCGGCGAAGGGCGGTTCGGCGCGGCCCAAGCTGGAGCACGCCTACCTGGAGCTGCGGACCCCGCCGACCGGGGGCGGGCTGACGCCCGGCGGGCCGTGCGGGCGGATCGACTTCCAGTTCAACCCCAAGGAGCTGAGCCTCACCAAGGCGGCGTCCTGGAAGCGGAGTCCGGCGAAGGGGGCGAAGAGTTCGGGGCCACCGGAATATCAGGGATCGCAGCCCAGCAAGCTCACCGTCGAGATGTTCTTCGACGCCAGCGACACCCAGGACACCCGGGTCGTCACCTCAGTGGAGCAGCTCTTCGCGTGCTGTGTGCCGACGGCCGAGACCCGGCAGCAGCAGCGGTCGTCCCCGCCGTGGGTGGTCTTCCACTGGGGCGGACTGACGGGCTTTCCCGGTTACGTCAGCCAAGTCGCCGCCAAGTACACCCTGTTCACGACCTCGGGCGTGCCGATCCGGGCGGTCTGCCAGGTCACCATGGAGGAGATCAGCGGCGAGACGCCCGGCCAGAACCCGACCTCGGGCGTGCTGGCCGCCCGGCGCGTCCACCGCGTCGGCTCGGGCGACTCGCTGCCCTCGCTCGCCCACCAGGAGTACGGGGACCCCGGGGCCTGGCGGGTGATCGCCGAGGCGAACGGGATCGACGACCCGATGCGGCTTGCCCCCGGCACCCAGCTCCTGCTGCCCGCCCTGGACGAGCTGGCCCGGCTCCGGGACGAGGCGGCCCGGCTCCGGGACGAGGCGGGTCGGGGCGCCACCGGGGCCGGCCGCCGGGATCGGGGGCGGGGCTGATGGCGGGGCAGGGGGTCTCCACGGCGCTGACGGTGGAGTTCGGAGGTACGCCGCTGCCCGCGAAGTTCGTGAACACGCTGGTCGAGGGCTATGTCGACGACAGCCGTACGCTTCCCGACCTGTTTCTGCTGCGGTTCCGTGACCCCGATCGGGTGTTCCTGGAACAGGCCGGGCTGAAGATCGGCACCGAGGCCCGGCTGCTGGCCCGCGCGGGCGGCGACACCGCCCCGAAGCCGCTGCTGGAGGGGGTCGTCACCGCGCTGGAGGTGGAGCTCGACGAGTCCGGCACGTTCACCGTCGTCCGGGGGTTCGACGAGTCGCACCGGCTGTTCCGGGGGCGCCGGGTGGCCAGCTACCAGAACATGACCCTCGCTGACGTCTGCGGCCAGGTCGCCCAGCGCGCCGGGCTGAAGCCGGGCCCCGTCGACATCGCCGGGCCCGTACTGGAACATATCGCCCAGCCCAACATCACCGACTGGGAGTTCGTGCGCGGCCTCGCGGAGGAGGCGGGCGCGCAGGCGTACGTACGGGACGGGCAGCTCCACGTCACGAAGCCGGCGGAGGCGGGCGGCGCGCCCGACGCCTCGGCGCGCGCCGACCGCGATCCGCTCGTCCTGGAGCTGGGCAGCAATCTGCTGAGCTGCCGGGCCGGGGTGTCGGCCGCCGAGCAGGTCTCCGAGGTGGAGGTGCGGGGCTGGGACGTCCGGGCGAAGCAGCCGTTGGTGGGCCGGGCCCCGGCTGGCTCGTCCCCGACGCTGGAGCTGGGGGTGACGGCGGCGGACGTGTCGGCCCCGTTCGGCGAGGCCCGGTTCGTGGTGACCGACGCGGCGTACGGGACACAGGCCCAGGTCGACCAGGCGGCGAAGGCGCTGGCGGAACGGATCGCCGGGTCGTTCGCCGAGCTGGAGGCGGTGATCCGGGGGAACCCGGAGGTGCGGGCGGGCACCGCGGTGGCGCTGAACGCGGTGGGCGCGCCGTTCGAGGGCCGGTACACGGTGACGACCTCGCGCCATGTCTTCGACGCCGTACGCGGGTACGAGACCTGGATCACCGTGTCGGGGCAGCAGGAGCGTTCGGTGTACGGGCTGACGGGCGGCTCCCCGGCGGCAGCGGGTGGTTCGCGGTGTGCGGGGCTGGTCAGCGGGACGGTGACGGACACGCAGGACCCGGAGGGGTCGGGGCGGGTCAAGGTGCGGTTCCCGTGGCTGTCCGACGAGTACGCGAGTGACTGGGCGCGCACGGCGCAGGCCAATGGGACGGGGGGCGGGGAGGCGTTCATCCCGGAGGTGGGCGATGAGGTGCTGGTCGGCTTCGAGCACGGGCATCTGGACCGGCCGTACGTCCTGGCGGGTCTGTACAACGGGCAGGACCGGCCGGGGGGCGGGGGCGGCGGGAGCCCATCCGCCGGTGCCTCGGGTGCTCCAGGCGGCCCTGGGGCATCCGGCGCATCCGGTGGTTCCGGTGGTTCCGGAGGCGCGGGCAGTGGCGGTGGTGGGGATGAACTCGTCGATCCCACCACCGGCGCGGTGAACCGCCGCGCCTTCGCGTCGAAGAGCGGAAACCAGCTGGAGCTGCTGGACGCGGCGAACGGCCCGCAGGGCGTCCGCCTCCGTACCGGCGACGGCAAGCTCACCATCGATCTCGACCGCAGGGGCACCGCCATCGTCATCGGCAGCGATGGCAGCGTGACGATCGAGGCCAAGGAGCGGATCTCCATCCGGGCGGCCGACGGCGTCGCCCTGGACGCGGGACGCGGGGCACTCGAACTCGCCGGTGAGAGCGTCACGTTGACCGCGAGGAAGGGTGTGTCCGTGGACGGCGGAAACGGAAAGGTCGGCATCGCGGCCCAAGGCCCGGTGGAGGTGCGGGGCGGTGAGGTCACGGTCGACGGGAGCCGCCGCACGGAGATCAGGAGCGGAGGTTCGGTGACGGTCAACTCGCCCGTGATCAAGCTCAACTGACGTTGTCCCAGACGTGGACGGGAGGAGCGCACGCATGTCCGACGCAACAGCCGCCCCGGCAGCCCGGGTCGGCGACCCCACGGGCCATCCCGGCACGGTCGGGCCGCCCGGGGTCCTGTCCGTGCTCATCGGCGGGAGGCCCGCCGCCACCGTCGGGACCGCCCACCTGTGCTCCTCGCCCGCCGCCCATCCGCCGACCGTCCTCGCGCCGCCCGGCAGTTCGACGGTGTTCATCGGCGGGCGGCCGGCCGCCCGCGTCGGAGACCTGGCGGGCTGCGGCTCCCCGGTGGTGTCCGGCTGCCCGACCGTACTGATCGGCGGGTGAACCGGACCCATGGGACAGCAGTTCATCGGCGCGGGCTGGGCGTTCCCGCCGCGCACGGACGCCACCGGGTCCATCGCCCTGGTGCGCGGCGAGCACGAGCTGGAGGAGTCGATCCGGCTGATCCTGGCGACCTCGCCGGGGGAGCGGCCGATGCGGCCGGAGTTCGGCTGCGCGGTCAACGACTACGTGTTCGCCCCGGCGGACGCGGGGACCGCCGGGCAGCTCGCGTACGAGGTGCGGCTCGCGCTGGAGCGCTGGGAGCCCCGGGTCGAGGTGACCGAGGTCGTCGTCCGGTTCGACGAGGCCGACAACGGCGTCCTCTACATCGACATCGGCTACACCGTGCGTGGTGCGAACGACCCCCGCAACCTCGTCTTCCCGTTCTACGTGATCCCGCAGCACACCGGGACGACCGGGGGACCGGCCGACGACGAGGAGATGGGCGCATGACCCTGCCCAGCCCGCATCTGGACGACCGCACCTTCCAGGGCCTGGTCGACGAGGCGAAACGCCTGGTGCAGCAGCGCTGCCCGGAGTGGACCGACCACAACGTCTCCGATCCCGGGGTGACGCTGATCGAGGCGTTCGCGACCATGGTCGACCAGCTCGTCTACCGGGTGAACCGGGTCCCGGAGAAGAGCTATCTGACCTTCCTCGACCTGATCGGGGTAAGGCTCCACCCGCCGACCGCCGCCCACACCGAGGTGACGTTCCGGCTCTCCGCGCCCCGCCCGGAACCCGTGCTGGTCCGCGCAGGTACGGAAGTCGCCACCGTCCGTACGGAGACGGAGGAGGCGGTCGTCTTCACCACCTCCGAGCCGCTCTCCATCGCGCCGTGCGCCTTCGCCCACCTGGCCACCTGGCCCTCGCCCGGGGAGGCCGTCGACCGGACCGAGGAGCTGGCACTCGGCCGGGACGTGCCCGTCTTCGGTGCGACGCCCGCCCCCGGCGACTGTCTGTACGTCGGCCTGTCGGCCGCCGTGCCCGCGGGCGTACTGGCGCTCCGGCTGGACTGCACGGTGGACGGCGTGGGCGTCGATCCGGCACGGCCGCCGATCCTCTGGGAGGCCTGGGACGGGTCGAGTTGGGCGGTCTGCGAGGTGGAGAAGGACGACACGGGCGGCTTCAACCGGTCCGGCGAGCTGATCCTCCACCTGCCGAGAACCCATGTCCCGGCGGCCGTCGTCCGGCGCACCGGGGGCTGGCTGCGCTGCCGGCTGATCGAGGCGGAGCCGGGGCAGCCGAGGTACATGGCCCCGCCCGTCGTGCGTGGCATCACCGCGTTCACCATCGGCGCGACGGTGGCGGCCGAGCACGCCGAGACCGTCACCGACGAGGTGCTGGGGCAGGCGGAGGGCGTTCCCGGGCAGGTGTTCCGGCTGGCCCGGCCCCCGGTGGTGCCGGGGGAGTTCGTGGTCGAGGTGACGGACCCGGCCGCCGCCGGCACCACGGGCGGAGGTTCGGACGTCACCCGCTGGCCCCGGGTCGACGACTTCGCGCACTCCGCCCCCGAGGACCGGCACGTCACGCTCGACCCGAACACGGGGCGCGTCGAGTTCGGGCCCGCCGTACGCGAACGGGACGGCTCCGTACGCCATTACGGCCGGGTCCCGGTCAAGGGTGCCACCGTCCGGGTCCGCTCCTACCGCAGGGGCGGCGGGCTGCGCGGCAACGTCGCCCGCTCCACGCTCCGCGTCCTGCGCAGCGCGATCCCTTACGTCGCCCGGGTCGAGAACCGTCGCCCGGCGCTCGGCGGCGTGGACGGGGAGAGCGTCGACAGCGCCCGGGTGCGCGGGCCCATGACCCTGCGGACCCTGCACCGGGCGGTCGTCCCGCACGACTACGAGCTCCTCGCCCGGGAGATCGCCCCGGACGCGGCCCGGGTCCACTGCATCCGGGCCGGTGCACGGGACGGCGCGGAGGCTTCCGACGCGGGCGGGGTGCGGCTGCTCGTCGTCCCCGCCGGGAGCGGCGACGAGCAGGGCCGGATCGAGTTCGACGAGCTGATCCCGCCCGCGAACACGCTCGCCCTGATCGCCGGTCACCTGGACGCCCGGCGGCCGATCGGGGCGCGGCTGGTCGTCGAGCCGCCGTTCTACCAGGGCGTCACCGTCGTCGCCCTGGTCCAGGCGGAGCGCGGGGCTCTCGCGGAGAGGGTCCGCGAGAGTGCGCTGGCCGCGTTGTACGGGTACTTCAACCCGCTCACCGGCGGGCCGGGCGGGGACGGCTGGCCGTTCGGCAGGCCCGTCCAGTCCGGGGAGGCGTTCGCCGTGCTCCAGCGGGTGCCGGGGGTCGACCTGGTGGAGGACGTCCGCCTGTACCGGGCCGACCCGGTCACCGGCGAACGCACCGACGCCACCGCGAAGATCGCGCTGGACCCGCACGCGCTGGTCTTCAGCTACGAGCACCAGCTCCGGGTGAGGGGGGCCTGATCCGATGCGTGGTGGAATCCCGGGGCTGCCGACCCCGCACCCCCTGATGGACCGGCTCCCCGCCGTCTACCTGGAACAGGACTTCCTCCAGCGGTTCCTGGCCGCCCTGGACGACGTCCTCGCACCCGTCCTCCTCTCCATCGACAACCTGCCCGCGCACCTGGACCCGCGCAGCGCCCCCGACGACTTCCTCGACTGGCTGGCCCGGTGGGTGGCCGTCGACCCCCACGAGGGCAGCCCGCCGGAGCTGCGCCGGGCGGCGGTGCGCGGCGCGGTGGCGCGGCACGCCCGACGTGGCACGGTGGGCGGCCTGGCGGAGGCGCTCCGGCTGGAGACCGGTACGGAACCGGAGATCGTCGAGAGCGGCGGTACCGCCTGGTCGACCGGGCCCGGCACCGCGCTGCCGGGCCAGGACCTCCCGTGGGTGACCATCCGGATCCGGGCGTCCGGAGGGGACGGTGACGGTGACCGGGCCGGAGTCCGGCAGCCGGACCGGGTGCGGCTGGAGGAGCTGATCGGGGCCGAGGTCCCGGCGCACGTCGGATTCACGCTGGAGCTGCTGTGATCTGCGACGAGTGCGGGCACCGGAACCCACCCGGGCGGGAGTTCTGTGTGGCGTGCGAGGCGTTCCTGGGGTGGGAGGAGGGAGAGGCACCGCCCGCGCCGAACGCGCCGGCCCTGCCTCATGCGCCCCAGGCCCCCGACACACCCCACGCGCCCCACGCGCCGGACACACCCCAGGCAACCGACACGCCCCACGCGCCCCAGGCACCTGACACACCCCACGCCCCCCAGGCACCCAACACACCCCAGGCACCCCACACGCCGAACACAACCCGGCGTCCGGGTGAGAGCCCGCCCGGTCCGGCTCCCGGGCCGGACGCGTGGCCGGACGCCGGGCCGGACCCCGCCCCTGGGCCGCCCGGCCCGGAGCCCGTCGGCGCGCCGGTCGTCTGCCCCAACTGCCGTACGGAGAACGCCCCGGGCCGCACGTTGTGCGTCCGCTGCGCCCTGCTCCTGGACCCGGGGCCCGCCCCCGGGCCCCGGCTGCCGTGGTGGCGGCGGATCCTGCGCGGTCGGCCCCGGCAGACGCGCGTGGCGGGGGCGCGTCCGCGGCGCGGGTGGCGGCGGCCGAGGGTCGGGTTGCCCATCGTGCTGATCCTGCTGGCGGTGGGTGTCTGGTTCGCGCTGCCGCATCTCTCGGGCCTGTTCGGCTTCGCCAAGGAGGAGACCGGTACCCCGGAGTCCGTGCCGCCCGCCGTCTGCCGGGGCTCCGGCGAGGCGCGCGGGCACCCGGCGGCGGCGGCGTTCGACGGGTTCAACAACCGTTACTGGGCGCCGAAGGAGACCGGCGAAGGCGTCGGGGAGTACCTGGAGTGCGACTTCGCACAGCCGGTGCGGATGATGAAGATCGTGGTGTTCTCCGGGGTGTCGGCGCGCCAGGACGAGTTCCTGGCGCAGGGCCGCCCGGCGCGGCTCACGGTGGAGCTGACGTCGAAGGACGGGGAGCGGACCGACCGGACGATCCGGCTGCGCGACCAGGCGGGCCAGCAGACCTTCGACGTACGGGGTTCGGACACGGTCAAGGCCCGGCTCACGGTCGGTTCGGCGTACGGCTCGGGGAAGGACCGGCGGACGGCGGTCGCGGAGATCGAGTTCTTCGGGAGGCGGGAGTGAACCGCCCCACCGGGGAGGCCGGGGGCGCCTGTTACGGGTTCAGCCGGTCCGCGCGCCTGCGCAGATAGCGGGCCTCGGGTTCGCTGAGCGTGCCGTCCGCGGCTGCGCGGTAGGCGGCCCGGGCGGCGTCCGCTTCCCCGGCCCGCTCCAGGAGATGCCCGCGTACGGCGTCGAGCCGGTAGTGGTGTTCCGCCGTCCCCGTCAGGGCGTCGACCGCCGCCAGCCCCGCCCGGGGCCCGTGCGCCATGGCCACGGCGACCGCCCGGCCCAGCGCGGCGGCGGGGTCGGGGGTGCGCCGCACGAGGAGGTCGTAGAGGGCGAGGATCTGCGGCCAGTCGGTGTCCTCGGCGCGCTCCGCCTCGTCGTGGAGGGCGGCGATCGCGGCCTGGAGCTGGTAGTCCCCGGCGGGCCCCTGGGCGAGGGCCTCCTCGGCCAGCGCGGTGCCTTCCGCGACGGCCGTACGGTCCCAGAGCGCCCGGTCCTGTTCGTTGAGCGGGATCAGCTCGCCGTCCGGCCCGGTGCGCGCCGGGGTGCGTGCCTCGGTGAGGACCATCAGCGCCAGCAGCCCGGTCACCCGACCCTCGTGGGGCAGCAGCCGGCGGACGGCGCGGGTCAGCCGGATCGCCTCGCGCGCCAGGTCCGTGCGGTGGAGGTCGGGGCCGGCGGTGGCGGTGTAGCCCTCGTTGAAGATCAGGTAGAGGACCTGGAGCGCGGCGCCGAGCCGCTGGTCGAGGTCGTGGGCGTCCGGCCGCCGGAACCGCGTACCGCGCACCGTCCGCTTGGCCCGGCTGATCCGCTGCGCCATCGTCGCCTCCGGCACCAGGTGGGCGCGGGCGATCTCCGCCGTGGTGAGACCGCCGACCGCGCGCAGCGTGAGCGCGATCTGGGCGGCGGGGGTGAGCGAGGGGTGGCAGCAGAGGAAGAGCAGGGTGAGGGTGTCGTCCTCGGAGGGGGCCCGGCCCAGGCCGGATGGGCCTTCCCCGGGCGGCGGCGCGACAAACGCGTCCGCCGGGGTGAGGGCCGCCGCCGTCTCCTCCCGCCTGCGACGGGCCTCGTCGCTGCGGAACCGGTCGGTGAGGCGGCGGGAGGCGACCCGGATCAGCCAGCCGCGCGGGTTGTCGGGGATCCCGTCCCGCGGCCACTGCTCGGCGGCCGCGATCAGGGCCTCCTGGACGGAGTCCTCGGCCGGGTCGAAGTGCCCGTACCGGCGTACGAGCGCGCCGAGGACCTGCGGCGCGTGGCGGCGCAGCAGGTCCTCGATGATGACGTCGGTCGTACGGTCCATCCGCGTCCTCGGGTGTTGTGTCAGTCGCCGGTCCCGCCCTCGATGGGCCGGATGAGCACCGGGTAGTCGGGCGCCCCGGCCGGCTGCGGACAGCGTGCCACACGGGCCGCGATCTCGGTCACCCTCTCCAGGCTCTCGCAGTCGAGCACCCAGAACCCGGCGAGCAGCTCCTTCGTCTCGCTGTACGGCCCGTCCGAGACCACCGGACGGCCTTCGGCGTCGAGGCTGACGGCCCGGCCCGAGGCGGGCTCCCGCAACCCGTAGCCGGTGACCAGCTCGCCCGACTCGGCGAGGTCGTCGTTGACGCTGCCCATGTAGGCGAACATCTCCCGCATGGCCTTCTCGTCCCAGACCGGGCTGTCCGCGTCGCCCTTGCCGGCCTGCACGTCGTAGTCCGCCTGGCTGCCCTGCACCATCACCAGATACTTCATGATTGTCGCCTCCTGGTCGCTTGTTCGCTCGTGGTTCGTTTTTCCTCTTGCACAGGGGACGTCGGGGCCGGTCCGGGGTTCTCGACACCACGCGCGAAGTTTCTTTCGGATTCACCCGCCGGAGGGGGTGGAACGCGAGGTTCAGTAAAGTTCGGCAGCGTTGAGCCCGCCTCCTCCTCTTCCTCCTCCCCCGCTGAACGAGGTCCCGACCGTGTCTGCCGCCCCTGCCCCCGCTGTCCTTCCGCACCCCGTCTCCGTCGTGGGGATCGGCGCGGACGGCTGGCCCGGCCTGTCCGGGACGGCACGGGAGGCGCTGTGCGCGGCGGAGGTGCTGATCGGAGGGGCGCGTCAGCTGGACCTGCTGCCGCCGGAGTGCGCGGGCGCCCGGGTGAGCTGGCCGTCCCCGTTGAGGCCGGCTGTTCCCCGGCTGCTCGCCGAGCACCGGGAGCGCCGGATCGCGGTGCTGGCCAGCGGGGACCCGATGTTCTACGGGATCGGGCGCGCGCTGGCGGAGGAGCTGGGGCCGGAGGGGCTGCGCGTGCTGCCGCACCCGTCGTCCGTCTCGTACGCCTGCGCGCGCCTCGGCTGGCCGCTGGAGGACACGGAGGTCGTGACGCTGGTGGGCCGTCCGGCGGCGCGTCTCGCGGCGTCGCTGTACGAGGGCCACCGGCTGCTGGTCCTGAGCGCGGACGCGGGCACGCCCGCGACGGTCGCCGCGCTCCTGGCGTCCCACGGCTTCGGCCCGAGCCGGCTGCGGGTGCTGGAACAACTGGGCGGCGAGGGCGAGGCGTACGTGGACGGCCTCGCGGAGACGTGGGAGCACGCGCCGGCGGACCCTCTGAACGTCATCGCGGTCGAGTGCCGGGCGTCGGCGGCAGCGCTGCGGCTGGGCGCGGTGCCGGGGCTGCCGGACGCGGCGTACGAACACGACGGCCAGCTCACCAAGCGCCACATCCGGGCCGCCACGCTCGGGACCCTGGCGCCCGCGCCCGGCGAACTGCTCTGGGACGTGGGCGGAGGCTCCGGCTCGATCGCGATCGAGTGGCTGCGGGCGCACCCGTCCTGCCGGGCGGTGAGCGTGGAACGGGACCCGGTGCGGGCCGAGCGGATCACCCGTAACGCGGACCGCCTGGGAGCCCCCGCCCTGACGGTCGTCACCGGTCCGGCCCCCGCGTCGCTGGCCGGACTGGAGGCGCCGGACGCGGTGTTCATCGGCGGCGGCCTGACCGCGCCGGGCCTGCTCGACGCGTGCTGGGAGGCGTTGCGGCCGGGGGGCCGGCTGGTCGCGAACACGGTGACGCTGGAGTCGGAGGCGCTGCTGGCCGAACGGCACAAGGCGCACGGCGGCGAGCTGGTGCGCCTCGCGGTGGCCCACGCCGTTCCGGTCGGCGGCTTCACCGGCTGGCGTCAGGCGATGCCCGTGACGCAGTGGTCGGTGACCAAACCCACGGCTTCAGAGACAAGTTCGCACATTGGAGACAGACCATGACCGTGTACTTCATCGGCGCGGGCCCCGGCGCGGCCGACCTGATCACGGTGCGCGGCGCCCGGATCCTCGCCGCCAGCCCGGTCTGCCTGTACGCGGGCAGCCTGGTCCCGGTGGAACTGCTGGCCGAGTGCCCGAAGGACGCCCGCCTGATCGACACGGCGAACCTGGACATCGAGCAGATCACCGCCGAGCTGGTCCGGGCCCACGCGGACGGCCACGACGTGGCGAGGCTGCACTCGGGCGACCCGTCGGTGTTCAGCGCGGTCAACGAGCAGATGAAGCGGCTGGACGAGGCGGGAGTCCCGTACGAAGTGGTGCCCGGAGTCCCCGCGTTCGCGGCGGCGGCGGCGGCACTGAAGCGTGAGCTGACGGTCCCGACGGTCGGTCAGACGGTCATCCTGACCCGCGTCGCGCAGCGCGCCACGGCGATGCCGGAGGGCGAGGACCTGGCGACGCTGGGCCGCGGCGGCGCGCTGATCGTGCTGCACCTGGCGGCGCGGTACGTGGACCGGGTGGTGGAGGAGCTGCTCCCGCACTACGGGGCGGACTGCCCGGCGGCGGTGGTGGCGATGGCGTCCCGCCCGGACGAGATCATCCTGCGGGGCCCGCTGGAGTCGATCGCCGAGCAGGTGAAGGCGGCGGGGGTGATCCGGACGGCGGTCATCATGGTGGGCCGGACCCTGGGCGCGGAGCAGTTCCGGGACAGCCACCTGTACGCGGTGGGGCGGGACCGGGGGGAGAGCTGAGTACCCCGGGCGCGCGGAGCCGCACCGCGGGATGAGCGGCGACGAGGCGTTGCCTTCTGCGAGACGCCTCGTCGAGCCCGTGCGGCCCGCCACATGGGGCAGGCCCGCCGCCCTCGCCACGTCCACGTCCCGACGGATCGGGACGAACTGCTCGTGCGGCGATCGGGGAATCCGCGTCCCAGCACGAGTTCCGAGCCGTGCGACGAGGTACCGGCCGTGGTGAGGACTCGCGTTCAATTGGCGCGTCAGGCCATTTTCTGTGCGTCTTCCCAAGTGTGATGCTGGACGTGACCGGCGAAAAGGCAGCAGCCGTCTCCGTTCGCACCGGTGCTCAGCGTCGGGCAGTCCGGGAGGGTGACCACCTCCACCTTGTCCTCTCCGTACCAGCGCAGCCACAGGGCGGTCCCGTACCCGTCGAGTTCGGTGAGGAAGCCGTAGTGCTCGTCGCCCTCGTGGGTGGACAGGTAGCACTGGACGGCTCTGTCCAGGTGTGCACCCGGTGCCTTGCTACGTGCCTCCCGCGTCAGGTCGAGCGGCAGGTGGTGCCAGTGGACGCACTTCATCACGACAACCTCGCGGGCGGGTCTTCGGCTCGGGGCGTCCGAGGAGAGCAACGGAGGCAGGCGCAGGGAGGAAGGGCACCTGGGTTGTCCAGAGGCGGCAGGTTCTCGTCCTCCCGTACTTCTGTGGCCTGTCCCCACGTTCGGCCTGAGTCACGGGACACTCTGAGCCTCAGGAGGACGCGCGGTTCTGTGATGAGGTGGGGGGTCTGCCTGTCGCCCGGGGGCTCGTACGCAGAGGTCTCGTCTCTCCTGGGCATGATGCGGACTCCTTCGCTCAGTCCGGCACTCGTCCGGGTCAACAACCAGGAAAGCGCAGGGAGTCGGCGGTATCCACGGCATCGTTGCGGCACTCTTGATGCAGATTCGTGCACGAGTGTCGGAGGCGTCGGAGCTGCGGGAAGCGGGTGCCATGGGACTGGCGGAGCGGCGTAGGGCCTTGGGCTACAGTCAGGAGAAGTGCGCCCAGTTGGTCGGTGTGGACCGCACAACGGTCGGACGCTGGGAGAGCGGCCGGACCAGACCGCAGCCACTCCAGCGGCGAGGCCTGGCCGCTGCCCTCGAAGTCAGCCTTCAAGAACTGGACGCCTTCCTGGCGCAGCCACGAACCATCGGCCGGGAAGCCGTCGGGCACCCATCCAGTGAGCCCCCGAACGCGGGAGACCCTGACGAGATGATTCGCCGCGAGTTCCTGCGCATCCTGACCGTCAGTGGCGCACTGACCGTCTTGCCTGTGGACGAGGCCGAAGCGCTGGACCAGGGGGTCCGGTGTGGCGTGCCCGCCGATTTCGCCCGGATGACCAGCCATCTCTGGCAGGTCTACCAACGGTCGCGCTCCAAGGAGTCCGTGTACCCCGTGGTGCGCGATCAGCTCGATACGCTGAACGAGGCTCTCGCGGGCCGTCATGGAAGTACTCGGGCCCTGCTGAACGTGGCGGCGGATCTGTTTCAGTTGGCGGGCGAGGTGGCGTTCGACGGGAATCGGTATTCCGATGCCGTGGCTTCCTACACTCTGGCCGCTTCGGTCAGCAAGGACGCCCAGGCGTACGACCTGTGGGCGTGTGCGCTCGTCCGGCATGCCTACGTGGACATGTCCGAGCAGCGCTACCGCTCGGCCGCGCAACTGCTCGGCGCTGCCGAACGTCTCGCCGGCCGGGGCGACAAGAATCTCTCGACCCGCCACTGGGTCGCATCCGTACAGGCCGAGGTCTATGCCGCGCTCGGCGACCTGGACGCGTGTGAGCGCGCGATGGGGCGCGCCGAGGCCGTTCGCGATCTCGCCTCGGACAGCGTCAACAGGGGGTGGCTCCGGTTCGACGGCGCGCGCCTGGCCGAGGAGCGGGGATCATGCTACGTACAGCTCGGGCGTCTGGATCGTGCGGAGGACGCCCTGACAAGGGCGTTGGAGCAGACAGCCCTGGCGCCGGGACAGTCCTACCGGCGCAGGGGTGCGGTGTTGACGGACCTGGCGGCGATCGGGGCGAGGCGCCGGGATCCCGAGCAGGTCGTCGCGTACGGCAAGGAGGCCGTCGCGCTGGCGCGAGCCTCCGGATCCGGATACGTCGTCCGTAGACTCCGAAACCTGTACGGCGAGTTCGGTCCTCTGAGCCGTGACCATCGCGTGGCGGAGCTGGGGGCGGAGATCGCCGCGCTGAGCACACCGTGACGAGAGGGAATGGCATGTCGCAGACCGAGGGTGCACGACTGTTCCGGGAAGCCTGGATCGCGGGAGTGCGCCGCCATTTCCCCGGCGAGCCGAAGGCCGGTTACGTCACCCCGTGGGAGGACACCCCGCAGTGGGAGCGCGAAGCGGCCGGGGCTGTGTACGAGCAGGTGCGCCGGTTCGTCGAGATCAGCGACGGGCATGCTTCCCGGCTTTCGCGTGAACAGCGCGGGCGTTTCGTCGCGACCTGCTGGACGGCCCAGATGTTCAGGCACTTCGATGATCCCAAGCCGGGCTATGTCGCGGACTGGCCCGGTCTTCCGGTCTGGCAGCAGGAAACCGATGCCGACATTTTCGACGCCATTGAGAAGGGATGGTCCTGAGCGGACCGGGTCGGTGTTTCTGCATTGGATCAGGGCGTCCGCGCGTGCTCAGCCCGGATCGGGGCCTCCGGGTCCCTCTGGCCTGTTCAGGGCGCGTGCGAAGTCGGTGAGGGTGTGGAAGTCGCCCTCGCGCAGACCGATTCTCGGGTTGACGTGGTGGAGAAGGGCGGGGCCCTCGTGGTGCGCGGCCACGTACGTGTGGTCCGGGTCGCCCTGTTCGTCGTCGACCCAGGCGAAGGGGCGGCCGGCGGCGTAGTCCACCAAGGGGCCCGTCTTCCAGTGGACTCCGTCGGGGCGTTCTCGGAACAGGGCGTCGCCGAAGTCCACGAAGGGGAGTTCGGGCAGGCCGAGTGCCGGGGAGATCCACCGGTTCGCCTCGGCCATCCACGTGGTGGCCCAACACAGTTCGTAGCCCAGTCGCAGCAGGGCGGGCCCGTGTCCCGGGTTGAGCCAGACCCGCAGGGGCCGTCGTCGGCTTGGGAGGACGCTGTCGTCTCCCGGCCTTCCGTTGCCCAGCGGCACCCTGAGCGTGACGTAGCCGTCGGGGCGTCGCTCGGGCTGCGCGGCATAGGGGTTGAGCGGGCCGTCCACGTCGAGGAAGAGCAGTGGTCGGTTCATCCGTCGGCCTCCTTGTGCGCCATCCGCTCCGCCGGGGGAGCGTGGCCGGCCCCCGCTGAATTCTCTCCACGGCAGGCCGGTTCGTGTCCCCGTTCGGGTGGCATGTTGAGCCGATGGTCCATCGCGAACTGTGTGCTGCGCTAACGTGATTGTGTCATCACGCTCTGTGTGCTCCCGCGCATGGGGCGGCCCCCGGTGGTGTTCGAGCACCGTGCCGAGGGCCTTCACCCAACTAGTGGAAACACGGAGTCCACCGGGATGCTCTGGCATGCTATCGCGCCCTCTCGGCGCTACACGAAGGCTTCGCACGACGTCGTGCGTCATCCGCGTCTGTGCAGTGACGCGAAGGTTCTGATTCTCTACGTTCAGGGGTTGCCGGACGGCGGCACACATCTGGCGTTGTCCGAGCATGCCCGGAAGCTGGGCATCAAAGGGCGGGCGTTCCAGCGGGCCAAGGAGCAGTTGGTCCTGTGCGGGTTCGTGCATGAGCGGCGGTTCTGTGGGGAGCGCGGGCGTTGGGTGACCCAGCAGGTGTTCGCCAATGTGCCGTTGGCCGAGGGTGAGGCTGTCGCGCTCTGGTGCGATGCCGGAATCGGTGTCGATGGAGGTGTCGGTGGTGGTGTTGCCCCGTCTCCGAGTGCGCGGTTTCCGACCGTCGGTCAGCCGGGGTCCCGGAGGGCCGGTCATCAACTACCGGTAGACGAAGAACGGGAGAAGAACTTTCCCCACCCACCCACCGAAACCCCTCGTGCGGGGGCGGGCTTGGAGCCGTTGTCGCCCGAAGGCGTCGAGGCCGAGCGGGTGTTGTTGTCGCTTCGCCATGCCAGCCGTGAGCTTCGGCTCGGCGTTGCCCAGGCTCGTTCGCTGGTCGAGCAGGTGGTGGAGTGGATGCGGCGCGGGGTGTCCGGGGGCGAGTTGCGGCGGGTGCTGAGCAGCAATCTGCCGCAGGACGGGGTCCGGTGCGCCGTGGGGTTCCTGCGGCACCGGCTGGAGCTGATGATGCCCGAGGCCGTCCTGCCCGCGCCGGGCGTGGAGCCGGAGTCGGCGCCCCTGACCTCGCCGCCTCCGCCGCCCCCGCCCGCCGTCCCCCGGTACGTCGCGCCGCTCGTCATCTGCGCCGGGCCCGGCACCGAGCATGTCTTCCGGGCCATGGCCGGAGAGACCGAGTGCCCCGACTGCCGGCAGGCCGCCGCCTGGAACCGTTGGGCCGAGCACCGCATCGCCGATCTCGGGGGCGATGCCGACGACTGGCAGGCGCGGGAGCAACTCGGTGGGTGGCGGGGAAGGCTGGCCGCTGCCACCGCCGCTGCCGCCGCCCGGCAGGCGGAGGGCCCCGATGCCGACGCAGCCGTGCCCGTGCCCGGCGGTGAACGGGTCGCCGCCGGGCACGGGCACGGGGTAAGGGGCTGAGCCCCTGGCAGACGCCTCGCGTGTCAGCCCTTGATCTCGATCTCGCCGTTCTTCGAGGTCGAGGAGCCCGTCTCCGGAGCGTCCGGGGACGTGGGAGCGGGCACCGTTCCCGTACGGCCCTTCAGGTTCTGGAGGAGGGACGCCAGGTCCACGCCCGTCGTCGAGCTGAGCAGTTCCATGCCCTGCGAGACGTTGTCGGTGACCGTACGGGCCAACTGGCTCGCGCCGTCCGTGGAGATGACCGTCATCTTGTCGATGGCGCTCAGCGGCTCGGAGGCCTTCGCCACGATGCTCGGGAGGACCTCGACCAGCATCTGGAGGACGGCCGCGTCGCCGTACTGCGCGAACGCGTCGGCCTTCTTCTGCATGGCCTCCGCCTCGGCGGCACCCTTGGCGGCGATCGACGCGGCCTCCGCCTCACCCTCGATGCGGACCGCGTCGGCCAGGGCCGAACGGTGCAGCTTCTCGCCCTGACCGGTCAGGCGCGAGCGCTCCGCGTCGGCCTCGGCCTCCTTGACCTGGGCGATGCGGCGGGCCTCCGCCTCCTGCTCGGCCTGGTAGCGGGCGGCGTCGGCGGGCTTACGGACCTTCGTGTCCAGCTCGCGGTCGGTCAGCGCGGCCTGGCGCTCGGCGACCTTCTCCTGCTCCTGGAGCACTTCCTGCTGGCGCGCGGCCTCGGCGAGCGGACCTGCGGCGTTGGCCTTGGCGGCCGCGGCTTCCGTCTCGGCCTTGATCTCGGCCTGCTTCAGGTAGTACGTCCGCTCGGCGATGGCGATCTCCTCGGCCGCCTTCAGCCGGGCCTGCTCCGAGGCCCGCCTCGCGATGGCCTCGGCGATGTCCGCCTCCTGCTTGGCGCGGGCTGCCTCCGGGCGGCCGAGGTCCTCCAGGTAGGAGCCCTCGGTGGTGATGTCCTGGATCTGGAAGGCGTCCAGGATCAGGCCCTGGCCGGAGAGGCTGGCCTCGGCCTCCTCCGCGACCTGCCCGGCGAACGCGGCCCGGTCCCGGATGATGTCCTCGACCGACATACGGCCGACGATCGCGCGGAGCGCGCCGGAGAGCACTTCCTGGGTGAAGCCGACGATGCCGTCCTGCTGCTGGAGGAAGCGCTGGGCCGCGGCGCGGATCGCGTCCTCGCTGCCGCCGACCTTGACGATCGCGACGCCTTCGAGGTTCGACTTGACGCCGCGCAGCGTCACCGCGCCGCGTACGGCGATCGGGATGTGTCGGCTGGACAGGTCGAGGGTGAACTTCTGCTGGACGAACGGCACGACGAAGACGCCGCCGCCCACGACGACCTTCTGGCCGCTGTTGTCGATGCTGGTCTGTCCGGTGACCGGATCCGTCGACTTCTTGCCGCGGCGGCCGGTGATGATGAACGCCTCGCTGGGCCCGGCCACCTTGTAGCGCGTGATGACGACGAGACCGAGCAGAACGAGGAGTACGACGATGCCGATGACGGCGATCACTACTGGACTCATGTGATGTGTCCCCCCTGCCTCCCGTGGGGGACGGCAGATTGTTGTGGAGCGTGGCGGTGCTGTGGAGTTGACCGGTGCGGTGTGCCGCGTAGCGGTGGGTCGTCCGGGTGGATCGGTGTGGGTGGGTGGTCAGCGCTCCACCGGGCGGACCGCGACCGATGTGGTCGACAGTGCCTCTTCCACCCAGATCTCGGTCCCGCGCGCGACGGGCGCGGCCGATTTGGCCGCGTACTTCACGGGCTGACCGCCCAGTCGCAGCAGCACCTCGCCGTAGCCCTCGGCCGGGATGGCCGTCACTACGGACCCCGAGGTGCCGATCAGGTCGGAGCCGCGCGGGGTGGTATGCGTCTGGTCGCGCATCAGGGCCTTGCTGAGTTTCCAGGTGAGCCAGGCCGCCACCAGGCCGGCGGCGACGCCGATGACCGTGGCCACGAGCATTCCGGCGCCCGTCGAGCCGAGCACGATCGCTCCGCCGAAGCCGAGCATCGAGATGAAGCCGGCGATCACCGGAAGCGACAGCAGCCCGTCGAAGAGGCCGTCGAGAACACCGTCGAAGAGCCCTTCGAGGATCCCCCCGAGGATCAGGGAGAGCGCGAGCAGCACGATCCCCGCAATGCCGAGACCGAGAAAGATGGTCACGCGATCACTCCCCTGTCGCTCCCGCTGTCGACTTTCCCCGAGCGTTTTCCGTCGATCTGGCTGGATGATCCCATACAGCACCCACTTCGGTCACTGCCGGATTCCGGCAATCTTTACGCGTCTTTGATGCCGGACAGATGGTCCGTGAGTGTGGTGAGCGACTGGAACGTCGCACCGAGCAGGGCCACGTGCTTCCAGCGCAGGACCCCGTCCGGGCCGATGAGGAAGACCGCCCGCCGCACCCCGATGCCCGGCGCGGAGACCCCGTACGCCCTGGCGGTCTCCCGGCCCTCGTCGGCCAGCAGCGGCATGCGCAGAGCGAAGGAGCGGGCGAACGACTCATGGCTGTCCACACCCTGTGGACTGATTCCCCAGACATCGGCGTCGAGGCCCTCGAAGGCCTCCATGCCCGAGGAGTACGAGCACAGCTGCTTCGTGCAGACGCTGGTCTTGTCACCCGGGTAGAACGCCAGCACCACGGACCGGCCTCGGGCGGACGACAGCCGGTAGTCGGCGCGCTCGAAGGCATCGCCCGCCAGGACTCCGCCCGGGAGGGTGAAGTCCGGTGCCGCACTGCCGAGTTGAGGGCCTGATGCCATGGAAGGCTCCTTCGCTGTCGTATACGGGGATGGCGTGGAGGCACGGATGGTTCCGCGACCGTGACCGTACAGTGGACGGCACTTGGACCCTGTGACGGTGGACGGCACTCCGCTCCCGTCGGCCCGGCGATCCGTACGCCCATCCGGCGCGGCCTCCGCGCCGAATACGGGGAGAGGGGCAGCGTGCCCCGCACCCGCACCTTGGAGGTACGCGTGGCCCAACGACCGCCTTCGGCAGCGGTTCTCGTTCTGCACGGGGGCCGTGAGACCGGCACCCAACCGCCGCCGTCGGGGCTGCTGAATCTGCCCGGTACCCGGATGCGCCCCTTCGTCCGAGCCGTCGCCCGGGCCGCCCGCGCGGCCGGCGAGGACATCCTGGTGGCGCAGGTGCGGTACACCCACCGGGGCTGGAACGGCTCCCGCGCGGACCCCTTCCACGACGCCGTGGCCGCCCTCGACGCACTGCGGGAGGAAGCGGGCGAGGAGCTGCCGGTGGTGCTCCTGGGCCACTCCATGGGGGCGCGCGCCGCCCTCCGCGCCGCCGGGCACCCGCTGGTGCGGGGCGTCGTCGGGCTCGCCCCCTGGTGTCCGCCGGGGGATCCGGTCACCCAGCTCGCGGGCCGTGACGTCGTCCTCGTCCACAGCAACCGGGATCGGATGACCAGCCCCCAGGCCACCCAGTCCCTCACCGCCCGGGCCCGTCGCGCCGGAGCCCGTAGCTGCATGGTCACCGTCCGGGGCGGTGACCACGCCATGATCCGCCGGGCCGCCGCCTGGCACCGGCTCACCACCGCGCTGGTCACCGGGCTGCTCGGTTCCGGCAGTCTGCCGGGCCCGGTCGGCGCGGCACTCGCCCTGCCGCCCACCGCCGAGGCCACCGAGGGCACCGTCGACCTGGACGCCGATCTCGGCCCCGGCCCCGGCCCGTTCCAGGACCGGACGGGCGCCACGCGCTGACCTCCCGTACTGCGGATGCGGTACGGGAGGGGGCGGCCGACGATGGAGCCGCCGGGGCCCGGATCGTGCCGGTGCCGGTGGGGCCGCCGCGCGGTACCGGGTCAGCCCAGTTCGAGGCTGGTGATGCCGTACAGGCCGCGTGGGTCGATGACCGGTTGTGGGCCGCTGTACATCCTCGCCGTGTCGAACGACGGGGTCAGGCCCAGCTCCTCGGCCAGCCGCACCGCCGCCGGGTTGACGTCGGGTACGTCGATGGCGACCGGGGTGTCCGGGGCGGTGGCCGCGAGCGCGCCGACCAGGGCCGCCGCCACGGCGGGGGACGCGGCGTACAGGGGGCCGATCCGGGACGCGGCGCGGCAGGCCCGCAGCACCGCGAGGCCCTGGAGCTCGCCGTCCCGGACCGCCGCCAGGGCCGTGCGCCCCGGAGCGGTGATCCAGGAGGCCAGGAAGGTGTCCCGCGCGGCCGGGAAGTAACGGCGGTCGTAGGCGGCGAGCAGGTCGAACGGCACGCTCCTGGCGTCCACCAGTTCGGTGCCCGGCGGCGGCGCGATGTCCTGCGGGGGCGGGGGCGTTCCCTCGAACCGTGCGTTGCTCCAGGAGGTACGGAATCCGGAGCGGCGGTAGTTGTCCTGTTGCGCGGGCACCCCGTCCAGTCCGACGGTGCGCCCGGCGAGCCGGGCGGTCCCGGCCTGCCAGGTCCGCAGCCCGTAGCCCTGTCCGCGCAGGTGGGGGCGGGTCAGATAGAAGCCCAGGAAGCCGTGGTCGCTGCCGTAACGGACGACGGAGACGGAGGTGACCGGTTCGCCGTCCAGCCGGCCGAACAGGAAGCCGCCGGGGTCGGTCGCGAAGAACACCCCGCCGTCGTACAGGCCCGGGTTCCAGCTCTCCTCGTGGGCCCAGTCGCCCAGCGTCACGATGTCCTCGGCACGGGCCGCGGTGATCTCGAAAGGTTTCGGCACGGCACAGTCGTACCCCGACGAGTGGCTGTTCAGTGACCGGGGCCGGGGCGATTTCCGGCCTTTCGGGCTGAGCCGGCGGGTGGTCGGTCCTCAGGCCGCTTCCGGGCCCTCCCGGCGTCGGGCGCGCAGTTGCCGCAGGACGAGGGCGGCCGAGGTGATCAGCGGCAGCAGCCCCGCCACCGCGTCGGCGGTGTTCAGCCCGTCGTGCGTGCCCTTGGCCCGGCGGACCTGCTTGGACGCCCTGATGACCGCGAGCGCGCTGCCGCCCAAGCTCAGCACGAGCCCGGCCTTGCTGCCGCGCAGGCCCTTGGCGGGCGCGGACCGGTTCTTCGCCATCGGAGGTACCTCCAGCCTGCGGGCCGTCCCGTTCGCGGGCGTGCCCTCCCCGTACACGTAACCGGGTGTCCGCCGCCCCCGCAATCGGGACGGCCGCGAGGCACCGAGCCGACCCCGTCCCGGGCGCCCTCAGGCGAACCCGTACGCCACCGTCGTCGCCGCGCCCAGGCCCGCGCCCGCCACGGTCTGGGCGACGGTGTGGTAGCCGAGGGCGACCCGGGACCAGCAGACCGCCGCGGTCAGCGTGTACGCGGCGATCCACCAGGGGGAGTGCACGACGGCGAGGAGGGAGACGGACGCCGAGGCCACCGCCGAGTCGACCGAGATCTTCCACACCGTGTTGACGGCCAGCAGGCCGATCGTCATCACCCACAGCGCGAGCATCGCGACGAGGATGCCGGTGGGCGCGTTCCCCAGCACCATCACCACCGAGCCGGCGCCGATCGAGCCCAGGATCACGAAGAAGATCGGTGCCCGCTTGGTGCGGTCCACCACATGGCGGTCGCCCCAGGTGCCGCGCCCGCGCTCCCACTCGATGTACCCCGCCGGGATCAGCCCGGCGCAGAGCGCCCCGAGGAAACCCCAGAGCAGCCCCGACCAGTCGCCCGCCGCCGCCAGGCCGATGCCGAGCATGCCCGCCAGCAGGGCGTTGCGCGGCTGGAGGACGTCGGTGACAGCGCGTGCCACGGACGCGGTCCGGGCGGAGGCGGTGGGGATTCCCTCGCCGGTCGTGGTGCCGGTCATGCGCTCTTCTCCGTCGTGCGGGTGGTCTCGGCCGTCGCCGCCACGAGGACCGCGCGGGCGCACTCCTCGCCGACCGTCCGGTACGCGGCGGCGACCCGGACCAGCCGGGCCACCTCGCCGTCCTGGTCCGCCGCGTGCTGGGCGGCGACCGTCGCGGCGCCCCCGGCGGGCGCGCCGGAGTCCTTCGCGAGCAGGGCGGCCCGGATCCAGTAGGCGTCGGTGAGGGACTCGGCCCGGCGCGGGTCGTCCGTGTCGCGGGCGGCGGCCCGTTCGGCGGCGACGAGCAGCCCGTCGGGCACGTAGTGGCGCAGCTTCTCGGCCGCGTCCGCGATGTCGGCGGCCCAGCGGTCCACCCGTAGGTCGGCCGGGACGTTGAACCGGGTCAGCTCGCGGGCCAGCGAGGCGGGCGGGTCGAACGGCTGGTCCGGGAACGCCGCCATCAGCTCGTACCAGAGGGCGTGCAGCCGGACCTGGGCCCGCCACAGTCGGGCCCGGCGGGCGCCGGCCGCGAAGGCGGGGACGGACGCGCCGAGGGCGAAGAAGGCGAACAGCACCAGTTGCGCGGCCTCGGTGACCTGGTCGAACCGCAGGGCGAACGCCTCGCTCGGCTCGTCCACCACGCTGATCCACAGGAAGAGGGTGCGGCTGACGGTGTAGCCGACGCCGATGAACATCGCGAACGTCATCATCCCGAGCCCGATGCGCAGATGGCGCCGCCGGGTGTCGAGGGTGGCCAGCGCCCACTGGAAGGCGCACACGGCGGACGCGGCCCCGAGGTAGAGGTAGAAGACGCTCATGTAGAGCGTGGCGCCCCACTCGCCCGCGTGGTCGGAGACGAAGCGGTCCGAGGGCTCGGAGCGGTCGACGACGGTGAAGAAGAGGACGGTCAGCAGGATCAGGGTGGCGACGGAGGCCTTGGCCGCCAGCTTCTGGACGAACTGCGCGAACCGTACGTGGCGGGGGACCTCGCCCGCCTCGGGGTAGCTGCCGTAGATGGCCACGATGTAGCTGAGGATGGCCAGAATTGCCACCGTGGCGGTGTAGTGCTTGATGAGGACGGCGAGGTCGGTGACGGCGCTGTTGTTGAGGCCGATGCGCACGACCTCGGTCTTCGTCCACAGCGCGATGGCGAATCCGGCGTAGCAGCCCCACAGGGCCCGGCGTCTGCGGTCCTCCTCGTCGCCGCACAGGGCGGCGGGCATACGCCACAGGGCAACGGCCGTCATCAGGCCGGCTATCAGGTAGCCGGCGAGATCGAGGGGGGTCACGGCGGTGTTCGTCCTCGGGGTCGGGGGCGGGGTCGGGGTACTGGAGCGCGGGTGGGGCGGTGGCACGTGTCAGATGTCGCTGGGCCGTCTTCCGGGGAAGAGGCCACGCCGTCGGCGGGCCACCGGGCGGGACAGGGAGTTGTCCAGGCGCCCCACCATGTCATCGGTGGTGAGGTCCCGCGCCATCCGGGGGATCAGGGAGGCACCGAATTCGGCCATGCGTTCGTCATGGGTCGCGTACTGCGCCCGGGCCTGGACGGTGCCGCCGCCGGAGGCGAAGGTCGCGGCGGCGGCCGGGGAGATCATCCGGGCGATCAGCGAGGTGTCGAAGACCGGGAGGAGCGTGCGGAGTTGTTCCGCGTCGAGCGTCGTCCCGTGGTCGAACCACTCGTGGCACAGCTCGTGCAGGATCACATGCTGCGTCTGGTACGCGGTCGGCCTGCGGCGGTAGAGGACGAGGCTGGTGCCGCCCGCTTTCAGACGCAGCCCGCAGGCGGCGTTGACGCGGGCGAGGCGGTCCGGCATCTCGTGCAGCCGGATCGTGCGCCCGCTCGCCTCCTCCATGTTGGCGACGAGCCCGTCCAGGGTGAAGGGAACCGGGATGGGCAGGTCGGCGAGCCCGGCCTCGCACTCTTTCCGCAGTTTCCGCAGGGACATGGCCAAGACGCTACGCCGTCGGACCCGCTGGGCGGTGGTCGAGGGCGGAATCCAGGCCGCCGCTTCCTCCCCCCGGGCCGTCCTTCTCCCGGGTCGCGTCCTCCAGCAGCGACAGGGCGAACCGCAGCAGCTCCGGCGGGAGCCCGTCGTCGTCCAGACCCCGGCCGGCCAGGCCGCTGATCTCCCCGGTGCGCCGCTTGGCCAGGAACTGGAGTCCGGCGACGACGTCGTCGACGACCTCGGACTCCTCCTTGAAGAAGCGCCAGTCCACGCCGAAGCCCAGGCCGAGGGCTTTGAGGATGTCCTCGGACGGCTGGGTGACCTTGCCGGCCAGGATGTTGGAGAAGTAGCTGTGCGACAGCGAGCCGCCGCGGTCGCGGACCAGCTCGGCGAAGACCCGGCCCGAGATCTTCTGTCCGGGGAAGGTCTTCTCGACCATGTACTCGACTTTTTCCCGCAGCGAGTCGAGGCGGGGAAGCTCGTCCGGACCGGGGGGCTCGACGGGTTCCGGGCCGCGTTCGCCGCCGTCGTCCATGGCCATCCGGGCCTCCACGATCACCTCGGAGTCGGAACTGAGCTTGCGCAAACACTCTACGTCACTGTTAACTCGAAAAAACACGGGCAGGGGACCGCGAGGGGAGTCCCTTGCCCGTGAGTGATCCTGTGCCCCGCGACGCCCGGAACAGGGCTCCGGACAGGGGTGTAGCCCTTCACGACGGGGGATGCGTGAAGGGCTACGCGTGCATTATGGCCCCGCGGTCCTCCCGACGACAACTGACGGGTCGGTCAGTGAGCCGCAGGGGTGGACCCGCCGCGCCCTTCCCGGTGGCCCAAATCTGTTCCAGTCGCGATAGACATGGCCTTGCCGGGCGATTAGGCTTTCTTGTGCAGTCACGTGAATCAGTGGTACGCAGCAGAGGCGCACCCCGCAGGCGTACGGCGCCCGGCTCCTCCGGTCGCGCGTGACGGAAGAGGTGCAGATGCCCCCGGAGACCCCCTCGCACGCCACCGACCGGCTCGACGACGACGATTACCCCGCCTACACGATGGGGCGAGCCGCGGAGATGATCGGCGCGACGCCGGGGTTCCTCCGGGCCATCGGCGAGGCCCGGCTGATCACCCCGCTGCGGTCCGAGGGCGGCCACCGCCGTTACTCCCGCTACCAGTTGCGCATCGCCGCCCGCGCCCGCGACCTGGTAGGCGCCGGCACGCCCATCGAGGCCGCCTGCCGCATCGTCATCCTGGAGGACCAGCTGGAGGAGGCGCTGCGCCTCAACGAGGAGCTGCGCGGCCGGTCCGCCCGCTCCGGCGGTCCCGCCGACCGCTGAGCGCCGCCGCGCCGACACCGCGCGCCGGACCCCGGCCCGCTCCGCCGCTCCGTGCGCCGGGTCCTGCGCGGCCCCGAAGATATCTGCATTCGTCAGCATAGAATTTCGCGCAATGTGCGATGAGGCTTTTCTCTTCCGATCTGTTCCGACGCGGCCGGTGATATTAGGCACCCGCCTCTCCCGGCCCCATCGTGCTACTGTTGATCTCAGTTGCAGTTGTGGTTCCCAAAAACTTCAAGTGCTCTTGCCGGTCGGATGTCGGTAGGCGCACTTTTGTATTTCCGGTGTTCTTCCGGACGGGGTAATCATCGCGGCGACGTGGGGTCCGCACAGTGTGGGCCCGCGGGCTCTGCCCCTAAGGAGATATGACATGGCTACTGGCACCGTGAAGTGGTTCAACGCAGAAAAGGGCTTCGGCTTCATCGAGCAGGACGGCGGCGGCGCCGACGTCTTCGCCCACTACTCCAACATCGCCGCCTCCGGCTTCCGCGAGCTGCAGGAGGGCCAGAAGGTGAACTTCGACGTCACGCAGGGCCAGAAGGGCCCGCAGGCCGAGAACATCACCCCCGCCTGATCACTCAGGTAGTACTGCGCAGCTGGGGCCCGCACCTTGGGGTGCGGGCCCCAGCTCGTTGTCGTTTCCGGGGCCCGTTCCGCGCGCCCCCCGACGAAGCCGCGTCCGGTGCACTGTTTCCCGGCGGCCGGGCTTCGTTTTCTTTTGTCATTTCATCGGCTCGTTCTTGCGATTCTGGGTGCCGTTCACGGTCGCTTCCCGAAAAAGAATCCCTCGATACGTGCCCCATCGAGGAAAGGTTCTGGATGAACCGCGAACGCACGCCCCGCTCGAACGACCGATTCTCCCGCACCCGCTCCGGCGGTGGCGCCCCCCGCTACTCCGGTGGCGGCGGCGAGCGCCGCGCCGCGGGCTTCGGCGGCGGACCCAAGCGCTCCGGCGGCTCCGGCCGGTCCGGCGGCTACGGCCGCCGCTCCGCCTCCGGCCTCAAGGGCGAGTTCGCCCTGCCGGTGACCGTCACCCCGGCCCTCCCCGCCACCGAGACCTTCGGCGAGCTGGAGATGCCCGCACCGCTGAAGGCGGCGCTGGTCGCCGAGGGCATGACCGTGCCCTTCCCGATCCAGGCGGCCACCCTGCCGAACTCGCTGGCCGGCCGGGACGTCCTGGGCCGCGGCCGCACCGGCTCGGGCAAGACGCTCGCCTTCGGCCTCGCGCTGCTGGCCCGCACCGCCGGCCGCCGCGCCGACGCCAAGCGCCCGCTCGCCCTGGTCCTCGTCCCCACCCGGGAGCTGGCCCAGCAGGTCACCGACGCGCTCACCCCGTACGCCCGGTCGCTGAAGCTGCGCATCGCCACCGTCGTCGGCGGCATGTCCATCGGCCGCCAGGCCAGCGCGCTGCGCGGTGGCTCCGAGGTCGTCGTCGCGACGCCGGGCCGCCTCAAGGACCTGATCGAGCGCGGCGACTGCCGCCTGGACCGCGTCACCATCACCGTCCTCGACGAGGCCGACCAGATGGCCGACATGGGCTTCATGCCGCAGGTCACCGAGCTGCTCGACCAGGTCAACCCGGACGGGCAGCGGATGCTCTTCTCGGCCACCCTGGACCGCAACGTCGACCTGCTGGTGCGGACCTATCTGAAGGACCCGGTCGTGCACTCCGTCGACCCGGCCGCCGGCGCCGTCACGACGATGGAGCACCACGTCCTGTACGTCCAGGGCGCGGACAAGTACGCCACCACGACGGAGATCGCGGCCCGCGACGGCCGCGTGATCATGTTCCTGGACACCAAGCACGCGGTGGACAAGCTCACCGACCACCTGCTGCACAGCGGGGTCCGGGCCGCGGCGCTGCACGGGGGCAAGTCCCAGCCGCAGCGCACCCGCACCCTGGAGCGCTTCAAGACCGGGCACGTCACGGTGCTGGTCGCCACCAACGTCGCGGCGCGCGGCATCCACGTCGACAACCTCGACCTGGTCGTCAACGTGGACCCGCCGAGCGATCACAAGGACTACCTGCACCGCGGCGGCCGTACCGCCCGCGCCGGGGAGTCCGGCAGCGTCGTCACGCTGGTGCTGCCGAACCAGCGCCGCGAGATGACCCGGCTGATGGCGGATGCCGGGATCACCCCGCAGATCGCCCAGGTCCGCTCCGGCGAGGCCGAGCTGAGCCGGATCACCGGTGCGCAGGCGCCCTCCGGCGTCCCGGTCGTCATCTCCGCCCCGGCCAAGGAGCGTGGCAGCAGCCGCGGCGGCGCGTTCATGGGCCGCGGCACCAAGCGCGGCGGCAGCGGGGCTCCGGCCCGTGGCCGTCGTCCCGGTGTGCCGACGCCCGAGGCCCGTGCGGCCGCCACGCAGCGCCGGAACAACCGCGCCGCGTGAATCCGGGCGGCCGACGGTCCGCCGCCGGCCACCCCGCACGCCCGGCGAACCCTCCGGCGCGTGCACCGAGCCCCTCGTCCGGGCTCCTTCACGTCCCCTCCGTGCACCCGACACGTCCCCGTGCACTCGACCCCAGTTGAGGAACCATGCGCTGTGTCATCGCCCGCTTCCCGTTCGATCTGTTCAAGAACGAGGTGGAGGACTCGATGAAGGGCATCAAGCCCGAACCCGTCACCGGCGACGCGGTGGTCATCAGCCGCCGTGTCTACCCCGTCAAGCAGGTAGGAGAGGTCATCACCCGGCAGGACCGGCGGGACTTCAGCTCCGCCGAGGTGGTCCGGGCGCTGTCCAAGCTCGGCTTCACCTGCCGTACCGCAGAGTCGGCCGTGCCCGCGCCGGCCCCCGCCCGTACCCCGCTGGAGACGGCCTCCGCGCTCCTGGGCACTCCGGCGGAGACGCGGAGCGAGGCTCCCGGAGCGGTCTCCGTACCCCGGGCCGACGGGGTCTGAGACCTGCTTCCCGGCCCCGCGACGCCGTGTTCGGGCGTCGCGGGGCATGCGATGATCACCGCCATGATGAGGAAGCTGACCGCGTTAGGCGTGACAGTGGTGGCGTTCGCGCTGCCCGCCACCGCCGCGCACGCCGACGAAACGCACACCGACGCTCACAACGGCCCGCAGGTGGCCCTGATCTCGACGGGCCAGATCGACGATCCGCTGGAGGACGTCCTGGAGCACGTCTCGGTCCTCGGCGACAACATCATCGTGGACTGAACCTCCCCCTGCCCCCCGGCCGTTCGGCGTCCGAGGACGTGCGGGCGGCCGGTGGTCTCTGCCGGGCCCACTCCATGCGCGGCTCCAGCAGCGGACGCAGCAGCCACCGGACCGGGGGCGTGCACAGCAGGGTCATGATGACGACCGCGCCCAGGGTGACGGCGACCGTGCCCATCGTGGTGTCGAAGAACGGGTCGTCGTAGAAGCCGCCGTACCTCAGGCCCCGCGCGACGAAGCCGTGGAGCAGATACCCGTACAGCGTGCAGGTGCCGAGCGTGGTCATCCAGCTGCGGCCCTTGGGCACCCAGGCGAGGAAGCACGCGCCCAGCACGATCGCGGCCACGAACAGCAGGAGCGTGGTGGTCGGGCCCGTCCACTGGGAGACGCTCAGCTCCTCGGTGCTGTTCTTCCGGAAGAACCACGAGGTCGAGGTCCGGGGCACCAGCCAGTACGCCAGCAGCATCCCGGCCACGAACACCGGCACCGAGACGACCCGCACCCAGGTGGAGCGGAGAGCCGTGAAGTGCTCCGGGCGCAGCCGCAGGCCGAGGACGTAGAACGGCAGGAACTGCAGGATGCGCTGGATCTGCAGGCTTCCGTCAGCGGCCGGCGACACCGTCGCCAGGGCGGCGATGGCGAGGGAGACCAGCACCGGGAAGCGCACGGTCTGCCACAGCGGGGTGGACAGCCGCCAGAGGAACAGGGCGGGCAGGAACCACAGCAGCCAGTAGGGCTCCAGCAGCGAGAGGGCGAAGTCCGGATCGCGCGTGGTCCGGTGGAAGAGCGTGTACAGGATCTCCAGCAGGACGTAGGGCACCAGCAGACTGGTGACCAGTTTCCACACCCGGTCCGGCCGCAGTTCGAAGTTCCGCGAGAAGTAGCCCGCGATCAGGATGAACACCGGCATGTGGAACGTGTAGACGAAGGTGTACGCGGCTTCCACGAGGCGGCCGGGGGGCAGGGGCTCCCACGCGTGTCCGATCGCCACCAGCACGATCGCCAGGTACTTCGCGTTGTCGAAGAAGTGGTCACGGCCGTCGGGCGGTGCTTTTCCGGTCGCCGGGGTGCCGGCAGCGGCGGTGGGGCGCGGCTGCTCGGTGGTGAGGGGGGAGAGCATCCTGACACCCTAGAACGCGGAGGCGTTCCTTCCGTCCACTGTGGTGCTCGTCACTTTCGCCCGGCCCGCCCGGGCGGCTCCGCGCCCCCCTCGGCGTCCAGGTGCGGCAGGATCCGGTCCAGCGGGCCCGGGATCCACCAGGCGGCCCGGCCCAGCAGGGTCATCACCGCGGGGACCAGCAGCAGCCGTACGACGGTGGCGTCGATGAGCACGCTGGCGGCCAGCCCGAGTCCCAGCATCTTCACGACGATGTTGTCGCTGATGACGAACGCGGCGAAGACGCTGACCATGATGAGCGCCGCGCAGGTGATGACCCGGGCGGTGATCTCCAGCGCGTGAGCCACGCTCGCGCGCGGATCCCCGGTGCGCACCCAGGCCTCGTGGATCCGGGACAGCAGGAAGATCTCGTAGTCCATGCTCAGCCCGAAGACGATCGCGAACATCATCATCGGGACGTAGCTCTCGATCGGGACGTCTCCCGACACCCCCAGGGCCGGGCCGCCCCAGCCCCACTGGAAGACGGCCACCACGACCCCGTAGGAGGCGGCGATCGACAGGACGTTGAGCACGGCGGCCTTCACCGCGACGAGCAGGCCCCGGAAGACGGCGAGGATCACCAGGAACGCCAGGCCCACGACGACCGCGATGATCAGCGGCAGCCTGCTGGAGACGATGTCCAGGAAGTCGACCTGGGCGGCGGTCGTGCCGGTGACGTACGTGCTCGCGGCGGTGCCGGCGACGGCCTTCGGCAGCACGTCGTCGGTGAGCCGGTTCGTCAGGGAGGTGGTCCGCCCGTCCTGCGGGGCGGCCACCGAGTAGGCGGTGGCGGTCAGCACGTCGCCGTCCGAGGTGGCGGTCAGCGGGGTGATCACCTGCGCGTCCTGGACGCCCGTCAGCGCCTTCTGCGCCTGGTCGGCGAGGGCGGAGCGGTCGGAGGAGGGCACCTTGCTCTGGTCGATGACCAGGGTCAGCGGGCCGTTGGAGCCGGGGCCGAAGGCGGTGGACATCAGGTCGAAGGCGCGCCGGTCGGTGAACGACTTCGGGTCGGCGCCGTCGCCGATGTGGCCGAGCTGGATGAAGAGGACGGGGAAGGACAGGACGGCCAGCACCACCACCCCGCCGGCCAGGAACCACCAGGGCCGCCGCTCCACCCGCTGCGCGTACCGGTGCCAGCCGCCGGGCTCCGCGCCGTTCTTGCCGTCCTCGCCGTCCTCGCCGTCCTTCGCGGGGACGGTCTCGGCCACCGGTTTCCGTACGCGCACCCGGTCGATGCGGCGGCCGATCAGCCCGAGGACCGCCGGGACGAGGGTGAGGGCGCCGATCACCGCGGTGACGACGGTGACCGCCGCGGCCAGGCCGAGCTTGCCGATGAACCCGATGCCGGAGACCCACAGGCCCGACAGCGCGATGATCACCGTGCAGCCGGAGAGCAGTACCGCGTGCCCGCTGGTGGCGGCGGCGTTCCCGGCGGCTCTCACCGGATCCTGGCCGTCGACCAGGTTCTGCCGGTGCCGGGTGACCAGGAAGAGGGCGTAGTCGATGCCGACGCCGATACCGATCATCGTGGCGAGCGTCGGGGACACGGTCGCGAAGGTCGCGGCGGCGGCCAGCAGCCCCAGCAGCGCGAGACCGCACAGGGCGCAGACCAGCGCGGTGACCAGCGGCAGCACGGCGGCCAGCAGACTGCCGAAGCCGATCAGCAGGACCACGATCGCCACCCCGAAGCCGATCGCCTCGCTGGTGCGGTCGCCCGGCTCGGGACGGGCCAGCTCGCCGAGGGACCCGCCGTACTCCACCGTCGCCCCGGCCGACCGCAGCGGCTGCACCGCCTTGTCGACCCCGTCCAGATAGGACGGGTCGAAGGTGGAGGGCTGCACGCTGAAGCGGACGGTGATGTAGGCCGTCTTCTGGTCCGTGGAGAGCGGCCCCGTGTTCGGGTCCGGCGCCGGGGGCGGGGTGGAGCCGGCCGGCGGCAGCGGGTTCTGCGCGGACAGCACGTCGGGGAGTTTCTGGAGGTCGGAGACGGCCGTGGCGACCTGGTCGGAGAGGGAGGTGAGCGGTTTGTCCGCGTCGTGCAGCACCACCTGCGCGCTGTAGCCGCCCGCCTGTGGCGCATGCGCCTTCAGTACGTCGAGGCCTTCCTGGGACTGGGTGCCGGGCAGCGAGAAGTCGTCGGAGTAGTCGCCGCCGTACGCGTGCTGGAGCACCTGGAGCCCGGCGAGTGCGGCCACCCACAGGACGAGGACGGTGACGAAGTGCCGGGCGCACCACTCGCCGGTGCGGCGCAGCGCTCCCCGGCGGCGCGGGGCGGCCGTCCCGTCCGTGCGGGCCTGTGACGACGGCATGCGGTTCTCCTGCCTTCCGCCCCGTTCCCGGAGCGACGCTTCCCGTCCCCGTGCCGGGGCGCCCCGGAGTTCGCATTCAACGGCTCCGGCCGCCACCGGGCACGCCGACGCGGGAGAACGGGTGACGGGTGCGGTCCGAGACCTGCCCGGGGTACGGCCGGTGCCCGCTCGGGGCTTGGCCCGTGGGCTGCTCATGGGGGCTTCTCCTGGGGGTGTCCCCACCCCGGTCGGGCGGGCCGGGCGGGCCGGGCGCGGAGGGTCCGGAGGATGCAGGGGACTCCAGGGGGACTCCAGGGGGACGCCGGGGGACGCCAGGGGATGCGGGAGGGTGCGGGATGGTGTCATAGCGGCTGATTCCGGGGTGTTCCTTGCTATACACGAGCGATGGAGTACCCCGGGACCCTCGTCCTGATCATGGCCCTGGCGGTTCTCGCTCCGCTGCTCGGTTACGCGACCGGGCGGTGGCTGCCGGTCCCCGTCGTCATCTTCGAGATCGTGCTCGGCGTCCTGGCCGGGCCCCATGTGCTCGGCTGGGCCCATCACGACCAGGTCATCGACACCCTGTCCGACCTCGGGCTCTCGATGCTGATCTTCCTGGCGGGTTACGAGATCCGGTTCGCCGAGGTGCGCGGCTCCACCCTGCGCCGGGCCGGCGGGGCGTGGGTTCTCTCGTTCGCCGCCGGGCTCGGCGTCGCGCTGCTGCTCAGCGGGGCGGACCTGGCGAAGAGCCTGGTCATCGGCACCGCGCTCACCAGCACGGCGCTGGGCGCGGTGCTGCCGATCCTGCGGGACTCGGGGCGGCTGGAGGGGCGGTTCGGGTCGGTGGTGATGGCGTTCGGGTCGGTCGGGGAGTTCGGTCCGATCATCGCGATGGCCCTGCTGTTCAGCGGCCGGAGCCCGGGTGCGGCGGGCGCGGTGCTGGCCGTGTTCGCGGTCGTCACGGCGGGCGCGGTGTTCTGGGCGATGCGGCCCCGGCCGCCGTGGTTCGCCCGGCTCATCGCCGTGACGCTGCACTCCAGCGGCCAGTTCGCGGTCCGCTTCGTGATGCTGCTGCTCGCCGGGATGCTGGGCCTCGCCCACGTCTTCGGCCTGGACACCCTGCTCGGCGCGTTCGCCGCGGGAATGCTGACCCGGCTGGTCCTCCAGGGGGCGGTGCCCGAGCGCAGCGACGCGATCCTGGAGCGGGTCGAGGCAATCGGCTTCGGCTTCCTCGTGCCGTTCTTCTACATCGTCACGGGCATCGACTTCGACCTCGCGGCGCTCCTGGACGGTGGACGCCCGCTGCTGCTCCTGCCGGTCTTCCTGGTGCTGTTCCTGCTGGTGCGCGGGGTTCCGGCGTATCTGCTGGCCCCGCGCGACCTGACGGGGCGCGCCTCGCGGTCGGCGCTCGGGCTGTTCGCGTCCACCTGTCTGCCGCTGGTGGTCGCGATCACCGCGATCGGCCTGGACGAGAAGGTGATCGGGGCGGGCGAGGCCGCGGCCCTGGTCGCCGCCGCGATGGTGTCGGTGCTGGTGTTCCCCCTGCTGGCGTTCCGGCTGCTGCGGCGGGAGGAGGGCGACGGGGGCAGGGCCGTTCCGGGCCGGACGGCGGAGAGCGGCGAGGCGTGGTGAGGTCCCGTGCCTCCTGGGGCACGCGCCGGTAGGCCTGCCCGAACGCTCGGGCCGCGAGAGAGGGCCTGCGGGGGCCCGGTGGTGCGTCACCCGAACGGCTCGCTCCTCTGCGAAGCCGGAGGTCAGGCCACAGGGTGAAGTCCATGTGGTCCCGCCGACTCGTCCTGGGCGCTCTGGCCCTGCCCCTGGCACTCCTGGTGTTCGGGGACGGCCCGGCGTTCCACGCGCCGGGGACGGAGCTGGCCTCCGGACCCCGCCCGCCGCGCGGACTGCCGCAGCCGGCCGTCGTCAGCCGCCGGGAGTGGCACGCGGACGAGCACCTGGTCCGGGAGGGGCCGCACTACACGGGCGCGGCGCGGGCGGTGTTCGTCCACCACACCGGCAACCCCAGCGGCTACGACTGCGCGGACGCCCCCGACCTGATCCGGGCCGTCCAGAGCGACCACATCCGGCAGGACGGCTGGGACGACATCGGCTACAACTTCCTCGTCGACCGCTGCGGCACCGTCTACGAGGGCCGTGCCGGCGGGGTCGGCCGCTCGGTCCTCGGCGCGCACACCAAGGGGTTCAACACCGACACGGTCGGCATCGCGGCGATCGGGAACTTCGGCGCGGGGGCCGAGGTGCCCGAGCCGATGATGGACGCGCTGGTGAAGCTCGCCGCCTGGAAACTGCGGCCCGGGGCGGACCCGCTGGGCACCGTCGACCTGGTCTCGACGAACGACGAGAGCCGCTTCGACGAGGGCCAGGTGGCCCGGCTGCACGTCATCTCCGGCCACCGCGACAGCTTCGAGACCCGCTGTCCGGGCGACGCGCTCCACGGGCTGCTGCCCGAACTGCGCGAGCGCGTCGCGAAGCTGCGTGCCGCCGCCCCCGGGCACTCGGCGACGGCCCGGCTGCGCCCGTACTTCTGACCCTCGTGGGTGGGACTACCGGGAGACGAACTGCGCGAGTATCCCCTGGACCTCGTAGATGTCGACGCCCTTGGTGAACGTCTTCCGGAGCGGCACCGGGTTGCCCGAGACCCAGATGTTCAGCTCGGCTTCGAGGTCGAACGTCCCGGCCGTCTCCACGGAGAACTGGGTGATGCTGCGGTACGGGACGGAGCGGTACTCCACCTTCTTACCCGTGATGCCCTGCTTGTCGACGAGGATCAGCCGGCGGTCCGTGAACAGGATGCTGTCGCGGACCAGCAGATACGCGGCGTGGATCTGCTCGCCCTGCCCCAGCAGCCGCGCGTACTCCTGCTGGGCGGTGGCCGGGTCGATCGTGTGGGCGTTGCCGAACAGCGACATGGGTCCCCGTCTCTCGTGGTGTCGTGGTGCAGTGGTGCCGTGCGAAACGTACGTGCGGAGGCCGGACGTACATACGTACAGAAGTACGCGCGGGGCGGGATCTTGGTTCCCTCGGGCTCGGGCGCCCGTGGCGGAGGGCCGTCGCCCTACAGCGGGACGACCGTCGCCTCGGTGGCCTTCACGCTGGTCCAGACGGTGCTCCCGTCGGCGATCCCGAGGTCGGCGGCGGCCCCCGGGGTGATCTCCGCGACCAGGTCCGGGGCCTCGGCGGAGGTGATCAGCAGCCGCAGCCGGCTGCCGACCGAGGTGATCTCACGGACCGTGCCGGGCCAGACGTTGCGCGGGCTGCCGGTGGGCCTCTCCCGGTGTACGGAGACGGCTTCCGGTGCGATGACCGCGAGGGCGTCCGTGCCCGCCGGGAGGGGTTCGGCGACCACGAGGTGTCCGCCGCCCTCCGGGGCCAGGCCGTCGGCGGTGGCGGTGCCGGGCCAGGCGTTGCGGCCGAGCATCCGGGCCACCCACGGCGAGCGCGGGTGCCGGGTGACCTCGGCGGGCGGCTCGTCCTGGAGGACCCGGCCGTCCTCCAGCACCAGGACCCGGCCGGCCAGAGAGAGGGCCTCGACCGGGTCGTGGGTGACGATCAGGCAGACCCCGCCGAAGTCCGCCAGGTGCCCGCGCAGGGTGTGGCGTACCCGGGACCGGGTCGTCTGGTCGAGGGCGGCGAGCGGTTCGTCCAGCAGCAGGAGGCGGGGGCGGGCCGCCAGCGCGCGGGCCAGGGCGACCCGCTGGGCCTGGCCGCCGGAGAGCTGGGAGGGCTTCCGGTGCGCGAGGTGGCCCACCCCGAGCCGGTCCAGCCAGCCCTGGGCCTCGCGTCGGGCCTCGGCCCGGGGCGCGCCGTGGGCGCGGAGCCCGTACGCCGTGTTGGCCAGGGCGCTCAGGTGCGGGAAGAGCGCCCCGTCCTGGGGCACCCAGGCGACGCCCCGGCGGTGCGGGGGGAGCCCGGTGACGTCGCTGTCGCCGAGGCGCAGGGCGGCGTGTGCGCGGGGCGTGAGGCCGAGGAGGGCCCGCAGGAGCGTCGTCTTGCCCGCGCCGTTGGGGCCGACCACCGCGATGGTGGTGCCGCCCGGGGCGTCCAGCGTGAGGTGGGTGAAGCCGGTGACGTCGGCGTGCAGTGGCCAGGTCTCGGACGGCGCGGGCGTCTTCGTCGTACGGGGAGCCTTCTCCGTACCGCCGGCCCCGTACGAGTCCGTACCGCCGGGCAGGTACGAGCCGGTCGCCTCGTCCGTACCTTCGGAGCGGTCGGGAACGGACCGGCGGTCGGGGTCCCGGTGGGCGCCCGGGGTGCCGGTCCAGCGGCCCCGGAGCGCGATCAGGACGGCCATCGCGATGGCCAGGAGCAGCAGGGACACCGAGGTGGCGGCCTCCGGCGAGTCCTGGAGCAGCAGATAGACCTGGAGCGGCAGGGTCTGCGTGGTGCCGGGGAGGTTCCCGGCGAAGGTGATGGTCGCGCCGAACTCGCCGAGGGCCCGCGCCCAGGTCAGGGCTGCTCCGGCGATCAGCCCGGGGGCGACCATCGGCAGCGTCACGGTGAGGAACACCCGGACCGGCGAGGCCCCCAGCGAGGCCGCGGTCTCCTCGTACCGGGGGCGCAGCCCGCCGAGGGCACCCTCCAGCGAGATGACCAGGAACGGCATCGCGACGAACGTCGCCGCCAGTACGGCCCCCGAGGTGTGGAAGGGGAGCGTGATGCCGAAGGTGTCCTCCAGCCAGGGCCCGAGCAGCCCGCGCCGCCCGAACGCCAGCAGGAGGGCGACGCCGCCGACCGTGGGCGGCAGGACCATCGGCAGCAGGACCAGCGAGCGGAGAAACGCCTTGCCGGGGAACGGCACCCGGGCCAGCAGCCAGGCCAGCGGCACCCCGAGCAGCAGGGAGAGCCCGAGCGCCCACAGGGAGACCAGCAGCGAGAGCCGCAGCGCCTCGGTGGTGGCCTCGGCGGTGAGGTGGGCGCCGAGCTCGCCCCAGGAGGTGCGGACCAGGATCCCGGCGAGCGGCAGCATCAGGAACGCCACGGCCAGCAGGGCGGGCACCGTCAGCAGCAGGGGTGGGCGGGCCCCGGAGGCGCGGCGGCCGGGACGCTTCATCGGTGACCTCGTCGGGCTCGGAGTGCGGTGCCGGCAGGCCCGTCGGATCGGTCGCCACGGGCCTGCCGGGGTGGTGCGGTCACGGCTGCTGGAAGCCCGCCCCCCGAAGGATCTCCTGCGCGGCGGGCGTGGAGAGCCAGGCGACGAACGCGGCGGCGGCCTCGCTGTGCTTCGAGGTCTTCAGGGTGGCGGCCGGGTAGGAGGCGATGGCGTTCTCCGCGTCCGGGATCTCGATCGCGTCGACCTTGTCGGTGGCGGCCCGGGCGTCGGTCTTGTAGACGAGCCCGGCGTCGGCCTCGCCGAGCGAGACCTTGGACAGGACCGCGCGGACGTTGGGCTCCTGGGAGACCGGCTTCACCTCGATCTTCTGCGCGTCGAGGATCTGCGCGCTGTAGCGGCCCACCGGCACCTCGGGGGCGGCCAGGACGACCTTCAGCTTCGGGTCGGCGAGGTCCTCGATGCTCTCGACCTTCTCCGGATTGCCCTCACCGGTGGCGATGACGAGGCGGTTTTTGGCGATGACGGTCGGCTTCCCGGTCTCGCCGGAGAGGCCGTCCATCGTCTTGGTGTCGGCGGTGACCAGCGCGTCGGCGGGGGCGCCCTGCTTGACCTGTGCGGCCAGTTCCTGGGAGCCCGCGAAGGAGAACGTCACCTTGCCGCCGGGGTTCTCCTTCTCGTACGCGGCTCCCGCGGCCTTGAAGACGTCGGTCAGGGAGGAGGCGGCCAGCACGGTCAGGTCGGCCGCGGGGGTGCCCGTCGCGGCCCCCGAGCCGGGGCCCTCGCTCTTGCCCTTGGCCGAGCCGGAGTCGTCGCCGCAGGCGGCGAGCGGGATCAGGAGGGCGGTGGTCAGGACGGCGGCGGCCGCACGGCGGCGGTTGATCGACAGGGACATGTGGGTGGGCTCCTTGGATGCTCGTCGTCGGCCGGGTCTCAGACGCGGTCGATGTGCACGTTGGTCGACTTCACCCGGGCGGTCGCCCGCATGCCGACCTCGAGCCCCAGCTCCTCCACCGCCTCCCGGGTCAGGAGCGAGACGAGCCGGTGCGGACCGGCCTGGATCTCGACCTGGGCCGCGACGTCGCCGAGCTTCACCGCGGTGACGATGCCCGGGAACGCGTTGCGGGCCGAGGTGTACCCGGCCTCGTCCTCGCCGCCCGTGCCCTGGCCGACCTCGATCGAGAAGGCGGCCAGCGCGCGGCCGTCGATCAGACGGCGGCCGGCCTCGTCGCGATGGGTCGCGACCCGGCCGGCATCCGCCCAGCGGCGTGCGGTGTCGGGGCTGACCCCGAGAAGTCGTGCTGCCTGACCGATTGTGTAGGACTGCATGTGCGACACGCTAGGCCAATCGGGCTGGCATTTACCATTCTCCGGACGATGATCCATCGCAACTGCGGGAGGTCTCGGAGGAACGTACGGGGGGCGGGCACGAGGTCGCGCCGGGTGCGGCCACGAGGTCGCGGCGGGTGTGTGTACGGGCCGTGCCGGGCACGCGTACGGGCCGCGCCCGTTTTCCGGTCGCGGCCCGTACGGTGTGACGGCCCCGGGTCAGGTCGCCGGGCTCGACGCCGGCATCTCGCCCTCGGTGGTGGTCACGTCGATCACGGTGAACGTGGCGCCCTGCGGGTCGCTGAGCGTCGCGAACCGGCCGAACGGACTGTCCGTCGGCCCGTACCGCAGCGCCCCGCCGCGTTCGGTCGCCTTCGCCACGGCGGCGTCGCAGTCCGGCACGGCGAAGTGCACGTTCAGATACGCGGGTACCTCCGGCGGGAAGTCGTCGCCCATCGCCATCCGGCCGAGGACCGTCTTCCCCTGGACGTCGAACATGGTGAAGTCCATCGACTCGTCGTCGAACTTCCGCACGGTGTAGGGGAAGACCGACGGGTAGAACGTGTCCACCTTCTTCGGATCCCGGGTGAAGATCTGGCCCCAGCAGTACCCGCCGGGAGCGCCCATCTCCGTCTCGAACCCCTCGTGGCTCCCGGCCTGCCAGATGCCGAAGACGGCCCCACCGGGGTCGCGGGCCAGTGCCATCGTGCCGAAGTCGCCGACCCGCATCGGCTCCATCAGTACTTCGCCGCCGTTCGCACGGACCTTCTCCGCGGTGGCCGCCGCGTCCGGCGACGCGAGGTACAGGCACCACGCCGACTGGCCCTCCGCGCCCGGCATCGGGGGGACGACGGCCGCCGCCGCCTTGCCGTTCGCGTACGCCTGCGTGTAGTTGCCGAACTCCGACGCACTCTCGCCGAACGTCCAGCCCAGTACGTCACCGTAGAAGCTCCGGGCGCCCTCGACGTCGGCGAACATGGCGTCCGCCCAGCATGGAGTGCCCTCAGGTTGTACAGCCATGGTCCCGGTCCTTCCCTGGAGTCCCTGTCTCGGCCCCGCCCGTACGGGCCCCCGCCCGCACAGCCAACGCTAGTCAGCCGGAGCCCGGTCCGCGCGTCGGGCGGAGTCCGGGAGAAGGGGAGACGGCCGAGGAGGTGCCGGTCCGGTGCCGGACGGGCACCTCCTCGGCGACGTGGTCCGCGCAGTCGGGGTTCTCGCAGGGCCCCGCGCGCCAGACGGGGACGAAGATCCCGAGGGACTTGTGGCGGTGGACCTCGGAAGGGACGGGTTCCTTGCAGGTCGGGCACATGAAAGCGGCCCGCTGCCGGGTGTCACGCTCTTTGCTGGCCATTTACTCACGATAGGCGGCGCAGGAGATTTCGGAAAGTCTTTCCCTTTGCATGGCCGGGGAATGGTGTTGCTTTCCGTGACCCTACTCGCCCGTATCGGTGTCGGACGCGTCCGTGGAGTCCGGGCTTTTCGCCGGACGGCGCATGCTCAGAGTCACCGAAACCGCCAGAATGACGACGATCACCGCGAGGCTCACCGGCGACGGAATCTCCGGGACCGAGGTGCTGATCATCTTGTGGGAGGCCTGGAGGATGAGCTTGACCGCGATGAAGGCGAGGATGACCGCCAGCCCGTGGCTCAGGTAGCGGAACCGGTCCAGCAGCCCCGCCAGCAGGAAGTACAGGGCCCGCAGCCCCAGGATCGCGAAGGCGTTGCTGGTGTAGACGATGAACAGGTCGTCGCTGACCGCGAGCACCGCGGGCACGCTGTCGACCGCGAAGACCAGGTCGGCCGTCTCGATCGCGGCGACCACCGCCAGCAGCGGGGTGGCGACCCGCCGCCCCTCCTCGCGGACGACGAAGTGCGTCCCGGAATAGTGGTCCTGGACCGGCATCATTTTCCGCAGCAGCCGCACCGCGAAGCTTCTGCCCGGGTCGAAGTTCTCCTCCTGGCCGCTGAGGATTTTATAGCTGCTGTAGAAAAGGATCGCGGCGAAGAGGAACAGGACGAAGGTGAAGCGGTTGACCACCGCGACGCCGAGGGTCAGGAACACCGCGCGGAACACCAGCGCGCCGATGACGCCGAAGAAGAGCACCCGGTGCTGATACTCCCGGGGCACCTTGAAATACGCGAAGATCAGCGCGAAGACGAAGAGGTTGTCGACCGAAAGGCTCTTCTCCAGCAACCAGGCGGTCGTGTACTCCGTTCCGGCGGTGCTCCCGAGGGTCAGGAAGACGACCCCGCCGAAGACCAGCGCGAGGCCCACCCACAGCGCGCTCCACAGCCCGGCCTCCTTGAAGCCGATGACATGCGCCTTGCGGTGTGCCAGGAGGTCGACCGTCAGCGAGACGACGACGGTCACGGCGAACACGATCCAGAGCCACACCGGTACGTGCACGCCGGAGTCCTCCCACTCGGGTTTCTACGAGTGTGACCCGCCCGCTCCGTCGCCGCCCGCCGGAGAGCGCCGGGTGGCTGCCGCGACCGAGGCCAGCAGTTCCGCGTCGAGGAACGAGGGGTCGGCCAGCCGGGTGGCGGCGGCGTAGGAGTTCAGCAGCGCCTTGGTGACCCGCAGTGCGGCCTCCGGGCGGCGGACCACCGGCTTCGCCCAGGCGGCGACCGCGGCGTCCAGCTCCGCCTCGGGCACCACGCGCTGGAGCACCGACAGCTCGCAGGCCTCGGCGGCGCCGAAGGCCCGGCCGGTGAGGATCAGCTCGCGGACCCGGGCCGCGCCCACCTCGTGGATCAGCCGGGGCAGCAGCCCGCCCCAGGCGGTCGGCAGCCCGAGCGCCAGCTCCGGCAGCCGGAAGGAGGCGGTGTCCGCGCCGACCCGCAGATCGCAGGCGAGGGCCAGCGCGAACCCAGCGCCGACCGCCTTGCCCTGGACCCGGGCGATGGTCACCGCCCGGCCGCCGGAGATCGCCTCGCAGACCCGGCGGGCCTTCTCCCCGGCGACCCGGATGCCCCGGCCGGCGGGATCCTCCTCCAGCCACGACGCGAACTCGGTGCGGTCCCCGCCCAGGCAGAAGTCGTCCCCCGCGCCGCTGAGCACCAGCACCCGCACCTCGGGGTCCGGGGCGGCGACGATGTCCAGCAGCTCGTCGAGCATCGCCTCGGTCACCGCGTTGCCGGTCTCCGGCGCGTGCAGCTCCACCTGGAGGACGGGTCCCTCGCGCCGGGTGCGTACCGTCGCCGAGCGGCCACCCGGGCTGGGGAACTCGGGGAGCGGGAGCCTCACAGGGCCACGCCCAGGGAGGTGATCCGTCGGAAGACCATCCGGGGGGCGTACACCGGCCGCGAGACGGTGTGCAGGGTGGGGAAACGATCCAGCATCCGCGCCAGCAGCGTCCGCGCCTCCAGTTTGGCCAGCGCCGCGCCCAGGCAGTAGTGCACCCCGCCGCCGAAGGTGAGGTGGCTGCCGCCGCGCAGAATGTCGAAGTGGCCCGGATCCGGGTTCCGCCGCGGATCGTGGTTGGCCGCCCCGTACAGGACGTGGATCATGCTGTCCTTCTTGATCGGGACCCCGGCCAGGACGGTGTCCTCGGCGGCGATCCGGGTGTTGATCTGGATGGGCGGGTCGTGGCGCAGGACCTCGTCGACGGCCGCGTCGATGTGTTCCGGGTACTTCCGCAGCCACGCCCACCGCCCGGGCTCGGTCAGCAGGGAGGTCATCGAGGACAGCAGTGTCGCGGTGGTCTCCAGCGAGGCGATGGTGACGAACATGGTGAGCCGGTAGAGGATCTCGTCCGCCCGGTCCCGGTCCGGCTCCATCGCGTCCCACGTGTGGATCCAGCCGGTCAGCACGTCGTGGCGGGGCTCCGCCCGACGGCGGGCCACCAGATCGGTGAAGTAGGCCCGCAGCCGCAGGGTCGCCTCCGCGGAGACGGCGAGCTGCGATCTGGTGGGGAGCAGTTCCTGGGCGAACACCTGGTCGTGGGTGATCTCCAGGATGGCCGCTCGGTCCTCGGGCGGTATCCCCAGCCAGCCGCCTATGGTGCTGATCGGCAGCTGCTCGCTGACGGTGGAGACGAAGTCCGCCTCGCCCCCGCGGAGCTTCACCGCCAGCTCGTCCAGCAGCCGGTCGGCGTCGCGCTCGACATCGGGGGCGAGGCGTTCGATGGTGGAACGGTCGAAGAGGTTGCCCAGTGAGCGCCGCTGGCAGGTGTGCTCGGGGGCGTTGAGCCGGGCGAGCGTGGTGGTCATCTCCCGGGTCGCGATCGCGTCCCACTGCTTGGAGTCGTCCTGCCGCTGCTGCCAGCCGAGATCCGGGGCGAGCCAGTTGCGGCCCCGGAGCACCTGGCCGCAGGCGTCGAAGCCGGTGACGAAATATCCGTTCCACGGAGCGCGGACGACGTCACCCATCGCCCGTAGCTCCGCGAGTATTCCGTACGGCTCGGCCCGTCCTTCCGGGGAACCGAGTCTGCGGAGCAGAGCGATGACCGCGCGCCGTCCGTCGGGCGTCCTGGTTGTACCGCCAGTGATGCTCACGCAGAGTTCCTCGACCTAGGCCCGTGGTTACCGCAGTGAACCTACCCCTTCGGATATCGACGCCAAGCATCGTTCCTTGTTGCCCACGTCACATGCAATCGTCACCAAATGCCCGTTGCTGTGGGCGAATTGTCGGCCCGTGGGTCATACGCGGAACACATCGAGGAACGAACTCCACCAGCCCTTCTGCTTTTTGGCCGGTTCCTGTGCATGACGGGGTGTCACGGAAGAGGCGGAGGGCGTGTTCCGGAACGGGTCGGGCAGCTGGGCCGAGGTCGGGGCCGGGGGCTGGGTCCCGGTCCCCGTATGCCGCGCGGCCGTCGGGGTGAACCGTACGGGCAACGCCACCAGGGCCCGGTGGAAGGGGCCCGGCCGCCAGGCCACACCCGAGGCGGGTACGGCCAGCGCGAGGTCCGGGACGGTGTTGAGGATCTTCTCGATCGCGGTCAGCGCGATCAGTGTGGCGGGCGACTTGGCCGGGCACACATGCGGGCCCGCGCCCCAGGCCAGGTGCGCGCCCTTGCTCAGGGTCTGGCGGGCGTCGGTGAGCCCCGGGTCGCTGTTCGCGGCGGCGAAGCTGATCAGTACGGGGGTCTCCGCCTTCAGTACGACCCCGTCCAGCTCGATGTCCCGCACCGGGTAGTGCGTCGCGTAGTTGGCGATCGGCGGGTTGTTCCACAGGACGTCGTCCAGAGCGTCCTCGACGAGCAGCCCCGAACCGCGCCGCTCGGGCCCGCCCGGCGTCTGGCCCGCGAGCATCAGCAGCAGCGCGTTGGCGATCAGATTGCGCTCCGGCTCCACACCCGCGCCCATCAGCATCACCAGCTGATCCTTCAGCTCCTCGTCCCGCAGCCCCGCCGGGTGCTGGATCAGCCAGGAGGTGACGTCCTCGCCGGGCTGGCGGCGCTTGATCGCGACCAGCTCCATCAGGCACTCGGTCAGCTCGGCGTTGGCACGGAGCACGTCCTCGCCGTCGAAGATGGCGGACATCGAGCGGGTCAGCCGGTCGCCGATGTCGCCGGGGCAGCCGAAGAGCTGGTTGAACAGCAGCAGCGGCAGGAGCTTGGCGTACTCGTTGAGCAGATCGGCGGTGCCGCGCTCGATGAACTGGTCGATCAGGTAGTCGGCGATCCGCTCGACGTCCCTGCTCAGTCTGGAGCTGTTGAGCCGCGACAGCGATTCGGTGACCGCCTTGCGCAGCCGCAGGTGCTCCGCGCCGTCGGTGAAGAGGCAGTTGGGCCGGTACGCCATCATCGGCACGACGGGGCTGTCCATGGGGACGGCGCCCTCGCGCAGCGCCGCCCAGCGCCGCGCGTCCCGGGCGAACAGCGCCGGGTTCTGCAGCACCCGCAGCGCCGCCTCGTGCTGCACGATCAGCGTGGCGTCCACCCCGGGCGCGAGCTCGATGGGCGCGGCGGGGCCGTGCGCCCGGGCCTCGTCGTAGAAGCGGTGCGGATCGGCGGCGAACTCCGGTCCGTACAGCGACGTCTGCTGCTGGCGCATGGGGCACCCGGCGGGGGCGCTGTACGGGGTGGCTCCCGGCTGCGGGTCCATGTCGGCTTCCTCGGTGTGATCGCGGGGCCCGGTCGGCCCCGGCTCGGGGTACGTCTGGGGGTGGGTCAGGCCGCGTGCGCCAGAAGGTGGCGGACCAGGATGATCAGGGCCTGCGCGGAGGAGTTCTGGTCCCGGGCGTCACAGAAGACGACCGGGGTGTCCGGCAACAGGTCGAGCGCCTCGCGCAGTTCGTTCTCGGCGTGCTGCGAGTACGGGTCGAAGCTGTTGACGGCGACCGCGTACTCCAGCCCGTACGTCTCGACCAGGTCGATGACGGGAAACGTGTCGGCGAGCCGCGCCGGGTCGACCAGGAGCAACGCGCCCAGCGAACCGCGCGCCATGTCCTCCCACAGCTCCACGAACCGCTGCTGGCCAGGCGTGCCGAACAGGTACAGCACCAGTTCGTCGCTGAGCGTCAGACGCCCGAAGTCCAGGGCGACCGTCGTCGTCGTCTTGTCGGGGGCACCACGCAGATCGTCGACCTGGGCCGCGGCCTGGGTCATCCGCTCCTCGGTGCGCAGTGGCGTGATCTCGGACAGTGTGCCGATCAGCGTCGTCTTGCCCACGGCGAAATGCCCGACAACGAGGATCTTCGCCGCGCGCTGCACCGCGTCCGGCACATAGATGCTCTCAGCCGAACCGGACTTGGAGTCCATGCAACACCTCTTCGAGGATCTTCCTGTCAACGAGCTGGGCCGGCGGCGGTGCCTTCCGGCGCAGCAGGTGTCCCTGCTGGTTTAAATCCTGGAGCAGGAGGCGGGCCACCCCGACCGGCAGGCCGAGGTGACCGGCGACCTCGGCCACCGACAGATAGCCGCCGGAGCACAGCTCCCAGATCGCCTTGACCTCGGGGCTCGGGCTGGGCGGCGGCTGGCGGTCGGGGGCGAGGGTGATCAGGGTGAGGAGGGAGAGGTCGTCCGCGTCGGGCAGCCCCCGCCCGCCGGTGATGACGTAGGACCGGACGAACCCGCTGCTGACCTGCTGCTCCTCGCCCGGCGCCGTCATATTTCGCTGCCCGCGTTCTGGCGGGGCGGCGTGGTCATCGCCTTCCCCAGTGCGTGGACCTGCTGCTGCATCCGGAAGGACATCGCCTCCATGTCCACGTCGGCGGCGGCGGTGGCGGCCAGGTAGGCGCCGGTGCCGGCGGCGATCAGGAAGATCCAGCCGTCCTCGTACTCCAGGAGCGTCTGCCGCCAGCGGCCCGGCTCACGGGTTCCGATGAAGGGGGCGACGGCCCGGCTGAGGGACTGCATGGAGCTCATCGCCGCGGCGACGGTCTCCGCGTCGTCCCGGCCGATCTCGCTGGAGTTGGCGAGCAGCAGGCCGTCGGCGGACACCAGGATCGCGTGCCGGGCGCCGGGTACCTGGAGCAGGTCGTTGAGCACCCAGGACAGATCGGGGTTCACTGGAACTCGGGTCCTTCCGTCGTCGTGTCGCGTCCGGACCGGGTGCCGCGTTGGAACGCGCCCAGTCGGGAGGCGGTCTCCTCGTTGCTGCGCACGGGCTCCGGTTCCGCCGAGGGCACCGCGGAGACCGGGCTCTTACGGCGACGCTTCGGCAGTCCCCCGGCGGTGGCGGTGATCTGGGCCAGCTGCTGGGTGGCGGTGTCGGGCTGCTGGGTCGGCGGGAAGAGCGGGGTGGGCGCCGGAGCCTGGGCCAGCCACTGGTCCGGCTGCCGGACCTGCGGCGTGTGGGGAAGGTCCGCTTCGGGTGTTTCGGCGGGCGCGGCGGCGGGCGGCGCCTCGGTGGTGAGCAGTTCGTCAGGGATGAGGACCACCGCGCGTACGCCTCCATAGGGGGAAACGGAGTCCACCGAGACCCGGAAGCCGTAGCGGGCGGCGAGCATCCCGGAGACGGCGAACCCGAACTGCGGCGGGATGCCCAGGCTGGAGACGCTGATCGCGGCCCGGGGGGAGAGGAGTGTCGCCGCGCGGTCCTTCTCCTCCTGGCCCATGCCGAGGCCGGCGTCGTCGACGATGAGGCAGACGCCCGTGGGCACCGCCTGGATGTTGATCTCGACCGGGGTGCCGGGGGCGGAGTAGTTCGTGGCGTTGGCGAGCAGCTCGGCGAGGACCACGGCGACGGGTTCGACGGCCCGGCTGACGACGGAGAAGTTGACCTGGCCGTTGACCCGGACCCGGTCGAAGTGCCGGATCCGTCCCTGTGCGCTGCGGGCCACGTCGAAGACGGAGGCCACGGTCTCGCGCCGGCCGAGCCAGCCGCCGCAGAGTACGGCGATGCCCTGGGCGCGTCGGCCGAACTGGCTGTTGGCGTGGTCCATGGCCATCAGGTCGGCGAGGATCCCGGGGTCGTCGCCGTACTTGCGCTGGGCCTTCTCGATCACGACCTGCTGTTCGTCCGCGAGGCCCTGGAGGGTGCGGACGGCCGCCTTGAGGACGGCCTTGGTCTCCTCCTCGGCGTCCTTGCGGACCTCCGCCAGTTCGGTGGACTGACGCTGGAGCAGACCGTTGTGGACGACGTGGAGTTCGTCCCGTTGGTGCAGGAGCGCGTCGCGCTCCTGGCGCAGCTCGGCATGGTGTCTGCGGAGCTTGACGTTGGTCGCGCGAGCCCGAAGAACGGCACCCGCGGCGACCAGTGCTACGACAACCAGCGCCCAGATGACTGGGCCCTGTGGAAATGTCATGAGACTCACTTCAAGTGCCATGGCGGAAACGGCTTGACACCCCGTCAGGCGGCACGCAGTCAGGGCTGGTTCGCCACGACCGTGCGCCGCTTCGGGAGGTGCCCCTCCGAAGGTGGGGCCGAGGATTTCATCCCTCCCGGAATGCCCCCATACGCCATCAGCCCACTGGAAGTAAGATGATCTTATCATCGGCCGACCCTTGAAATGTCAAGGCCGCCACGCCAGTTGCCAGTCGCCTCACAACGTTCACATTGCGGAGACATCGAGGACGGCACCCTGTCGTCGGGCGGCGGGGGTCGGGCCCGGTCGCCGCGGGGCTCGCCCGTGCCTGGGCTCCCGTCCGTCGGGCCTGGGCTCCCGTCCGTCGTTCACGGCTCCCGTCCGTCGGGCCTGGGCTCCCGTCCGTCGTTCACGGCTCCGGTTCGCCGCTCCCGGGCTCCCGTCCGTCGATGTCCCGGTGGGTGGACGTGTACGGTCCGCTCACGGCGACGGACCGGCCGGTGCCGGGCCTGCCGGTGGCCGCCACACCCGGCCTCGGCCCGTCACAGGGTGACCGGCGTCCCCGATGGCAGCCGTGCGCACCGGCGGCAGGCGCGGGCCGAGCCGGCGACGACCCCGTGGGAGACGGCGGCCAGCGCGCAGGCCGCCGCCGTCAGGGTCCAGTTCTCGGCGAGGACGGACGCGGTGGCGAGGGCCAGGGTGGCCACGGCCATGGACACGCTCGCGGCGGTGCCCGTCCAGGCGACGGTGAGGGGCAGCCGGTGCGGAACGGGAAACCGGCGGGCCAGTACGCCGGTGACGGCCAGGGCCCCGGCGGAGAGCAGGACCGCCGCCCCCGCGACCGTGGCCAGATGGGTGGCGAGCAGGTGTGCGGCGCGGGGCACCCCCGCGGTCTGCGGGACCCCGGTGCTGCGCACCAGGAACCAGCAGGCCAGCAGGAACGGGGCGCTGAGGGCGACGGCGCGGGCGGTGTGCCGGGCCTGGGCGATGGTCAGTTCGCGCTGGAAGCTCGCGGCCAGCTCCCGCGCCGAACCGAACTCCGCCACCGCCCGGTGGAACGCCCGCTCGTACGGCTCGCCCTCGCGCGTGTACGCCGCCACGGTCTCGGTGAGCCCGTCGCGGGCCTCCTCGACCAGGCGGGACCTGGCCCGGGCGGGGCCGCTCAGCAGGGCGTCCAGCTCGGCGACGTGCTGCTCCACGAGGTCGTCGGCGCCGTCGCCGCGCGGAGGGCCGGCGGTCATGCGCCCTGTCCGTGCGGGTGCGGGTGCGGGTGCGGTGTGACGGGGTTGAGGACCGAGCCGATCGCGGCGGTGAAGTCCTGCCACGCCGTGCGCTCGTCCGCCAGGAAGAGGGCTCCCGCCTCCGTCAGTGCGTAACAGCGGCGCTTGCGCCCGCCTTCCGTCTCCCAGTCGCTGCGCAGCAGGCCGAGTCGCTCCAGCCGGTTCAGCGCCGGGTAGATGGTGCCGGTCCGCAGATCGAGCGCACCGCCGCTGCGCCGCTGGACCGCGGTGATGATCGCGTATCCGTGCAGCGGGGCCGGTTCGAGAACCGCCAGGAGGAGACCGTCCAGATGTCCGCGTACTGCATCCTGTCTCATGCGTAGGCAGGCTACACATGGTCGCCGGGAAGGGCCAGTGCTCCGATGGAAGGCCGGGCGGAAGGGTCGGACGGGAGGGTCGGCGTTCCGATGAAAGGCCGGATGGAGGGGACGGACGGAAGGGGTGGCGCTCCGGATGAAAGGTGCGGCGTCCGGGATGGATGCGTAGGCAGGCTATCTATTGAGGGCGGGATCGTGCTATTCCTGGGGCGGCACCCCATGCATTGGTAGCCAACCTATGGGTCGGGCTGTCCTCGGCCGCGCGATCCGTTGCCGTTGCCGTTGCCGTTGCCGTTGCCGTTGCCGTTGCCGTTGCCGTTGACCTTGACCTTGCCGTTGACCTTGCACGCCCCCTCGGAGGACCCGTGACCAAGCTGCTGCTCTCGCTGCACGTTCTGGCGTCGATCCTGGCGGTCGGGCCGATCACGGTCGCGGCCTCGATGTTTCCGCGCTACGCCAGACCACCGGCGCCCGGCAGCGAGGGCCCGCACGACCACGACGTCCGCACGGCGGCGTTCCTGCACAAGATCTGCCGGGCGTACGCGCTCGTCGGTATCGCCGTACCCGTCCTCGGCTTCGCCACCGGTGCGCAGATGGGGGTGCTGGGCGATGCGTGGCTGCTCGCGTCGATCGTGCTCACGGCGATCGCCGCCGCCCTGCTGATGGCCATGGTCCTGCCCGGCCAGCGCGAGCTGCTCATGGACGCGCCGGTCGCCGAAAGCCGGTCGGCGGCGGCGCGGCTCGCCATGACCACCGGGATATTCAACCTGCTCTGGGCGACGGTCGTCGTGCTGATGATCGTCCGGCCGGGGTCGACGACGGGGGCCTGACCCGGCCACCGCGTCCCGGTCCCGGCCCCGGTCCCGGCCACCGCTGACCGGGACCGGGGCGCGGCGGCCGGGACCGGCCCATGCCCTGTGGCCGCCAGGTCAGCCCGCCGTCGAGTAGCGGCCGACGGGGCGGGCCAGGCCCAGGTGACCGCGCAGGGTGGTGGAGGTGTACTCCGTGCGGAACACCCCGCGCCGCTGCAGCTCCGGGACCAGGCCCCGGGTGATCGCCGTGAGGTCGTGCGGCAGGACGGCCGGGCGGAGGCGGAAACCGTCCAGCCCGGTGGAGCGCCGGTCGAGCAGCAGGTCGGCCAGCTCGGCGGGCGTACCGGTGAAGATCTCGGCGTCGGATGCGAGTTCGGCCCCGGCCGCCTCGTCCAGCCGGGCCTTGCGCCGTGCCGCGGCGCCCGGTTCGTCGTCCAGGAGGACGACGAGGTCCGCGAAGATCCGCAGTGGGCGTTCCGCCACGTCCCGGCCGGTGCGCTCGACAGCCCGGTCGACCTGGGCGAGGATCGCCGCCGTGCCCGCCCGGTCATGCGGGGTGACGGCGACGACGTCGGAGCCGAGCGCGGCGAACTCGTACGGGACGGTGGCGTGCGCGAGGCTCACCACCAGCGGTTGGCCCTGGGGGGTGCGCGGGGTGATCGACGGGCCCTTCACGCTGAAGGCCGAGCCCCGGAAGTCGATGGGGTGGACCTTGTCCCGGTCGATGAAGCGGCCCGTCGCCGCGTCCCGTATCTCCGCATCGTCCTCCCAGCTGTCCCAGAGCCGGCGTGCCGCCTCCACCACCTCGGCGCCCTCCGTGAACAGGGCGCGCAGCGGCTCGGAGATCCGCTCCGGGTCGGTCACGTCGTCCTCGGTGAGCTGGGGTGTGGTGCGGCGGCCGAAGTGGGCGGCGTCCGCCGCGCGGGACGCTATCTGCGGACGCCAGCCGGCCCGCCCCCGGCTCGCGTGGTCGAGCGTGGCGATGCCGATGGCCAGGTGGAACGGTTCGGTGTGGGTGACGTTGGTGGTCGGGACCAGACCGATGTGCGTGGTGAGCGGAGCGAGGTGGGCCGCGAGGAGCACCGCGTCGATGCTGCCCCTGACCTGGTCGGTGCGGTCATCGGGGAGATGGAAGGCAGCGGACTGGAGGCCGAGGGCGTCCTCGATGGTGACGAAGTCGATCAGGCCGCGCTCGGCCTCGGTGACCAGGTCGGCCCAGTACGCGGCGTCGAGCAGCTCACCCGGCCGGGCGCCCTCCTCGCGCCAGGCCGCCGGGTGCCAGCCCGCCCCGTCGAGTGCGACGGCCAGATGCAGGGGGGCGGCCCCGGGGCCGGTGGCGCCGGTCGTGGTGGCGGTCGTGCCGGTCATGCGGAGCTCTCCTTGTCGTCGTGCCCGTCGCGCGGGGGCTGTCCGGGTCCGCCCCATCCGGCCGGTCGTGGCGCCCCGGACAGCCCCAGGTGGTCCCGGAGCGTGGTGCCGGTGTAGGCGTCGCGGTGGACGCCCTTCTCCTGGAGGATCGGCACCACCCGGTCCACGAAGTCGTCCAGGCCGCCCGGGGTGAGATGGGGCACCAGGACGAAGCCGTCCGCGCCCTCGGTCTGGACGAAGTCGTCCATGGCGTCGGCGACCGTGCGCGGGCTGCCGACGAACGTCTGGCGTCCGCCGACCTCGATGACCAGCTCCCGGATGGAGAGATCCCGCTCCTCCGCGAGCTTGCGCCACTGCCGGGCCGTCTCCGCCCGGCCCTTGCGGAAGACGGAGTGGCCCTTCAGGAAGTGGGCGTCGTCCTCGGGCTCGATGTCCGGCAGCGGCCCGTCGGGGTCGTACGCGGACAGGTCGCGGCCCCAGACCGCCTCCAGATGGGCGATGGCCGTCTGCGGGCTGACCAGTTCGCGGCTGATCTCCTCCGCGTAGGCGGCGGCCTCCTCGTCGGTGTCCGCGACCACCGCGTTGGCGGTGGGGAGGATCAGCAGGTCCTGGGGCCCGCGCCCGTACGCGGCGAGACGCCGCTTCACATCCCGGTAGAAGTCCCGGGCCACGTCGATCCGGTTGTGTTTGCTGAAGATGACCTCGGCGTCGGACGCGGCGAACTCCCGGCCCGCGTCGGACTCACCGGACTGGATGATCACCGGGTGGCCCTGCGGCCCGGACGGGGTGGTGAACCGGCCGGAGATGTCGAAATGCTGCCCCCGATGGGCGAAGCGGCCGGCCCCCGGGGCGATGAACTCACCCGCCGCCGCGTCGGCCTTCAGGTCGCCCGGGCTCCAGCTGTCCCACAGTTCCCGGGCCGTGGTGAGGAATTCGGCGGCCCGGGTGTAGCGGTCGGCCTCGGGGAGGAAGCCGCCCCGGCGGAAGTTCTCGCCGGTGAACGCGTCGTAGCTGGTGACCACGTTCCAGGCGGCCCGGCCCCCGCTGAGCCGGTCCAGGGTGGCGAACCGGCGCGCCACCTCGTACGGCTCGTTGAAGGTGGCGTTGACCGTGGCGGCGAGGCCCAGGTGCGTGGTGGTGGCGGCCAGGGCGCTCAGCACGGTCAGGTTCTCCGGGCGTCCCGCGATGTCCAGGTCGTAGACCTGCCCCTTGTGCTCGCGCAGCCGCAGCCCCTCGGCGAGGAAGAAGAAGTCGAACCTGCCGCGCTCGATGGTCTGCGCGAGCCGGATGAAGGAGTCGATGGAGATCTGGCTCTCGGAGCGCGGGTCCGACCAGACGGTCACGTTGTGGATGCCGGGCAGCTGCGCTGCGAGATGCACCTGTTTCTTGGTGGTGGCGGGCACGGTGCGGTCTCCTCCTGCGAAGTCCGGCGACGGGGCTGGGTGGGGTGGGTGTGTGGGTGGGGAGCGGGACGGGACGGGACGGGACGGGGATGGGGGGTGGCTGGTGACTCTCAGAGCGTGCCTGCGCGGGTGGGCCTCTGCACAGGCCAACCGCCCCTGTTTCACGCGGTGTTCATGCCGTCGCGACAGTCGCCGGGGCCTCTGCCGCTGTCGCGCCGGGCACCGGGGCGGCCGCAGGAGTGGTGGACGGGGCCGGTGAGACGTACCGCACCCGGTTCTCGAAGGTGACCCCGTGGCTCTTCACGTCGATTGCGATCCGGTCGCCGTCGGCGATCCGGAACCCGTCGTGGAAGCTGGCCTCGTCGGCGCCCAGCAGGACGTAGTTGACCAGCCCGGGCCGCCGCACGGCCGGGAAGGTGAACAGGTGGTCCGCCATGTCCCGCACCCGGTAGTAGAGGGCGTCCTCGCCGCAGTCGAACGGGCCCTCCCAGGCCGTCGCGCCGTCCCGCACGATCGTCACCCGGCCGGTCACCGTGCGCGGCGGCGGGCCGAGGAACAGCCACGGGGTGAGGGCGGTGTCGCACAGTTTGCAGTACGGGTTGTAGCCCGGGTCCTGGCGGTGCAGGCCGATGTCGCACAGGTCGTTGCCGAAGGTGTAGCCGGCGTAGTGCGGGGTGCCGTCGGCGTCGTTGACGTAGACGAGCGCGACCTCCGGCTCCTCGATGAGGGCGACCGGGCGCGCGGGGACGACCAGGTCCTCACCGGGCAGCCTCACCCAGTCGCCGAACCCCTTGAAGAACCATTTGGGCGCGGTGAACTCGCCTCCCTCCGGGGCGGTTCGGCCGCCCCACTTCTTCTTGTGCGTGCCCATGAAGCCGCTCAGCAGGGCGTTGCCCGAGGCCCCCGGCAGGAGCGGCGGCAACAGGCGCAGCTCCGGGGCCCCGGCCGTCACGACCGTGGTCTCCGCGCCCTCGACGAGGGCGGCTCGCAGGGCCCCTTCCGAGCCGTCGGTGGCGAGGAAGGCGGCGGCCACCTGACCGTCCTCGACCCGGTGGAGGGTGTGCGGCGTGCCGTCCTCGGGGCGGCCGAAACCGACGTGACGTCTGCCGTCGTACAGGGCCTCGAAGAGGACGGGGAGGTGTGCGTGGGACATCAGTGACTCCTTGAGTACGTATACGTAGGTGAGGAGAGCGAGTGAGTGAGAGGGAAGGGGAGATGAGAGGTGGGTGGGGTGGGGTGGAGTGGGGTGGGGTGGGGTGGGGTGGATCAGGCGTGCGGGGCGGGAGCGGGGACCGCGACCCCCGTCAGGTCGGCCAGGACCTCGCCGACACGGTCGACCGATCCCCGTATCCACGGCAGGGCGAGCGGGTCCGCCGCCCGGAGCGCCGTCGTGCGCCGCTCGTCGCTCTCGCCGTAGAAGTGACTGGTCGCCGCACGGATGCGCAGGCGGTGTCCGGACTCCCCGAAGGCGCTCGCGGGCAGGACGCCGACGCCGTACCGCTCGGAGAGCAGCCCGGCCAGCCCGTCCCCGTCGTGCACTCCGTGAGCGGCGGCCAGGTGCTCGCGCAGCGGCTCGAAGTCCGGGTAGAGGTAGCAGGTCGCGGCGACGGGGGCCAGCTCCGCGCCCACGGCGGTGAAGCGGGCGGCGACCGCGCGCACCACCCTCTCGTGCAGCCGCCGGCTCGCCGTGACACGCTCGACGACCTCGGGCGGCTCCCCGAACGCGTACGCGGCGGCCGTCTGCACCGGCACGGGCGGGCTCGACCAGATCTGGCTGGCGACCGCCACGAGCCGGGTGTGCAGGGCGCGCCCCAGCTCGCTGTCGGGCAGCCGGGCCACGCCGGTGCGCCAGCCGCCGAGCGCCAGGTTCTTGGTGAGCCCGGTGGTGAGGACCGTCCGCTCCGGCGCGTGCAGGGCGGGGGAGACGGCCGGCTCCGAGCCGTCGTACACCAGGTCGCCGTAGATCTCGTCGGAGACGATGACCAGGTCCAGTTCGCGGGCCGCCCGCGCCAGCCGCCGGACCGTGGCGGCCGACGCGACCGTGCCGGTCGGGTTGTCCGGCACGGTCACGACCACGGCCCGGGGGTGCTGCCCGGCGGCCCGCGCGTCGGCGACCGCCTCGCGCAGCCGGTCCGGGTCGGGCACCCCGCCCTGCCCCGGCAGGACCGGCACGGGGACGGGGCGCGCCCCGGCCAGCCGGGCCTGGGCCGCGTAGCTCACCCAGCTCGGCACCGGAACGATCACATCCCCGCCGATGGCCAGGAGCAGCGCGAACAGCAGGGACTTGCTGCCCGGGCCCGCCACGACCAGCCCCGGGTCGACGGCGAGACCGCGCCGCCCCCAGTACCCGGCGGCGGCGGTGCGCAGGGCGGCGCTCCCGGCGACGGAGCCGTACGCGTTCTCGCCGGCCGCCGCCGCGAGCCGGTCACGCAGTGCGGGCAGGACGGGCAGGCCGATCTCCCCGCCGGCCATCGACAGGACCCGCTCCCCGGCGCGGCGGCGTCGGGCCAGCGCCTCGTCGGCGGCGAGGGTCGCCGACATGGTGACCGGGGAGACCGGCAGGACCGGTGGGACCGGCAGGACCGGTGGAGCCGGTGGGGCTGGTGGGGCTGGTGGGATCGGCGGGACCGGAGTGGGTTCGGGCATGACAGCTCCAGCGCTCGATGAGCGTCTCGATGGGCGCGGATGGGCGTCTGGATGGGCGTCTGGATGGGCGTACGGGGTCGGACGGGGTCAGACGGGGTCAGACGGGGTCAGACGGGGGGTCCCGGCGCGTACCGCTCCCGCAGCTCGGTCTTGCGGACCTTGCCGGTGAGGGTCTTGGGGAGGGCGGGGAGGTGCTCCACCCGGTCCGGCAGGAAGCGGACGTCGTGGCCCGCCTCCGTGACCCGGGCCCGCACCTCCTCCAGCGTCGGTCCCTCCCCGTCACGCGGGACCACGACGGCCACGATCACGTTGCCGCCCGCACCGTCGGCGGGTTCCAGGCCCACGAGCGCGGCCTCGACCGCCTTCGGATGGCTGCCGATCACCGCTTCCAGCTCCGTCATCGGAGCCACCCGCCCGTCCCGCAGGACCGCGTCCCGGGCCCGGCCGATGATGCGGATGCCGCCCCGGCCGTCGTCCCGGGCGAGGTCGCCGGTGTCGAACCAGCCGTCCCCGTCCAGCTCGGCCGCGAACGCCTCGGGGCGCCGGTGGTACCCGAGCGCGAGCGACGCGCCGCGCACCCTGAGCCGGCCGACAGGGCCCTCGGCGCCCGTCGTCCCCGTGCTCCCGTACGCCTGCGACGTATCGATCCGGGTCTCCATGGCGTCGATCGCGCGGCCGTTGCTCACCGCCGCCCAGCCCTCCGGGTCCTCGGGCCGGGTGGTGGTCACGGGGCCGTTCTCCGACATGCCCCACAACGAGTGGGCGCGGGCGCCGAGCGTCCCGCGCACCTCGTCGGCCAGCTCCTTCAGCACCGGTGCCGAGCCGATCACCACGTGCCGCAGCGTGCTCGTGTCCCGCCGCTCGGCCCGCTGGGAGGCGGTCACATCGGCGAGGGTGGCGGGCGGCCCGTACAGCAAGCTCGCGCCGTACCGCTCCACCAGGTCGAGCAGCTCCTCGTTGCGGCGGACGTCCTGGAAGGCGACGGTGCCGCCCAGCATGACCCCGGCCAGGATGCCCTGCGCGAACCCCGAGTAGTGGACGAGCGGCGTGGAGACCGCAGCCACCCAGTCACCTGCGCCTTCGCCCGGGCCGTCGCTGTCGCCCCTGCTGTCGCCCGCCCCGAAGGCGTCGACATACCCGCGTACGGCCGAGTGGACCGTGTTCTGGCTGTGCAGGACGCCCTTGGACAGGCCGGTGGTGCCGGAGGTGAACAGCACCACGAACGGGTCGTCCGCGCCGAGCGCCAGACCGTCCAGCCGGGCGGCGGCTCCCTCCCGCTCCTCCCGCTCCACCGCCACGAAGTGCTCGTGGAAGGGGAGCGCCCCCTCGGGCAGCGGTCCGTCCACCACCAGCACATGCTCCAGCGAGGGGAGTTCGCCCCGGAGGCGGGTGGCGATCTCCGCCAGCGGGGTGCCCGACCACGTGGGGAGGGTGACACACACCCGGGCCCCGGTGAGGCCGAGCCGGTGGCGCAGCTCCTCCTCCGTGCAGATGGGCGAGATCGGGATGATGACCGCGCCGACCCGCGCGGAAGCGAAGATCAGGGGCACCATCTCCCACCGGTTGGGCAGCTGCACGGCCACGAAATCCCCACGCCGGACGCCCAGTTCCAGCAGGGACAGGGCGAACCGGTCGGTCAGCCGGTTCAGTTCGGCGTAGTCGAGGGTGTCGGTGCGGGACTCCGCGACGCGCCGCCCGGCGATCGCCAGTCGGCGCGGGTGCTCCCTGGCCCGGCGGTGCAGGTCGTCGAGGAAGGTCTCGTCCCGCCACCAGCCCCGGCGGCGGTACTCCGCGCCGCGCTGCCCGGCGGCCCCGGTCCGCTCCTCCGGGGCGGACGCCGCGGCGGGGCCGGCCGGCCGGCCCCGCGCCGCCGTGCTCATCAACGCTCCTTCCGGCGGGCCGCGAGCAGCTCGGGCAGCGGGTCGCCCGCCCGCGAGGCCGCGATCTCCAGCAGGTCCCTGGTGTTCCGCCGGACCCGGTCGCCGACCCAGTCGAAGACCCAGGCCTTGCGGGCCTCGGCCGCCAGCTCGAACGGGACGACCCGGGTGACGGCCAGGGCCGCCGAGGCCGCGCCGCCGATATTGGCGATCACGCCCGGGACCAGCCCGGCCCCCGAGGCGGCCACCTTCTCCCTCGCCGCCGCGCCGGAGGCGAGATTGGCGCCCTCCACCACCAGGCCGGCCCGCAGTCGGTGGGCGTTCTCGGCGTTGAGCGCGTACTTCTGCGCTGCCAGGACCAGGAGGTCCGCTTCCACGTCCAGCCAGGCGTCCGGCTCGCCGGAGACCTTCACCTCCTGCGGCAGCCTGCTGCGGTCGATGGCCCCGAACTGATCGGTGACAGCTGTCAGTTCGGCCACCGGCAGCCGGTCCGCGCTGATGGTGCCCCGGATGTCCGCGATGCCCACGACGATGTGCCCCCGGTCCTCCAGGAATCGTGCCACCGCCCGCCCCACCGCGCCGAAGCCCTGCACCACGACCCGGGCGGGTCCGGCGTGGCCGCTCGCCTCCAGGGCGGTGATCGCGGCGACCCCGACTCCGTGACCGGTCGCGTCGATCAGGGGCTCGTAGTACGTACGCCAGTCGATCGGCATGTCCGGTGCTCCGAGCCGGTAGCGGGGGTCGTACCCCGCCTCCTCGAAGAAGACGGCCCGGTCGGCGGGGGTGACGCCCATATCGATGCCGAGGTGGATGCCGCCGTGCAGGAGCGGCTTCACCGTGCGGCCGAAGGTGCGGAAGGCCTCATCGCGGCCGGCGCCGACGGAGTTCGCGTCGTCAGCGACGATGCCCGCCTTGGCGCCGCCGATGCGCAGCCCCGCCAGGGTGAACTTCTCGGTCATGTCCCTGGCCAGGCCCGCGACTTCCTCCTCGGTCACTCCGGTGGTCATCCGCGTGCCGCCCATCGCCAGGCCGTCGACGAGGGTGTCGATGACCACCCATCCCTTGATGTCGCCGCCGCTGCCGTTGAGATGGACGGTGAGGGCCGGGTCCTGCGGTTCTTCCGCTGCTGTGCTCATGGCGAAGTCCTTTTCCTGTCCGAAGAGCTGGGTGTCCGAGCCGGAGGAGGGAGGGGTCCGGGCTGGACGAGGGAGGGGTCCGGGCTGGACGAGGGAGGGGTCCGGGTCGGAGGAGGGAGGAGCCGGCCGAGATCCGGGGGCTCGGTTCACTGGTAGAGCTGGGCGAAGCCCCGCAGGATCTCCAGGCCGTCCTTGCGGAACTCCAGGTGGGCCTGGGCGCCGTGGACACGGCCGTCGTCCGAGCGCAGGAACTCCACCGGCGCGTGCTCGGAGCGGCCGATCGAGCGGTAGCCCGCCGGGGCCTCCTGGAGGTAGAGGGTGTGCCGGTGGAAGACGGTGACCGTCGGCTTCACGTAGGTGAAGAGAGGTTCCTCCGTGTCCACCCGCACCTCGTGGCCGCCGACCCGCTGCGGCCCCTCCGCGAGGCGCCCGCCGGCCGCGACGGCGAGGATCTGCATCCCGCCGCAGATGCCGAGGACCGGGACGTCCGCCGTGGTGACCAGGTCGATCAGGGGCTTGTAGTAGTCGGTGTCGTACGCGCGCACCTTGGTGCCGCTCAGCACGATCGCCCGGAATCGGCCGTCCAACCGGGCCGGTACGGACGAGACGTCCACCGCTTCCGTGTCCGAGCCCAACTCCTCGAAACGGGAGCGGAGTTGCCTGAGGGAGAGGGTGCCGTTGTTGACGACCAGCACGCGGGGCCCGCTCATGCGCTCGCTCCTGTCGTGGGGGTGCGGTCCTTGGTGACGACGGTGCCGGTGGAGCCGTCCAGCAGGCGGGTCACGGCGGCGCTGCCGATGACGACCCGCTCGACGCCGTGCTCCAGGGCCTCGCCGGCGGCTCGCAGCTTCTTGCGCATACCGCCCTTGGCGCCCCTGTCGCGGAAGGCGGCGGCGTCCCGGGCGCCGATCCGGCGCACCGGCTCCCCGTCGATGAGCAGATGGCCGACGTCGGTGACGAGGACCAGGTCCCGTGCGCCGGTGGCCCCGGCGAGGGCGGCGGCGGCGCGGTCGGCGTCGGTGTTGACCTCCTGGCCCGCCGCGTTCCGGGCGAGCGGGGTGACGAGGTAGGCGTGGGCGGGCCGGAGGTTCCTCAGCGGGGCCGGGTCGACCCCGGTGATCGGGCCGACGAGGTTCTCCAGCTCGACGAGGTGCTTCTCCCGCCACCACCACCGCTCGCCCGCTCCCGCGCTGACCAGCCCGTCGCTGCCGAGCAGCCGCTCGGCGGTGATGCCGCGGCTCCCCAGCCGGGCGAGGACGTCCTCGGCCAGCTGGGCGCTGACGGTCTTGATGTCGCCGATCACCTCGGGTGTGGTCCACCGGCTCTGGTTGCCGTACCGGTCGCGCAGGATCGCGGAGGGGTCGCGGTAGCGGGCGTCGAGCTTCCTCAGCGGCTTGGACCAGCCGTGCACGAGGACCAGCGGGTGGTCCCGGCCGTGGCGTGCCAGGTCGTCCCACCAGCCGCCGTCGAGGTCGTCCAGGCAGCTGCCGCCGAGCTTCACGACGGTGGGGGCGGCACGGTCCGCGCTCATGCCGGCATCACCGGCTGCTGCGTCAGCCCGGTCTCCTCGGGCAGGCCGAACCGCAGGTTCGTCACCTGCACCGCCTGGCCCGCCGCGCCCTTGACGAGGTTGTCGAGCGCGGCGAGCACGACGATCCGGCCGCCCTCCTCGTCGAGCAGGACCGTCACGTCCGCGTAGTTGGAGCCGAGGACGGCCTGCGGGTCGGGTACCGGGATCAGCGTCTCGTCGTGCCGCCGCACCCGGACGAAGGGGCGCCCCTTGTAGAAGCGGAGGAAGGCCCGGTTCAGCTCGCGCTGGTCCACCTTCTCGTCGGTGAACACATACGAACTGGTCAGCAGCCCCCGTACGTTGGGGACGCCGTACGCCGACATCGACAGGTTCCCGATGGTGCCGGGCTTGCTCCGCTCCAGGAAGTCGCCGACCTCGGCGGCGTGCCGGTGACCGGTCGGGGAGTACGGGGCGATGGCCCCGGCCCGGAACGGATGCAGGTCGGAGGTGCGCAGCTGGATGCCGCCGCCGCTGGAACCGCTCTTGCCGTCCACCACCACCGTCTTCAGGTCGAGACCGAGGCCGAGAGTGAGCGGGGCCAGGCCCAGGGTGATCGCGGTGGCGTAGCAGCCGGGCAGGGAGATCAGCGCGGCGTCCTTCAGCTGGTCGCCGATCAGCTCCGGTACGCCGTAGACGAAGCGGTCCGCCAGGTCGGTGCGCCGTTTGACCTTGGGATACCAGCGGTCGTGGAGCTCCGGCGTACGGATGCGGAAGGCGCCGCTGAGATCGACGATCGCCGGGACGCGGTCGGCGAGCAGCGAGGACAGCTCGGCCGAGACCGGGGCCGGGGTGGCCAGGTAGAGGACGTCGACCCGGTCGACGACGTCCTCGGTGACCGGCTGCACGGTCAGCCCGTGGCCGAGGCGGAGGCCGGGGTGCAGCTCGGAGGGGCGGCGGCCGATGTGGGAGGAGCCGCCCAGGAAGGTCAGCTCCAGGTCGGGGTGCTGGGTGATGAGACGGATGAGTTCGCCGCCGGCGAGCCCGGAGGCGCCGACGACTCCTGCGCGGATCATGCGAGCAGCTCCTGCACATAGCGGCCGATGGCCGAGGGAATGTCCGCCCCGGTGGCGGAGGCCACGGCGCGGAAGCCGGGTGCGTGGTTGACCTCGTTGACGACGTAGCCGTCGGGGGTGGCGAAGAGGTCGACCCCGTAGATCCCGGGCCCGAGCACATCGACCACACCGTCGACGATCTTCAGGACGTCGGGGTCGTGGGCGATCGCCCGGTTCTTGTTGCCGAGGGCCGCGTTGTTGCGCCAGTCGCTGCCGCCGCTCTCGAACTCGGCGGCCCCGATCAGCTCCCGCCCGACGACCAGGCACCGCACCGAGCTGCCGCCGAGGTACGGCTCCACCACGGAGGCCTGCTCGAAGGCGTGGGCCAGGTCCTCGATGTAGTCGTACACGGAGTGGGCGGTGTCGGCGTGCCGGATGAGCGTGACCCGCTTGCCCATGCCGCCGAAGACGGGTTTGAGGACGAGGGGCAGCGGGAGATCGGCGAGCGCCTTGTCGAAGTCCTTGCGGGAGAGCACGAGCCGGTGGTCCGGGACCGGTATGCCCGACGTCCGGAGCAGGGCGCGCAGCGCTGCCTTGTTCTCGCAGGCGTGGATGGCCCGGGCGGTGTTCAGGGTGGGGACGCCGGCCGCCTCGGCGAGGGTGGCGATCAGCCCGCCGCGGGTGTAGCTGCGGCTGCGGATCAGCAGGGTGTCGTACCCCCTGATCGCCGGGGCGTCCGGGTGGCCGAGGGAGAGGGACTCGTCGTTGACCCAGTCGAGGCGGAGGCCGAAGGCCGGGGCCGCCCCGATGAGCAGGCGTTCCTCCCAGGCGACGCGGTCCGCGATGAGCGCGACGGGGCGGAGGGCGCCCATCTCACTGACCCCAGTCGCGCAGTTGCACCTCGACCATCTCCAGCGTCAGCCGGCCGTCCTGGACGGCCTCGACGCGGAGGGTCAGGACGCACTCGGGGCAGGAGAGGGTCTCGCCCAGGGTGACCGGGGGGACGGTCAGGTCGGTCTCGCACTCGGGGCATACGCCGGTCAGGGTGGCGGTGGGCATCGTGAACTCCGTAGACAGGGGGATGGGTTACGCGGGGACGGGGCGGAAGTCGACGGCGGCCTTGCGGATCGCGTCCCGGTCCAGCAGCGGGCGGCCGTCCCGCTCCTGCCGCCCGGCCAGCCAGGAGGTGAAGGCGTCCACGTCGACGTCCGGTCCCGAATCGGCCAGGGCCCAGCGGACCAGAGCGGTGGTGAGACGGGAGCGGACGCGCAACTCACGTGTGTTGCCGACCAGTTCGGCGGGCAGCGTCTCGTAGGCGCCCGGGTGGTTCAGTTGGCCCGGCAGCTCGTACGCGAAGGCGTGCGGGGTGGTCGGCCCGGACTGGAAGGCGTCCCCGAGGCCGGCGCCGCGCAGGGCGATCCGGGACAGCTCGGTGAGGTGGCTCAGGTCGAAGCGGGTGTCGCCGTGGAGGACCCGCAGCGAGGTGAGGAGTTCGGCCAGCGGGGCGTTGCCGCCGCGCTCGCCGATGCCGCCGACGGTCGCGGAGATCCACTGGGCGCCCGCCCGAACGGCGGCCAGGGAGTTGGCGACGGCCATGCCCAGCATGTTGTGCGAGTGGATCTCGATCTCGGAGCCGTCGATCGCGGTGATGTCCGCGATCACCGTCTCCATCTGCCAGGGGGAGAGGTACGCGACCGTCTCCGCGAGCCGGAACCGGTCCGCCCCCGCCGCGAACCCCGCCTCCACATAGGGGACCAGTCGCTCCCGGGGCGTACGGGCGCCGTCCTCACCGCTGAACGTGACGTGGAAGCCGCGCTCCTTGGCCTGCTGGATCGCCGAACGGGCCAGCGACTGGAGGAACTTCGGGCTTGCCGAGTCGAGCTTGAGCCGCGCGTGCTGCTCGGAGGTGGGGATGGAGTACATGATGTGCCGCACGCCCAGGCGCCCGGCCTCGTCCAGCGCACGGGCGACCTGCCGCCGGTCGCGTACGACGACGAGCGTCATGCTGCGCTCGGGGGTGATGGCCTCGTGGGTGGCGAGGACGAGGTCGGCGTCCTGGGAGTCCGGGCCGGAGACCATGCCCACCTCGACGAGCTCGACGCCCGTGCGCACCAGCAGGCCCGCGATGGCCGCGGCGTCCGCGGGGCTGAATTCCACCCCCGCCATGTGTGCGGAGTCCCGCAGTGTCGCATCCGATATGCGGGGCGGCTTTTCCCGTTCTTCCGGCCCTTCTCCTTCTGCTGCCATGTCCTTTGCTCCTCTTGCCCCGAAAAAGGGGTCTGGATGTGCTGGGCGAGGACCGCAGATCGCGGTCTCGCATTCGATGCTTCGTATCCTTCGGCGCCTGGCTGAAAAGAGCAATATCTGTTGTGTCAGGGCTGTGTTGCGGAGTGTCAAGGAGTGTCAAGGAATGTCAGGAAGGAAAAACAGTGCAAGGGTGGTGTGTGAACGTGCCAAATAACGGACGGATGATGCTCCTTGTCGTGACACCCGCCCTACGGTGCGTCCATGGACCTCTTCTCACTGCCCCGGCTCGGGGTCGTCGTGCCGCCGGAGAACCCCACGGCCGAACCCGAGTTCAACCATCTGCTCGGCGCCGGAACGAATGTGTTCGCCACCCGTTTCCCGGTGACTCCGGGGGCCGGGCTCAGGGCGATGCTGGAGACGTACAACGAGGTGCTCCCCGACCTGCTCGGCAGCTTCGGTGCACTGCGACTGGACGCCACCGTGGTCGCGTGCAGCGCGTCGCACTACCTGCTCGGCCCGGAGGGCGACCGGGCCTTCTGCGCCGAGCTGTCGGAGCGCGCCGGCTCTCCCGTGCAGTCCTCCACCCAGGCGATCCTCGCCGCCTGCGAGGCGCTCGGGGCGGACCGGCTGACGCTCGTCTCCCCGTACGAGCCGTGGCTCACCGACACCTCCCGCGGCTTCTGGGAGCGGGCCGGTCTCACGGTCGACGGGGTGGTGCTCGTCCCGGCCCAGGAGACCGCGGGGCCGGGCGGGTACGGGCACTTCGACCCGTACGCGGTGACGACCGAGGCGATCCTGCGGCGGATACGGGAGCGGGAACTGCCCGCCGGCACGGCCCTGCTGTTCACGGGCACGGGCATGGGGACGCTCGCCGCCCTCACCGAGCTGGCCCGGCGGGACCCGCACCGCACCCTGCTGACGTCGAACCTGGCGTCGGCCTGGTGGGCGCGGCGGGCGGTGGGGGCGACGGGCGAGGCGCACCACCCGCTGCTCCGACGGCTGGAGGGCGCGGCGGTGTGACGGTGCGGGCCCGGAGGCGCGCGGGCGGGGGCGCGCACCGGGGGCGGACCCCGGGGCGGTGCGCGGGCTCCGGTGCGGGGCGCGGGCTCCGGTCAGCCGGCGGACGTCTCCGGCATCCGCCAGGCGTGCCCCATGCGGTAGCCGACGCCCCGGACCGTGATGATCCAGCCGCTGGAGCCGAGCTTCGCCCGGAGACTGCTCACATGCGTGTCGATCGTGCGGCTGGTGTGCCCCCAGTCGCTCCCCCAGACCCGGGCCATCAGCTCCTTGCGCGTCACGACCGTCTCAGGAGTGGCGGCCAGGGTGTACAGCAGCTCGAATTCCTTCGACGTGACGCCGACGGGCCGGTGGTGCAACCGCACTTCCCGCAGATGCGGATCGATATGGAGATGGCGCAGGGAAATGGCGGCCGGAAGGGTCCCCCGGGGCTGGGTGCGGCGCAGTACCGCCTCGATACGGGCCGCGATTTCCCGGAACCCCCAGGATTTCACCACGCAGTCGTCCGCGCCCGCGTGCAGAACGAGGACCCGTTCCATTTCCGCGTCGGCTTCGGTGACCGCGATCAGCGCTGTGTCCCCGCCGTTGCGCAGGGTCCGGCATAACTCCAGACCGTCGATATCGGGCAGTTCCAGGGAGAACAGCACCAGGTCCGCCTCGCCGTACGCCCGCAGGGCCCGCTCCCCGGTCGGGACGCCGCGCGCGGTGAACCCCTGCCGCCGCAGATCCCCGACCACGGCCGCCGCGGCCGAGACGTCCGGCTCTACCACGAGCACCTGTCTCATGCGCTCCGTCTCCCGCCTGGCCCGCACGTCAGTCGGGGGCGCCGGCGAGCGCGGCGGCCGGGACGCGGGGCGGCGGCGGCACGCCCGGCGGCGCGGTGGCCGCTCCGGGAGCGCGGGACAGGCGCTGGTGGACATAGGCGGCCGAGGCCATGGTCATGTGATGGTGCCAGCCGGGGAAGGACCGGCCCTCGAAGTCGAGGACGCCGAACCGCTGACGGAGCACGGCCACGGCCGAGAGCGCCGAGGAGTGGCTGCGCGCCAGCCGCAGGACCTCCTCCACCCGGTGGCCGGTCAGCGTGGTGAGCCAGTAGCGGGACGGCTGCCGGCCGTCCGGGTCGGGTCTCTCCAGGACGCGGTACGTGCGGGCACCCACGGTGTCGCCGGGCGCGGGCCGGGGGGCGGTCACCGTGCCCGCGTACGTGTGGACCGGTACGGCCCGCACCCGGCCGTCGGGGGCCTGCCGGAGCAGGACATGGGTCTGCCGGGCGTGCCGCACCTCCATCAGCCCGCTGACGGTGGTCACGGCGGGCGCGTGCTGCCCGGTGAGCAGCACCGGATGGTCCGGCGCGACCTCGCACACCACATCGGCCCGTTGCCGGGCCAGCCCCGCGAGGACCCCGGCCGCTTCGGGGCAGCGGGTCAGGTCCAGCACCCAGGGAACGCGCGGCAACAGGGGATGCGCCGCCACCTCGGCGGCGTAGCCGGTGACATGGCCGGCGGGGGTGCGCCCGGCCTCGGAGTCGGGTATGCGCGCACGGCGCCTGCGCTCCCGGTCCGAGTCCCATGTGCCGTCGAGCAGGAGGCTCCAGCCCACCGGGTAGCTCTGGGCGCCCGAGGAGAGGAAGAAGACCAGCGCACGCTGGCAGTTGACGGTACGGCCGGTGACGGTGTCCAGACGCCGGTGCACGCCCACCGAGTGCTCGCCGCGCTTGGGGATGATGAGCTCGGCGACGGTCCAGGCGGACGGCGTCGTCCGCGCGGCGACCAGGGCGGTGAGCCGGCGGCGTACCGGAGTCCAGTCCCACGGGCTGGCGTTGATGAACTGGTGGAGACCGTGTGTGGCGGCCGAGGGCAGGGGCTTCGCCAGCGCCATGCGACGGGGGGTCTTCTTGCCCGATGCGTGGATCAGGGCCCACAGATACGCCTGGGCCCAACGGCGCTGCTCCGGCCGCTGGAACGCCCGGAAGATCTCGTCCAGGAACGTCTGCATGCGCGCGCCGTCGCCCGGCATCGCCGCGCGTACCTCACTTGACGACATGTAACGCTACGCCCCCTCGATACTCGTCACCGCTCGCCCCCGAGTGGCTACTTGGCATATCAGTACGAGGTGAAAGTACCGCCCGGGGCGGGATTTGCCCGGGTCGGCCGTCTATTTTGCAAGTTCGCCGTCTGACCTGCGCAAACGTGCTTGGACGGGACGGAGGCGGGCGGTGCGTGCGAGGGGATTACCCGGTTTTACCCGTGGTGGAGCGGTGCGCCGGATCGGCCTGGCGAAGTGTCAACAAATCATGAACATGCCCCCGGCACGGTGCTGTGTGCTCTGTGCTCTGTGCTCTGTGCGGAGTCCGTGTCCCGGTGACAGGGACCGCGACCGGAGAGCCGCCGCCGGTGCTCCGGGACCGGCCGGTGGGGTGGGACCGCCGGAGGACGGGGGACGGGTGGCCTCCGGCGGTCGGTCGTCAGGCCGCCGGGCCCGCCCCGCCGGCCGGGGCCGTCGCCTTCTCGGCCGGGGCCTTCGCGGCGGGGGCCCCGGCCGACGGTGCCTCCTCGGCTGCCGGCCGCCGGGCGGGGAAGCCCGCCCGGCGGGCGTAGAGCACGACCGCGATCACCGGCAGGAGGAGCAGCAGGACCGTCCAGGGGAAGGACTCGCTGCCCAGGGTGTCGAGCAGGATGCCGCCGACGATGCCGCCGCCCGCCATCGCCACGTTCCAGAGCGTCACGAGCATCGCCTGTGCCGCGTCGGCGGAATCGCCGCCCGCGTCGCCCACGGCGGTCTGCAGCAGGGTGGGCACACCGCCCCAGCCCAGCCCCCACAGCACCGCGGCGACGTAGACGAGGGCGGTGGTGTCGGAGAGGACGGCCAGGATCAGCGAGGCGACGGCGACCAGCAGGGCGCCGCCGACGGTGAGGCCGCGCAGCCGGCGGTTGATCTGCGCGCCGACGATCCAGATGCTCGCCAGCGAGGCGGCGCCGAAGACCAGCAGGATCAGGCCGGTGGAGTCGCCCAGGCCCAGGTCGTCGAGGTACGTGGCGATGTACGCGTACAGGATGGTGTGCGCCAGCACGAAGACCAGCGTGACGAAGAGGACCGGGGAGACCCCCGGGATCTTCAGGGTCGGCAGCAGCTTCGGCCGCTCGCCGCGCGCCTGGCCCGGGAAGTCCGGCACGGCCGCGAAGATCCACACCAGGAGCGCGGCGGTGAGTGCCGTCATCGACAGGAACGCCACACGCCAGCCGAGCCAGTCGCCGAGGAACGTACCGGCGGGAACGCCGAGGGAGAGCGCGACGGGGACACCGGCCATGGCGACGGCCATCGCCTTGCCCTGGAGGTGCGCGGGGGCCATGCGGCGGGCGTACCCGGCGAGCAGGGCCCAGGCGAGACCGGCCGCGACACCCGCGACGAACCGGGCCACCATCGTCAGCTCGTAGACGGACGACACGGCCGTCACGGTGTTGGCGAGGGCGAATCCGCCCATGGCCGTGAGCAGCAGCTTCTTGCGCCGCCAGCCCGCGGTGGCGGCGGTGAGCGGGATCGCGGTCAGGGCGGTGCCGATCGCGTAGACGGTGACCGTCTGCCCGGTCGCGGACTCGCTCACCCCCAGGTCCTGGCTCATCGCGGGCAGCAGACCGGCCGGGAGGGTCTCGGTGAGGCTGGTGATGAAGACGGCGGTGGCGAGGGCCAGCAGCGCGAAGAGCGGAAGCTTCTGCTGGTGGTCGCCCGCGTTCGTCGGGTCCGGTGCCGCAGCGGCTGCGGGCGCCGAGTCGGGTGCGGTGCTCATGGGATGTGCTCCTGGTTTCCGGATGGGTGGTGGGGTGTGAGACGCGGGAACGGAAGAGGGGAGAGGGGAGAGGGGGGAAGGGGAGAGTGGGAGGGGAGAGCCGAGGTGGCGAGCGGGACGGCCGGAGGTCCCGGGGCGGCCGGTTCACGGACCGCGGTTCACGGCCGGCCGGTTCACGGACCGCGGTTCGGGGGAAGCCGGTTCACGGGCGGCCGAGGCCGCCGTCGACGGGTAGCCGGGCCCCCGTGGTGAACGTCGCCTCCGTGGCCAGGAAGAGCGCGGCGCGCGCCACCTCCTCGGCGGCGCCGAGACGCCCCAGCGGCGGCAGGCGTACGGCGCCGGAGCCCGGCGCCTCGATACAGCCCGGCGCCACCGCGTTGACGCGGATACCCCGCGAGACGAGTTCGGCGGCGAACGCCCGCACGGCGTCGGGGCACGGGGTGGGCGCGGTCAGCACGATCGAGCCGCCGTCCCCGAGGTGCGGCAGCAGGGGGCGCGCGGTGGGGATCGCGTCGGCGAAGAGAAGATCGACGCCGCCTGCGGGGAAGCCGGTGGAGCCGTCCCCCGCGAGGGCGTCCGCCACGGCCGAGGGCGCGACGACGCGGCCGGCGGAGCCGAGTTCGGCGATCGCGTGCGCGCGCTCCTCGTAGGTGCGGGCGGTCAGCAGAACCGCCGCCCCGCCCTCCACGAGGCGCTTGGCGATGGCCAGGCCGATGCCCGTTGCCTCACCGGCGACCAGGGCTTTCCTTCGCGCGTACTTGGTCATGGTTGCCGCTCCCTCCAGGGGCGCCCGTTCCTCGCCGGTGGAGTGGTGCCACCGGCGGCATGACTCTGCGCCCGGGCACTTCGGGAAACCTTCGGGAAACCTTCGGGAAACCTTCGGGCGGCCGACGGCCGGGACGCCGGTCCGCAGGGCCTGTACGGTGGCGGCTATGCGGTTTGGGGTGCTCGGGCCACTGGTGGTGTGGGACGGCGAGGGACGGGAAGTCAGGGTCCCCGAAGCCAAGGTCCGGGCCCTGTTGGCGGACCTGCTCGCACACGACGGGGAGCCGGTCTCCGCCGACCGCCTCATCGACGACCTGTGGGGCGACGCGCCTCCGGGCAGGCCCTCGGGCGCGCTCCAGGCCAAGGTCTCCCAACTGCGCCGGGTCATCGGCCGTGACCGGGTGGTCCGCCGGCCCCCCGGCTACCGGCTGCGGATCGACGACGGCGCCGACGAGGTGGACGCCACCCGGTTCCGCGCCCTGGTGACGAGCGCCCGCCCCGTCCGGGACCCGCGCGCGCGGGCCGCGCTGCTCACCGAGGCCCTGGAGCTGTGGCGCGGACCGGCATACGCGGATTTCGCGGACGCCCTCTTCGTCCGAGGGGCCGTCCAGCGCCTCGCGGAGCAGCGGCTCTCCGTGCTGGAGGAGCAGGCGGAGGCCCGCCTGGAGGCGGGGGACCACGCGCTCCTCGCCGGGGAACTCGCCGACCTCGTGGCGCTCCACCCGCTGCGCGAGCGCCTGCGCGCCGTCCGGATGAGGGCCTTGTACGCGGCGGGCCGCCAGAGCGAGGCGCTCGCGTCGTACGAGGACCTGCGCGCCCGGCTGGCGGGGGAGCTGGGGGTCGACCCGAGCCCCGAACTGGCGTCGCTGCACGGGGCGGTGCTGCGGCAGGAGCCGGGGCTGAGCGCGGTGACCCACGCGTACGGGGCTTACGCGGACGGGGCTTCGAGGGGTGGGGCTTACGCGTACGGGGCTTCGGGGGGTGGGGCTTCGGGGGGTGGGGCTTACGCGTACGGGGCTCACGCGTACGGGGCTCACTCGAACGGGGCTTACGCGAACGGGGCTTCGGCGGACGGGACTCCCGCGCACGGGGCCGCGTCGGACGACGCGGCGGCCGTGAGGGCCCTCTCGGGTCACGCCTCCGCAGGAGGTGCGGCGGCCACGCCGGGGGCTGCGGGCGCCGCGTCCGCCCCCCCGCACGCGGCGGGCGCCGTTTCAGCTACGTCCTCCCCCTCCAACCTCCCCGTCCCCCTCACCCCCCTCGTCGGCCGCCGTGAGGCGCTCGCCGACCTCTCCCGACTCCTCGCCGGCGCGCGGCTGGTGACCCTCACCGGCCCCGGTGGCGTCGGCAAGACCCGGCTGGCCGTGGCGGCGGCCACCGCTGAGCGGGACGGGGGCCGCGCAGGCGAACTGGGCGACGGGACCTGGCTCGTGGAGTTCTCCGGCATCCGCGCCGGGACCCCGGCCGACCTGGCCCAGGTCGTCGCCGCCACCCTGGGCATCCGCGACGACGCCCCCCGTTCGCTCCCGGGTACCGGCGCCGCGACGCCTTCCCTGCCGCACCGCCTCGCCGCAGCCCTGCGCGACCGGCGCACCCTGCTCGTCCTGGACAACTGCGAGCACGTCGTCGACGCCGCCGCCGAACTCGCCGAGCTGCTCCTGCGCACCGCCCCCGGCCTGCGAGTCCTCGCCACGGGGCAGGAGCCGCTCGGCCTGGCCGGCGAGGCGATGTTCCTGGTCGAGCCCCTGCCGCCCGTCGACGCGGTCCGGATGTTCATGGAGCGCGCCGCCGCCGCCACACCGGGCTTCCCGCGCGACCCGGACGCACCGGACGAGCCCGAACGCCGGGCCGTGGCCGAGATCTGCCGCCGCCTCGACGGCATCCCGCTCGCACTGGAGCTCGCCGCCACCCGGGTACGAGCACTCGGAGTACGGGAGTTGGCGGTGCGCCTCAACGACCGCTTCCGGGTGCTCACCTTCGGGCAGCGCGGCGCCCCGGCTCGCCAGCAGACGCTGCGGGCGGTGATCGACTGGAGCTGGGAACTGCTCAGCGCGCCCGAACGCATCGTCCTGCGCCGCCTCGCCGCCCACAGCGACGGCTGCGACCTGGCCGCCGCCGAAGCGGTCTGCGCGGGGGACGGCGTCGCCCGGGAAGAGGTACTCGACCTCGTCACCCGGCTGGTCGACCGGTCCCTGGTGGTCGTGGTGGACGGGCCCACCGGCCCCCGCTACCGGCTCCTGGAGTCCGTCGCCGCGTACGCGACCGAGCGGCTCCACGAGATGGAGGACCTCGCGGCCGTACGGGACCGTCATCTGCGCCACTACCGGGCCCTGGCCGAGGCCGCCGAGCCCAGGTTGCGCGGCGCCGGTCAGCGGCCCTGGCTGGCCCGGCTGGACGCCGAGGCCGGCAACCTGCGTACGGCGCTCGAAGAAGGGGTGCGCCGGGCGGTCGCGGGAGAGCCGGCGGAGGCGGTCAGGCTGGCCACAGCCCTCGCCTGGTGGTGGCTGCTGCGGGGCCGCCTCACGGAAGCCCGCCGCAGCCTGGGTGCGGTGCTGGCCGCGACGGGCGACGCTCCGGCGCCGGAAGACGTCTTGGGGCCGGCCGATGTTTCGGGGCCGGCCGACCTCTCGGCATCCACCGACCCGGCCCGCCCCGTACGTCCCGTACTCCCCATTCTCCCCGTACTTCCCACCCTCCCCGGCCGCCGGGCCTCTGCCGAACTCGCTCTGCTGCACACCGCTTTCGCCCTGCTCACCGGTGATCGCGCGGCCGTCGCCGCCACAGTGGAAGGACGCGCCCCCATGTCCGACGGCGTCCCCATGTCCGACGGCGCCCCCACGTCTGACGGCGGCCCTACGTCCGTCGCTGTCCCCACATCCGACGGCGCCCCCACGTCTGACGGCGGCCCCACGTCCGTCGCTGTCCCCACGTCCGACGGCGTTCCCGACCCCGTGCGCCGGGCCCGTGCGCTCTGGCTCTGCGCGTACGGCCTGTTCGGTGCGGGCGACGCGGCCGGGAGCGGCGAGCTGAACACCCGTGCCCTCACCCTGTTCGCCGCCGCGAAGGACCAGTGGGGCACCGCCGCGGCTCTCGGCCTGCGCGCGACGCTCGCGCTGGTCAGCGGCGACCTCGCCGGTCTCGGCCGCGACGGAACGCGCAGTGCCCTGATTTTCCGTGAACTCGGCGATCTCTGGGGTGAGTTGCAGACGGTCTCGCCGCTTGCCGCGCTGGCCGAGATCAAGGGCGCCTACGAGGACGCCGAGCGTCGCCAGCACGAGGGGCTGCGCATGGCACGGGAATGGGGACTGGAGGCGGAGGTGTCCGCGCGGCTCTCCGGCCTCGGACGGCTCGCGCTGCTCGCCCGTGACTGGGACCGCGCCCGCGAGCTGCACGAGCAGGCGCGCCGGATCGCCGCCGAACAGGGCTACAAGTACGGCGAGATCCACTCCGGGATGGGCCTCGCCCTCGGGGCCCGCCGCTCGGGCGACCTCGACGGGGCCGAGACCCACCTGCTGCACATCCGCGACGGCTACGCCGATGTCTCCTCCCGGGCGGGAGATCATCTGCTCCTGGCCGAGCTCGGCTTCGTCGCCGAGCTGCGCGGCGACGCGCGCGCGGCGGCCGCCCACCACCTGGCGGGCCTGGAGATCGCCCGCGCTCTCGCCGAGCCCCGCGCCCTGGCCCTCTCCCTGGAGGGCCTCGCCGGTGCGGCCGCCCTCCCCGGCCAGGGCTCCGCCGCCACCCACGCGGCCGTCCTGCTGGGTGCGGCGGCGGCCGCCCGGCGTCGGGCCGGGGCCCCGCTGCCGCCCGCCGAACGCGCCGACGTCGACCGTGTCACCGACGCGGCACGGGCGGCGCTGGGCGCGGACGCGTTCGCGAAGGCATACGGGAGGGGCGGCCGGCTGGACCCGGAGGAGGCGGTCCGCCGCGCCCGTGACGCCCTTCTCCCGACGCCCCCCGACCGATAGCCGATACGCAGCCGATACAGACCCGCGCGGTCCCCGAAGCACCGCTCTGACCGCCCGGAAGCACGGCTCGCGAACGCTGGGGGCGTACCCGACCTCCGGTGTACGCGACGTTGGGAGACCCGTGCCGTGCTGAGCACCCGGAAGGGCCTGGACACCCACGAGGAGGTTGACGCCCGGACGGCCACCGGCGCGGGGCCCCCGCCGCCCGGCGCCGCTGTGCCGCCCCCCGCCGGTCCGCCGTCCCCCGCCGGCAGGCGTGACCGCTCCCGCGGCCCGGACCGCCTGCTCGCCGCCGTCGCGGTGTGCTGCGCCGCGCTGATGGCGTCGCACGCCTGGATCCCGAACGCGGGTGTCAACGCGGGCAGTCTCTTCCAGACGTTGCTGCCCTGGACGGGACTCGGCGTGCCGGTCCTGCTCGGGCTCGCCGCCGTACGCCGGTCCCGGACCGCCGCCGTGGCGGTGCTCGCGCCCGCCGTCGTCTGGGGCGTGCTCTTCGGCGGAGCGCTCATCGACAAGCGCTCGGGCGGCGGCGATCTGACGGTGGTCAGCCATAACGTGAGCGAGGGGAACACCGACCCGACCGGCACCGCGCGCGTGCTCGTCGGGGCGGGCGCGGACATGCTGGCGCTCGAAGAGCTGTCCGACGCGTCGGCGGCCGTCTACTCCCGCGAACTGGCCGCGGCCTATCCGCACCACGCGGTGATCGGCGGGGTCGGCATCTGGAGCAGGTACCCGCTGGCGGACGTGCGGGCGGTGCCGATCATGCCGTGGACCCGCGCGCTGCGCGCCACGGCCCGGACCCCGGACGGGCCCGTCGCCGTGTACGCGGTCCATCTGGCGTCGGTACGGGTCTCGGCGGCCGGTTTCACGACGGACCGGCGCGACGAGGCGGCCCGCGAGCTGGCCGCCGCGCTCCGGGCGGAGCCCGCGCCCCGGGTCGTGGTGCTGGGCGACTTCAACGGGACGTACCAGGACGGCGCGCTGGCCCCGGTGACCTCCCAGCTGCGTTCCGCGCAACGGGAGGCGGGCGACGGCCTCGGGTTCACCTGGCCCGCAGCGTTCCCGGTGGTCCGCATCGACGACGTGCTGGTGCGGGGGATGACCCCGCGCGCGGCCTGGACCCTGCCCGCCACCGGCAGCGACCACCTCCCGGTGGCGGCCACCCTGAGCCGGTGACGTACCCGTGCCGCAACGCCGGGCGGGCCGGTGACGTACCCGTGCCGCAACGCCACCCTGAGCCGGTGACGTAACCGTGCCGCAACGCCGAGCGAGCCGGTGATCCCACCGCCGTGCCCCGGTGAGCCGACGGCCTCTCCGGCGCGGCCCCGGTGAGGCGGTGACCAGGTCCCCCACCCGCCCCCGACTACGATGCGAGCGACCGACCGATGACCTCGAACGCCCAGGTAGGCAACGTGTCCGAAGCCCGGGGCCCGGCCCCCGTCAGCGTGCTCGTGGTCGAGGACGACGCCACCATCCGCCGCGCCGTACAGCTGGCCCTGGAACGCTATGGCTACCGGGTCGCGGTGGCCGCCGACGGGCTCAGCGGCCTGGAGGCCTTCCGAGCGGGCACGTACGACCTGCTGATCCTCGATGTGATGCTGCCCGAGCTGGACGGCATCGGCCTGTGCCACCGGATCCGCGAGGAGAGCCCCGTCCCGGTCCTGATGATGTCCGCGCGCGGCGACGCCCTCGACGTGGTCGCGGGCCTGGAGGCGGGGGCCGACGACTACGTGATCAAGCCCGTCGACACCGCCGTCATGGTCGCCCGGATCCGCGCCCTGCTGCGCCGCGCCACCTTCCGCCCGGACGCGGAGGGCCCCGCGGCCAAGAAGTCCGGCCGGGCCGATCACACCCTGGTCTTCGGGGACCTCAGTGTGGACACCCTCGGCATGGAGGTGCGCCGGGCCGGCGAGACCCTGTCGCTGACCCCTACCGAACTGCGGCTGCTGTTGGAGTTCGCCGCCGCGCCCGGCTCGGTCCTCGACCGCCGCCGCCTGCTGCGCGACGTATGGGACTACGGCTGGGAGGGCGACACCCGGGTGGTGGACCTGTGCGTGCTCCGGCTGCGCAAGAAGATCGGCAGCGGCCGGATCGAGACCGTCCGCGGCTTCGGCTACAAGCTCGTCCGCGGCTGAGCGGCCGGCGGACGCCGTGGACCTCCTCAACCCCCGTGCCCTGCGCTGGAAGATCGCCGCACTCGCCGCCGCCGCGTGCTGCGCGGTCGCGGCCGTGGTCGGCTTCCTGGTCCACGACGCGACCCGGGAGCGCGGGCTGCGCGTCGGCCACGACCGGACCCTCATCCGGCTGATCGCCGCCGAGCGGGAGTTCTTCCGTACGGGGAAGGCGCCTGCCGACATCGACGTACGGACCAGGGCGGAACTGCCGGAGCCGCTGGCACGGGACCTCGCCGAGGGCCGTCCGGGCACCACCGAGGAGTACGCCACCTGGTACGACGCCGATCCCCCCAACTGGTTCTGGATGTGGGGCGCGGTGGACGTCGGCGGCGACCGGATCCTCGTCGTCCGGGACGACATGAGCGCCGAGGTCCGGGGCCTCCAGCTCCTGGACCGCAGCATCGTGAAATCCGTCCTCGCCGCCCTCCTGTTCGTCGTCCCGCTCGCCGCCCTCGCCACCGAACCGATCAACCGGCGGCTGCGCCACGGAGCCCGTACCGCCCGCCGTATCGCCGACGGCGACCTGGACGCCCGCATCGGCCCCGCCGGGCGGGCCCGCGACGAGATCACCGAGATGTCGGCGGCCGTCGACGATATGGCGGGCGCCCTCCAGCGCAAGCTGGAGAACGAGCGGCGCTTCACCGCCGACGTCGCGCACGAACTGCGCACCCCGCTCATGGGCCTGGTCACCGCCGCCGGGCTGCTGCCCGACGACGACGAGGCGACCGGCCTCGTACGGGACCGGCTGCGGGCCCTGAACGCGCTGGTCGAGGACTTGTTGGAGATTTCCCGCCTCGACGCGGGCGTCGAGCGGCCCCGCCTCGACCCGGTGCCGCTGGGCGAACTGGTCGCCGATGTGGTGCGGCGTACGGGCACGGACACCGGGGTCGCCGTCGGGGCCGCCGAGGTGGTGGAGACCGACCCGCGCCGGGTGGAGCGGATCGTGGTCAACCTCGTCACCAACGCCCACCGGCATGGAGCGGCACCCGTCGAGGTGACCGTGACCGGGACGCGGATCTCCGTACGTGACCACGGGCCCGGTTTCCCGGCCGACCTGCTGGAGCGGGGCCCCCAGCGCTTCCGTACCGGCGCGAGCGAACGCGGCCGGGGGCACGGTCTCGGCCTGACGGTCGCCCAGGGCCAGTCCGAGGTGCTCGGAGCCCGGCTGACCTTCGCGGACGCCCCGGGCGGCGGAGCGCTCGCGACCCTGGACCTGGCCCCGCGTCCGGCCTGATACGGAACCGAAACGCATTCTCGCCGGGGTGGAAACGGCGCTGTACGGGGCCGGAAGAACGCCTCCTCGAAGGTGACAGAGGTGCGGGAAACCGCACGAACCCGCACCTGTCACCTGGAGGCGCCCATGCCCGAGATCCCGACCGTTCCGGCCCCCGGCACCATCCCCACCCCCGCACCCGCTGCCGGGAGCGGCTTCCGCTTTCGCTTCCGCTCCGGCTCCGGCCTACGCCTCCGGCGCTCGATCCTCGTACCGCTGACCGCCGCCGTGGTGCTCGTGGCCGGTACGGGCGGGTGGTACGCGGTCGGCGGCGGCAGGTCCACGGTCGGGCCGGCCCCCGCCGAGGGCCGGGAGGAGGATGAGGTGGCGCCGCTCGCCAGGTCGATGCACCTGCCCTGGCCACGTGAGGGCCAGGCGAGCGTGGCGGTCGAGGGGATCGGCAGCCTCGGCACCCGGGGCGAGCGGAAGCCGGTCCCGATCGCCAGCGTCACCAAGGTCATGACGGCCTACGTGATCCTGAAGGGCCACCCGATGCGGGCCGACGCCCCCGGTGCGACCGTGGTCGCCGACCGGCAGGCGGCCGACGAGTCGTACTCCTCCGTCGAGACGACCGCCCCCGTGCTGGCCGGGCGGGAGTACACCCAACGGCGGCTGCTGGAACTGATGATGGTGCCGTCGGGCAACAACGTGGCCCGGTTGCTCGCCCGTTGGGACGCGGGCGACGAGAAGGCGTTCGTCGCGAAAATGAACCGGGCCGCCGCCGGCCTCGGTATGCGCGCCACCACGTACACCGGAGTGAGCGGCATGGAGGCGAGTACGAGGAGCACGGCGGAGGACCAACTGCGGCTGGCCCGCGCCGCCATGAAGGACCCGGCCTTCCGGGGGATCGTGGCGACCGCCTCCGTCACGGCCCCGGGCGCCGGGGCGACCTTCCGCAACACCAACAAGCTCCTCGGGCGCGACGGGGTCATCGGCCTGAAGACCGGCTCCTCCACCCCGGCGGGCGGCAACCTCGTCTGGGCCACCACGCAGGAGGTCGCCGGAGTCTCCCGTCTGGTCCTCGGGGTCGTGCTGCGCCAGCGCGCCGGCACCGCCCCCGCCGAGGGCAGCGCCGCCGCCCACGAGGCCAGCCGCGCCCTGATCGCCGCGATCCGCAGGGACCTCCCAGTGGCGGCGAACAGGGCATAGGGCATGGGGCGCAGGGAGCAGAGCCAAGAGCTCCGGGTCAAAGAGCACCGGGTCAGGGGCACCAGGTCAGGGGCGCCGGGTCGGGGGGCTCGCGGGTCAGCGCAGGGTCGTCAGCATCTCCGCGGTGAACGGAGTGATGTCCGCGGTGCGCCCGCGCAGGGTCTTCGCCGCCCACTCGGGGTCGGAGATCAGCGACCGTCCGACGGCGACCATGTCGAACTCGTCACGCTCCATCCGGTCCAGCAGCTGCTCGATACCGGTGGCCTTGGAGTCGTTGCCCTGGATGGAGCTGAAGAAGTCGTCGTCCAGCCCGACCGAGCCGACGGTGAGGGTCGGCCTGCCGCTGACCTTCTTCACCCATCCGGCGAGGTTCAGGTCGGAGCCCTCGAACTCCGGCAGCCAGTAGCGGCGGGTCGACGCGTGGAAGACGTCGACACCGGCCTCGGCCAGCGGCGTGAGCAGGGCGTCCAGCTCCTGGGGGGTCCGGGCGATCTTCACGTCGTAGGCGTCCATCTTCCACTGCGACATCCGGAAGAAGAGGGGGAAGGCGTCGGAGACGGCGGCGCGGCAGGCGGCCACGATCTCGGTGGCGAAGCGGGCCCGGGAGACCGGGTCGCCGCCGTAGGCGTCGGTACGCCGGTTGCTGCCGGACCACAGGAACTGGTCGATCAAGTAGCCGTGGGCGCCGTGCAGTTCGACGCCGTCGAAACCGAGGCGTTCGGCGGCCGCCGCCGCGTCGGCGAAGGCGGCGATGACGTCGTCGAGGTCCTGCTGCGTCATGGCGCGCCCCTTGGGCTCGCCGCTCAGGGAAAGGCCCGACGGTCCGACCGGCTCGGCGTCCGGTACGGGACCGGCGCCTTCGGTGCGGGTCACGCCCACGTGCCACAGCTGCGGGATGATCGTGCCGCCGGCGCGGTGCACGGAGTCCGCCACATGGGCCCAGCCCGCGAACGCCGCCTCGCCGTGGAAGCGCGGCACCCGGTCGCTGGTCCCCGCGGATTCGTGGTCGACGTAGGTGCCCTCGGTGATGATCAGCCCGACGTCACCGGCGGCCCGCCGGGTGTAGTAGTCCGCCACGTCCGGTCCCGGAACACCGTCCGGGGAGAACTCCCGGGTCATGGGCGCCATCGCGATCCGGTTCCGGGCGGTGAGCCCGCGTACGGAGAACGGGCGGGAGAGGGTGCCCGCCGCCCGTGCTGCCGTGCCTGTCACGTCGGTCGGCGTGTGTGCCGTCACGTCTGTCACGTCGGTGTCCTGTCCGTAGCCGAGGGATGTTCACCCGGCCCCAACGCGCTCCCGCCGCGTGGGCATCCCGGCACCGGCCCCGATCCGGGTAAAGCCTGGGCAAAGAACGGAGTCAGCCTCCGGTGGTCGGGTCTCCGGCGGCGCGGCGCACGGGGGTCGGGGCTGTGACCTGATCCACAGCTGAACACCGATGACTTCACCGTCCACCTTCGGTCATACCCCCGAAGCTTCCGGACGGGTAAGGCGCAAACTCACCACTCACCACCCGCGCGCACTCAGCACTCCACAACCGCACTCCACAACCGCACTCCACAACCGCACTCCGCAGACGGGACACCCCATGACCGACGCCGTGAAGGGCCCTGCCAGCTACTTCCCCTCGATCGAGAAGAAGTACGGCCGCCCGGTCTCCGAGTGGAAGGGCCTCATTCGCACCTCCCCGCTGACCAAGCACATGGAGCTGGTCTCCTGGCTCAAGTCCGCATACGGAATGGGCCACGGCCACGCCAACGCCCTGGTCGTGCACACCCTCGCCGAGGGCAACCTCCCCGAGGACACAGCCCGCTGACCGGATCTCCTGGTGACCCTTGTTTGTCGCCGGGTCCCTTCAGCTTTGTCCGCGATCGGTAACCGAGGTAGCCCACCGGGGTGTTCGCCTGTCTAGATGGGTGCACGGCATCGGTCGAGACGGCGGAAAGACAAAAGGGGCGGGCGGACATGGGCAAGCACAAGGGAAGGGCATGGCACAGCCGGCTCCTCGCGGCGGCGCTCGGCGTCACGGCGCTGGCCGCCGCCACTTCGTTGTGGACCGCCCAGGCCGACACCACCGGGGGGCGGCCGTCGGGGAGTGCCGCGTCGCCGGACGAGCGGGACCGGCCCGCGGCCAAGGTGGCCGCGGACATCGTGCACGCCTCGGACCGCGGGGCCCGGGGCGTCAACATCACCATCGACGACGGACCGGACCCGGTCTGGACGCCGCAGGTGCTGCGACTGCTGAAGGACCGCGGTGTGAAGGCCACGTTCTGCATGGTGGGCACCCAGGCCCAGGCCTACCCGGACCTGGTCAAGGCGGTCGTGGCAGACGGCCACCGGCTGTGCAACCACACCGTCTCGCACGACACCACCATGGACACCAAGTCCGAGGCCTACCAGTCCCAGCAGATCCTGGACGCCGAACGCATGATCACCAAGGCGTCCGGAGGCGTCCGTTCGCAGTACTACCGGGCCCCGGGCGGCGCCTTCACCCCGTACAGCCGACAGCTCGCCGCTTCCCACGGAATGCGACCGCTGGGCTGGAACGTCGACACCAAGGACTTCGAACACCCCGGTGCGGACACCATGGTCGCCACCGTCAAGCGCGAGATCTCCAACGGGCCGACCGTCCTCTTCCACGACGCGGGCGGGGAACGCTCCCAGACGTTGACCGCTCTGCGCGAGGTCCTGCCCTGGCTGAAGGAGCAGGGCTACTCCTTCGGATTCCCCGTGCGTTGAGCGAGGCCCTGTTTGCTGAACGAGACCCTGTGTGCTGAGCGAGGCTCGTCCCCGCCGTCGACAGGACCGCTGAACCGAAACTCGATCGGCCCGGACAACCGGACTGTCGCTGTACCGCGTGGCCCTCGTCGAACTGGCCGGCCGTGACCGACGCGCCCCGGTGGTGAACTCGTGGGGTGCGGTCTCCCCGTCACACTCGCCGGGAGTATCGCCGATGAGCTCGCTGCCCGGCTCGTTGCCCGGCTCGTTGCCCGGCTCGCTGCCCGGGCGGGGCCGGGCAGCCGCCGGTGAGTCTCCGCCGCAGGTTCACCGCCGTCGTCACCACAGGCCGAAAGCCCGAGTCCCAGGGCGACCACAGCGGCTGCGGACTCGGGGCGGTCGCTGATCACCCCGGCCGGCCGTTGGGTACGAGGAAGATACGAGGAAGAACGGTGCCTCGCGCAGCGCCTCCAGGTAACCCCGCCGGTGCCCGATCCGCTCGAACAGGTCCATGGCCCCGGGCCCGCAGGTTGCCCGCGGCCCTGGCCGGACCCATCGTCGTCCCGTAGCGCTCCTGCCAGTCGTCGACGTACCGCTCCGCCTCGAACAGCGCGCGCCCGCCCACGACCCGTTCCCGGCAGAGCCGGTCCCTGCCCGGACCGGCGGCCTGCCGCACACCTGCCACCAAGAGGGCGCGTTCCGCGTCCGGCAGCTCCATCGGTGATACGAGGCGGCAGGTTCGCCTCAGCCGGCACCGGCTGCCGGCACCGGCCGGGTCGGCTTGGGGTGGGGCTGATGCTCCGGAAGCCGCGCCCGCCAGTAGAGTTCGATGCTCGTTCGATTCGACGCGAGGTGGGGGGACGCATGGCGGGCGCACAACTGAGAGACACCGCACAGGAGTTGGCGGCGGTGTTGTGGCGGGAGCACACCGTGTACCGGGAGCGGTCCGGGGGGATGGTCATCCGGGGCGAGCATGTACGGCGATGGATCAGCCTCGCTCCCTCGGGCGGCCGGGACGAGATTCTCGTACGCGCGGGACGCATCCTGGACGGCGGTACCACCGCTCCGGCGCGCTCGGAGGCTGTGGTGCCCCTCTCCGCCGGTACGGGCGTGCTCGCCGCGACCTGCCGGCGCCTGCTGGCCGACGCGGCGGCCGACACGGCGCGGCCCGCTCCGGACCGGGCGGCCACCGGGCGGTCCCGGCGGTCCCGCAAGTCCACGCGGCAGAACGGCAGGGGGCGGCGCACCGGGTTCAGCTCGTGGGTGATCCTCGTATGCGTCGCCGGTGTGATCGCGCTGTTCGCGTACACCTCCGCGACGCACGGCTGACGGCTTCCGGGCATCCAGGCTTCCGGGCATCCGGTGGCTGTCAGTACCCGGTGGCAGGATCCCGTGCCATGACCGCACCGATGAGTGAGTCGTGGACGCGCATCGAGAACTGGCCGGCCGAGCACGCGGGCCGTCGTGCCGCTGCAACGACATCACCGGGCGGCTGTGCGGGTGCCCTCGGTCGAGCCGGGCTGCCGGAGGGCCGCCGCCGTTGACGGTCCATGTCGTACGAGGGCACGCCACTTGTTCCGGATCTGGCGCACGACGCCTGAACCGGTGCCGGATGGCACATCAGGCCCGGGCAGATGGCCTGGACCATAGTCGTGGAGCGGGTGACGAGAATCGAACTCGCGCTCCGAGCTTGGGAATGAGCGGTGCTTGGGCCACCGAAGAGGCGTTGAGCTGTGCTTTTGCGTCGGTCGGAGTGGACGGTCACGGTCTATGGAAGCCGCAGTGCGGGAGCGAGGCATCGGCGTCGATTCCCCGGAAGTACGGGTCTTCGGTTGTGATCAGTTCCGCACGTGCGCTCAGAACCAGGTCGCTGGCTTCGGCGGGCATGTTCTGGAAGTCGTGCTGCGCCTGCTTCGTCCAGTCCATTTGCCAGGGCGGCCGGAGTGGTTCGTCGATCACTCTCCGGGCTTCCTCTCAGCGGCTTCGTGCCGGAGGCGGCTGTACTCCTCCAGAAGCCGGACGGACTCCTCGGGGTCCTCGGACTTGGCGGCACGGGCTTCGAGGTCGCGAAGGTGCGAGTCGAGGACGGGGTTTCGCGCGATGGCGTACTGCGTCCACCACAGGCGCATGAAGGCCGGAACGGGGGTGATGTTGAAGGCGTCGCCGATGACGCGCTTCCAGTGGGCCTCGAAGTCCGGGAGGAGGTGCGGAGCGTGTTCCTGAATGGCCAATCGGAGTGCTTGGGGCGTACGTTCGGGCATGGGCGGCAACCGCAGAGGTTCCCCCTCGTACCCATCGAAGTGCAGTGCATGGGCGGGCATGGTTCGGGCTCCTTGGTATGGAGGGTGGGTCAGGCCGCCTCGTGCCGGTCCTCGTGCGGCTGGTGCCCGCGGGCCATCTGCTCGAACCATTCGGCCGGCACCAGGTAGGCGACCGTCTTTCCCTTCCGGGTGATGGCGGCGGCCTCGCCGGCGATCCGGGTCCGGTCCAGGATCTCGCCCATCCCCTTGCGCAGGTCGATGGTTGTGTACGTTTTCGTCTCCATACGCTGAAGCGTATAGCAACTATCATAGTTGGCATACATGTTCGTGGGGTGGGGGCGGCCGGAAGGGGTCGACGGGCACGTCGGGTGCAGAGCGGGCGCGGGGTGTCTGATCGGGCTTGCGGCAACAAGGAAGCCCCGGGCCGCTGGCCTGGGGCTTTGATGTGGAGCGGGTGACGAGAATCGAACTCGCGCTCTGAGCTTGGGAAGCTCATGTTCTACCATTAAACTACACCCGCGAAGCGCGTCGATTACCGACGCTGCATCGTTGCACACCCTACCCCATGTCAGGCCTCCGGCGGATGAGCCGTGGGGCCTCCGTGTTGTGTGTCCGGGGGGAGGGGGAGGGGGAGGGTGGACGGGGGTGTGATGGGCGGGAGTTGGGGGCGTAGCGTGGGTGGTCGGAGTGCCGTGTGGAGTGGCGTCTCATTCATCCCCTAATGTGGCTTTCTCGTCCATATGTGGTTGGGGAAGGGGCTTGATGGAGTCGATGGAGCGCACCGTCGTCCGCTGTGCCGAAGGGCATGTTTTCGCTACCTCGTCGTTCCCGATGCAGCAGCTCGGGGCCGGCCGGATCGGGCCAGGGCGGTTGATCCGGTGTCCTCGGTGTGCCCGGTTGCGGCAGGCCGTGCCGGTGGCGTTCGAGAAGCGGTAGGTAGCAGCGGTAGGCAGCGGTGGTGGGAAGTCGCGGCGGGACAGTGGGCGCGGGAAGTGGCGGCGGAAGCAGTTGCGGGCACGTAGTGGTCGGCAGCTGTGGCGGCTGGTGGGAGAGGGCGCGTAAGTAGCGGGGCGGAGGTGTTCCGCAGGCGCGCGGGTGGTCCGGTTGGGGCGGGCTCGCGCGTTCTGCGTATCCTCGGGACGTGCTTCTCTCAGACAAGGACATTCGGGCCGAGATCGACGTCGGCCGAGTCCGTATTGATCCGTACGACCCTTCGATGGTGCAGCCGTCGAGCATCGACGTGCGGCTGGACCGCTACTTCCGGGTGTTCGAGAACCACCGGTACCCGCACATCGATCCGGCCGTCGAACAGCCCGATCTGACCCGTACGGTCGAGCCGGAGGGCGACGAGGCGTTCATCCTGCACCCCGGGGAGTTCGTGCTGGCTTCCACGTACGAGGTGATCTCGCTCCCCGACGATCTGGCCTCGCGGCTGGAGGGCAAGAGTTCGCTCGGGCGGCTCGGGCTGGTGACGCACTCGACGGCCGGGTTCATCGACCCCGGGTTCTCCGGGCACGTGACCCTGGAGCTGTCGAATCTTGCGACCCTGCCGATAAAGCTGTGGCCGGGCATGAAGATCGGGCAGCTGTGCCTGTTCAAGCTGACCTCGTCCTCCGAGTTCCCGTACGGCTCCGAGCGGTACGAGTCGCGGTACCAGGGGCAGCGGGGGCCGACGGCCTCGCGGTCGTTCCAGAACTTCCATCGGACCCAGGTGTGATCGACCATGGCAAGTGACGTGCGGGAGAACCTGACGTACGAGGGCTTCGGGCGGGCGGTGCGCGAGCTGGCGCAGGCCGTCGCCGACGACGGGTACGAGCCCGATGTCGTGCTCAGCATCGCCCGGGGTGGTGTGTTCGTCGCCGGTGGGCTTGCCTACGCGCTCGACTGCAAGAACATCCATCTGGTGAATGTGGAGTTCTACACCGGGGTCGGCACGACCCTGGAGATGCCCGTCATGCTGGCGCCCGTGCCCAACGCGATCGACTTCTCCGAGAAGAAGGTCCTGATCGCCGACGACGTCGCCGACACCGGCAAGACGCTGAAGCTCGTCCATGACTTCTGCGTCGACCATGTCGCCGAGGTGCGCAGCGCCGTCATCTACGAGAAGTCCCACTCCCTCGTGAAGTGCGAGTACGTGTGGAAGAAGACCGATCAGTGGATCAACTTCCCGTGGAGTGTGGAGAAGCCCGTCGTGCGGCGGGACGGGCAGGTTCTCGACGCGTAGGGGCCGTAGCCCATGTACCCCTGTGCGTGAGAAGGCCCCCGAAGCGCGCTAGAACCAACGGCTTCGGGGGCCTTCTCGTGCGGACTGGGCTTTCAGATCGTGCCCAGCTTGATGATCGACAGCAGCGCGATCAGCTGGATCGCCGAGGCTCCCAGCGCCTTCGGCCACGGCAGGTCGTGCGATTTGCTGACCATCGACGTGAACAGCGCCCCGGCCGCCAGCCAGGTCAGCCAGCCCACGATCTGGACCAGGGGGTTCTCGCCGCCCAGGAAGAGGGCGAAGAGGAGGCGCGGGGCGTCGGTCATCGACATGATCAGCATCGACAGGCCCACCGTCGGCTGCCATGAGCCCGTGCCGCCGAGCTGGCGGGCCAGGGTGTGGGTCACCGCGCCGAGGACCAGGCCGCCGATGACGAAACCGACGCCCGTGAACAGGACGTACGGGATGGCCGTCGAGATCGTCGCGTTGATCGCTTCTTCGCGGGCCTGGTCGAAGCCGAACAGCGCGAGCAGGCCGTAGAGGAACGTGACGACCAGCGCCGGGCCCCAGACCGGGTAGTCCCGCATCTGCCAGAACGTCGGCCCCGGGCGCGCCACGATGCCGGTCAGCAGTTCCTTCCAGCGCAGACGTGGGCCTGTCGGCTGGGCCGGGGCGGAACCGGCCTGGTAGGTGTTGCCGCCGCTGTAGGCGTCCTCGTCGACGCGGAACGCCTGCGTGTGACCCGGGTTGTTGGCGTACGGGTCATGGGGCGCGGGGTCCGTGTACGGGTCGCCGAAGTACTCCGGTTCGCCGTGGCCGCCGTGGCCGCCGTGGCCGCCGTGGCCGTGGGGGCCTTGGCCGTGTCCGCCCTGCCCGCCTGGCCCGGGGCCCGCGTAGCCGCCGGTGTTGTACGGGGTGCCCTGCGGCGGCCCGTACGGCGGTGGTGCTCCGCCGTTTCCGGGGCCTCCTGTCGTCGGCCACGGCTGAGCACCGTACGGCGGCTGTGGTTCCTGCCCTCCGTACGGCTGCTGCCGCTGCTGCTGCGGTTGTTGCGGGGTGCGGTTGTCCCGGCCGCGTCCGATCCTGAATCCAGCCACCCATTGAACGTACCTGGTCCCCGGGGGCGGAGGACGGGGGCCGGGGAACCCGCCCGCCATTGCGGCCGACCTGTGACATCCCCTAAGGGCTCCACGAGGCCCTGAGGAAGGGGAGTCGGGGGGAGTTCAGGGGAGGAACAGCGCCGTGGAGAAGGTGACGACGGGCCGGTCCGTGTTACCCGCCGTGTAGAGGGCGATCAGGTCCTGCCGCTCGCCCCGGTACGTCCGCACCACCGTGTCCGCCTTCCTGTCGGCGTCGTAGTCGCCGTGGTCCAGGAGGGCGGTGCGGGTGCGGGCGGTGGTGGTGAGGGGGGCCTCGGGGAGTTTCTCCGCCGTGAACGCGTAGGCGCCGCCCGGCTGTGCCGGGCCCTTCGCGGAGCCGAGGAGCAGCGTGCCCTTGGCCGCCTGTCCGGGGGCGTGCGGGCGGGCCGCGGCGACGAGGTCGTCGTAACCGTCCCCGTCGGTGTCGGCCCTGGGCTCGGGGGCGTAGAGGTACGGGCCGCCGTCGGGGAGCAGTTCCGCGCCGCGCGGGGCCCCGGTGCGGGTGAAGGGGCCGTGCAGGAAGGTGACCTGGCCGGCGCTGGCGGTGACCGCGAGGTCGGCCTTGCCGTCGCCGTCGAAGTCGCCGCAGACCGGCTGCTCGGGCCACTCGTTGCCGGACCGCGCCTTCTGCGGGATGCGTACGGTGACCGCCTTGCCCGTCAGGCCCTGCGGGGAGCCGAAGAGGATCTGGAGGGGGACGGGCGGGGCGCCGATGCCGTTGTACGGGGGGTCGGTGGAGACGACCAGGTCGGTGAAGCCGTCCCGGTCCAGGTCGTGGGCCGCCTCGGCGTCGAACGCGGCGGGCAGGGTGTCACCGGACTTCTCCGCGTTCGACTTCGCGCTCAGCAGTTGCCGGGCGGCCGGGTCCAGGGGGCGGCCGGGGGTGTCGGAGCCGTACACGATGCCGATGCCCGCGTCGTCGCCGTGACTGTCCTCGGGGGCCTTCACCAGGTCGTCGATGACCAGGTCCCGGTGTCCGTCGCCGTTGAAGTCGTACGGGACGCGGCTGCCGGCTCCCCGCGGTACGGGGACGCGCGCCGTGCCCGCCCGGGCCTGCGCGTTCGGCGGGGTGTCGCCGTTCTTGTCCCCGGATGAGGAGGCGGATGAGGAGGCGGATCCTGATGCGGCGGAGGATGGTGCGTCGGCGGCCGAGGGGCTTCCGCAGCCGGTGAGCACGAGCAGCAGGCCGGTGCAGCCCGCGGCGAGGGCGGCCGTCGCCCTGGTGGTGACCGCTGCTGCCTTCGGGTGCGTGATGCGTGGGCGCACGGGGCCTCGTTCGTCGCTCGTCCGTTGTTCGCTCGTCGCGTGTCGTGTGCTGCCCGCCGACTGCTGTCCGTCGTCTGCCGGCGAGGGCTTCCTGACCCGTGACCGGGCGGTTCCGGGGCACATGATGCTCCAGATACGTCGTCGCGTACATGCCCCGGCTCCCATGCGGCCGTCGTCGCTCCCGCGCCGGGGGGCTCAGGAGCGGGCCGCACACGGAAAAGCGGCCGGTCCTGCCCCCGAGGCAGGTCCGGCCGCTCATCGCGCTGACGTGTTACGTCACTTTGCCGGTTCGGGCTCCGGTGCGTCCACCCGCTCCGGCTCGCCCGCCGGATCGGCCGGGGTCTTCACCGACTCCAGGAGGAGCTGCGAGACGTCCACGACCTGGATGGACTCCTTGGCCCGGCCGTCGTTCTTCTTGCCGTTGACCGAGTCGGTCAGCATGACGAGGCAGAACGGGCAGGCGGTGGAGACGATGTCCGGGTTGAGGGCGAGGGCTTCGTCGACGCGCTCGTTGTTCACGCGCTTGCCGATCCGCTCCTCCATCCACATCCGGGCCCCGCCGGCGCCGCAGCAGAAGCCGCGCTCCTTGTGGCGGTGCATCTCCTCGTTCCGCAGCCCCGGAACCTTCGCGATGATCTCGCGCGGCGGGGTGTAGATCTTGTTGTGACGGCCCAGGTAGCACGGGTCGTGGTACGTGATCAGCCCCTCGACCGGGGTCACCGGGATCAGCTTGCCCTCGTCGATCAGGTGCTGGAGCAGCTGTGTGTGGTGGATGACCTCGTACTCGCCGCCGAGCTGCGGGTACTCGTTCGCGATCGTGTTGAAACAGTGCGGGCAGGTCGCGACGATCTTCTTCGACGACTTGGGCTTCCTCGTCGTCGTGTCACCTTCTTCACCTTCGGCGGGGTCCTCGCCGAACGCCATGTTCAGCATGGCCACGTTCTCCTGGCCGAGCTGCTGGAACAGCGGCTCGTTGCCCAGGCGTCGGGCGCTGTCACCGGTGCACTTCTCGTCGCCGCCCATGATCGCGAACTTGACGCCCGCGATGTGCAGCAGTTCCGCGAAGGCCTTCGTGGTCTTCTTGGCCCGGTCCTCCAGGGCGCCGGCGCAGCCGACCCAGTACAGGTAGTCGACCTCGGTGAGGTCCTCGACGTCCTTGCCCACGATCGGGACCTCGAAGTCGACCTCCTTGGTCCACTCGACGCGTGCCTTCTTGGCCAGCCCCCAGGGGTTGCCTTTCTTCTCCAGGTTCTTGAGCATCGTGCCCGCCTCGGACGGGAACGCGGACTCGATCATCACCTGGTAGCGGCGCATGTCGACGATGTGGTCGATGTGCTCGATGTCGACCGGGCACTGCTCGACGCAGGCGCCGCACGTGGTGCAGGACCAGAGGACGTCCGGGTCGATGACGCCGTTCTCCTCGGCGGTGCCGATGAGGGGGCGCTCGGCCTCGGCGAGGGCAGCCGCGGGGACGTCCTTGAGCTGCTCCGCGGTGGCCTTCTCGTTGCCCTCCATGTCCTTGCCGCCGCCGGCCAGGAGGTAGGGGGCCTTGGCGTGCGCGTGGTCGCGCAGCGACATGATCAGGAGCTTGGGGGAGAGGGGCTTGCCGGTGTTCCAGGCGGGGCACTGGGACTGGCAGCGGCCGCACTCGGTGCAGGTGGAGAAGTCGAGGATGCCCTTCCAGGAGAACTGCTCGACCTGGGAGACGCCGAAGACCGCGTCCTCGGCCGGGTCCTCCCAGTCGATCTCCTTGCCGCCCGACGTCATCGGCTGGAGTGCGCCGAGCGCGACGTCGCCGTCGGCGTTCCGCTTGAACCAGATGTTCGGGAAGCCGAGGAAGCGGTGCCAGGCGACACCCATGTTGGTGTTCAGCCCGACCGTGATCGCCCAGATCATCGTCGTACCGAGTTTGATCATCGCGAAGAGGTAGACCAGGTTCTGGAGCGTCTCGACGCTCAGCCCCTTGAAGGCGAGCACCAAGGGGTACGAGGCGAAGTACGCGGGCCCGTAGCTGTCCACGTGGTGCAGCGCGCCCTCAAGACCGCGGAGCAGCATGATCGCGGCGCCGATGATCAGGATGATCGCCTCGACGAAGTACGCCTGGCCCATCTTCGAACCGGTGAAGCGCGACTTGCGGCCCGCCCGCGAGGGCAGGTTCAGCTGGCGGATCGCGATCAGGACGAGGATGCCGAGGGTCGTGCCGAGCGCGATGAACTCGATGTAGACCTCGTACGGCAGGAAGGTGCCGATGTACGGCAGCACCCAGTCGGCCTTGAACAGCTGGCCGTACGCCGTGACGATCGTCAGGCCCAGGGTCAGGAAGCCGACCGCGACGAACCAGTGGGCGACGCCCACGATTCCCCAGCGGTTCATGCGGGTGTGGCCGACGAACTCCTTGATCAAGGTGATCGTCCGCTGCTTGGGGTCGTCGGTGCGGCTGCCTGCTGGTACCGACTGTCCCAGACGGACGAAGCGGTAGATCTGCGCGACGGCTCGGGTGATGAGCGCAACGCCGACGACCGTCAGCACCAGCGACACGATGATCGCGGCGAGTTGCATTTCGGGGCTCCTCGGGCCTGCGAGAGCGGGATCCAGTGATGATCGCCCGCTGCTACTAAGCAGTAACTTAATTAGTCTGTGCTGACACTATCCACTTATTCCGCCGGGCTGTAGCCGGGGCGTCGGTGATCTGCGTCGCTCAGGTGTGCCTTGGTCCGACGGGCCTTCCGGAGCCGCGTCCGCAGGGGTTCGCGTGCGGCTTCGGCAAGGATCGCCAGGTGGAGCACCACTCCATGGTGCTCTGCGTAGTGCTGGTCCAGCAGAGCGGGGTCGTCCCACGGCATGCCGGAGTGGGCGCGCACCTGCGCCGGTCCGGTCAGTCCCGGCCGCAGCTCCTGCCGCCACTGCCGGGCGCCGGGCCCCGTGGCCCGTGGGTGGCCCGGGGCCAGTGGGGCGGGGCCGACCAGGGAGAGGTCGCCGCGTACGACGTGGGGCAGGCGGGAGAACAGGTCCAGCCGGAGCCTCCGGGTGCGCAGGGTGCGCAGCTCGAAGACCCGGCCGCCCAGGCCGGCCCGGGGCCGGCGGTCCCAGGCGCCGCCCGGGGGCCGCCGTGCGCTCAGGGCGAGGGCCGCGACGGCGACGGCGGGGGCGGTCAGGACCAGCAGGGCGGTGCCGAGGGTCAGGTCCAGGACCCGTTCGGCAGGTGTGCGCGGGAGGAAGCGGTCCGCGAGCCGCCGGGCCCGGTCGGTGAGGCCGGCCAGGTGTGCCGCGAGCCGTGAGGGGAACTGGCCCCTGACCGCCCCTGTCGCCGCCCTGTACGGGTGCGGGCGTCGGTGCGGGGCCGCGTGCGGATGTGGGTGCGGACGCGTCTCGTACGGTTCCGGGCTGCGCGGATCCGCCTCGGGCGGCTCCGGGCGGGGCTGGGGTGGGAGGGGCGGCGGCTGTCGCGGGCGCCGGACCCGCCGGGGCTGGTGGATCTGCTGGGCTGGCTGGGGCGGCTGAGGTGGCTGGGCCTGTCGAGGATGCTGAGGCTGCGGGTTCCTGTCGTTCTTCTTCTGCTTCTTGAGGCCCTGCTGGCCCTGCTGGCCCTGCTGGCCCTGCTGGCCCTGCTGGCCCTGCTGGTGCTGCTGGCCTTTCTGGCTCTTCAGGCTTCTCTGGTTCTTCCGCCGTACGCGCGGCTTCCTCGCGTTCTGCATCGCGCCCGCCCGGGGTTTCGAGGTTCGATGGTGTGACGATCCACGGTGAAACCTGCCGGTCGATGACGGTTGTGACCGTCTCACGGCATTTTGTGACAGAACGATCCCATGGTGAGACGGTGGGGCGGGTGGTGTGTGAGGGGTGTGGCGTGCGCGGGTGCGGTGGTGGGGTGGTCGAGGGGGGCGGGTGGGTTGCAGGTGTGCTCTGCATGAGCACATAAGTTGAGCGTAAGTGACTCAGGTCTGTTGACTCCCGGATCGGCGTCATGCATTCTTGAGTCAGATCCACTCAAGTAGTCAGTTGGAGGAATTGAAATGGCACGTGCGGTCGGCATCGACCTGGGCACGACTAACTCCGTCGTCAGCGTTCTCGAAGGCGGCGAGCCCACCGTCATCACCAACGCCGAAGGCGCCAGGACCACGCCGTCCGTCGTCGCCTTCGCCAAGAACGGCGAGGTGCTCGTCGGCGAGGTCGCGAAGCGTCAGGCGGTCACCAACGTCGACAGGACCATCCGCTCCGTCAAGCGCCACATGGGCACTGACTGGAAGATCGAGATCGACGGCAAGGGCTTCAACCCGCAGCAGATGAGCGCCTTCATCCTGCAGAAGCTGAAGCGCGACGCCGAGTCCTACCTGGGCGAGAAGGTGGCCGACGCGGTCATCACCGTCCCGGCGTACTTCAACGACTCCGAGCGTCAGGCGACGAAGGAGGCCGGCGAGATCGCGGGCCTGAACGTCCTGCGCATCGTCAACGAGCCGACCGCCGCCGCGCTGGCGTACGGCCTCGACAAGGACGACCAGACGATCCTCGTCTTCGACCTCGGTGGCGGCACCTTCGACGTGTCCCTCCTGGAGATCGGCGACGGCGTCGTCGAGGTGAAGGCCACCAACGGTGACAACCACCTCGGTGGTGACGACTGGGACCAGCGCGTCGTCGACTACCTGGTGAAGCAGTTCGCCAACGGGCACGGCGTGGACCTGTCCAAGGACAAGATGGCTCTCCAGCGTCTCCGCGAGGCCGCGGAGAAGGCGAAGATCGAGCTCTCGTCCTCGACCGAGACCACGATCAACCTGCCTTACATCACGGCGTCCGCCGAGGGCCCGCTGCACCTGGACGAGAAGCTCACGCGCTCGCAGTTCCAGCAGCTGACCTCGGACCTCCTGGACCGCTGCAAGACCCCGTTCCACAACGTCATCAAGGACGCGGGCATCGCGCTCTCCGAGATCGACCACGTCGTTCTCGTCGGTGGCTCCACCCGTATGCCGGCCGTCGCCGAGCTCGTCAAGGAGCTGACCGGTGGCCAGGACGCCAACAAGGGTGTGAACCCGGACGAGGTCGTCGCCATCGGCGCCTCGCTCCAGGCCGGTGTCCTCAAGGGCGAGGTCAAGGACGTCCTGCTCCTCGACGTCACCCCGCTGTCCCTGGGCATCGAGACCAAGGGAGGGATCATGACCAAGCTCATCGAGCGCAACACCACGATCCCGACCAAGCGCTCCGAGATCTTCACGACGGCCGAGGACAACCAGCCGTCCGTGCAGATCCAGGTCTACCAGGGCGAGCGCGAGATCGCGGCGTACAACAAGAAGCTCGGGATGTTCGAGCTGACCGGTCTGCCGCCGGCCCCGCGCGGTGTGCCGCAGATCGAGGTCGCCTTCGACATCGACGCCAACGGCATCATGCACGTCGCCGCCAAGGACCTCGGCACCGGCAAGGAGCAGAAGATGACCGTCACCGGCGGCTCCTCGCTGCCGAAGGACGAGGTCAACCGGATGCGCGAAGAGGCCGAGAAGTACGCGGAGGAGGACCACGCCCGCCGCGAGGCCGCCGAGTCGCGCAACCAGGGCGAGCAGCTCGTCTACCAGACGGAGAAGTTCCTCAAGGACAACGAGGACAAGGTCCCGGCTGACGTGAAGGCGGAGGTGGAGACCGCCGTCGGCGAGCTGAAGGAGAAGCTCAAGGGCGAGGACTCCGCCGAGATCCGCACGGCCACCGAGAAGGTCGCGGCCGTCTCCCAGAAGCTGGGCCAGGCGATGTACGCCAACGCCCAGGCCGAGGGCGCGACCCCGGGCGCCGACGCCCCGGGCGATGCTCAGGCCAAGGCCGATGACGATGTCGTCGACGCCGAGATCGTGGACGACGAGAAGGACACCAAGGGCGGTGCGGCGTGACCGAGGAGACTCCGGGCTTCGAGGAGAAGCCCGACGTCCCTTCCGGCGCCACCCCTGATGACGCCGAGCCGAAGGCCGCCGACCCCTCCGAGGAGGAGGCGGCGGCCCCGGCCGGGGACCTCGACCCGACCGTCGGTCTGACCGCACAGCTGGACCAGGTGAGCACCGCGCTCGCTGAGCGCACCGCGGACCTCCAGCGGCTCCAGGCCGAGTACCAGAACTACCGCCGTCGCGTCGAGCGGGACCGGGTCACGGTCAAGGAGATCGCTGTCGCGAACCTCCTGTCCGAGCTCCTGCCCGTCCTCGACGACGTCGGCCGCGCGCGGGAACACGGAGAGTTGGTCGGCGGCTTCAAGTCGGTGGCCGAATCGATGGAGACCATCGTCGCGAAGCTGGGCCTCCAGCAGTTCGGCAAGGAGGGCGAGCCCTTCGACCCGACGATCCACGAGGCGCTGATGCACAGCTACGCGCCGGACGTCACCGAGACGACCTGCGTGGCGATCCTTCAGCCGGGGTATCGCATCGGCGAGCGCACCATCCGCCCCGCGCGGGTGGCCGTCGCCGAGCCGCAGCCGGGCGCCACGCCCGCCGCGGCCAAGGAAGAGAAGACAGACGACGAGGAGAGCGGTGGCACCGAGGAGGTCTGACGGCAACGCGTCTGACCACCGGGGTGTCCACCGACCGGCCCGGCGGTCGGCCCACGGGCCGGCCGCTCGGCCGATCGTCCGGAAGGAGGGACGTCGATGAGCACGAAGGACTTCGTCGAGAAGGACTACTACAAGGTCCTCGGCGTCCCCAAGGACGCCACCGACGCCGAGGTCAAGAAGGCGTACCGGAAGCTCGCCCGCGAGTTCCACCCGGACGCCAACAAGGGTGACGCCAAGGCGGAGGAGCGCTTCAAGGAGATCTCCGAGGCGAACGACGTCCTCGGCGACCCCAAGAAGCGCAAGGAGTACGACGAGGCGCGTGCCCTCTTCGGCAACGGCGGCTTCCGCGCCGGCCCCGGTGGTGCCGGCGGCAACTTCAACTTCGACCTGGGCGACCTCTTCGGAGGCGGCGCCCCGGGCGGCGGCGGACAGGGCGGCGCGGGCGGCGGCTTCGGCGGCGGCGGGGGCGGTCTCGGCGACGTCTTCGGCGGGCTGTTCAACCGCGGCGGCACGGGCGCCCGTGTCCAGCCGAAGCGCGGCCAGGACATCGAGTCCGAGGTGACGCTCAGCTTCACCGAGGCGGTCGACGGGGCCACGGTCCCGCTGCGGATGTCCAGCCAGGCGCCCTGCAAGGCGTGTTCCGGTACCGGCGACAAGAACGGCACCCCCCGGGTCTGCCCGACCTGCGTCGGCACCGGCCAGGTCTCGCGCGGCAGCGGCGGCGGCTTCTCGCTCACCGACCCCTGTGTGGACTGCAAGGGCCGGGGCCTCATCGCCCAGGACCCCTGTGACGTCTGCAGGGGCAGCGGCCGGGCGAAGTCGGCGCACACCATGCAGGTGAGGATTCCGGCGGGCGTCTCCGACGGCCAGCGGATCCGGCTGCGCGGCAAGGGCGGTGCGGGCGAACGCGGCGGTCCGGCCGGCGACCTCTACGTCGTCGTCCACGTCGACGCCCACCCGGTCTTCGGCCGCAGGGGCGACAACCTCACGGTCACCGTGCCCGTCACCTATCCGGAGGCGACCCTCGGCGGCGAGGTCAAGGTCCCCACGCTCGGCGGCCCCCCGGTCACGCTGAAGCTCCCCCCCGGCACCCCCAACGGGCGTACGATGCGCGCCCGGGGCAAGGGCGCGGTGCGTAAGGACGGCACCCGCGGGGACCTGCTGGTCACCGTGGAGGTCGCGGTCCCGGGGGACCTGGGCCAGGAGGCCAGGGACGCCCTGGAGGCCTACCGGAAGGCGACCGCGGACGAGGACCCGCGGGCGGAACTGTTCCAGGCTGCGAAGGGAGCTTGAGATGGACGGCCGTCGACGCAATCCGTACCAGCTGACCGATGAGACGCCGGTGTACGTGATCTCGATCGCGGCCCAGCTCTCGGGCCTGCACCCGCAGACTCTGCGCCAGTACGACCGTCTCGGCCTGGTCTCCCCGGACCGTACGGCCGGGCGTGGCCGGCGCTACTCGGCCCGCGACATCGAGCTGCTGCGCACCGTGCAGCAGCTGTCGCAGGACGAGGGCATCAATCTCGCGGGCATCAAGCGGATCATCGAACTGGAGAATCAGGTCGCGGCCCTCCAGCAGCGCGTCGCCGAGCTCTCGGCGGCGGTGGACGGCGCGGCGGTCGCCATGCGGCAGCGCGAGGCCCAGGTGCACGCCTCGTACCGTCGGGACCTGGTGCCGTATCAGGACGTGCAGCAGACCAGCGCGCTGGTGGTCTGGCGGCCGAAGCCGAAGCGGCTGACGGACTAGCCGACGGACCGGCGGGCGGACTGGAAGACGGGCTGGAAGACCTCCGGTCTGTGGCTGCCGGACTCCGGTTGCGGTCCGCCGGTCCCGCCGGTCCGCGTCTGCGGTCCGGCGGGACCCTTTGTGCGCCATGGGGCCGGGAGAGCGGATGAACGCTCTCCCGGCCCCTTCGCGTGCGCGCACGAGGCCAAGGGCGGCCGTGGCCGGGGCAGGGCGCTGCTGATCGCGTCGACCGCCATCATCCACATCGGCCGGCCGCTGGTGCCGGACGTGGCGGCCGGCGCGTGGCCGATCGCCGCGTCGGCCGGCTCGACGGCGGCGGGCAGGGGGGTGGCGCCGTTCGCCCGGTCTTCGTGGTCCTGCTGTCACATGGCGGGCATGCGTCAGGCCGGTCGGGCCCGAGGCGCGGAATTCTCGCAGCTCGCGGAGGAGTTCAGGAGTTCACCGCGGATATGCCGGGGGCCGGGGGAGGGGAACTCCCGGTGCCGGCGGGGCGCGACGGTGCTCTTCCCCGGTGCGCGGTCATGCTCCGGTGTGCGCGGTCATGCTCCGGAAGTGGGGTTGAGCGTATGACCAGGGCCCGATTCCAGGATTCCGGACCGTGCGATCAAGTAGCCGAGTTGGGCCCGGCTGTTGCTGCCGAGCGCGACGCTGAGCTTGGCGATGTGCGACCGGCAGGTGCGTACGTTCATGCCGAGACGGCGGGCGATCGCTTCGTCGACGTGGCCCTCGACGAGCAGTTTGGCGATCGAATGCCTTACCCCGGAAATGCCGTCCGTCGTGGAGTCGTACGGAATCTGTTCCTGAAGCGGCACCGCGCGATGCCAGAACTGCTCGAAGACCTTGGCGAGGTACTCCACGATGCCGGGGTGTCGCAGCTCAAGGGCTACGGTGCGATCGTCGGTGGCCGGTATGAAGGCGACGGTGCGGTCGAAAATCATGAGCCGTTCAATCAGCTCTTCGAGTGTTCGGATCTCGACCTTGCTCTCGGCCATCCGGGCCGCGTAATTGAGGGTTCCGTGGCTGTGGCGGACGGTGTGCTGATACAGGGTGCGCATGCCGACGCCACGTTCCGTGAGCATCTTCCCGCGTTCCATGGCGATAGTGAGCGCGTCCTCGCTGCGCCCGCCGCCCGGCTGAATGGTGAGCACTTCCGAGCGGCACTCGGCGAGGGCGAGTTCTATCGAGGCGTTGATACGGCCGATGCCCTCGAGAACCGTGATCGCGTGTGTGGTCGGCGGGGCCTGGGCGCTGATCGCCATGAAGGGTTCGAACACCTCGGTGAGTTCCACCGAGAGCCGCCTTCGGTCCTGGATCTCCCGCTCGATCGGGTGGAGTCGCTGGGTGAGCGCCGCGGACGGCGGCACCGGTCGTAGCCAGGTGGGGTCGTCGGGATCGGGGTGCAGCAGGGCGAATTCCAGCAGACACGGGGTGTCTTCCGCCTCTACGCGAGCTATTTTGCCCACACTCAGCGCACTGGCGTAGAGCCGTGCTCCCTCGTCACACAAGGCAGTAACCGAGTGGGGATGTGTAGCTTTGGTGTTGTCTGTGGTCAATTCTCCACCCCCCAGGAACATGCATCAGCAGGAACATGATGCATCGCTTCTGTGGCGTTGACGTGCCTGGATGAGCCATCGTCTTGTCTGCGGGGGAGAGGAAACCTTGGAAGTGAGGACGAAGCCCATCATGAGTTACAAAACGCTTCGCTCGGTGCTTGCTGTTGCCTTCTCCGTTGGGCTGGCGACCGGGGCGCTGAGTGTTCTTGACCTCGTTGAGGGCGGCGTGACCCACGGTACGGCCGGCGCGCACGTGCAGGCCGCTCCGCCTCCGGACCTGGCCTGGGACTCGGTGCCCGCACGGACGACGGGGGCGCAAGCAGCCCCCGGGTCGCTGTCGGAGAACGCCCCTGTCGCACCGGGCCGGGTATGAGTACCCCACCGGACGACCGCACCTTCCGGCGCGAGATGGCGACCGCCTATCGCTCAGGGTGGCATTTCATCGATCTGCTCACGGCACTCCCCCGCCGTGGCGACTCGTTGATGGTCACCCTGTTCGGAGAGCCGATCGTCGTGGTGATGGAAGAGGACGAGGACGTCCGCGCCTATCGCTGTCTCCGTCGGCCGCGCGGTGCGCCGCAGCCGGTCCGCTGTGCCGTTCGGTACGGCATGATCTTCGTCAATCTCGATCAGCGGGACCACGAGCTGTTCGACGCAGAACCCCTTTCCGCCACCCCCCGCAGTGCCTGAGCGATTCCCCCGTCGTCACCTATCGCTCCGGCGCTTCCCCCACACAGCGGCGCCACCGTGACCTGAACACGGTGGCGCCGTTGTGCTGTTCCCGTACGGGCGCGGCGTCCGGGGGAGCCGTCGGTCAGGCCTTGCCGAGCGCCCGGTCGAGGGTGATCTCGATGACGACCCGGGTCGGGTTGATCCGCGGGGCGCGGCCGTAGCGCGCCTCGTGGCGGGCCTCCGCGTCCGCGACGGCCTCCGGCCCCGTGCGGATGACCGCGAGGCCCTCCAGGGTCGCCCAGCGGGCCCTGTCGATCTGGCAGACGGCCACGCGCGCCCCGCCGGGGCCGGCGGCCCGGATGTGGGCGACCTTGCGGCTGCCCCCGTCGGTGATCACGCGCGCCACCCCGGCCTCCGGGTCGTACGTCACACACACCGGCACCACGTGCGGCGTGCCGTCGGGGCGGGGGGTCGTCAGGGTGGACAGGTGGCTCTCACGCCAGAACGCGACGTATGCGGGAGTGGGGTGGTGTACGTCTGCCATGGGGGCAGCGTACGAGGGCCGGTGCCGAGGGGTCGCGGCGCGGCAGCGTACGGGGGTCGTCACCGGGGGCCGCAGCGCGTGCGCGCAGTGCGTTGAGTGGAATAGACTCAACTTTGTGTACGTCTATTAAGTCAATGCGTGATTCACGCACTCACGCACACTCACGCACTCACGTATGACCCATCAGCTGCGAGGAGGAGTAACCACACGTGGACGCCGAACTGACCAACAAGAGCCGGGACGCCATCAACGCGGCCACCAGCAGGGCCGTGAAGGACGGGCACGCCGATCTCACGCCGGGGCACCTGCTCCTCGCGCTCCTGGAAGGCCAGGACAACGAGAACATCGTCGACCTGCTCGCCGCCGTCGAGGCCGACCTGGCCGCGGTGCGGAGCGGGACCGAGCGGCTGCTCGGGGGCCTGCCCAGCGTCACCGGTTCCACCGTCGCCCCGCCGGGCCCCAACCGCGAGCTGCTCGCCGTCATCCAGGACGCCGCCCAGCGGGCCGAGGAGCTGGGCGACGACTACATCTCCACCGAGCACCTGCTGATCGGCATCGCGGCCAAGGGCGGCCGCGCCGGTGAGATCCTCGACGGGCAAGGCGCCGGTGCGGGGAAGCTGCTGGCCGCATTCGAGACGATCAGGGGAGGGCGCCGGGTGACCACACCCGACCCGGAGGGCCAGTACAAGGCCCTGGAGAAGTTCGGCACCGACTTCACGGCCGCCGCGCGCGAGGGCAAGCTGGACCCGGTCATCGGCCGTGACCAGGAGATCCGCCGCGTCGTGCAGGTGCTGTCGCGCCGGACGAAGAACAACCCCGTCCTGATCGGTGAGCCCGGCGTCGGCAAGACCGCCGTCGTCGAGGGGCTCGCCCAGCGCATCGTCAAGGGCGATGTCCCGGAGAGCCTGAAGAACAAGCGGCTCGTCTCGCTGGACCTCGGTGCGATGGTCGCGGGCGCGAAGTACCGCGGCGAGTTCGAGGAGCGTCTGAAGACCGTCCTCTCCGAGATCAAGGAGAGCGACGGCCGGATCATCACGTTCATCGACGAGCTGCACACCGTCGTCGGCGCCGGCGCCGGCGGCGACTCCGCCATGGACGCGGGCAACATGCTCAAGCCGATGCTGGCCCGCGGCGAGCTGCGCATGGTCGGCGCGACGACGCTCGACGAGTACCGGGAGCGCATCGAGAAGGACCCCGCCCTGGAGCGGCGCTTCCAGCAGGTGCTGGTCGCCGAGCCGTCCGTCGAGGACACCATCGCGATCCTGCGCGGGCTCAAGGGGCGCTACGAGGCCCACCACAAGGTGCAGATCGCGGACTCGGCGCTGGTGGCCGCCGCCACCCTCTCCGACCGCTACATCACTTCCCGCTTCCTCCCCGACAAGGCCATCGACCTCGTCGACGAGGCCGCCTCCCGGCTCCGTATGGAGATCGACTCCTCGCCCCTGGAGATCGACGAACTCCAGCGGTCCGTCGACCGGTTGCGCATGGAGGAGCTGGCGCTCAAGAACGAGTCCGACCCCGCCTCCAAGCAGCGCCTGGAGAAGCTGCGCCGCGACCTCGCCGACAAGGAGGAGGAGCTGCGCGGCCTCAACGCCCGCTGGGAGAAGGAGAAGCAGGGCCTCAACCGGGTCGGTGAGCTGAAGGAGCGCCTCGACGAGCTGCGGGGCCAGGCCGAACGAGCCCAGCGGGACGGTGACTTCGACGCCGCCTCCAAGCTGCTGTACGGGGAGATCCCGGGTCTGGAACGGGAGCTGGAGGAGGCCGCCGAGGCGGAGCAGGAAGCCTCCAAGGACACCATGGTCAAGGAGGAGGTCGGCCCGGACGATATCGCGGACGTCGTCGGCGCCTGGACCGGCATTCCGGCCGGACGGCTGCTGGAGGGCGAGACCCAGAAGCTGCTGCGGATGGAGTCCGAGCTGGGCAGGCGGCTGATCGGGCAGAGCGAGGCCGTGCAGGCCGTCTCCGACGCCGTACGCCGCACGAGGGCCGGGATCGCTGATCCCGACCGGCCCACCGGGTCGTTCCTCTTCCTCGGGCCCACCGGCGTCGGCAAGACCGAGCTGGCCAAGGCGCTCGCGGACTTCCTGTTCGACGACGAGCGGGCCATGATCCGCATCGACATGAGCGAGTACGGCGAGAAGCACAGCGTCGCCCGCCTCGTCGGCGCCCCGCCCGGCTACGTCGGCTACGAGGAGGGCGGCCAGCTCACCGAGGCCGTCCGCCGCCGCCCGTACAGCGTCGTGCTGCTGGACGAGGTCGAGAAGGCCCACCCCGAGGTCTTCGACGTCCTGCTCCAGGTCCTCGACGACGGCCGGCTCACCGACGGCCAGGGCCGCACGGTCGACTTCCGCAACACCATCCTCGTCCTCACCTCCAACCTCGGCAGCCAGTTCCTGATGGACCCCCTGGTCAAGCCCGAGGTCAAGAAGCAGCAGGTGCTGGACGTGGTGCGGGCCTCCTTCAAGCCGGAGTTCATCAACCGGCTCGACGACCTGGTGGTCTTCTCCGCCCTGTCCGGCGACGAGCTCGCGCACATCGCCGGGCTCCAGATCGACCGGCTGGCGAAGCGCCTCGCCGACCGCAGGCTCACCCTGGAGGTCTCGCCGGAGGCGCTGGCCTGGCTGGCCGAGGAGGGCAACGACCCGGCGTACGGGGCGCGCCCGCTGCGCCGGCTCATCCAGACCGCGATCGGCGACCGGCTCGCCAAGGAGATCCTGTCCGGCGAGGTCCGCGACGGTGACACCGTACGGGTGGAGCGGGCCGGGGACGGGCTGGTCGTCGGCCCCGCCTCGTAACCTCCGGTCACGGGCCGTCGGCTCGTAACCTCCGGTCACGGGCCGTCGCGCGCTGTCGGCGGGTGCCCGGCGGATTCCGTCCCCACGCGCTGTCTGTCAGCTTGTGGCGGATCGGGGCCGCCCGGGCTTGCCATGCCCCGCCCGCCATGGGGGAGGATGGCCGCAACCGCACGAAGGGAAATAACGGTGAGCATCGATCCGTCCTCGATTCCTAATTTCGGGGGCCAGCCCGAACCGCAGGCGGCAGGACCGGAGGGCCCCGTCGTCCCTGACCAGGACCTCGTCAAGCAGCTCCTCGACCAGATGGAGCTGAAGTACGTCGTCGACGACGAGGGTGACCTCGCGGCGCCGTGGGAAGAGTTCCGGACGTACTTCATGTTCCGGGGCGAGGACGAGCAGCAGGTCTTCTCGGTCCGCACGTTCTACGACCGCCCCCACGACCTCGACCAGCGTCCCGTCCTGCTGGACGCGATCGACGACTGGAACCGCCGCACCCTGTGGCCCAAGGTCTACACCCACGCCCACGAGGGCGAGGAGGGCGAGGAGGGTTCCGTCCGGCTGATCGGTGAGGCGCAGATGCTCATCGGCACCGGCGTCAGCCTGGAGCACTTCGTCTCCTCGACGGTGAGCTGGGTCCGCGCCTCGATCGAGTTCGACAAGTGGCTCGTCGAGCGCCTCGGCATCGAGCCCGCCGAGGGCAAGCCGGAGGGCGAGGAGCCCGCGGACGCCTAGGGACGGCAGGCGCTGTTCCCCCAGTCCCGCAGCGAACGGCAACGGCCCGGCGGACGGTCATCACGACCGCCCGCCGGGCCGTTCGTCGTGTTCAGCCGATTCGGCGCAGCCGCTCCACCGCCTCCTGAAGCACCTCGTCCTTCTTGCGGAAGGTCAAGGCGCGCGCATCGAAAGCCGGACGGTCTCCCTTGAAATCAGATCGTGATCTGAGTATGCTCTGATCATGTCTACCGTGCGTCTGGAAGCAGAAACGGAATCCGTCTCCTTCACCGATCTCTCCCGCAACCCAAAAGGCGTCGCGGCCAGAGCCGCTGCCCTGGGACGGCTTCGGGTCACCCATCGGGACGCGCCGGACATGGTGCTGACCACGGCTGTACGCGCGGAGGGTGCGGAGGAGAACCTGACCACCGCCTCGCGGCTTTTCCTCGCGCTGATGAAGCAGGACGACGGTGCCAGGGCGCTCCTCCTCGCACTGCCCGAGGTGTTCCCCTGGGCGCGACACCTGGACGCGGAAGAGGTTCGGGCTTTCACTGTCGAGCTTCTCGAAGCGCTGTCGGACGCCGCCGAACTGGGGGCTGGAGAGACTGTGCACCGCGCGATCGTCTCCTGGCGCGCCACGGCTCGCATCAATGCCGATCCCGAGCAGCTCAGGGAATCGCTGCGTCCGCTCGATGGTGATGACCTCGGGCAGGTCGAGGTGCGTGGGTGAGCCCGAAGAAAGGAGACCGAGTGAGCGTTCCGCCCCTCAACGGGTGGAACGTCGTCTTCGGGACCACAGAGGCGGTGACGGGCTGGGAGGAACTGTGTCGCGTGGCCCTGCCGAGCGCGCATCGGTGCCTGGATGCTCTCCGAAGTGACCCCCTGACCCGGTCCAACTGGAATCGGCAGCATCAGTTGCGCGGCAGGCACGCCACCAAGGTGTGGAAGGGTTCCGACCTGGACCAGTGGGAGTACGAGGTCACCAGCGGTGGTCGAGTGCGCTACCTGGTCAGCACGGAGACTTCCACCGTGATCCTCGTGTACGCCTCCCCGCGACATCCCAAGGACACCGAGTGAACCGTGGTCGCTTCGGAAGCGGGGCTTGAGCAGGTCCCGCACCCCGGAGTGAACCGGCGGCGCTCTTTTCGCGCCCCCGTCAGCCCGCCAATCGCTTGAGGCGGGCAACCGCCTCTTCCAACACACCCTTCCGCTTGCAGAAGGTGAAGCGGACCTGGCTGCGGCCCGCCTCCGGGTCGTCGTAGAAGACCGAGTTCGGCACGGCCGCCACCCCGCAGCGCGCGGGGAGCGCGCGGCAGAAGGTGCCCGCGTCCTCGTCGCCGAACGGGGAGATGTCGGTGGTGACGAAATACGTCCCCTCCGGCTCGTACACCAGGAAGCCCGCGCTGCGCAGCCCCTTCGCCAGCAGGTCGCGCTTGCGGCGCATGTCCTCCCGGAAGTCGGTGAAGAAGGCGTCGGGCAGGGCGAGCGCCTCGGCGATCGCGTACTGGAACGGGCCGCCGCTCACGAAGGTCAGATACTGCTTCGCCGTACGCACGGCGGCCACCAGCGGCGCGTCCCCGGTGACCCAGCCGATCTTCCATCCGGTGTACGAGAACGTCTTCCCCGACGAGGAGACCGACACCGTCCGCTCGCGCATTCCGGGCAGCGCCGCGATCGGATGGTGCGCCCCCGCGAAGACCAGGTGCTCGTACACCTCGTCGGTGACCACCAGCAGATCGTGCTCCACCGCGAGGGCCGCGATCCCGGCCAGTTCTCCGGGGGTGAGCACCGCGCCGGTCGGGTTGTGCGGGGTGTTCAGGAGCAGCAGGCGGGTCTGCGGGGTGATCTTGGATCGCAGTTCGTCGAGGTCCGGGCGGAAGGACGGGGCGCGCAGGGTGAGCGGTACGCGCTTCGCGCCCGCCAGGGCGATGCAGGCGGCGTACGAGTCGTAGTACGGCTCGAACGCGATGACCTCGTCGCCGGGTTCGAGGAGGGCGAGCAGGGAGGCGGCGATCGCCTCGGTGGCTCCGGTCGTCACCAGGACCTCCGTCTCCGGGGACCAGGTCAGGCCGTAGAAGCGTTCCTGGTGGGCGGCGACGGCGGTGCGCAGCTCCGGAACGCCCGGGCCCGGCGGGTACTGGTTGCCCTTGCCCTCCCGCAGGGCGCGGACGGCGGCCTCGCGGATCTCCTCGGGGCCATCGGTGTCGGGGAAGCCCTGGCCCAGGTTGATCGCGCCCGTCGCGGTCGCCAGTGCCGACATCTCCGCGAAGATCGTCGTCCCGAGCCCGTCCAGCCTTCGGTTCAGCAGTGGCCTGGTGTTCATCTCTCCACCGTTCTCACTCGGTACCCGTCGAGCCTCTGGGGACCATCCTGACTCATGGCCGGCGTTCTGCGGGGTGGCGATTCCGGCGCCATGGAGTCGCGCCGTGGCGTGCGGGGGCTCGGTCACCCTGGGGAAGGCGGCGCGCGTGAACGGGTCCGGCCAGGTGGCTTTCTCCCGGGCCGAAGCTCTGGAGTTGCTCAAGTCCGCTTTGGTGCGCGGAGGGCCGGGGAATCCCCCTGTCACACAACAACGGGGAAGCGATGGGGGACCTCGCTTCGGGGGAAGAAAGGCGGGTGGGGGGCATGAGCGTCTTCATCGCGGTGCTGGTCGCTGTGGTCGTCATCGGAGCGGTGCTGGCCGGTTTGCGGGTCACCGGTGGGAGCGGGCCGCCGAAGTTGCGCGTCGGACGTCGGCGTTCCGGGAGAGGGTCGTGGGCCGACGGCGGCGGGGGCGGCGGCTGGGGGTCGGGGGGCGACTCGGGCAGCGGCCACTCGTGCGGCGGCGGCTCGTCGTGCGGCGGGGGTGGCGGCTGCGGCGGGGGCAGCAGCTGACCGGGTCACTGCCCCACGGTCACCGGAGGTGACGTGGCGACGGGCGTCCGGAGGGTGAACTCCCTCCGGACGCTCTTTTGTTGAGCGACGCGGACGTTTTTGGTTGAACAAGTGAACCGGTGGGCCCCCGGGGGGATGGAAACCACGGCAAGTTGGGCGAAAACGCTGTGAGTGTGCGTACTTCGTGATTCCCTCGTTGAAGAGAACAATCAGCCCTCGGACCCCAGTTGGACCAGATCGGGCGCTACCCACCTCCCATGTGCGGTCATCCGGGTGCGTCCTGCTGTCCATGTGTCCATGTGTGTTTGCGGAGCCCACCCATGCTCACCACCCTCCAGACGGCCTATTCCGATACCCGCGCCGCCGACCTGGCCTGGATGCTGGGGCGGGAGCCACTGCCCGCCCTGGCGGTCCTCGATCTCCGGCTCGACGGCGCCGAACTCCAGTTGAGGCTGCTCGGCGCCTCGCATCAGGTCCTCCTCCAGGAGGATCGCGGAGTCTGTTCCGAGACCGTGGCCTGTATGCCCGGCAGCAGCACCCCCCTGCCCCTCGGCGTCGCGAAGCGGATCGGGGACTGGGAGTACGAATTCGCGGCGCGTGTCGAGGTCCTGACGCAGGGGCAGTTCGCCGGACGCGCGCAGGAACTGCTCGCGCTGGTGAGCGATCACCCGCACGGTCTGGTGGGCACCTTCCCCGGCAGCCCGTACGCCTTCACCGCGATGCTCGCCCAGCGCACCGAGGGCCAGGTGCGGTGGCGCACCTGGCACGCGTACCCGCAGGAGGGTCAGTTGGTGGTGACCCGGACCAGGGTGGGGGTGCGCATTCCCGCGCCCGTGGCCTGACCGGCCCGACCGGCAGGGGCACTTACACCCGTGTGGGTGACAGGCCGCGATGGTGCAGTGACGTAGCGTTCGCTTCATGATCGACCAGCAGATGTCGCTGCGAGGGGGCGCGGCGCGGCTTCCCGTACGGCCGAGGACCGGCCGGTTCCTCGTGCTGGCCGCGGTCTTCGTCTGCGCCGCCTGCGGTCTCGTCTACGAGCTCGAACTGGTCGCGCTCGCCTCCTACCTGATCGGCGATTCGGTCACCCAGGCCTCCGTCGTGCTCTCCGTGATGGTGTTCGCGATGGGCATCGGCTCCCTTCTCGCGAAACGTTTGCGCTGCCGTGCCGCCGTCGGTTTCGGGATGGTCGAGGCGGCCCTCGCGTTGATCGGCGGCTCCTCGGCGTCGGTGCTCTACGCCTCGTTCGTCTGGCTCGGCGACTCGCAGTACGCGCTGGTCGGGTTCTCGCTGGCGATCGGGGTGCTGATCGGCGCGGAGATCCCGCTGCTGATGACGCTGATCCAGCGCGTCGACCGGCAGGACGCGGGCGGGGCCGTCGCCGACCTCTTCGCCGCCGACTACGTGGGCGCGCTGGTCGGCGGGCTCGCGTTCCCGTTCCTGCTGCTGCCGGTGCTGGGGCAGTTGACCGGTGCGCTGTTCACCGGCGCGGTCAACGCGGCGGCGGGCGGCGCGCTCGTCCTGTGGGTGTTCCGGCGCGATCTCACCTCCCGTTCCCGGTGGCTCCTCGTTCTGGCCAACGGTTCGGTGATCGCGGTCCTGGCCACGGCCACGGTGCTGGTCGACGACTTCGAGAGGGCGGCGCGGCGGGCGGTGTACGGGGACCGGGTGCGGGTCGCCGTGCAGACCGGGGTGCAGGAGGTCGTCCTGACCGGCGCGGACCGCGATTCCCTCGACCTCTATCTGGACGGCCGGCTGCGGGTCAGCGCCCGCGACGAGTACCGCTACCACGAGGCGCTGGTGCACCCCGCGATGAACGGGTCCCGCGCCCGCGTGCTCATCCTGGGCGGCGGCGACGGACTCGCCGCACGCGAGGTGCTGCGCTACCGGGACGTCCGCTCGGTCACCGTTGTCGAGGTGGATCCCGCTGTCACCCGACTGGCCCGCACGGACCCCGCTCTCTCCGAGCTGAACGACCACGCCTTTCGCGACGCCCGCGTCTCGGTGGCCGGGGCGGACGCGTTCACCTGGCTCCGGGCCGACCGGGGGCGCTACGACGTGGTGATCTCCGACCTTCCGGACCCGGGCATCACGGCCAGTACGAAGCTGTACTCCGCCGAGTTCTACGGGCTGGTCGCAAAGGCCCTGGCACCGGGCGGGCGGCTCCTGGTGCACGCCGGGCCGCTGGGGGCCCGGCCGCAGACCTTCTGGACGGTGGAGGCCTCGATACGGGCGGGCGGCCTCGCGACCCGCCCGTACCGCGTCACCGGCCGGTACGCCCCGGCCCGGGGCGGCGGCGAGGGCCGGGAGCGGGAGGACTGGGGCTTCCTCCTCGCCGGACCGGGCGTGGCTCCGGGGCCCGCGCTGGCCGCCGACGGGCCCGTCCCGCGGTCGCTGACCGGCCGGGAGCTGAGGGCGGGGGCGCGGGCGGCGGACGACGCCCGGCTGCCGGGGCTGATCCCGTCGACGCTGATCCATCCTCGGTACCGGGAGAAGGCGTGAGCCTGCCCGGGGCGCGGTCGGGGGAGTGGTCGGTGGCGCGGTCGGGCGCCCTCCCGGCGAGCGGCCGGGCTTTCGGCGGGCGGAAGCGCTGACGTCCGGGCCGGGGCCGATTAGGCTCGGTTGCCATGGAGCATGAGGTGTTCGTTCCGGTTCCCGTCCCGACCCTGCTGCGCACGCTGCGCGATCCCGCCCGGGTCGCCCGCTGTGTCCCCGGCCTCCAGCAGGACGCCGACGCGTCGGCGTCGCCCCTGGCGGGCCGGCTGAAGCTGCGGGCGGGCGGCCACACCATCACCTACCGGGGTGAGCTGCGGCTCACCGGCCCGGAGGTCCCCGGCGGTTCGGGCGGGCAGCGCTTCTCGGTGACCGGGCGGGGCGTCGAGGCCCGGGGGGCCGGCGCGGTCGAGCTGGCCCTGACCATCGGCCTCACGGAGGCGGACGGCGGGACGTCGCTCGCCTACAGCGGCACCGCGAGCGGGGACGGGCGGCTGGTCGAGCTGGAGGAGGGCGCGGCGCTCGCGGCTGCCCACCGGCTCCTGGACCGTTTCACCCAGCAGTTGGTGACGGAGTCGCTGGCGGTTCGGGACGAGGGTGTGGGCGAGGGCGAGGGCGCCGACGTGGAGAGCGACAGCGGGGACGGGGACGGGGCGGTGGTCGCCGAGGGGCTTGAGGGCGACGAGGACCCGGCCGATGGTGCCGGTGCCGGTGCCGGTGCCGGGGCCAAGGCGGAGGCCGGGTCGGAGGCGGAGGCCGGGCCTGATGCCGGCTCGGAGGCGGGGGCCGAGGCCGACGACTCCGGTGCGGCGGAGTCCGGGTCCGTGTTCGACTCGCCCGTGCCGCCGCCCTCGCTCGACCCCGTCGCCGGTGTGGAGTTCACCGTCCCGGACGAACCGCCCGCCGAGGCCGCGCACGCCCGCCGCACCATGATCGGGCGCAGCGCCGAGGAGGTCGACCACGCGCCTCCGCGGGGCCGCTATGCCCCTCTGCCCTCTCCGGAGGCGGGCGGTGCGAGCACCACCCTGCGGTGGGTCGCCCCCGCCGCCGCCCTCGCGCTCGCCTCCGCCGTGGTGCTGAGCCGGGCGTTGCGCCGCCGGAGGTAAGGGGCACCCGGAGGTGAGGGGCGCCCGGGGGTGAGGGGCACCCGAGGTGGTGGGTGCCGGAGGCGACGGGCGCCGCGGGCGGTGGCGGGCCAGTAGGGTCGTCGGGTGAGCAGGAGCGAAGAGAACGTCAGGCTGGCCGTCGGCGACGCCGAGTTGACCGTCGAACCCGTGCACGGCTGCCGGATCGGCAGCCTGCGCATCGGGGGCGTCGAACTGCTCCGCCAGGGCGAGCGGTACGGCTGCTTCCCGATGGTGCCCTGGTGCGGGCGCACCGGGAACGGGGAGTTCCGCAACGGCGACGAGCTGCACCGGTTGCCGCTGAACTCCCCGCCGCACGCCATCCACGGCACCGGCCGGGACACCTCCTGGCACACCGCCCACACGGCCGCCGACGCGGCCGAGGGCCGGGCGGCCTTCTACTACGACCTCGCCGAGCCCTGGCCGTACCCGGGCCGGGTGACACAGACCTTCGAGCTGACCGGGGACTCGCTGACGCTGGGTCTCGCCGTCGAGACGCACGGCAACTCCTTCCCGGCCCAGGCCGGCTGGCACCCGTGGTTCCACCGCACCATCGACGGCGTGGACGCCGTGCTGTCCTTCGACGCCGACTGGCAGGAGGAGCGCGGCGCGGACCATCTGCCCACCGGCCGTCGCATCGACCCCCTGCCCGGCCCGTGGGACGACTGCTTCGGCATGCCCGACGGCGTGGACGTGAAGCTCACCTGGCCGGAGCGGCTGGAGCTGGCGGTGAAGAGCCGCGGCGAGTGGGTGGTCGTCTACGACGAGGAGGACGAGGCCGTCTGCGTGGAGCCGCAATCCGGGCCGCCGAACGGGCTGAACACCGCGCCCCGGCTGGTGACCCTGATCGATCCGCTGGAGATCACGACGACCTGGAGCTGGACGCGGCCGGCCGGTCCCCGGCCGTAGGGCCGGCCCGCACCGCTTACCCTCGTGGACATGACTGACGTACGCGCTGACCTGCTCCAGCAGATCAAGGACAAGGCCGTGGTGCACGGCAAGGTGACCCTCTCCTCGGGTCTGGAAGCCGACTGGTACATCGACCTGCGCCGGATCACGCTGGACGGCAAGGCCGCGCCGCTGGTCGGCCAGGTCATGCTCGACGCCACCGCCGAGCTGGACTACGACTGCGTCGGCGGGCTGACCCTGGGCGCCGACCCGGTCGCCACCTCGATGCTGCACGCCTCCGCCGCCCGCGGTGAGAGCCTGGACGCGTTCGTCGTCCGCAAGGCGCAGAAGGCGCACGGCATGCAGCGCCGGATCGAGGGCGCGGAGGTGAAGGGCCGCCGCTGCCTGGTCGTCGAGGACACCTCGACGACGGGTGGTTCTCCGCTGACCGCCGTCGAGGCGGTGCGTGAGGCGGGCGGCGAGGTCGTCGCCGTCGCCGTGATCGTCGAGCGCGGAGCCGCCCCGGCCATCGCCGAGGCCGGTCTGCCGTATGTCCATGTCTACTCGGTGGCCGACCTCGACCTGGGCTGAGCCCGGGGCGGACGGTTTCACGTGAAACAGGGTCCGCCGAGTGGAGCCGGATGGCGCATCTGGGAAGATGGGGGCGACGATGACGTCGCCCCCAGGTCAGGGACTCAAAGCCTGCACACCCGCACATCCCAAGGAGCGGTCAGATGCCCATCGCAACCCCCGAGGCGTACGCCGAGATGCTCGACCGGGCAAAGGCGGGCAAGTTCGCCTACCCGGCCATCAACGTCACCTCGACGCAGACCCTGCACGCGGCCCTGCGCGGCTTCGCGGAGGCCGAGAGCGACGGCATCGTCCAGATCTCCACCGGTGGTGCGGAGTTCCTGGGCGGCCAGTACAACAAGGACATGGTCACGGGTGCGGTCGCCCTGGCCGAGTTCGCGCACATCGTCGCCGCGAAGTACGACGTCACCATCGCGCTGCACACCGACCACTGCCCCAAGGACAAGCTGGACGGTTACGTACGTCCGCTGCTCGACGTCTCCGCGGAGCGCGTCGCCAAGGGTCTGAACCCGCTGTTCCAGTCCCACATGTGGGACGGATCCGCCGAGACCCTCGCCGACAACCTGGCCATCGGCCAGGAGCTGCTGGCCAGGGCCGCCGCCGCCAAGATCATCCTCGAGGTCGAGATCACCCCGACCGGCGGTGAGGAGGACGGCGTCACGCACGAGATCAACGACGAGCTGTACACGACCGTCGACGACGCGCTGCGCACCGCCGAGGCGCTCGGCCTGGGCGAGAAGGGCCGCTACCTGCTGGCCGCCTCCTTCGGCAACGTCCACGGCGTCTACAAGCCGGGCAACGTCGTGCTCCGTCCCGAGCTGCTGAAGGACCTGCAGTCCGGCGTCTCCGAGAAGTACGGCAAGCCGGCCGGCAGCCAGCCGTTCGACTTCGTCTTCCACGGCGGATCGGGCTCCACCGCCGAGGAGATCGCCACCGCGCTGGAGAACGGCGTCGTGAAGATGAACCTCGACACCGACACCCAGTACGCCTTCACCCGTCCGGTCGTGGACCACGTGTTCCGCAACTACGCCGGTGTCCTGAAGGTCGACGGCGAGGTCGGCGACAAGAAGACCTACGACCCCCGTACCTGGGGCAAGGCCGCCGAGGCGGGCATGGCCAAGCGCGTCACCGAGGCGTGCGGGCACCTGCGCTCCACGGGTACGAAGCTGAAGTAGTCACCCGTCCGCACGGACGTACGGTGTCGGGCCCGGTCCTCCTTCAGGGGGCCGGGCCCGTTGCCGTACCAGGAGAGAGAAGAGGCCCCGCTGTGGGTGCGACGTACGATTTCGACACCGTTGTCGACCGCCGGGGCACCTGGTGTGTCCAGTGGGACGGGGTCGCGGACCGGTTCGGGGTCGACGGGCTGCTGCCGTTCACCATCTCCGACATGGACTTCGCCACGGCCCCCGAGGTGCTGGCCGCGCTCCGGGCCCGCCTGGAGCACGGGGTGTTCGGCTACACCACCTGGCAGCAGGACGAGTTCCGCTCGGCGATAGCCCACTGGTACGCGACCCGGCACGGCACCACGATCGACACCGGGCAGCTGGTCTACGGCCCGTCCGTGCTCAACCAGCTCTCCCAGCTGCTTCGGATGTGGACGGGGGAGGGGGACGGTGTCGTCGTCCACACCCCCACCTACGACGGCTTCCGCAAGGCGATCACCGGGCTCGGGCGCGAGCTGCGGGGGGTGCCGGTGGGGGACGAGGAGGCGCTGGAGCGCGAGCTGTCCCGGCCCGACGCGAAGGTCCTGGTGCTGTGCTCGCCCCACAACCCCACCGGGCGGGTGTGGACGCCCCGCGAGCTGGCCCGGACGGCGGAGCTCGCGGAGCGGCACGGGGTCGCCGTGATCAGCGACGAGATCCACGCCGACTTCGTGCACGAGGGGGAGGCGGGGCGCGTCCATGTGCCGTGGACGCGGGTGGCGGGCGCCGGGCGCTGGGCGCTCATCTCCTCCGGGTCGAAGGCGTTCAACTTTCCGGCGCTGACCGGTTCGTACGGGCTGATCGGCGATCCGGCCGACCGGGCGGAGTACCTGCGCCGGATGGAGACGGGGGAGGGGCTGGCGTCGCCGGCCGTGCTGTCGCTGACCGCGCACATCGCGGCGTACCGGGAGGGAGCGTCGTGGCTGGACGCGGTACGGGCGTATGTGGCGGGGAACCTGGGGTGCGTCGCGGAGCGGCTGGGCGAGGCCTTCCCCGAGCTGGGGTGGGCGCCGCCGCAGGCCGGTTACCTGGCCTGGATCGACCTGCGGCCGTTGGGGGTGGACGACGAGGCGTTGCAGCGGGTGCTGGTGGAGCGCGAAGGAGTGGCGATCATGGGGGGTTCCGTTTACGGGGCGCCCGGGTTCGTCCGGCTGAACGTGGGGTGTTCCCGGGAGAAGGCGGTGCGGGGGGTTTCGGCGTTGGTGCGGGCGGTGGGGGCCGTGCGGTAGCGGTGGTTCCGGGGGCTCTGCCCCCGCGCCCCCGTTGCGAGGGCTCTGCCCCCGCGCCCCCGCTCCTCAAACGCCGGAGAGGCTGGAGAAGCCGGAGCGGCTGGAGATGTGGGAAGGACTGGAGAAGCCGGAGGGGCTGGAGATGTGGGCCCCTGCCTTTGCGGCCCAGAAGCGGGCACACTGAGCCGCATGGCCTTTCTCGTGTTTCTGACGTTGCCCGGGTTGGTTATCCTGCTGACCGCCCTCGCCTTCCTCGATCAGCTTCTGCTGCGCGCCGGGCGTGCCGGGCTGTTGCCGTGGCGGAACAGTGCCCGGCAGGGGCAGATATCGGCGACCGGGTTCGAGCAGCTCCACGCGACCTTCTCGCCGGGCAAGCAGAGCGAGCTGAAGGAGCGGCAGTCCGCCCTGCTCCTGCGGGACGATGAGGAGGACGGGGCGCCGCCCCACCGGACCCGCGTCGATCTCGACGGTGGGACAGCGGTGGTGCGGCTCCCCCGGGCCGCGGGATAGCGGGCAGGCGTAGGGATCCGGTCCAGGCCCCGGCCCGGTCCAGGCCCCGGCCCCGGTGGCAGGGGGCGGGGTCAGACGGGATGCTGCTCCCATGGCTGCTGCCCCCGTGCCCGGAGAGATCCGGGTCGCCTCCTCCGCCGGGCGGTGGGTCGTCCTGACCACCGTGCTCGGATCCAGCATGGCGATGCTGGACTCCACGGTCATCAACGTGGCCCTGCCCCGCATCGGCGAGGATCTCGGCACCGACCTGGCCGCGCTCCAGTGGACCGTCAGCGCGTACATGCTCACGCTCGCCGGGCTGATCCTCCTCGGCGGGGCGCTCGGGGACCGGTACGGGCGGCGGCGGGTGTTCGTGGTGGGCGTGGTGTGGTTCGCGGGAGCCTCGCTGCTCTGCGGGATCGCGCCGAACGCGGGGGTCCTCATCGCCGCGCGGGCCCTTCAGGGCGTCGGCGGGGCGCTGCTCGCGCCGGGGTCGCTGGCGATCATCCAGGCGAGTTTCCATCCGGACGACCGGGCCCGGGCCGTGGGGCTCTGGTCCGGGTTCGGCGGGGTCGGGGCGGCCGTGGGGCCCTTCGTGGGCGGGTGGCTCGTCGACGGGCCCGGGTGGCGGTGGGTGTTCCTGCTCAATCTGCCGCTCGCCGCGATCTGCGTGCCCGTCGCGCTCCGGCACGTACCGGAGTCGCGGGATCCGGCGGCGCACGGCCGGTTCGACGTGCTGGGGGCCGCCCTCGGGGCGCTGGCCCTCGCCGGGGTGACGTACGCCCTGATCGAGGCCCCTGAGCAGGGCGCGTCGCCGGTGGTGATCGGGTCGGCCCTCGGCGGCCTGCTGCTGGGGGCCGCGTTCGTGGCGGTGGAGCGCCGGCGGGCGGACCCCATGCTGCCGCCGTCGATCTTCCGCTCCCGCCTGTTCACCTCGGTCAACGTGGTGACCTTCTGCGTCTACGCGGCCCTCGGCGGCTTCTTCTTCCTCTCCGCGATCCAGCTCCAGGTCGTCGCCGGGTACTCGGCTCTGGGGGCCGGTACCGCACTGCTGCCGACCACGGTCCTGATGCTGCTGTTCTCCGCCCGGTCGGGGGAGCTGGGGCGACGGATCGGGCCGCGTATCCCGCTCACGGTGGGGCCGCTGCTGGCCGCCGCCGGGATGCTCCTGATGCTGCGGGTGGGGCCCGGCACCCCGTCCGTCGGTTCGTACGTCAGCGAGGTGCTGCCCGCCGTGTCGGTGCTCGGCGTCGGGCTCGTCGTGGTCGTCGCGCCGCTCACCGCGACCGTCCTGGCCGCCGTGGACGCCGGGCGGGCGGGGCTGGCCAGCGGCATCAACAACGCCGCCGCGCGGGCCGCGGGGCTCATCGCGGTGGCCGCCCTTCCGCTGCTCGCCGGGATGGGGCCCGAGGCGTACCGGGACGCGGGCGAGTTCGCCGCGACCTTCCGTCGGGCGATGCCGATGTGCGCCGGGCTGCTGGTGGCCGGCGCGGCCATCGCCTGGTGGACGGTGCGCGCCCCGGCCGCCACCGCGGTCCGGAGCGAGCGGCCCGCGTGCGCGGTGCACTGCCCGGTCGCCGCCCCGCCGCTGGAGCCCCAGGGGGTGTCCGACGCCGAGCGGTGACCCCTCACCCCGGAGAGGGGTCCGAAGCCCGTGCGAACGCGCTGGGCCACGGGGACGGGGCGCGCGGTGCCGCCGGGCCGTCGCGGGAGGCACACTTGAGCCATGTCCATCCACGAGAACCTGCTCGGCGGCCCCGCCGCGACCCACCTCCCCGACGACCCCGAGCCGCGCGAGCTGCTCGCCGCCGGCACCCCGCCCACCGAGGTCGCCGCGAAGTACCCCACCTCCTCGCTCGCCTGGGCGCAGCTCGCCGACGAGGCGTTCGAGGGCGGCCGGGTCGTCGAGTCGTACGCGTACGCCCGTACCGGCTACCACCGCGGCCTCGACTCCCTGCGCCGGGCCGGCTGGAAGGGCCACGGCCCCGTCCCGTTCGAGCACGAGCCGAACCGCGGCTTCCTGCGCGCCCTGCACGCCCTGGCGCGGGCCGCCGGCTCGATCGGCGAGACCGAGGAGCACGAGCGCTGCTCGACGTTCCTGCGGGACTCCTCGCCGACCGCGGCCGACATTCTGAGCTGACCCCGGGCATATGCTCCCGAGCCGGGCCCGCCGCCCACGTGGCGCGGGTCCGGCTTAGTATGCGAGCAGGGGACCGGAGCTCCATCACCTCACGGAAGGGGCGGACCGCTACCCGGAAGCTCGTGTCGAGGAGACAGAAATGTCGACGAATCACCCCGGCCCCGAAGCCACCGGTGCGGACACCCCGCACCTGGACTTCGCGGGAACGACTCCGTACGAGGACTATGTCCGGGCGGATGTCCTGACCCATCTCCAGCACCTGCGTTCGGACGATCCCGGCGAGATGGTCTTCCTGGTCACCACCCAGGTCATGGAGCTGTGGTTCACGGTCATCGTCCATGAGTGGGAGACCGCGACCCGCGCTCTGCGCGAGGACCGCATACCCGTCGCGCGCGATGCCCTGAAGCGTTCCCTGCGCGAGCTGGAGGCGCTCAACGAGTCCTGGCGGCCGCTGGCCGGACTCACCCCCGCCCAGTTCAACTCCTACCGGGGATCCCTCGGCGAGGGCTCCGGGTTCCAGTCCGCGATGTACCGGCGGATGGAGTTCCTGCTCGGCGACAAGTCCGCCTCCATGCTGGTGCCGCACCGGGGCGCGCCCCGCGTGTACGCCGAGCTGGAGAAGGCGCTCGGGGAGCCCAGCCTGTACGACGAGACGCTCGCCCTGCTGGCCCGGCGTGGCTATGCCATCCCCGAGGCGGTCACCGGCCGCGACCTGACCCGGCGGTACGAGCCGTCGCCCGAGGTCGAGGCCGTGTGGGCCCGGATCTACGCTTCCGACGACCAGAACGACGAGCTGGTGCGCCTCGGCGAGCTGCTCACCGACGTCGGCGAGCTCGTCTGGCGCTGGCGCAACGACCACCTCGTCGCCACCCGGCGCGCGATGGGCTCCAAGACCGGCACCGGCGGTTCCGCCGGGGTGGCGTGGCTGGAGAAGCGCGCCACGAAGAACGTGTTCCCCGAGCTGTGGACGGCGCGCAGCCATGTCTGAGACCACCCGCACCACCCCGCGCGCGGACCTTCGGGAGCGTGCGCTCATCCTCGACGCCGCCGATCCGCTCGCCGCGCGGCGGGGGCTCTTCGCGCTCGACGACGGCGTCTACCTCGACGGCAACTCGCTGGGCGCGCTGCCCGTCCACGTACCCGCCCGGGTGCAGGACGTCCTCACCCGCCAGTGGGGCGAGCTGCGCATCCGGTCCTGGGACGAGAGCGGCTGGTGGACCGCGCCCGAGCGGATCGGCGACCGGATCGCCCCGCTCGTCGGCGCCGCCGCCGGGCAGATCGTCGTCGGTGACTCGACCAGCGTGAATATCTTCAAGGCCGTCGTCGCCGCGGGCCGGCTCGCGGGGGAGGGACGCGACGAGATCCTGGTTGACGCCACGACCTTTCCCACGGACGGGTACATCGCCTCCGCCGCCGCCCGGCTCACCGGCCACCGGATCGTGCCCGTCGCGCCCGCCGACGTGCCGGCCGCCCTCGGTCCGCGTACCGCCGCCGTGCTGCTCAACCACGTCGACTACCGCTCCGGCCGGCTGCACGACCTGCCCGGACTGACGGCCGCCGTGCACGCGGCGGGGGCGGTCGTGGTGTGGGACCTCTGCCACAGCGCCGGCGCGCTGCCCGTCGGTCTGGACGAGCACGGGGTGGACCTGGCGGTCGGCTGCACCTACAAGTACCTGAACGGCGGCCCCGGTTCGCCCGCCTATCTGTACGTCGCCGAGCGCCACCAGGCCGCCTTCGACTCGCCGCTGCCGGGCTGGAACTCGCACGCCGACCCGTTCGGCATGACCCCCGACTACGCCCCGGCGGACGGTTGTGTACGGGGCCGGGTCGGCACCCCCGACATCGTCTCCATGCTGACGCTGGAGGCGGCGCTGGATGTGTGGGACGGGGTGTCCGTCGACGTGGTGCGGGCCAAGTCCCTCGCCCTGACGGACTTCTTCCTGGAGTGCGTCGAGGCGTACGCCCCCGCGGGCCGGGTCACCTCCGTCACCCCGGCCGCGCACGCCGAACGCGGCAGCCAGGTCGCCCTGCGCTGCGACGGGGCGGAGCCCGTGATGCGCCGGCTGATCGAGCGGGGCGTCGTCGGCGATCTGCGGCGGCCGGACGTGCTGCGGTTCGGCTTCACCCCGCTGTACGTGGGATTCGCCGACGCGGAACGGGCGGCGCGGACGCTCGCCGAGGTGCTCGCCGGCGATACCGTCGGCTGACGGGTCGTCACGCTCTGTTCGACCGGGCGGGGACGGTGCCGAGTGCTGGTACCGTCCCCGCAGGTCAACCCAGTTGGGCAAGAGCACAGGCACAGGCCACAGGCATAGGACGGTTGAGCAGCATGTCGGATTCTGCCGCGCGTGATCGGGACGTCGCCGAGACGGAGTCGGCGTTCGCGCATCCGGCGGTCGCGCCCGACCGGTCCGCCGCCTACGGGGACCACCCCGACCAGGTCATCGACTTCTACGCGCCGCGCGACGGCCGCACCGGCGCCCCGCTCGTCGTCCTCCTGCACGGCGGCGCCTGGCGGACCCCGTACGACCGGGCCCATGTCTCCCCGCTCGCGGACTTCCTGGCCCGCCGGGGCTTCGCGGTGGCGAGCGTGGAGTACCGGCGCGGCGGCGACGACATCCCGCAGCAGCGCGGCGGCGGGGAGAACGCCCGGCCGGGCGGAGCCGACCCCGTCGCGGGGCGCTGGCCGGAGACCTTCGACGACGTGGCCGCGGCGATGGACGCGATGCCGGTGCTGGCCGCCCGCGAGCTGCCCGGGGCCGATGTGCGGCGGATCGTGGTCACCGGGCACTCGGCGGGCGGGCACCTCGCCCTGTGGGCGGCGGCGCGGCACGTCCTGCCCGAGGGGTCGCCGTGGCGACTGCCCGCCCCGCCGCCGCTGCGCGGGGTCGTCGCCCTGGCCCCGATCGCGGACTTCGAGGTGGCGGCCGAGCTGGGGGTGTGCGGTGGTGCGGTCGCTCAACTCCTGGGCAGCGGAACCGACGTCGAGGAGCGGGCGGCGCACGCGGACCCCGGGGTGCTGCTGCCGACCGGGATCGCCACCGCGATCGTTCAGGGCGTCGAGGACATCGTCGTCCCGCAGGCCGTCTCCGAGGCGTACGTCGACGCGGCGGCCAGGTCCGGCGAGATGGTGGGGCTGACGCTGCTCGGTGGCGTCGGGCACTTCCCGCTGATCGATCCGGCCGCCGACGCCTGCGCCGTCGTGGCCGAGGAGATCACCCAGCTCGCCTGGTGAGCCGGTGGCCCGGGGCCGGTTGTCCGGCGGGCGGTCGTCCGGAGTCGGTTGTCCGGCGGGCGGTCGTCCGGAGTCGGTCGTCCGGAGTCGGTCGTGCGGCGGGCGGGCGGTCGTGCGGCGGGCGGGCGGTCGTGCGGCGGGCGGTCAGCCGGGCCGGTCAGCCGGGCGGGCGCAGTTGCGGACGGAAGGTGTCCGCAAGGGTCTCTACGTTGGTCCTGTTGCCGCTCAGACGGAGTCGGAACCGACGAAGGAGACCTCATGACGATCCTGGTGACCGGAGCCACGGGAACGGTCGGCCGCCGCGTGGTCGAGCAGCTGCTGGAGCGCGGCGAGCACGTCCGGGCCCTGACCCGCGACCCGGCGCGGGCGGAGTTCCCGGACGGGGTCGACGTCGTCCTCGGCGACCTCACCGACCCGGCGTCGCTGGGCCCCGCGCTGGACGGGGTGAGCGGGCTGCACCTCATCACCTTCGGCGGCGAGTACTTCGCCCCGCTGGAGACCGGTGAGGAGATCCTCGCCCTGGCCCGGAAGGCCGGCGTGCGCCGGGTGACCGTGCTGCACGGCGGCGAGGCCACCTTGATGGAGACGGCGGTGCGCGCGAGTGACTTCGCCTGGACCGTCGTGATGCCGGTGGAGTTCATGGCGAACGCCCTGGAGTGGGCGCCCGGCATCAGGAGTGAGGGCGTGGTGCGCGAGCCCTTCGTCGGCAGGCTGAGCGCGATGGTCCACGAGGCGGACATCGGGGCGGTGGCGGCGACCGCCCTCACCGAGGACGGCCACGGCGGTAAGGAGTACCTGATCACCGGCCCGCAGGCGCTGACCGTCGGCGACAGGACGGCGATCGTCGCGGCGGCGCGGGGAGCGGCCGTCGAGCTGGTCGAGCTGACCGAGGAGCAGGCGCTGGAGAACTGGCGGGGCCAGGGCATGCCGGAGGACGTGATCGCGTTCCTGATCGACGTCTACCGGGACACCCCGCCGGAGGGCCGGACCGTGACCGACACGGTGGAGAAGGTCACCGGGCGGCCCGCACGGACCTTCGCGCAGTGGGCCCAGGAGCACGCGACCCACTTCCGCGCGGCGGCCTGAAGGCTGCCACCAGGGGTTTTTGGCCCCTGACGCGGTACGGCGGAGGCGGGTAGTCCTTGAGATGGACGCCCCGGAATCCGTAGCGATGCTGACGACCCGCCGTCCGCCGCCGCCTACCGTGGAAGCGTGACCGAGACCCAGACAAAAACCAGTAGCCCGGAGTTCCGGGCGGCCGCAGGGGCGATGGACGGCCTGCGGAACGACCTCCTGCGCCAGGTGTTCGCCTACCGCCCCCTGCCCCCGCTCAACCCCGACGGACGGATCGTCCGGCGGCTGCCCGAGGGGGTGCGCGGGTTCGTCGTGTGGGCCCCGCACGCCCTGGTGCTGTTCGCCGCCTTCCTCGTGATGATGGCCGGGTTCAGCGAGTGGGAGTTCCGCCTGCTGATGGGCCTGGTGCCCGCGATCCCGGTCGCGATGACCCTCGTGCGGCCGGTCGCCGCGTTCTGGGCCTCGATCCTGGCGACCGTCTTCTGCGCCGTGCTGGGCAGCGAGGGGCTGTGGGGACCGAGTGCGTTCATGGCCCAGATCGTGGTCCTGGTGGTCGTCGCCGCCCGGACCCGGCCCCGTACGGCCGCCTGGATGTGGCTGCTGACCCTGCTGTTCGGGGTGTTTCTGGAGGGCGGCGACCCGTCGATCACCGCGCCCGTGGTGACGCTGTCCGCCTTCGCGCTGCTCATCGTCGCCGTGGTCCAGATCCGGCGCGACGCCGAGCGCGAGGTCACGGTGCAGCGCACCGTCACCGCCGTCGAGCGCGACCGGCGCACCCTGCTGGAGGAGCGCACCACCATCGCCCGGGAGCTGCACGACGTGGTGGCCCACCACATGTCGGTCGTCGCGATCCAGGCCGAGGCCGCCCCCTACCGGGTCGAGAACCCGCCGCCCGAGCTGGAGCAGGCCTTCGTCACCATCCGGGAGAACGCCGTGGCCGCCCTCACCGAGCTGCGCCGCGTCCTCGGGGTCGTCCGGGCGGAGGACTACGAGGCCCCGAACGCCCCGCAGCCCACCCTCGCCGCGCTCGACGGGCTCCTGGACAACGTCCGCGAGACGGGCCTGGAGACGGAGAAGGTGATCACCGGGGCCGTCCGCGAGCTGCCGCAGGGCGTCGAGCTGTCGGCGTACCGGATCGTCCAGGAGGCCCTGAGCAACAGCCTGCGGCACGCGCCGGGCGCCTCCGCCCGGGTCGAGCTCGGCTACGTCCTCGGCGGACTCGGGCTGCGCGTGGTCAACGGACCCCCGCGCGGCCCGGTCAAGCCCTCGCCGGGGGCCGGGCACGGGATCACCGGGATGCGGGAGCGGGTCGCGATGCTGAACGGCGGGATGACGGCCGGGGCGACCGAGGACGGCGGGTACGAGATCGCCGTGTTCCTCCCCGTACCACCGGCGGACGAGCCGGAGGCGCGGGAGACGGCCGGCGGCGCGGCGGCCACGACGGGCGACGCGGACACGGTCGTCCTCGAACGGGGCGGCGGCGCATGAGCGACACCGACATCCGGGTCCTGATCGTCGACGACCAGATGATGGTCCGGGAGGGCTTCTCGGTCCTGCTCAACGCGATGCCGGGGATCACCGTCGTGGGCGAGGCGGTCGACGGGCGTCAGGCCCTCGCCCAGGTCACCGCCCTGCGCCCGGACGTGGTCCTGATGGACATCCGCATGCCGGAGATGAACGGCATCGAGGCGACCCGCGAGATCGTCGCGCGGGACGCCGACGCGAAGGTGCTGGTGCTGACCACCTTCGACCTCGACGAGTACGTCTACCAGGCGCTGCGGGCCGGGGCCTCGGGCTTCCTCCTCAAGGACGCCTCCGCCCGGCAGCTCGCCGACGGGGTACGGGTGGTGGCCTCGGGCGAGGCGCTGCTCGCCCCGACGGTGACCCGGCGGCTGATCAACGAGTTCTCCAAGCTCGCGGAGGCCCCGCGCGCGCCCGCCCTGGCCCGGATAGGCGATCTCACCGAACGCGAGACGGAGGTGCTCGTCCTGATCGCGCAGGGGCTCTCCAACGCGGAGATCGCCTCGCACCTGATCGTCGCCGAGTCCACGATCAAGACGCACGTCAGCCGCATCCTGGTGAAGCTGGGGCTGCGCGACCGGACCCAGGCGGCGGTGTTCGCGTACGAGGCGCGGCTGGTCACGCCGGGGTAGCGCCCCTTTGCGGTGGCGGCGGGCGGTCCGGGGAGACCCGGGCGGGGACACCTCTTGCGGTGGCGGCGGGCGGTCCGGGGAGACCCGGGCGGGGACACCTCTTGCGGTGGCGGCGGGCGCGGGTAGCGTCGGGTCATGCACGTGTCCTTCGACCCCTGGTCGCCCGCGTTCGTCGCCGATCCCTACCCCGCCTACACCGCGCTGCGCGCCGCCGGCCGGGCGCACTGGTTCGAGCCGACGGGGCAGTGGCTGATCCCGCACCACTCCGACGTGTCGGCCCTGCTGCGCGACCGGCGCCTCGGCCGGACGTATCTGCACCGTTTCAGCCACGAGGAGTTCGGCCGCACCCCGCCGCCCGCCGCGCACGAGCCGTTCACCACGCTCAACGGGCAGGGCATCCTCGATCTTGAGGCCCCCAGCCACCCCCGGATCCGGCGGCTGATCTCCCAGGCGTTCACCCCGCGTACGGTCGAGAACCTCGCCCCGACCGTACGGCGGCTGGCGGCGGAGCTGGTCGACGCGTTCGTGGCGAAGGGCGGCGGCGATCTTCTCGCGGAGGTCGCGGAGCCGCTGCCGGTCGCCGTGATCGCGGAGATGCTGGGGGTTCCGGAGGCGGACCGGGGCCTGCTGCGGCCCTGGTCGGCGGCGATCTGCGGAATGTTCGAACTGAACCCCACGGAGGAGACGGCCCAGGCCGCCGTCCGCGCCTCCGTCGACTTCTCCGCGTATCTGCGCGGGCTCATCGCCGAGCGGCGCGCGCATCCCGGCGAGGACCTGATCTCGGCGCTCATCGCCGCCCACGACGAGGGCGAGCGACTGACCGAGCAGGAGATGATCTCGACCTGTGTGCTCCTGCTGAACGCGGGCCACGAGGCGACGGTCAACACCGGCGTGAACGGCTGGCGCACGCTCTTCCACCACCCGGAGCAGCTGGCCGCCCTGCGCGCCGCCCCCGCGCTGCTGTCCGGCGCGATCGAGGAACTCCTGCGCTACGACACCCCGTTGCAGATGTTCGAGCGCTGGGTGCTCGACGACATCGAGATCGGCGGCCAGCGGATCGGGCGGGGCGCGGAGGTGGCGCTGCTGTTCGGCTCGGCCAACCGGGACCCGGAGCGGTTCGCGCGCCCGGACACGCTGGACCTGTCCCGGGAGGACAACCCGCACATCGCCTTCGGCGCGGGCATCCACTTCTGCCTGGGCGCCCCGCTGGCCCGGCTGGAGCTGGCCGCCTCCTTCGGGGAGCTGCTCCGCAAGGCGCCCGCGCTGCGGATGACGGCCGAGCCGGAGTGGCGGCCGGGGTATGTGATCCGGGGGCTGAAGGAGCTGCGGGTGGAGGTGTAGGCGGGCCGCCTCAGCAGGGCGGGTCGCCTCAGCAGGGCGAGCCGCAGTCCCGCAGCGCCTGCGGAGGGGCCAGGACGTCGAGGCCGAGACCGAGGGCGGTGAGTCCCGCGACGGTCGCCAGCAGCCCGAGCGCCGGCCGCCACCGGCCCCGTACGACGGCGAGGACGGCCAAGGCGGCGGCGGTCCCGCCGAGGACCATGACGGGCAGTCCGAGCCAGAGGACGACCGGGTTGGTCTCACCCTCGAACCCGCCGGACAGAGCTCTCCTGCCGTACGGCAACCAGGCCGCGAGGCCCACGAGTGGGCCGAGCGCGGCGGTCAGGCAGCCGACGGTCCCGGCGCGGGCTTCGCGCCGCGCGTCGAGGGTGTCCTTCCGGGTCTCCATGACCGGGGGGACGCGGCGGGGTGCGGGCCCGGTTCCGTCTCCGCTTCCGGGGGCGTCGCTCCCGGACCCCCGGCTCCTCAAAGGCCGGAGGAGCTGGAAACGGGGCCTCACGCCGTCTGCGGGCCCCGGTATTCACGTCAGCGGGTACGACGACCTGCCCGACGCCTCGTCGATCTCGCCGTGCGCCTTGGTCAGCAGTTTCATCGCCAGTTCGTTGAGCGCTCTGGCCCCCGCGATCTCCTCGCCGACCCGCTGCTGGTCGGTGTCCGAGGGATGGCGGCTGGCGTAGCCGTGGGCGCGTACCTCTGTTCCGTCGGAGAGGCGGACGAGCGCCGCCGCGCGGGTGCGATGGGTGTCCTCCTCGAATTCGAGCTCGATGTGCCATCCGACAGCGATCCTGGTCATGACGGTCACCTCCGGGACGTCTCGGGCCGTCTTCTACCAGCGTGCGCCCGCCGCCTCGTCCGCGCCCGCCGGGCCCGGCAGCATCAGCCCCCAGGCGCCCGCCCGGACCGTCCAGGTCCGGGTGCGCACCGGCCCCCCGGTCTGTATGTCCGCCCGGTAGCGGAAGTCCGCGCCGGAGACCGTGACGGCCTTGGCCTCCGCCGTGACGTCCTCGCCGGCGGCGGTGCGGACGACGACGTCGGCCAGGCCCCCGCCGCCCTGGGAGGTCACCTGGACGCCCCGTACCGGCGTGTCCAGGTCGCTCAGCAGCACCCCGTCCGCCTCGATGCGCAGCCGGTGTGTGCCCGCGTACGTGGAGGCGGCGACCGGGGCCGGGCGGACCAGGGACGTCATCAGCGAGCGGCAGGTGTCCCAGACGGCCGTGACGCCCGTGGGCGGGCCCCCGTGGGCGGGCGGCGCCGGGGCGGGGATGCGCAGCCGGCCGAGGACGACACCGTCGCTGTCGTCGACCAGGAGGTCCAGGCGTCGCACCGCGCCGTCCAGCGCGGTCCGCGCCGCCGCCACCGCGCCCCGGGGGACGCCGAGGGCGTGGGCCACCTCCAGGGTGTGCGCCGCGCCGACGGGGATGAGGGAGAGGACGCCGTCGGCCAGTTCCCGTTCGCGGTGGAGCTGGGCCACCGCGCGCAGCAGCGCGTGGTCGTCGCCGACCACCACGGGCCTGCGCGAACCCCGCCGGGACAGGGCCCGCGCGAACTCCTCGGGGGTGTCGGGAAGGCAGATCTTGGCGTGCGCGCCGGCGCTCAGCACGTCCTTGGCGATACGGACGGATTCGCCGTCGGTCCGGCGGGCGACCGGGTCGATGACCACCAGGAGCTGGTCGTCGCCGTCGCCGGGGGGCTCTGCAGCCGACACCTCGGTCCTTCCTCGGGTAGCATCTTGGTGCAAGAGCCCCTTGCGCTATTGCGCCAGGGGCTTGGTCTATTCCGGGGCACCCGGTTCGACGGCTCAGGTTCTGCCGTACATCGTCGTACGGCAGGTACGACGATGACGTACGCCCCCTGACCTTGGACATGCCCCGCCCGGAAGGGGTGTACGCCTGTGCCCGCACTTGTGCTGCTCGGTGCTCAGTGGGGTGACGAGGGCAAGGGGAAGGCCACCGACCTCCTCGGTGGATCCGTGGACTATGTGGTGCGTTACCAAGGCGGCAACAACGCCGGTCACACGGTCGTCGTAGGCGACCAGAAGTACGCGCTGCATCTCCTCCCCTCCGGAATCCTGTCGCCGGGTTGTACCCCGGTCATCGGGAACGGTGTCGTGGTCGACCCGGCGGTCCTGCTCTCCGAGCTGAGCGGTCTGAACGAGCGAGGCGTCGACACGTCCAAGCTTCTGATCAGCGGCAACGCTCATTTGATCACTCCGTACAACGTCACGCTCGACAAGGTGACCGAGCGCTTCCTGGGGAAGCGCAAGATCGGCACGACGGGCCGGGGCATCGGTCCGACGTACGCCGACAAGATCAACCGGGTGGGGATCCGCGTCCAGGACCTCTACGACGAGTCGATCCTGGTGCAGAAGGTGGAGGCGGCCCTGGAGCAGAAGAACCAGCTCCTGGCCAAGGTCTTCAACCGCCGGGCCATCGAGGCCGGCAAGGTCGTCGAGGACATGCTCCAGTACGCGGAGCAGATCAAGCCGTTCGTCGCCGACACGACCCTGATCTTGAACGATGCCATCGACGAGGGCAAGGTCGTCCTCTTCGAGGGCGGCCAGGGCACCCTGCTCGACGTCGACCACGGCACGTATCCCTTCGTCACCTCGTCGAACCCGACCGCGGGCGGCGCCTGCACCGGCGCCGGCGTGGGCCCGACGAAGATCAGCCGGGTCATCGGCATCCTCAAGGCCTATACGACGCGGGTCGGGGCCGGTCCGTTCCCGACGGAGCTGCACGACGCGGACGGCGAGGCGCTGCGGCGCATCGGCGGCGAGCGCGGTGTCACCACCGGCCGTGACCGCCGCTGCGGCTGGTTCGACGCCCCGATCGCGCGGTACGCGACCCGGGTCAACGGCCTGACCGACTTCTTCCTCACCAAGCTGGACGTCCTCACCGGCTGGGAGCAGATCCCGGTCTGCGTGGCGTACGAGATCGACGGCAAGCGCGTCGAGGAACTCCCGTACAACCAGACCGACTTCCACCACGCGAAGCCGATCTACGAGAACCTGCCGGGCTGGTCCGAGGACATCACGAAGGCCCAGACCTTCGACGATCTGCCGAAGAACGCGAAGGCGTACGTGAAGGCGCTGGAGGAGATGTCGGGCGCCCCGATCTCCGCGATCGGCGTCGGCCCCGGCCGGACCGAGACGATCCAGATCAACTCGTTCCTGTAGGGAACGGGCGAGCGACACCGCGGCGGCGGGCGACGGGCACGACGCGTCGTCCGCCGCCGCACACCCGCATACGCGGGCTGGATGGTGTGACTAATGTGTCCGCCATGAAGGAGCCAGGATGCTGCTGAGATTCCGGGTGGCGAACGTCCGGTCCCTGCGCGACGAGCAGGAGCTGTCGTTCGTGGCGTCCGAGGGGAGTGAGAGGGAGCAGGCCGCCGCGCGCGAGCTTGCCCTTTCCGACGGCAGCCTGCTCCCGGTGCACACCGTCGTCGGGGTCTTCGGAGCCAACGCCTCCGGCAAGTCCAATGTCATCGCCGCGCTGAAGAACATGAAGCACGCGGTGATGCGCTCCTATGCCGACTGGACGTCCTACGACGGCATCCCCCGGGACGAGTTCGCCCTCGACCCGAAGGCAGCCGCGGAGACCTCTCTGTACGAGGCGGACTTCGTCCTCGGCGACGGCGTCCGCTGGACGTACGGGTTCGAGCTCGGCGCTCGGCGTATCGAGGCGGAATGGCTCTACGCCTATCCCAAGGGCCGCCGTCAGGTGTGGTTCGACCGGGACGCCGGCCGCGAGAAGGCCTTCGACTTCCCCGGCGACCGTCTCCACGACCGCACCCGCCTGGCGCGCACGACCAGGCAGGACGCCCTTCTCCTGACCCGTGCGGCCAATGACGGGCACGAACAGCTCACCCCGGTCTTCGACTGGTTCAAGAACAACCTCTGGGACGTCACGCCCGAGACCGAGCGCACCCAGCGCGAGGACTACACGGCCGTGAACCTGCTCCGGAACGAAGACTTCCGGCGACGGGCCGAGGAACTGCTGCGCGTCGCCGACCTGGGCATCGCCGAGGTGGAGGTCGAGCAGACCTCGTCCGGCCGCCCGGTGGTGCGGCTGATCCACGCGGGCGGCGGAGAGCGTACGGCGCTGGACTGGTCCGCCGAGTCCTGGGGCACCCGCTCCTGGTTCGCGTTGATCGGCCCGCTCCTGCTCGCCCTCGACAGCGGCGCGGTCCTCCTCATCGACGAACTGGACGCCAGCCTCCACCCGCGCTTCGCGGCCGAGGTCATCCGTCTCTTCCAGGCTCCCTGGGTGAACCCGAAGGGCGCGCAGCTGATCTTCACCGGCCATGACCCTTCCCTGCTGCGCACCCCTGGCGGCGGCCGGCTCCTGGAGCCGGGCCAGCTCTGGCTCACCGAGAAGGACGAGCGGGGCGCGACGGAGCTGTCGTCCGTCGCGGACTGGGAGCCCACCGACGAGGAAGACCTGATGGCGTCGTACCTGGCGGGCTCCTTCGGCGCGGTGCCGAAGGTCTCCGAGGGGCAGATCGGGCGGCGGCTGGTGCGGACGGACGACTTGGCAGAGATGGAGGCGGGAGAGGTCTGATGGCTAGGCCAAGGGGAGGGGACATCGTTTCCCGCAGGAAGGGCGGAGCGAAGGGCCGCGCGAGCAGGGCCCGCCAGGTGTACATCTTCACGGAGGGCGAGGTCACCGAGCCCGAGTACATCGACATCATCGTGAAGAAGGGCACGCAGGCCACGCCTGGCCGGGGCGTCGATCACCACTTCGAGAACGAGAACGCCGTAGGTAAGCACCGCAAGCCGCACGCCATGGTCAAGGACGCCGTCCGCACCCTGGGCAAGGTCCAGCGCGAGGCGAAGGACGCGGGGCTGAAGCCCGGGGACTGGAACTATCCCGAGGTGTGGGTGATCTTCGATCGCGACGACCACCTGAACATCCGCGAGGCCAGGCAGCTCGCGGACAAGGAGGGGGTCAGGATCGCCTACTCCCACCCCTGCTTCGAACTCTGGCGACTCCTGCACTACGTGAACTACACCAGCAGCTTCGGCGGTGTCTGCGGCGACGCCAACAGCCGGCTCCGGTCCCGCCCCGGTTTCGCGGCCACCTACGGCCGACAGGTCCGTACGGTCTCTGAGCAGCAGTCGAAGCACATGCGTGAGGAGCAGGTGCTGAGCAAGGACGGGCAGCGGTACAAGGACGCCAAGAAGTACGCAAAGGCGATCAATAATCGCGTTGAATCGACCAATCCCGAGAAGTGGGATTCGTACAGCGACGTCTGGAATTTCGTCGAGGACGGGCTTCTCCTCAGCGGTTATTAGGCTGCCTCGGCGGACGGCGAGATCCATCGCTATCCGGGGCGGGGCCACCGGCTCCTCGTCATCGATGACGCACACCACTACACCGGTTCCGGTGATGGCTCCCGCGTGTGGGTTTCCGGCTGTGCGGCGCTGTCCTTGGCGAGCAGTACGACGATGAGCGCGGCGCCGAGAGCGAGCGCCCCGGCGGCGATGGTGAGCGTCAGCGAAAACCCTTCCGTCGCCGCGCGCGACGGGCCGACGGAATCGGTCAGGGCCTCGCTGCGCCGGGTGGCCACGGAGACCAGGACGGCCAGACCCACGGCCCCGCCGATCTGCTGTACCGAGCTGAGGATCGCCGAGCCGAGGCCGGCGTTCTGCTCGTCGGTGCCCGAGACCCCGGCGATGGCGAGGGCGGGGAAGCCGAGGCCCGAGCCGAAGCTCACCACCAGCATGCCGGGCAGCACGCCGGCCGCGTAGCTGTCGTTCGGCGACACCCCGGAGAGCAGCAGGAGTCCGCCCGCGCCGATCAGGAACGCCGCCACCAGGGTCCACCGCAGCCCGAGCCTGATCACCGCGCGGGAGGAGCACCAGACGCCGGCGAGGATGCCCGCGCCGTAGGGCAGGTAGCCGAAGCCGGCCTTGAGCGGGCCGTATCCCAGCACCGTCTGCAGATGCAGCATCAGCAGGAAGGAGAGGGAGAAGAAGACGGCGGCGAAGAGCAGGCCCGCGGCGTTGGAGACCGCGCGGATCCTGACGGAGAGGAAGGCCCGAGGGATGAGCGGATCCGCCGTGCGTGCCTCGACCCCGAGGAAGAGGGCCCCCAGGGCGATGCCGAGCAGCAGCGGAGCCAGGACCGACAGGTCGCTCCAGCCCGCCTTCTCGGTCCGGAGCAGGGCGTAGACCACGGAGACGATGGCGCCGGTGCCCAGGAGCGCGCCCGGGACGTCCAGCCGGGTGGGGCGGTCGGTGCGGCTCTCGCCGACGAGGCGCGGCAGGAGCACCAGGGCCAGGACGGCGACCGGCAGATTGATCAGGAAGATCCAGCGCCAGGACGCCAGCCCGGTGAGCGCGCCGGAGATCACCACCCCGGTCGTGCCGCCCACGCCGGCGATGGCGCCCCAGACGCCGAGCGCCTTGGCGCGCTCCTTGCGGCCGGGGAAGAGCAGGGTGATCAGCGCCAGGGCCGCCGGGCTGGCCATGGCCGCGCCCGCCCCCTGTGCGAACCGGCCGGCCACGAGCTGCCAGGGTTCCTGGGCGAGGCCGCAGAGCAGGCTCGCGGCGCCGAACAGGCTCACGCCCCAGAGGAAGACCCGGCGGCGGCCGATCAGGTCGCCGAGGCGGCCGAAGAGCAGCAGCAGTCCGCCGAAGGCGAGGAAGTACGCGTTGGCCACCCAGGTCAGGTCCGTGGTGCTGAAGCCGAGGTCGCTCCTGATGCTGGGGAGAGCGACGTTCACGACGGTGTCGTCCAGGACCAGCATGAACTGGACGAAGCAGAGGACGACGAGTGCGGCCTGTCGGCGGGGGTGGGCGATCATCACCGGATGACGCTATGGAGGGGGCGTCACCCACCGCAATACCTTGACCGGCCATATACCCGGGGTAGGTATCAGCCCCGGGCGCCCCGGCCCCGGGCGGAGCCGGCCGGGGCCGGGCGAAGCCCCCCGCCTTACTGGTCTAGACCTTGACAGGTCCAGACCAGGAGGGCTTGGGTGGTGGCCCGTCATGTCGGCCTGCCGGGACGCTCGGTGTGCCGCACCGAAGGAGTGAGCAGTCCTGAATCGCATCGATCGCATCGCTCGCGTCGCTCGTGCCAAGAGGTTCCTGACCGTTCCGGTGGCCCTGGCCGCCCTCGCCGCCGCTCTCGTGACGGCGGCCCCCGCCGCGTCGGCCGCCGCCGCCCCTACATCCGGGCCCTGCTCGGCGCTCCACAGCGCCTCGGCCGACTACCGCGCCGGGGACACCGTCTCCCACCACGGGCGCAACTGGAGCGCCAAGTGGTGGACGAGGGGCGAGAATCCGGGCGCCGGATCCGCCTGGTCGGACCAGGGCGCCTGTACGGGAGGGGTGTCCGACTTCGTCATCAGCGAGCAGCGGTTCGGCGAGATCTTCCCGGACCGGGCCCCCTTCTACACGTACCAGGGTCTGATCGACGCGCTGCACGCCTACCCGCGCTTCGCCAACGTCGGCACGCCGCAGACGCGGGCCCGGGAGGCGGCGGCGTTCCTGACGCACGCGGACTTCGAGTCGGTGGGGCTGAAGTACGTCAAGGAGATCAACGAGGCCAACTACTGGCGCAAGTGCGACGACACCCAGCCCTTCGGCTGCCCGGCGGGGCGCGAGGCGTACTACGGGCGCGGCCCGATCATGTTCAGCTGGAACTTCAACTACAAGGCCGCCGGGGACGCCCTCGGGCTCGATCTGCTGAACGATCCCTGGTTGGTCGAGCGGGATTCGTCCGTCGCCTGGGCCACCGCCCTCTGGTACTGGAACACCCAGAACGGCCCCGGCACGATGACGTCCCACGACGCGATGGTCGGCGGCGCGGGCTTCGGCGAGACGATCCGTTCGCTCAACGGGGCCCTGGAGTGCGACGGAGGCAACCCGGCGTCGGTGACCGCGCGGGTGGAGCGGTACGAGCGGATCACCGGCATCGTCGGGGTGGCCCCGGGGGCCGGACTCACCTGCTGAGCAAGTTGGGCGTGTTGGGCGTGTTGGGCGTGCTGAGGGTGTTGTGCGTGCTGGGGCGGGAAGTCGTCCGAACCGTCCGCATGCTGGGCGGGCCGGAAGATTTTACCTTCGGTTCCGCCCCCGTTCGCAGGGTCTTCGGATGGACTCGCTCCGGAATAGGGGCTGTTGGGGGCCCTCTTGACACGCCCGCCCCGGGCGGCGGCGGCCGGAACCGGTGGAACCAGCACCTTCTCCGAGGATGGTCTAGACCTTGACAGGTCCAGACCATCCTCGCTTGAGTATCGGCACCCCCACGGCGGCGCAGGCCGGACGTCGCGCCGCGTCCAAGGAGTGTGATCACGTGATCCGACGTGTCATGAGTCTGCTGGTCGCGCTCGGCGCGATCGTCGCGACGCTCGTCGTTCTTCCCGCCACCACCGCGCAGGCAGCCACCTGCGCCACGGCCTGGAGCTCCTCCTCCGTCTACACGAACGGCGGCGCTGTCTCGTACAACGGCCGTAACTACACCGCGAAGTGGTGGACCCAGAACGAGCGTCCGGGCACCTCGGACGTCTGGGCCGACAAGGGGGCCTGTGGCACCGGCGGCGAGAACCCGGGCACCGGCTTCGTCGTCAGCGAGGCCCAGTTCAACCAGATGTTCCCGAACCGGAACGCCTTCTACACGTACAAGGGCCTGACCGACGCCCTGAGCGCCTACCCGGCCTTCGCCAAGACCGGCAGCGACGAGGTGAAGAAGCGCGAGGCCGCGGCCTTCCTCGCCAACGTCAGCCACGAGACCGGCGGGCTGTTCTACATCAAGGAAGTCAACGAGGCGAACTACCCGCACTACTGCGACACCACGCAGTCCTACGGCTGCCCGGCCGGCCAGGCCGCCTACTACGGCCGCGGCCCGATCCAGCTGAGCTGGAACTTCAACTACAAGGCCGCCGGTGACGCCCTGGGCATCAACCTCCTGGCCAACCCGTACCTGGTGGAGCAGGATCCCGCCGTAGCGTGGAAGACCGGCCTCTGGTACTGGAACACCCAGAACGGCCCCGGCACCATGACGCCCCACAACGCCATCGTCAACAACGCCGGCTTCGGTGAGACGATCCGCTCGATCAACGGCGCCCTGGAGTGCAACGGCGGCAACCCGGCGCAGGTCCAGAGCCGCATCAACAAGTTCACGCAGTTCACCCAGGTCCTCGGCACCACCACCGGTCCGAACCTGAGCTGCTGACCCTGTACCGCGCCTCACCGGCCCGCGAGGGCCTCTGAGGATCCCCGAGGACCCGCCCGAAACGGGGGTGCGTCCGGCTCACGCCGGGCGCACCCCCGTTTCGGCGTCCGGAACGATCGGGCGGCATGACCGTACGGGAGGCCGGTCGACTCGTCGACGATTCCGGTCGGCTCGCGTCCGGGCTCGAACACCGTCACCGCCATCCGGAACAGCCGCGCGAACAGCTCGTGGCCCCCCCCGTGGCCCCCGTGACCCTCAACAGCCTTTGAACATCGTGAGGTTGATGGGTGGCCGCCCTCACGCCAACTGCGGCTTCACCGACATCAGCAGGTGCCGGTGGACGTCCAGGCCGGCCTCGTCCGTGATCATCGCGCGCTGTCCGGCCCCCAACAGCAGGAGCCGCAGGGACGGCTCCGTGAAGGACGCCAGGGCGTCCGACAGATAGCCGGGGTTGAAGGCCACGGTCAGCTCCTTCGCCCCCTCCAGGGTGGCCGGCAGCCGCTGGGACGCCACGTCGTCCTCGTAACCCGCGCGGAGCAGTACGGAGGCGTCGGCGCGGGAGAAGGTCATCTGCACCGGGCTGTCCCCGTCGGCGACGACGGAGACCCGCTTGACGGCCTCCGTCAGCCGGGCCCGGTCCACTACCGCGACCGCCGGGTCCACCATCGCGAACAGCTTCTCGTGGCGCGGCAGCCGGCCTTCCAGCAGCCTTACCGTGGTCCGCGTCCCGGCATGCTCGAAGCCCGCCGAACCGGCGTCCAAAGCGACGCTCACGGGCCCGGACCGGCCCAGTGAGCGGGCGATCTCGGTGAGGCGGCGGGCGGAGACGATGACGTCGGCGGCCTCGCCGGGAGTGGTCGCCCGCCAGGGGAGGGTCCGTACGGCGAAGCGGTACCGGTCGGTCGCGGCGAGCGTCATCGTGTCGCCGTCGAGCCCCAGCCGGATCCCGGTGAGCGCGGGCAGTGTGTCGTCGCGCCCCGCGGCCACCGCCACCTCGGCCACGGCCGCCGCGAACAGCTCCGCGTCCACCGCGCCCCGGACCTGCGGGAGCGGGGGCAGCGCCGGGTAGTCGTCCAGCGGCAGCACGGAGAGGCCGAACCGGGCCCCGTCACCCGACACCGTGAACCGTGAGCCCTCCACGGCGCACTCCACGGGCCCCTCGGGCAGCACCTTGCAGATGTCCAGCAGCCGCCGCCCCATGACGAGCACCTTCCCGGGCCGTAGCACCTCGGCGTCCACGTCGACGCGGGCGGAGGCCTCGTAGTCGAGCCCGGAGATCCGCAGCGGTCCGCCCTCGTCCCCGCCCTCCGTGTCCAGCAGCAGCCCGCCCAGTACGGGGACGGGTGACCGTACGGGCAGGACACGGGCCGCCCAGGACACGGCGTCGGTCAGGGCACTGCGTTCGATACGGAACTCCATGGGGGCCTTTCCTGGCACGTCGAAAGCCGGAGCCGGAGCCGGAGGCCGGCTCCCATGACGTCGACGATAAAAGGCACCACTGACAATCAACGCGGGGCTGAGTGGGGCGCGGTGAGGAGGGGACTTGGGACGGGAAGGGGGAGAGGAGGGGGAGAGGAGGGAGAGAAGGAGCGGGAACCGACGGCAGCGACCACCCCCGTGAGCCGCTGCCGCCCCGTTCCCCCGCGCCCCCGCCTCCTCCTGTTCCGGAGCCGTCCCCCGACCGGCTGGAACACGTTCGGACGATAGAACGCAGGGGAAGGAGACGGGAGATTCAATGCGCCCAGTGGGGCGGCCGTGGGGGTATCGGTCCGCACAGTCAGCCATGCGGGGCGGTCCACCGGCGCAACGGCGGCATCCAGGGCGGGAACGGGGAAACAGGTGCGAGCACGGGAGCGTGCGGACGACCTTCTGCTGATGCACCGGCTGGCCCGCACGGGCGGGACCGCCGGGCTGCTGCGCTGGCTGGCCGGGCGGGCCGGGGGCTGGGCCGGGCTCGTCGGCCCGGACGGGACGGTGCTGCACGCGGCGGCCCGTACGGAGCGGGCGGTGGCCCCCGATGTCGCGGGGCTCGTCGCCGAGGTCGCGAGCACCCTCACGGAGCGCGCGGCCCAGGCGTACTCCCTCGACTCCGGCGCGCACACCGCCCTGCTGTTTCCCCTGAGCGCCGACGACCGCGCCGCCCCCGTGCTCGCCGTCGTCACCCCCCGGCCCGTGGCCGCCGGACTCGCCACGCTGCTGGCCGATGTGGTCCTGCCGCTGTCCGTGTGCCGGCGGGCCGAGACCCTGGAGCGCGAGCGCCGCCGGGTCGACCTCGCCGAGTCCCGGGGTCGCGAGGCGGTGCTGCATCTGCTGATGACAGGTCAGCTCTCCATCGCCCGGCAGGTCGCCGGCGCGTTGCGCCCCCGGCTGCCCGATCCGGTACGGGTGTGCGTCGTGGAGTGCTCGGGCGACGGCCGCGACGAGGTGGCCCGGATCTGCGCGGACGTGGACGGCGGCCGGTCCTGGATCGTGCGGTGTCCCGTCTACGCCCGCCACCTCATCCTGGTGATGCCCGCGGAGCAGCCGGAGGAAGGGGCAGCCCCGGCCGACGAGGCCGTCGCCGCCCAGGTCGGCGACTGCGTCGTGGGTGTCAGCGAACCCATGCCGCTGGCCGACACCGCGACCGGCTACCGCCAGGCCTTCCACGCCTTGGCCGTCGCCCGCGAACTACCGTCCCGGCACGCCTGGTTCGGGCTGTCGCCGGACCCCGCGCTCGTCGTCGGACCGGCCGGGCGCCAGTGGGCGAACGACCTGCTGACCCCGCTCCTGACCCATGTGCCGCGCCGCGCGCAGGACCCCGGCGCCCAGGAGCTGGTGGCCACGGCCGGCTCCTGGCTGACGTTCTCGTCGCACGCGACCGACCACCTCAAGCTCCACCGCAACACCCTGGCCGCCCGGCTGCGGCTCATCGGCGAGCTGCTCGGCCTGGACCTGCACCGGCTCGCCGACCAGGCCGCCCTCGATCTGGCGCTGCGCGTCCGCGCCACCCCCGCCCCGGCGTGCGGCCCCGGGCCCGCCCCGTACGCCCCCACCGGATCCGGTACGCGAGAGACGGCGCGGGCTCTCGACGAGATCCTGCGCTGCCCCGCCGTACGGCACTGGGCCGACCAGCGACTGGCCCCCGTCCTCGGGTCCGAGGAGACCCTGCGCACCTGGCTGCGCTGCGAGGGCCGCCTGGGGCCGACGGCCGCCGCGCTGGGCATCAGTGTGCCCGGCGCCCGCAAGCGCCTCACCCGGCTCGAAAGGGTCCTCCAGCGCTCGCTGCTCCGGCCCCCGAGCGCCCGCTACGACCTGTGGCTGGCGCTGAGGTCCCGGGACCTGGCGGCGGCTGCCCGGGGCCCGGCTCTTTGAACGGCTGATCCCCGGGGTGAGGTGTGGCCGGGTGGCGGCCGGTTGGTCGGGGGGAGGGTGAGGTGGACTGGCGAGGCGATGGAGCCGCGCGCCGACTCCGCCGGCCCGGGCCCTCCGATCACCCGTTCGGCGGTCAACGTTCGCCCGGCCGCGAGGATCCCGTGAGGGTGGGCCATGGGGCCGGTGACAGGTGTGGCCGGGCTGGGGGCTGCGATCAGGGAAGGTGGCGGTGTCGTGGAGCGGGTGGAGTTTCGAGCCGGGTATCCGGTGGCGGCGAGCGCGCGGGAGTCGTACGAGCGCAGCGACCGCCATCGGGCGGTGGAGGCGTACCGGTTCTTCTACCCGGTGGTGTCGATGGAGGGGATCCTGCGCGGGACCCGGGCGGCGGGAGCGGTGGACAACGAGTCCGCCCCCGTCCTCTTCGCCCGGCCGCACCACGTCGGTTTCACCCTGAACTCCGACACCCCGTACCTCGGCGGGGGACTGGATCTGAGGAAGAGCGGGCCACTGGTCATCGAGCTGCCCGCGGGGCCGCTGGTCGGTCTGGTCGACGACCACTACCACCGGTGGCTGGTGGACCTCGGGCTGCCGGGCCGCAACGGGCCCAGGGGCGGCCGGGTACTGCTGCTGCCGCCGGGGTACGACGGGCAGACCCCCGACGAGGGCGACGGCTTCGAGGTGGTGCGCTGCGACACCTGGCAGGTGCTGTGCGCCCTGCGGGCCCTGCCGCTGGGCGGGGACGTCGCCGCCGCGAACGCGCTCCTCGCCTCGGCGCGGATCTACCCGCTCGCGAGCAAGGACGACCCACCGGCCTTCTCCTTCCTGGACCGTGACGAGCAGCCGATGGACACCACGCCGCTGGCGTGGGAGGACAACCTGGAATTCTGGAGAGTCCTGCACGCGGTGATCGACGCCGAGCCTCCGGTGGACGAGCTGCGGCCGATGCTGGGCCTTCTGGCCGAGCTGGGGGTCGAGGCGGGCCGGCCGTTCGCACCGGACGCGCGGATGGAGCGGATCCTGACGGAGGCGGCGCGGCAGGGCCGGGACGAGATGCTGGTGTCGGCGTTCGCCTCGCGGCGCCCGGACCGGGCGGTGTGGCCGGACCGCACCTGGGAATGGGTGGGCCTGCGGCCCGAGAACGGCACCTTCGAGCGGCCCGGTTCGCTGGACGTGGAAGCCCGGGACCGGTGGTTCGCCCAGGCCATCGTGGCCTCGCCGGCGATGTTCCGCCGCGAGATGGGCGCGGGCTCGCTGTACTGGCTCGGGCTGCGTGACGCACAGGGCACCTACCTCGACGGCGGGCGAACCTACCGGCTGAGGGTTCCGCTGCCGGTCCCGCAGACCTTGTTCTGGTCGGTCACCGTGTACGACGCGGCCACCCGCTCGGAGATCGTGGCCGACCAGGGGAAGGCGGCGCTGCGCTCGCTCTTCGACGAGCCGGCACCCGAGGGCGCGGACCACGTCGACCTCTACTTCGGCCCGGAGGAACCGGCCGGGGCACAGGGCCGCTGGATCCAGACGGTGCCCGGACGGGGCTGGTTCGTCTACTTCCGCATCTACGGCCCCGAACAGGCCGCGTTCGACGGCTCGTGGCGGCCCGGCGACTTCGAGGACCTGCGCTGACGCTCGGGGCCCTGAGGGTGAGGCGCCGTGTGCCGTCGGCGCCGCCCGGGGCCGTCGACGACGTGTGTCCTGGTCATCGCGGTGAAGGGAGCGAGGGCGATGGGTGAGGCGATCGGGGCGATGCTCACGTCGGCGGTGGGCATCGCGATCAGCCCGCTGCCGCTGATCGCGGTGATCCTGATGCTGGCCACGCCGAAGGGCCGGGCCAACGGGATCGCGTTCACGGCGGGCTGGGTGGTCGGGCTGGCGGCCGTCGTCGCTGTCGTCGTGGCGGCGGGCAGCGGGCTGCACACCGGCGGGGAGAAACCGTCCTGGTCGTACTGGCTCAAACTGGTCCTGGGCGTGCTGTTCGTGCTGATGGCGCTCAAGCAGTGGCGGAGCCGGCCGCGCGCGGGGCACCAGGCCGTGACGCCGAAGTGGATGCGGGCCATCGACCGGTTCACCGCGGCCAGGTCCGCCGGACTCGCCGTCGTTCTGGTGGCCGCCAATCCCAAGAACCTGGTCCTGGCCGTCGGTGGGGCCGTCTCCATCGCCACGGCGCCCGCCTCGGGAGCCGGCAAGACGGTGGCCGTCGTCCTGATGGTGCTCATCGGCTCGCTGTGCACGCTGCTGCCGCTCGGCGTCTACCTCCTGGGCGGCAACCGCTCGGCGGAGGTCCTGGGCGGGTGGAAGGAGTGGATGTCCGTCCACAACGCCGCGATCATGACCACCGTCCTCGCTGTACTCGGCACCAAGTACATCGGGGACGCGATCACCGGCCTGTCGTGAAGCGGATGACCGCGGCCCCGATCCGCGGCGTGCTCTCCCGGCTGGGTCGGCCCCGGTCCTCGGACATGACGTCCGGGGCGGTGACCGGCCTGTTCTCGATCCCCGAGGGCATGGCCTACGCCTCGATCGCCGGGTTCAACCCGGTCGCCGGCCTGTACGCGGGCGTCGTGCCCGCGGTCGTGGGCTCACTGACCTCCCGCACCGTCCTCATGGTCACGACCCTGACCAGCGCGATCGCCCTGACCTCGCAGAGCGTCCTGTCGGACGCGGGTCTCGACCCGAAGGACGCGGGCAACGTGGCCGTGCTGACGGTGATGGTCGGCGTGGTGATGCTGCTCATGGGCCTTCTGCGGCTCGGCGCGGTGATGAGCTTCGTGTCGAACGCGGTGATGACCGGGTTCTCGACCGGTATCGCGCTACAGATCATCACCGGCGTGCTGAAGGACGCCACCGGCTACGCCCCCCAGGGGCACAACAAGCTGTACCAGCTGGGCGACTGGCTGGTACACGTCGGGGACTGGCAGGGTGCGGCGACCGTCGTCACCGCCGTCACCGTGGCGTTGTGGGCGGCGGCCCGAGCGTTCCGTCGCCTGAAGCCCGTCGCGCTGCTGATCGCGATGATCCTCACCAGCGCCGGGGTGGCGGCGCTGTCCGTCGATGTGGAGCTGGTCCGGGACGTGGGCGCGATCCCCGCGGCGCTGCCCTCCTTCAGCGCACCCGACCTGTCCGCCGTGCCCCACTTGATCGGCGGGGCGTTCTCGGTGGCACTGGTCGCTCTCGCGCAGGCCGCGGGTATCACGCCGTCGATGCCGAACCCGGACGGCACGCGCTCCGACGTCAACGGCGACTTCCGCTCCCAGGGATACGCCAACCTCGCCGGCGGCCTGTTCCAGGCCATGCCGTCGGGCGGCTCGCTCTCGCGTACCGGCGTCGCGGTCTCGGCCGGGGCCCGCACCCGCTGGGCCGGGGTGGTGTCCGGCGTCTTCCTCGCCCTGGTCGTCCTCGTGGCGGGCTCGCTCGCCGAACACATCCCGATGCCCGTGATCGGCGGACTGATCCTGGTCGTCGGCGGTGAACTGATCTGGGGCAAGCGCCACGACGTCCGCCTTGTCCTGCGCACCTCACCGATGTCGGCGGCGGCCATGGTCCTCACCTTTCTGGCCACCACCCAGCTCCCCCTGCAACAGGCCATCATCCTGGGCGCGGTCCTCTCCCTCCTGCTGTACTGCGCCCAGGCCGCGCGGCAGGCGAAGCTCGTCGCCCTGCACCGCACCTCGGACCGGGCCGCCGGTCCCGGGTGGTGGGAGACCACCGAACCGCCGACCGCCCTCGCGCCGGGCACCGTCACCGTCCTGGACTACGCGGGCTCCTCCTTCTTCGCCGAGCTGCCCCGGATCGAGAACCGGCTCCCCACCGTCGACGGCGCCCGCGGAGCGGTCCTCGTCCTGGCGGTCCGCGCCCTGCCCGACGTACCCTCCTCGGCCATGCTCAAGGTCCTCGACCGCTACGCCGCCGATCTGGACGACCAGGGCGGCCGGCTCATCCTGTGCGGCGTCAGCCCCGCCCTGCTTCAGCTGCTGGAACGCTCCGGCACCGCCGCCCGCCTCGGTCCCGGCGGCATCGTCCCCGCCACACCGCGGCTCCTCGGCCCGCTGGAGACAGCATGTGCCGAAGCCGACCGCTGGACGGCCGAGCATCCCCCCGAACCGCCCCCGCAACCTCGGTGACGAGCGGACGAGTGGACGAGTGGACGAAGACAGCCGACGGGATGCTCGACAGCGTCGCCACCCACTGCCGACGAATCTCCGACCCAGGCCGGCAGACCGTGTTCTAGGAAGCGGGTGGGTCCTGGGCGGACAGCTCTACGGCCAGTTCCATACAGCGCATACGGGCCGGGGAGAAGTCGTAGGGCATCTTGCCGATGGCCTGGGCCGCGCTCATGGAGCCGGCCTCCCGCCTGCCGGAGGCGAGGTCGGCCTCTTCCTCGGCGGTCATCGGGTGCATGGCGTCCCAGGCGTCGAAGAGAGCGTCGTCGTCCTCATCCAGACCGGACGCCTCGGCGGCGGCCTCCAGGGCGGCTTCGAAGGCGTGCCGCTCGGCGGCCACGTGAGCCACCCGTGGATCATCGACGGCGACGCTGTCGTCGAGTGCCTCCTCGGCGTCGTCGATGCGGTCGGAATCCTCCCGCAGAGCGGGATGCGTGGCCAGGACGATGAAGCGGGTGGCCTGGACGGCCGCGCCGAGCGGGCCGAAGATCCGCTCGGTGACCAGCAGACTGTCCAGGTCCGCCTGGCGCAGGGAGCCCTCGGGCAGGCTCCTGAGGCGTTCGGTGACGAAGTCGGAGAGCAGGCCCATCCGGCTGCCTTCGGTGCGCATCCGCTGCACGGCGGTCCGTTGCCGCCGTGATTCCGCCTCCTGCTCGGCGAGGGTCTCCTCCAACCGCTGAAGGATGCCCGCGATACCGTCTCCGCTGTCCGCACCGGCGGAGTCCGTGTCGGTGGTGAAGGCGTCACGGATGTCGTCCAGGGCGATCCCGGCGTCGGCCGTCTTGCGGATCCACAGCAGACGGATCATGTCCTCGTACCCGTAGCGGCGGCGTCCGTCGCCGCCCCGCTCGGGCTCGGGGAGCAGGCCGATCGCGTGGTAGTGGCGAATCGCCCGTGGCGTGGTGCCGGCGAAGGCCGCCGCGTCACCGATCTTGACCTGGCGCGGTGGCATGAAAGACGAGTGCATGAGCAGGGACTTTCCTCAAGGGACCGGGACGTGGACCCACCGGACCACATGCCGCTACGGAAGGTGCAACCCCCCGCACCCCCCGGCACACCGCCTCGCGCCCCTGCCGGGAAACGCGTGGGCCGAGGGTGCGCGGCCACTGATGGACCGCCACGACCCGAACCCCCGGCCGGGGTCCGCCGGTGGTCCTGAGAGGGCCGCTCAGCCCGTCCAGCCGAGGAACACCGACCAGGCGTCCGGCGCGACGGCGAAGGCGGGCCCGTCGGGCACCTTGGAGTCACGGACGTGGACGGCGTGGGGGCAGGCGGCCACCTCGACGCACTCGCCGCCAGCAGCGTTACTGAAAGAGGACCTGTGCCAGGCGAAGGCGACCTCTATGCAGTTGCCGCCGCTGCCGCTGCTGTAGCTCGACGTGAACCATCGGAGGGTGCTGCTCATACCGCTACTCCTGCCAACCGCTTGATGAGGTCCAGCGATTCACGAGGACCCAGGGCCTGTGACCGGATCATCGCATAGCGCTGGGCGTAGGTGCTGACCTTTGCGGGGTCGCTGATCAGCAGGCTCTCCTCCTGCGCCTCCAGGTAGACGAGGTGCTCGTGCGCTGGCGTCTCCACCAGACTCATGCCGCCGTGACCTGCTGCGTACTCCCCGTACTGACCGGCGTCCAGCGGCAGCACCAGAAGCGTGACATTGCGGCGGCGCGCGCACTCCACGAGATGGAGCAACTGGTCCCGCATGACCTCCTCGCCTCCGATGACTCGCCGAAGCGCGGCCTCGTCGATGATGATCTCGATCATCGGGAGGGGGTCGCGGTCGAAGAGGACCGTGCGCTCCATCCGCAGCTGGACCAGCTCCTCCACGCGCTGGTCGGAGAGCGGCGGGTATCCGCCGCCGATGAGCGCCCGCGCGTACGCCTCCGTCTGGAACAGCCCGTGGATGACGTTCGTCGCGAACAGCTGGAGGCTGATCGCCGCCTGCTCCAGCAGCGCGTAGTCCTGGAACTGGCGCGGGTACTTCTCCATCCGCATGAACCGCCGCGCGGTCTCGAACACGCCGGTCCCGTTGCCGAGTACGCGTTCGAGCTCCACCAGCATCGCGTCGCTCGCGGGCTGTGCGCACGTTTCCATGGCGCTCACGGCGGCTGCCGAGTAGCCGATCTCGTGGCCGAGTTGTTCCTGTGTCCACCCCCGCTGGATGCGTAGCGTGCGGGCCACTTCCGCCACCATGAGGGCCATCGGGCTCGCGGTCTGCTTGTTTTCGGCACGTGCCATTACGTGATCTCTTTTCGACTCGACCGAACTCAACCGGTCACTACGCGAGGTCGTTGAAAATCAATCCACTTCAGCGACGTTCGAGCAGGTCAACGGCTGTACGACGCACCTCGACAGGTAGTGAGAACGCTAGGTGATCGGGGTCACAATCGTCTCGTGAACGCACTTAATGGTGAGTTGAGGGCAGAGTGGATTCCGGACTCCGGATTCCAGCTCCGCAAGGCGGGCGTGCAATTCGACGCCGTCCGCGTGGACGGCATCGACGGGCGGCGGCTGGCCGGCCTGATGGAGGAGTTGGTCGGCGGCGAACCGGGGCCCGTCGTCACCGAGTCGAACGGGCGTCGGGGGGTGTATTTCCTCGTCCCGGCGGGTTCGACGGCCGGGCGGCCGTGGCCGCGTGCGGTGACGACGTTCAACGGGGCGACCGGCCGCATCAGTTATGTCCCCGTACCGGCGCTCGGGGGCGACACCTGGCCGCTGATGTGGCGATACCCGCCCACCCGCCCGGGGCGGTTCGTGCACACGTTGATTCTGTTCAACGCGGCCTACGCGTTACTGAGTTGAGCGGACGAGACAGGTGACGCCGTCGTCGCCCGGAACCGTGATCCCGTGGAGGCCGACGCGGTCGCGGAGGTGCGGGCCCGGGTGCTGGTGGCGGGCAGGCCCAAGTGCGCCGCCTCGCAGCCCTGTTGCACGAAGGGCGGCGAGGCGGGCCTCCATCAGGCGTCGTCCGTATCCCCGCCCTGTTGCGCGAAGGGCGGCGAGGCGGGCCTCCATCAGCCGTCGTCCGTATCCCGCCCCCTGGCGGGCCGGGAGCAGGTCGATATGCGGATGGGCCGGATGGTCGGCCGGCTCCGGCCGGATCTGGCCGACTTCCTCGGTCTGCCGCCTCCGCAAGGGCGTGGAGACTTGACACAAAAGTGCATGATCGTGCAACCTTCTGGTCGTCCGTCAACTCCTGCCGCACTGTCGGGGGATGTTGTTGCTTGCGCGATCAACGACCTGGAGGTCGGCGCATGGCTGAACCCGTGAAGATCAAGATCTGGTCCGACTACGTCTGCCCCTTCTGCATGCTGGCCGAAGGCCCCATCGAAGAGGCGATCAAGGACGTCGGCGGTGAGGTGGAGGTCGAGTGGATGCCCTTCGAGCTGCGTCCCCACCCCCAGCCCACCCTGCGGCCGGAGGACGACTACCTGCCCGACATCTGGGAGCGCGCCGTCTACCCCATGGCCCGTCGCCTGGGTGTCGACATCACGCTCCCCGACGTGTCCCCCCAGCCGTACACCGCTCTCGCCTTCGAGGGCTATCAGTACGCGGCCGAGCACGGCCTGGGGACCGCCTACAACCGGCGGATGCTCCGCGCCTTCTTCCAGGAGAGCCAGGATCTGGGGCAGGCCGACGTCCTCGTCGCCCTGGCCGGCGAGATCGGCCTGGACGAGGCCGGGTTCCGGGCCGCGCTGGCGGACGGCACCTATCGCGCCCGCCACCAGGAGGCCCTGCGGGAGGCGGCGGCCCATCAGGTGCGGTCCGTTCCCACCCTGCTCGTCGGTGACATCCGGATCGAGGGGGTCCCGCGTCCGGCCCAGTTGCGCAAGGCGATCCTGGACGCACGGGCCCAGCAGGCGGGGGGCGACGTCTACGGCGCCTCCTGCGGCATCGACGGGGGCTGCTGAGGTGCCCGGAACGCATCCCGCGCTCACGGCCTGCCGGTTCGCGGGGCTGGAGCTGTGCAACAGATTCGCCGTCGCCCCCATGACCCGGGTCTCCGCGACCGAGGACGGCCGGGCCACCGAGGAGATGGCCGCGTACTACGCGGCGTACGCCGAGGGCGGCTTCGGCCTCCTGATCACCGAAGGGACCTACACCGACCGGGCCTTCAGCCAGGGCTACCTGCACCAGCCCGGCATCACGGACGAGGCGCAGGCCGCCGCCTGGCGGCCCGTCGTCGAGCGGGCGCACGCGGCCGGCGCGCGCGTCGTCCTCCAACTGATGCACGCCGGGGCCGTCTCGCAGGGCAACCGGTTCCGCGACCGGGCGGCGGGTCCGTCGGCGGTACGGCCGCTGGGCGAGCAGTTGGCCAAGTACCGCGGCAGCGGTCCCTGGCCCGTGCCGATGGAGATGAGCCGCCGCCAGATCGCCGAGGCCGTCCACGGCTTCGCCGCCGCCGCGGCCCGCGCCCGCGACGTCGGCTTCGACGGGGTGGAGATCCACGCCGCCAACGGCTATCTGCTCGACCAGTTCCTGACCCCGTACACCAATCTGCGCACCGACGAGTACGGCGGTGGGGTCGAGGAACGCCTGCGGCTCGTACGGGAGGTGACGGCCGAGGTCAGAGGCGCGACCGGGGCCGGCTTCCCGGTCGGTGTCCGCATCTCCCAGGGGAAGATCAACGACCTCGCCTGGCGGTGGCCGGGAGGAGAGGCCGAAGCGGAAGCGGTCTTCACGGCCGCCGCCACGGCCGGGGCCGACTATCTGCACCTCGCGGGAAGCGGACGGGACTGGTTCCCGGAGGGGCGGACGCTGCCCGCGCTCGCCCGGACGGTCACCGGGCTTCCCGTGATCGCCAACGGCGGGCTGCACGAGGAGGCCGTGGCACGGCGCGTCCTGGACGAGGGGCACGCCGACGTCCTGGCCATCGGGACGGGCGCGCTGGCCAACCCCGACCTGCCGCGCAGGGTGGCCGCGGGTACGGCGCGGGCGCCGTTCGACCCCCGGCTGCTGGAGCCGCTGGCGACCCTGGACAACGCTCGTGCTTACGCGAACGCTTGACACTGATTACATGCACATGCAAGTCTAGGTCTGGCAGGGCAAGTTGCCGGCGGAGGATTGTGAAAGCATCCGCTTGCATGTGCAGGCAAATGACTTAGCGAACGGCCGACCACATGATCGACGCACGGCAACTCGGGAGACGAGCACTCATGGGTACACACGAAAGCGAACTGATGGGCTACGCCCAGGAGGCGGTCCGGATCAGCCGCGAGCATGTCGCGCAGGGCGGTATCCCCTTCTCCGGCGTGGTCGTGGGCAGTGGACGGATCCTGGGTACGGGCTTCAACCGGGTCCGTGAGGACAACGACCCGACCGCCCACGCCGAGGTCGTCGCCCTCCGGGAGGCCACCGCCAAGTACGGCGTCCACGCCGTGGCGGGCGCCACCCTGTTCGCCTCCGGTGAGCCCTGTGCCCTGTGCTACCTGGCGGCGCGGTGGGCCGGCATCGGTCACATCGTGCACGCCGCCGACCGCAGGACCGCCGCCCGCTACGGCTTCGACTACACCAGCTCGTACGCCGTCTTCGCCGAGGACCCGGCGAGCTGGCCCATCAAGGTCACGGCGCTGCACCTCCCGGAGGCCGAGCAGCCGTTCCAGGACTACCTCACCATGAGCCGCGCCCCGCGCTAGCGGCCGGACTCCCGCCACGCGGCATCGCCGCCCGGCACCCGGCACCCGGCACCCGGCACCCGGCACTCCGATTCCCCCGCTCCCCCCACCTCCCGTTCACCCCGGAACATCCCGTTCATCCCCGCTCATTCACCGCACGGAAGGACCTCCCATGCACTGGCTTCACCTCGCCATCGCCGTCGCCTTCGAGATCTTGGTCGCCATCGCCGCCGGAAAGGCCGAGGGCTTCAAGAACCGCAAGTGGACCGGCATCACCCTGGCCAGCGGTGCTGCCGCGACCTTCTTCCTCAGCAAGGCGCTGCTGACCTTCGACGTCGGCGTCGGCTACGCCCTGTGGACGTCCGTCGCGGGCGTCGGTATCACCATCCTCGGCGCGCTGTTCTTCGGCCAGCGTCTGAACGCGAACAAGGCGATCGGCATTCTCCTCGTCATCGGTGGCGTCGTCGGTCTCCAGCTGAGCGGGTCCGCCTGAGCCCGGAGTCCGGAGGCCTGAGCCCGACTCCCGGCCTCGCACGCATCGCACCCCGCACGATCACCTGAATGACACGACATCCCTGAGAGAGGACTCACCTCCCATGTCCAACGAAGCCAAGAGCTCCACGAACGCCTGGCTCTCACTCCTTCTCGCCGGAGTCTTCGAGATCGGGTACGCGCTCGCCGTCGGCGGCAGCGAGGGTTTCACCGTCCTGACCTGGTCCCTGGTCGCGGTGGTGTTCTTCCTGCTGACGCTCTACGCACTGAGCCTCGCCCTCCGTACGATCGACGTGAGCATCGGCTATGCCGTCTGGGCGGGGATCGGCGCGGTCGGCGCCGCGGTGCTCGGCCCGCTCTTCTTCGACGAGACCCTCACCCTGGCCAAGGGCATCTGGCTGGCCGTCATCATCGTCGGGGTCATCTGGCTCAAGCTCGCCGACCGCACGAAGCCCGAGGCGGCTGCCGTGCCCGCTTCCGAGCCGAGCGCGGACCGGTCCCGCGCGCTTCAGGTCTGACGCTCCTCAGTGCCGGTACGCCGCAGGCGCCCGCCGCCCCTTCCCGAGGGGGCCGCGGGCGCCTGCGGCGTTACCGCCGTCACTTCGCTGTTCTGCCGCCGTCCACCGCGAGGGCGGATCCGGTGGTGAAGGACGAGGCGTCCGAGCAGAGCCAGGCGGCGGCGCGGGCGATCTCGGTCGGATCGGCGAGGCGCTGCTGGATCGCCTTGCCGCCGAAGTCCGCGTTCACGGAGGGGCCTGCCGAGAGGATCCCGTCCATCATCTCCGTGTCGGTGCTCCCCACCACGAGCGCGTTGACGCGGATGCCGCGCTCGCCGTACTCGGCCGCCGCCGCCCTGGTCAGGCCGATGACCGCGTGTTTCGCGGCCACGTAGGGCGCCGAAGCGGAGGTGGCGCGTACGCCCGCGACGCTGGAGGTGTTGACGACGGAGCCCGCCCCGCCCGGCAGCATCGCGGGGATCTGGGCGCGCAGACAGTTCCAGACGCCTCGCAGATTGACGTCCATGGTGCGGTCGAAGACGTCGTCGGCAAGTTCGTGCAGGACGGTTCCGGCGCTGACGTAACCGGCGTTGTTGAACGCGCAGTCGAGTCTGCCGAACCGGGCGACCGCCATGGCCACGGCGTGCTCCATGTCCGCCCGGAGGATGACGTCGCCCGGTACGGCCACGGCCCGGCCGCCGTCCTTCCTTATGCGCTCGGCGATCTCCTCGACCAGGCGGCCCCTGCGGGCGACGAGCACGACGGCGGCCCCCTCGTCGGCGAAGTGCTGGGCGGCCGCGGCGCCGATGCCGCTGGAAGCACCGGTTATCAGCGCTACCTTGCCGTGCAACAGCTGTCTTCCCGGCGTCACACGGACCTGGCCGGGCCGGACGTGGACAGGGGCGATCTCCAGAACGACTCCGAGCTCATCTCCCGGTCGATCCCGTACAGCAGGTCGTCGTCGAGCTCGTCCAGACCGCTGATCACGTACCGTACGCCCGCCTCCCGCATGAGAGCGCGCTGGTGGCTGTGGACGAAGGAGGAAGGGCGCCCGACGAAGGCGGCGCCGAACTCACGGGCCGCTTCGGCGACCCGGGCGACGTCGTCGACGAAGAGGGCCTGCCGGGGGCGGAGCCCGAACACGTCCTCGGTTATCTCCTTCAGCCCGGGGCGGATGCCGTTGGTGCAGACGTAGCCGGGCCCGTCGAACAGGTGGGCGTAGCGGCCCAGATGGTGGTCGAAGTGGTCCTTGCCCAGGCCGCCGTAGCAGACCGTGCGCAGACCCGCGCCCCGCAGCCGGTGGAGGAGGTCACGCGTGTGCCGCGTGATCGTGACCGGGTCGCGTTCGATGTGGGCGGCGCGTTCCTCGAAGTAGGAGGCGAGCGCCTCCTCGCCCGTCATGCCGCCGCCCACGGCGGCGGCGAGTAACCGGCCGGCCACGTGCTGGGGCTGGGAGAATATCGAACGCTCCAGCTCGGCGGTGTACGTCCCGCCTCTGCTGACGACAAAGTGGTGGATGACCGGGCTGAAGGTGTCGTTGAGCAGGACACCGTCGATGTTCAGGGCGGCCAGGCGCAGGGAGATCATGCGGCTCCGTAGGTGATCGTCGGGGACGTTCGGTACAGGCAGAGCGGGCACAACAGCCAGGGCGGCCGGGGCGGACGGGCGGTCAGGGCATCATCTCGGCGCCACGGGCGGGGGTCGCTTCGGCACGGGTGATCACGGACGGGACCGCGATGCCCGGGAGGAGCAGGTTCCACATCTGCTGGGTGCGCTCGGGAAGGTCCCGGCGACCGCTGACGACGTTGGAGTACATCTGCATTCCGGTACAGGCCGCGACCACGAACTCCGCGACCACGGTCGAATCGATGCCGGGCTGCAACTCACCCTCCTTCCGCGCTTCGTCCAGACACTCGGTCATGATCGTGCGGAAGTCGTCGTACGGGTCGGCGTTCAGCGCCCCGCCGATGGACGACTGCTCGTTCGTCAGACGTACGCCGGCCCGGAGGAGCGGGTCACGCTGCAACTGCCACGACCACACGAGCGTCAGGTCGATGAGCCGCTGCAGGCCGCGGACGGCAAGCAACGGTACAAGGGTCTCCGGCTGGCTGTTCATCACCGCCCTGGCCAGGTCCTCCTTGGAGCCGAAGTGGAAATAGAGCGCCCCCGCCGTCACCCCGGCGCGCTTGAGGATACGGGTGATGCTGGCTCCCGCGTAGCCGAACTCGTCAAAGATCTCTGCGGCTGCGTGCAGGAGTGCGCGACGGGTCTGTTCCGCCCGCTCCTGTTTCGGTTGCGCCATGGCTCGCTCACACCTTCCCAAAAAGAATGCTCCTTACGGTATCTGAGTCAACCATGACCCAAGCAAGTCCGTTTTGCGTGCATTCAGTTGACTAGGGGAGCAAATCGCCTCGTGGGAAATTCCCGGGGACGCTCCCCTTGACTTGCCAAAACAAAAATAACATTATTTTTGGTGTGGACGCACGGAGTGGTCTTCAGGCACCTCTGTGTAGTCGTCCGCAATGGCTACCGATCCTGGGGGGGACGGAGTTGTCTGTTTCTGTACTGAGCCGTGAGACGGAGCAGGTCGAGCAGTGGCAGGTGCACCAGTGGCAGGTGCACAAGCTTCGAAGTGAGGAAGTCCTGCTCACGTCGTGGGCCGAGCCGAATCCGGGACGCTACGCACTCACGGCGCGCTGGCCGCGGGGGCACGCTTTCTACCGCCCCTCGGGGGGTGTGTACGACCCGCTGTTGCTCGCCGAGAGCGTGCGCCAGACGGTGCCGCTGCTGTCCCACGCCGTGCACGACGTTCCGCGGGACTACCGGCAGGCGTGGGAGAACTTCAGCTTCGCGGTCGAGCCGTCGGCGTCGCTGGTGACAGCCGTCGAGGAGGAGGTGCGCCTGGTGGTGTCCTGCTCGGAGGTGGTCCGCCGCGGCAGCAGGTTCGCCGGCATGACGATGCGCGTCGACGTCCACCTGGGGGAGCGGCTGATGGGCACCGCGCACACCCGCTTCAACAACCAGCCCGCGGCCATATACCGCCGTCTGCGCGGGAGTTACGCGGACCTCGACGCCGCACTCGCGGCCTGCCTTCCGGCGGGCCCGCCCGTGGAGCCGTGCCGGGTGGGCCGGAACTCCCCGGCCGACGTGGTGCTCTCACCGGCCCCGGGCGGGAGGCGGGGACGGTGGATGCTGCGGGTGGATCCCACGCACCCGGTGCTGTTCGACCACCCCGTCGACCACGTGCCCGGGATGCTTCTCCTCGAAGCCGCCCGGCAGGCGGCGCACGCCGTCGGCGACGGCGCCTCGACCGTCACCGGGATGAAGGCGGACTTCGCCCGGTACGTCGAACTCGACGCCCCCGCCGTCGTCGTGGCCGGCGACCCCGTCCCCGACGGCACGGGCCGCAGCCACGTGAACGTGTCGATCGAGCAGCACGGCGTCCGGGTCTTCACCTCCGAGGTGACCGTCCAGGGGCCGACCGGCCTGTAGGCCGCACCACACGGGTGCGGCGGGCGGCCCGTATCCCTCCACGGGGGGATACGGGCCTCTCGTCGTACAACAAGCGCAGCGTCAGGGCGCTTTGAGGAGGTCGCGGAGTTCGGCGATGTAGGCGCCGATGTCGGGAGCGTGGGGAATGTCGCGAGTGTCTACGGGCTCTTCGGCGGTGCTGGAGGTGTGGGTGGTGCGGCAGGGGCGGCAGAGGCCGTCGGGGAGGGCTTCGGGGCGGCCGGGGGTGCCGCAGTCGGTGCATTCCATCAGGATGCGGTGGGTGGGGGTGTCGGGTGAGGCGGGCTCGGCGGGCAGCCGTGGCGGGATCTTGTCGGTGAGGCGGCGGCGGACGAAGCCGACCGGGGAGTCGACGTGGGCGGGGAGCCCTGCGGTGAGGGCGGCGGTCAGGTAGTCGGCGTCCACGCCCCGGGCGAGCCATTCGGCCGCCTGCCTCTCCAGGGCGGCGCAGTCGCCGGCGGAGAGCCCCAGGCGATGGTCCTTGCGGCCGAGCCGGGCGAGGGCGAGGTAGGCGGGGGAGTGGATTGCCGCCGGAGCCGGGGCCGTTGCCGGAGTGGTCGCCGGAGTGGTGCCCTGTGCCGGGCCCGGCGCGGGTGCCGTGTCCGAGGGGCCGGAGGGGGCGCGCTGGTGAGGTACGGAGACGGGGGGCGAGAGTTTCGCGGGATCTGCGGGATCTGCGGGCTCCGGGGCGGCGTCCGTGCGAGGGGACTGCGCCGTCTGCCGGGCGGGTTCTGGGCGGGGGGCCTCCGGCGCTGAGGGCGCGGGCGGCTCCTCGGCCGGGGCCCAGGGAGGCGGAGGGGTGACGGTGCCGGAGGTGGCCGCTTCCGGTACGGAGCCGACGTCCCGGGTGTTCTCGGCGGCGAGGTAGGTGTTCCACCACTCGTTGTCGTGGGCGGTGCGGGACCAGAAGGTGCGGAACGCCCAGCGGGTCGTTTCGCCCTGGCCGACCGCGCACCGTACGCGCCGCAGGTGCCCGGCGACGGAGAGGGCGGTCAGCGCGGTGGAGATGGCCTGTTGCCCGTAGAGCGGGAGCTGCTTGGCCAGGGTCTTCACGCTCATCGACGCGCCGTCGGGGAGGTGGTCGACGAATCCGGCGACGTACCGCTCGCGGGTCGGCAGTAAGGCGAAGTCGTCGCCGCGTCGGGGAAGTTGCCCGGGAGCGGACCGCTTGCCGTAACCGGGCGCTGCCATCGGGTACGGGGGCGAGGATGCGGGGGCGCGCAGGGCGGGGCTAGTGTGCTGGGTAGCCATGAGATCGGCTTTCTGGGGTTGGATCTTGTGGTGAGACCCCGGCCTGGTGCGTTCAACACCGTGTCGGGGTCGTTTGGTTCTCGCACCGTAAGCAGTCGTGGCAGCGCACCGCAAGCTGCCGCGATTAGTCATACTTGCTGGCCGTGACGGGGTCGGGAGGGTGGGGAGGTTTTCCCAACCCCTCTCTTTTACCTACCGGTTACAGAGGAGGCTCGAAGCCCGGGTCTCGCGTCCCGACACCCGTGACCCGGGCCCCGAGCTTCGGGCCGGGGCCCCGTTTACATACCCCCGCACGAGTGAACGGCCCGCTCCGGCGCTCGCGTCCTGGGTGCCGAGCTCCGAGCGTCGGGGCGACGGTGCCGTTGGCTGATTCGTGTATCGCAGTAGCAACAACTGATTCGATAGGCAGAGTGAACCTCTGCTTCGCGCCCCGGCGCAGGTGATCACTCCTGCGCGGACAGTCTGGGTGCCAGCAGGTCCAGCGCTTCCTCCCAGTGGAAACGGTCCGCCCCACCGCCGGCCTTGGGGCGGTGGGGTTCGTAGGAACCGATCACGACCCCCATGGACCGCAGCCTCCGAAGGCTTTCGGAGTACGCGGGGTGGGCTGCCTGGGCCGCGTTCACGTACGGCAGGACGGCGGTGGGTACGCCGAGGCCGTACGACTCGCACAGGATGCCCAGCGCCAGGGTGTCCGAGATCCCGGCCGCCCACTTGTTGATCGTGTTGAACGTCGCAGGTACGACAGCGATGGCGTCCGGGGGCGGGAGCGGGCGCGGGTCAGCGGGGGCCCGCCAGGCCGACCGAATCGGGTAGCCGGTCTGCGCTTCGATGGCCGACGCGTCGATAAAGCCCAGACCTTGAGGGGTGGCAACGACGCCCGCCTCCCAACCGGCCTCTTGAGCTGCCGAGATCAACCGGTCGACATCACCTGCGATGCCCGCCGCGCACACGACGACGTACAGAAACGGCTTGCTGGCTTCGTGCCCGGACTGATCGCTCATGCGGGTACTCCCAGTTGGCGGCTGAAGTGATGCAGTTCAGGCAGCGTACGACGACGGTCGCGGGCGGCCATGTCCGCGACCAACTCGCGGATGGCCGGACGCCGGATGTCCTGCGCGGCGCAGCTCTCGGCGATGCGCAGCGCCTGGTATCCGTCGGCGAGCCGGCCCTGCTGGCTGTAAGCACGCGCCGTTTCGACCCACAGAGCCGCCCGTCTTTCGGGTGCGGGGATGTGCCGACGCATGAGGGGACGCGCGGCCTCCAAGGCGAGCCCGGCGTCGCCGAAGGCCACGGTCGCGCTGACCTCGTGCAGGGAGACGTTCGTCGGGCTGAAGTTGGCCCAGGCGTCGGCGCGGTCGAGCGCGACGTACCGGGCGATTTCCTTGGCCTCGGTGAGAAAGTCGCGGGTGGCCGAGCGGTCGCCGCCACCGCTTGCAGCGGTGACCCCGCGGAGCAGGAGCAGGCCGAGAGCGGCCAGATAGCGCGGGGAGCGTTGGTCGTAGGCGCCCGTGAGCTGGTCGGCGGTGTGCCGGACGAGCGTGATGGCCTGCGATGTGTGCCGCTCCCGGGCCAGCAGGTGGGTGTGGACGCGCACGCTGGAGGCCAGAACCACGGGGTCGCCGCTGCGCTCCGCCTCCGCCATGGAACGTCCGACCGCAAGCCACGCGTTGCCGTGATCACCCCGCTTCAGAAGCAGGCTGGCCGAGGTCTGGTAGGCGGTGGCCAGCAGTCCTGCGGCTTCGTCCGAGCCTGCTGCCGCGTTGCGGAGGTCGGTGATCAGGGACGGAAGCGTGTCCTCCAGGCGGTTGTAGTCGCACGCGTAGAACAGTCGGCGAACCTCCGAAATGCGCTCACCGAGCTTGGGCAGGTCTTGGTCTTCATCCTGTGCGGGAGGTATGGGCCCAGGGAGGAGTGCCTGGACAAGTGCTCCGCAGCCGGAGTGGGAAGGGGCGGTGGGTGCAGCCAAAGTGGCCAAGCTCGCGGCGAGGAAGTTGCGGCGACGCATGTCATCTGTCTCTGGTTCGAGGCTCCTGGCGTCGGGGACGTCGGCAAGGCCGACGGAGGCTAACGGGAGGCCCAGTTCCCGAGCGGCAGCGCGCAGTACCTGGGAGTCCTCGGTGCCTTTGCCCTGTTCGAGGCGGCTGACCTTCGACTGGTGGTAGCCGAGCGCGGTGGCGACGTCTGCCTGGGATCGCCTGGCCAATACACGGGCGCGACGCAGCACTTCGCCGAGCCGTTTCGCCTCGTCGTGCGCATCAGTCATCTGTGCCACGGCTCCTCTCGCCGTCGCCTGATCCTGCCTGCCGAACGAGCTTAATTCACAGTCCACTTGGCGGTCATGCAGCTTCTGCATAAGACATGCCGACCATGCGCCTGAGCTGGTCCACGCACCACCCCGGGCGGTTCCTTGGTGGAGCCGAACTCGACCGGGAGGCACCCTGTGGAACCGCACTGCTTCAGTTTTCCCGTCCCCAGCACGGCATACGCCGTCAGCGATGCCAGACACCAAGTGGTCGCAGGCGTGCACGGCTGGGGATTCCCTGCCGAAGGCGACATGGCGGAGACCCTGGCGCTGGTAGCCGGCGAGCTGCTGACCAACGCGGTGCAGCACGCAGGTCAGGGCCCGATCTCCGTGACCGTGCGGTTGACCGTCGACAGGGTTCGGATCGAGGTCTGCGACGCCAGCTCCGTACGCCCGAAGGCCGGCCTGTCGGGCCCGGACGACGAGCACGGCCGCGGCCTGTTCATCGTGGCTGCCCTGGCCCTGGGACACGGCGTCGAGACCACTGCGTCGGGGAAGCGGTGCTGGGCCGATATCCCGGCTCACACCCATCCTCCGCGTCCTGATGCGGCAATCCACGTACTGCTTCCGAGGAGATGACCATGCCCACCACACAGATCCCTCCCATGAAGGCAGAAGTGATCGCGGTCCGCCCTGGCCCGCCACTCGCCGGGACCGTGACCGTCGACGGCTCCAAGAACGCCGCTCTGCCGCTTCTCGCGGCGGCTGCGGCCCTCGGGCGCCCGGTGCAGATCAGTAACGTTCCGGCCAGCGCCGACGTGCAGGCCATGCTCACGCTGTTGCAGCAGGCCGGGCACCGGCTCGCCCGCGCAGTCGGTGACCCGGCCGCGGTTCTTGTTCTGGGCGGTCACGTCGGACCCGTTGCTCCGGAACTGTTCGAGACCGCTGGCCGCATCCGCGCCTCGTACTACCTGGTGCCCGCTCTGCTCGCCGCCCACGGGCGTGCCGTCCTGCCATGGCCGGGCGGCTGCCAGATCGGCGAGCGCGGCATGGAACAACACTTCAGGGTGTACGAGGCGTTCGGGGACCAGTACGCCGTGGACAACCGCGGCTACACCGTCGTGGCCGGGAGCGCTCGTACCGACTCCGCATCGATCATGTTGCCCTTCCGGTCGCGCGGCGCGACCGTCGCGGCCATCCTCCGAGCCGTGGTCGCGGGCCGCCCGCTGCGTCTGGGACACCCGAACCTGTCTCCCGAGGTCATCAGCGTCCTGGACGCACTGAAGTCAGCGGGTTGGGACACGCAAGCGACCGAGCGTCTGATCGTCCTAGCACCACCGGCCGATCGTGCCCCGGAGGGATCCGTCGTCTGGGCCATCCCCGGAGACAAGATCGAAGCGGGAACGCTCGTCTGCGCACTCGCGGCCACGAAAGGCAACGGCCGCATCGAGGGCGTGCGTGGCCGAGATGTCGCTGCGCTCGTGGCAGCGCTGCGCTGGCTCGGGATTCCGGTGGCCGCGCAGGAGGACGCCCTCACGGTCCACGCCGAGAACACGCAGCCGACTGGCCGTTCCTTGCGCGCCATCGCCTCCCTCTCCCCCGGCGGCCTCGACGCCGACTTCGAACCCGCGCTCATGGCACTGACCTTGGGGCTGCCCGGCACGCACCTTTTCGCCGACACGATCAACCCCGGCCGCCACAGCAACCTGGTGCCTCAGCTCGCCGTGCTGGGTGCGCGCATCGAGCAGATCTCGCCCACTCAGTGCCGAATCACCGGCCCGCAGTACCTCAACGGCGCGGGCGTCGAATCCACCGACATCCGTACCGGCTCGGCCCTCCTCATCGCCGGCCTCACCGCTCGTGGCGTCACCACGCTCGGAGGACTGCAACAACTGCGGCGAGGCCACGCAGACCTCCCCACCAAGCTCCGTGCGCTCGGTGCCGACATCTGCGAGGTCATGGCATGACGCGGACCATACGGCGCATCCTGGCCACGACCGATGTCCACTCCGCTTTCGGCGACGCCGTGCCCCTGCTGAACCACTTGCACACGGCTCATGCCGAGGCACTCGTCGTCGACTGCGGCGACTTCTTTGAAGGCAGCGGCTACTACCGGATCGGCGGTGGCCAGGTCGAGCGCCAGATCCTCACCAGCCTGTACGACGTGATCGCTCCAGGAAACCACGGCTGGACTCACTACTTCGAACCGAATCTCCACCGGCTCACCGTGTGCGCCAACATCGTGGACGAGGTCAGTCGCGACGCTGCGTTCCGCCGTATCCATCTGACCTCCGTGGGCGACCGACGCGTGGGGGTGACAGCCGTGATGGGCATCGAGGCGTTCAACGCCATCCCGTACGCCGACCGCACCCAGCAACGTGTCATCAACCCGGTGCGGGCGCTGCGAAAGCTGATGTCGGCCCACCACCACGAGGTGGACGACTGGGTGCTGCTCAGCCACTCCGGCTTCTCCGAAGACCTGAGCATCGCCGAAGCCTGCCCGTTCCTCAACGTGATCTTCGCCGGACACTGCCACAGCAAGCGGTACGGACCGGTTCGCGTAGGAGACACCCTGGTTCTCAAAGGGCGCGAGCTAGGCATTGGCTACGCACTGGCCGAACCAGGGGCTGGCGGGTGGGACACCCAGACGAATCTCCTACCACCGATGTCCGACGGCCCCTGCCCCGAACTGGCACCGCTTCTCGCGGAGATCGAAATCCTGCGCCGCCGGATGGACTCGCCCCTCGGCACCATCGTTCCGGCTTACCGGCACCGACTACCCGACCGCAGCGTGTTGCTTGCCGAGGTGGCCGGGCGCCTGCGCACGAGGCTTGGGGCGGAGGCGGTACTCCTCAACGAGACCGCGCTGCGGCCCGTCCCCTTGCACAGCACGCTTACCGTGGGCGACTTGCTCGCGACCGAGCCATTCGACAACCACCTCGTCAACGTGATGCTGCCGGACGATCAACAGCACGTCTCGCTGCTGGCGTCCCTGCCGGCGCAGGTAGGGCCGTTCATCACTGCACCCGCTCCCTTGCCACCCGGCATCCGCACCGTGCTGACCACTGGCTACCTGGCCGACGCGTACTTCGGTGGACAGCCCAGACACGCCGTCGTATCTCTCGGCCAAGCCGTCCAACAGGTACTGGTTGAAGGAGGAATGCCGTGATCCTGACAGGCCCCGAGATCACTGCCGCTGCGGTAGACGGTCGCTTACGCATCGCGCCCTTCGACCAGGACCAGGTCAACCCCAACAGCTACAACGTCCGTCTCGGTCCTACCCTGTTGACCTACACGACACCAGTCATCGACAGCCACCGTCCGAACCCCACGGCGGATGTACGCATGGACGAGGACGGATACGTCCTGCAACCCGGCGAGCTCTACCTCGGCCACATCCTCGAAGAAGTCGGCTCCGATTCCTTCGTGCCCCTGCTCTTCGGCAGGTCCTCGGTGGGGCGACTGGGCCTGTTCGTCGAGATCACCGCACCGATCGGGGACATCGGTTTCCACGGGCAGTGGACGCTGATGCTGTCAGCGATTCGTCCCTTGCGGGTATACCCCGGCATGAAGATCGGCCAGATCATGTTCTTCGTCGCCGTCGGAGCCGTCGATCTGTACACCGGCAAATACCAGGCAGCCACAGGCCCGCAGCCTTCCGCGTACTGGCGCGACAACCCCGTCTTCGGATCGGCGGTCTCGTGATCCTCACCGGACCGGCCATCGCCGCGGCGCGTGCTGCCGGCGCCGTCACCATCGATCCTTACGACCCTGACCGGCTCTCGCCCAACGCATACGACTGGCGGCTCGGCGAGACTCTCCGCGTGTGCGACGGCGAACTCGACGCAGCAACCCGCACTCAGAGCCGGACGGTCACCATCCCCCCTGAGGGATACGTCCTGCTGCCGGAACGCCTGTACCTGGGCATCACCTACGAGAGGACCGGCTCGGAGACGTACGCCCAACTCCTCAACGGCAACCGAAGTGTCGGCGCCCTCGGAATCTGGGTCCATGTCTCCGCCCCGCTCGGCCACCAGGGCCATGCCATCCGGTGGACCCTGGAGATACGGGCAGCCCGTCCCGTACGCGTCTATCCGCTCATGGTGTTCGGGAAGGTCACCTTCCACCAAACCTTCGGCGATCCGGCGAGCTACCAGCAGCACGGCCGCAAGTACCGCACCAGCAAGGGCATTGAGACTTCCCGCCTATACGAGGAGATGCGGGGCGACCGACTGTGAACCCCATGGTTGCCACGGCCCTGGACCTTCCTGCCGGCAGCCCGGGAGGAAGCGTTGAACTCTTCCTGGACCTTTACACCGGCAACCGACCCGGCATCCCGGCCCAAGCGTTCATGCTCGCCGCCGAGGAGTCGGATGCGCGCCCCAGGGTCGGCCTCAAGCTCCTGCGGGTTCGAGGTAAGTGCCTGGAGGGCCCCGCGTTCGGCAGGTACGTAACCGAACTGCGTGAGGCCCTACGGAGGGCTATCGACCCGTCCAAGATCGATGTCCTTCATCTCCAGCACCTTGCCTTCGGCGCGACCCCGGCCCTGATGCGGGCTCTGCCGACGCCACCCAGGATCGCCTTGGTCCACGGCACCGACCTGCTCTTCGCCGAAAGCCACCGTGACCAGAACCGGGTCCTGCGTGAGGCAGCGCGGTCGGCGGACGCGATCGTGGTGCCTACGGGCGCGATGGCCGATCGCCTTCTCAAGCTGGCCCCGAGCACGGACCGCAGGAAGATCACCCACATCCCATGGGGCGTCCCCAACCACCTACTCAGCAGCCCGCCGCCCCGCCGCGCGATGCAACCGGCGGGCCGCCTCCGCCTGCTGTACGCCGGTCGACTCACGGCTGAGAAGGGAGCCGAGGCTCTGGTCAAGAGCCTCGCGCCGACCCGCGGAATCGAGCTGAGCATCGCCGCACCGCGAGACGAGTTCCAGGCGATGACACCGCTGCTACGGCGAGCAGGCATCCAGGCCCGCTACCTTGGCTGGCTCCACCGTCCCCAGCTGTGGAAGACCTTCGCGGACCACGACCTTCTGGTGATGCCCTCCACCACCCTGGAGGCCATGGGGCTGGTGGCTCTTGAGGCACAAGCGTGTGGACTGCCCGTCCTCTACCAACCAGTGCCGGGCCTGAACGAGGTGCTCAGCGCCTCCGCAGCACCCACCGACTTCACCCGGCCTGGCGCCGTAGCCAGAGAGTTGCACCGCATGCGGGACTCCAGAGGGAGGCTCCCCGCACTCCGAGAAGCAGGGCTCGCCAACGCCCGGCGCTACCCGCTCTCCTCCACCCAACGCGCTCTACACGCTCTTGGACACCAGGTGCTGAGGTAGGCCGCGCCGAACCGCGAGTCGCCGCGTCCCGTCACTACGCTGAGCGGCGGAGACCCCAGGAAGCAGAGGGAGACCATGATCGACCGTATCGAAGCCCTGCTGGACGAAGGCGTCCGAGACAAGGTCTATCCCGGTGCGGTCTGGGCCGTGGGGGATTCCACCAGCACCAAGGCCAGCGGCTGCACGGGGGTGCTCAACCCGGACGAGCCAGAACACCGAATGCAGCTGGACACCGTTTTCGACGCCGCCAGCCTCACCAAGATCCTCGCCGTCTGGTCCTCGATCGGAACACTCTGGGAGGCCGGCCGCCTCGACCTGGACGACCAGCTCGCCACCTACTGGCCGGAGGTCACCGGCTACGAGCTGGGCCAGGTCACGGCGCGACAGTTGCTGACCCACACGGCTGGCGTCCCCCTCCGGGCCCAGTTGAAGAACCAGTACGGAACGAACCACGACGACATCCGCAAGGGCGTGCTGCGCGAACCACTGCATCGGCCGCCGGGCGAGGCGGTCGAGTACACCGACCGCGCGGCCCTGATCCTCGGCTTCCTCGCCGAGCACCTCTCAGGAATGCCCCTGGACCAGCTCGCCACCGAGCGAACCTGGCAGCCACTCGGCATGGGAACCACCCGCTTCGGCCCGCTGCCCGCCGAAATCGCGGCCCGCTGCGCCCCCACCGAGCTGGATCAGGAGACGGATACCCATCTCAAGGGCGTCGCCCACGACTTCTCGGCCCGCCTGCTCGGCGGAGTCTGCGGCATCGCGGGTACCTTCACGGTCCTCGACGACCTGGCGCACTTCCTGCGCCACATGTTGGCCCCCTCGGCGGTCGGGCCCCCTGTCGGGTTCGGACCCAGCTGGACCGCGCAGTCGCTCACCATCCAGACCGGCGGCCTCGAACCGGCCCGCGGCCTGTTCTGGCACCCGGCGCCTGGAACGGACGAGACGGACGACGTGTGGGTCCACTACGGGTTCACCGGTACTGGAATGTGGATCTCGCCAACTACCGGCCACTGGGCCGTCCTCCTCACGAACAAGCTCTACTACACACGCGACCGGCAGCTTCTGGCCGAAGTCCGCAACGCGTTCCGCGAGCTGGCATTCACGAGAGGGCGGTGAGTTGACCGCTCTCGCATGCGTTGCTGGACGCACCGTCCGACGGCCCGGCGCCCCGCCTGTAGGCCGCACCACGCGGGTGCGGCGGGCGGCCCGTATCCCTTCACGGGGGGGATACGGGCCGCCCGCCGTCGGCTGTCAGGCGCGCACCGGCTCCGGCATCGGCTCCGGCAGCCTCTCGTGCACCGTGACCGCGACGTGCACCGAGGCCGGGACCGCGAAGCTGGCCTCGTACCCGGGTGGTGCGAGCAGCTGCCGCACCCGCCAGCCGAGTGGCTGACCGGTGAGATCCAGCCGGTTCATGATGGCGGCCATGCCCTGTCCCGTCGCCTTGGCCATGGCCTCCTTGCGGGTCCACAGGCGGGCGAAGTCCCGGACGAGTTCGTCCTCCGGGCGACCGCCCAGCCACTGCTGCTCCCTCGGGTGGAGGAACGGCAGATAGCCGGCGACGGATTCCGGGGTCGGCCAGGACTCGATGTCGATGCCGATGGTGGCCTCGGCGACCGCGATGGCGACGTGGTCCCCGCTGTGCGACATCGAGAACTCCGGCGGCTCGCCGTCCGGGGCCGGATCGCGGATGGCCGGTCTTCCGTGCGCCCCGCCGCAGCCGGGACACGGCTGCCGCAGGAAGCCGACGCTCCCGGGGGAGCAGCCGAGCGAGGACCCGAGAACGCTCCGCAGCGCCCAGTGGGCGAAGGCGTAGGCCTCCCGGCCGGCCTGTTGCGGTATCGAGGCCAGCCGGCTCCGTTCCTTCTCGTCCAGCCAGTCGGGCGGTGCCGCCCCGGGAAGGAGGCGCTGCCCGGCCGGGGCCCGGACGATCCAGATGCCGACCGGATCGAGCACCTCTCCCGGAGGCGCGTCGGACCACTTGAGGTCGTGTGTCATGTCGATACGGCTCCTGATGCGGCGGGGACCCGGCCGGTCCCCGCCGCGGGTCGGATCAGACGGTGGCTGCGAGCAGCGGCCACGGGCCGGTCGTGGCGTACTGCTCCAGGTCATCGGAGGCGAGATAGCGCCGGAACCCCGGCACCTGCTCCGCCGGGCGGAGCGCTCCGCGGTACAGCACCATGCCGCGTACGCCCGTACCGTTGTCGTGCCAGCACACGAGCTGCAGGTGGTACTCCGGCGTGTCGCAGGTCTCCTGCACGGCGGCCTGGTAACCGTGCGCGGGCAGCATGCTCACCGGGCCGCTCCCACGGGCGCTCTCATGGCGGCGGCCGTGGGAGCGCCCTCGGGGCGTACGCCGAACAGGGCTCCGTAATCGGTGATCCGCCCCGCCGCCTCGCTCCCGCCCGCGGCGTGCAGCGCGTGCCAGAAGAGCACCTGGTTCGCGGTGAGCACGGGAAACCCGAGCCGCTCCTCCAGACCCGCGATGGTGCCCACGGCGCGAACGCCGTTGCCGGCGACCAGCACCGCCTGCGGACGCTGCGGGGCGACGGCGGACTCGATCCACTGCACCAGCGCCTCCGGTGTGATCAGTTTCTGGTTGCTGGGCAGGCCGCAGGGGGCGTGGTGGACCACGTCGAAGCCCCGCTCGCCGAAGTACGAGGCGCCCAGCGCCGACAACTCGTCGTCGAACCACGGCGGGTTGACGAGTGCGATCCGTTCCGCGCCCAGGGCGATGAAGCCGGCCGTCGCCGCGTGGGTCGTGCCGGTGAGCGGAATGCCGCGGGTGCGCTCGGCGAGCCGCTCGAACAGCTTTTGCTCGCCGTCCGCGCCCAGGACATAGGCGGAGCTGGTGAACCCCAGGGCGATGGAGTCCAGCGGGGAGGCGGCGAGCAGCTGGACGGCGTCGTCGATGAAGGGCGGGTCGATGAAGGCGCGCACCGGGTCGTGCGGGATCTTGGGGTCCATCTCCCCGCCGGGGCGCATCGCCCCGAAGTGGACGCGCGAACCGTGGATGTAGACGTCGCGGGGCGCCATCGCCTGGAGCTCCGACTCGGGCCCGACGTCCGCGTGCGGAACGACGACGCCTATGCGGGCGACCGCGCCCCACCCGTCCTCGCGGGCCTGGAACTGCGTCATGGGGTGCTTCTCCTCTTCTGCCGTTCGTGTGTTGTGTTGTGTGGTTGCTGTTGCTGTTGCTGCTGCTGTGCCTGTGTGCCTGTGTGCCTGTGTGCCTGTTCTGTCTGTTCTGTCTGCTGTGCCGTTACGGATACGGGGCGCGGGTCAGGACGCCTCGTCGGCGAGCGAGCCGCCGCTGACTGTTCCGGTGCCGTCCTCGTCCAGGAACTTCGGGTGCTTGCGGCGCATGTTGTCCATCACGAACGCGTACGGCACGTCGTCGAAGTCGCCGTGGTCGGTGAGGAACTCCATGCTCTGCCGCCCCTGTGCGTCGAAGGGGTGGTAGAGGCTGTCGGAGCGGCCGTCGAACTCCAGCGGGGTCATCCCGTACAGCCGGCACAGGAGCTTGTTGAAGACCGGGGTCACCTGGAGCCAGCGGCCTTCGAGATACACGGTGGCCAGGCCGTGGAAGAAGACGTCGCCGCCGATGTAGGCGCGCAGCCGGTCGGAGGCGAGGTGGTTGCGGACGTCGCTGTAGTGCAGCCGGGCGGGGATGCCGACGGCGCGGCAGCAGGCGGCGTAGAGGACGGACTTGTGCAGGCAGAAGCCCTTGCCGCCGGCGATGATGCTGGACGCCTTCAGACCGTCGGGCGACAGGTCGGCGCCGTAGACCTCGTAGTGAATGCCGTCGCGCACCGCGTAGTAGAGGGCGACGGCGAGGCCGACCTGGCCGGCGGTCTCGCGGTCGATCCCGTCCAGGGCCTTGTCGACGAAGGCCTTGACGCTCCCGTGCTCGTGGTCGAGGAAATCGGTGGCCGCCGTGAGGCGGGCGAGGTCGTCGGCGGTCGGCTGTGCGGCCGTGGCGCCGGCGGCCGGCCGCTCGGACAGGGCGTCGGCCGTCGGCTGCTCGGACAGGGCGTGGGCCAGGGTCTCGGTCATGCGAATGCCTCTCGTCACAGGCCCATCAGGGCGGCGATGCAGTTGCGCTGGATCTCGTTGGTGCCGGAGTAGATGGAGCCGGCGGTGGCGTTGCGCAGTTCACGCTCGATGCCCGTGCCGGTCAGGTAGCCGCGGGCGCCGAAGATCTGGATCGCGTGCTGGGCGGTGAGCTGGTTGGCCTCGCTGACCACGATCTTGGTGGCGGCCACGTCCAGCGACGCGTCCTTGCCCTGCTCGACCTTGAGACCGGTGTCGTACAGCCACTTGCGGGCCGTCTCCACGGCGATCTTCATGTCCGTGATCTTGTGGGCGACCGCCTGGTTCTTGCCGATGGCACTGCCGAACTGCTGCCGGGTGGTGGCGTGTTCGACCACCCGCTTCAGCCGGTGGGTCATCTCCCCGAGGTTCACGGCGAAGGAGAAGAGAACCTCCCGCTTCATCACGTAGTCCATGATCAGGAAGCCGGCGCCCTCGCTGCCCAGCCGGTTGCCGACGGGCAGCCGTACGTCCTCCAGCGTGACCTCGCTGATCGGGGAGGTGCGCAGCCCCATCGTCTCCAGCGGCTCGCCGACGGTGAGGCCCGGTGTGCCGCGCTCGGCGAGGAAGGTGCTCAGCCCGAAGGCGCCCGGCTTGCCGGTGCGGACGTAGAGCAGGAAGAGACCGGCGACCGGGGCGTTGGTGATGAACATCTTGCCGCCGTTGAGGACGTACTCGTCGCCCTCGCGGACGGCCGTGGTCCGGATGTTCATCACGTCCGAGCCGTGGCTCGGCTCGGTGATCGCGTGCGCGGTGATCGCCTCGCCCGAGGTGACCTGCGGCAGGTAGCGCCCGCGCAGGTCCTCGGAGCCGAACGCCTGGAGCGGGATGCCGACGCTGACGATCTGTGTGGACGCCGAGAAGTTCAGGCCGGCGTCCCGGCTGGTGTGCCCGAGGCCCTCCAGCGCCGCCATGGTCTCGGTGAGCGTCCGGCCGGCGCCGCCGTACTCCGGGGCGAAGGGGAGGGTGAAGAGGCCGGACCGTTGCAGCGGCTTCCACTTGTCGTGCGGGAACTCGCCGGCACGGTCCCAGCGGGTGACGTCATCGTTCAGCTCGTCGCCGTAAGGCGCGGTGATGCCGTACGTGTCCGGGGCCTTCTCTGATGCCATGAGTGGTCTGCCTTGCCTTTCGCTGGGCGCTGGGGACCGGGTGCGGGGCCGCGCCGTCGCGGCCCCGCACCCGGCGGTACGGATCAGTAGCGGGAGAAGCCGTCCTCGGAGAGCGAGTGCTTCTCGTCGCCACGCAGCGCCGGGCTGAAGACGGAGACGAGGAGGAGGTCCTCGTCGTCGGAGGCGACCAGGTGGTGGGCGTCGTTCTTGTCCAGGGCGTAGATGGTCCCGGTCGTGATCTTGTGGTGGGCGCCGTCCACGGTCACCACCTCGCCCGAGCCGCCTATGCAGTAGCAGGCCTCCAGGTGGCCGAGGTACTGAAGCGCGCTCGTCGTGCCCTGGCGGACCAGCGTTTCGCAGACGGTGAAGCCCATGCCGTCGGCCTCGGTGAGCAGGCGGTGGCTGGTGCCGCTGCCCCACTCGATCGCGGGGACGTCGGAGAGAGAACGGACGATCATGGAAGTGCTCCTGTCATCGTTGTTTTCTGGACGTGTGTGCTGCCGGTGCGATGCGTGTGGGGGACTCTCGGTGCTCTCGGTGCTCTCGGTGCTCTCGGTGCTCTCGGGGCGCGTGGGGCGCATGGGGTGTGTGGGGCTCATCAGGCGCGTAGGGCGCGAAGTGCATTTAGAGCTTGCGGAGCCTGTGGAGCTTGTGGGGTTCGTGGGGTTCGTGCAGGGAGGAGAAGGGTCGTCAGACCGAGGCCGGAGCGGCCTTGCTGACGAATCCGCGGATGTCCGCGAGCGTGCGGTAGGCGGCCGGCTCCAGCGGGATGTCGTCGACGGGGATGCTGTACGTCTCGGATATCCAGGAGATGAGGCGGACCAGGCCGAGGCTGTTCACGACGGTGCTCTCGATGAGGTCGAAGTCGTCGGTCAGGTCCTCGGCGTCCTCGCCGGCCAGGAACTCACTGACGATGTAGTCGCGGATCGGGTCGTTGGTGACGGTGCTCATCAAGCGTCTCCGTTCAGTTGGTTTTTCTTGATCGAGTTGCGGTCCGGTTTGCCGGTCGCGGTCTTCGGCAGTGGGGTACAGGCGAGCCCCACCGAGCTGGGCACGGCGTGCCGCGGCAGGTGCTTCGCCGCGTACGCCCGCAGGCCCAGTGAGCTGAGGGAGGTGCCGTCCCGGCGCACCACTTCGGCGTGCAGCCGGGTGCCGGCCTCGGGGCAGGGCAGGGCGACGACGGCGGCCTCGACGACGTCCGGGTGCGCTCCGAGGACGGTCTCGACCTCCATGGTGTTGGTGCGCACGCCGCGCACCTTGACCTGGAAGTCGGTTCGCCCCTGGAGGAAGTAGCGGCCGTCGGCGTCGCGGTGGACGAGGTCGCCCGTTCGGTAGAACATGGCGCCGCCGCCGCGCGGGTCGGGCATGAACGCATGGGCGTTGCGGGCCTGTTCGAGATAGCCACAGGTCTGGAAGGGGGTGTGCACCAGCAGTTCGCCGGTGCCGGGTCCGCGCAGGACCTCGGTGCCGTCGGGACCCTCGATCAGCACCACGGCGTCGGTGCCGTCGATCGGGGCGCCGATGGGCAGCGGGTGCACGTACGTGTCCGGATCGATGTCCTGGATGAAGCTGTCGTTGGTCTCCGTGCAGCCGAAGACGTTGTGGAAGCGGGCGGCCGGGCAGGCGGCGAACGTGTCGCGCAGCCCCTGCTCGGACACGGCCTCCCCGGTGAACACGACCGTGCGCACCGCCGGATAGCGAGCACCGTCCACGGCCAGGAGCCGGTGCAGCAGCGGCACCCCCTGGACCAGGGTCACCTCGTTGCTCTGTGCGAGCTCGCGGAGATAGCCGGCGTCCCCGCTGGCTCCGGCGTCGGCCAGGACGACGGTGCCGCCGGCCTCCAGCACGGTCCAGACGTCGAGGAGGGCCAGGTCGAAGTTGAGCGGCGAGAAGCTCAGCGAGCTGGTGCGGCCGTCGATCCCGAACTTCTCCGTGGCCCAGTCGGCGAAGCGGTCGTAGGCCCCGGTGCGGACCGGGACGAGCTTGGGCACGCCGGTGGACCCGGAGGTGGTGAGGGTCAGCAGCGACTCCTCGGGGTCGGGGGCGCTGAAGCCGTCCGACAGCGCGAGGTCGGCCTCCTCCCGTGACAGGGTCGCACCGCCACCGGGGACCGCGACGGCCGACAGCGGGCCGTGGGCCTGGGCGGTGAGCGTGGAGAGGGCGGCGGCGCCCAGGCTGGGCGACGGCACCAGGGTGTTGATCCCCTGACGCCAGGCCGCCAGCAGCAGCGCTACGGTCTCCGGCGACTTGTGGGCCGGTACGCACAGGGCGCGTACCGATCCGAAGCCGGTGCCGTCGAGGTCCGCGGCGGCGAGGCCGGCCAGCCGGTCGAGGTCCGCGTAGGTGACCCGCCGGCCGGCGAAGACGAGCGCGGTGCTGTCGGGCTTTTCCTGCACGTGTCTGCTGAGTGCCTGCAACAGGCGAGGCGAAGGCAACGGTCCCCCCTCGGTGGATGGGCAGTCTGGCTACGAGAGAGAACCTACGGGGTTTTATTTGCATGGTCAAGCAAGTAAAAGTTGAGATCCCGTGATCCAGGTCACAGGTCCGGAGGTGGAAGAAGAACCCCGAACATGCAAAAGACGACGGGAGGTCCGGTCGCCCGGACGTGTCCCGCCGTCTGTCGTGGTCGTGTCAGGCGGCGCTGCGCAGTGCCTGCACCGCGCGGGCGAGCTGGTCGTCGGCGCTCGCGGTGTTGAGGGCCGAGCTGAGAACGTCGGCGTAGGTGGCGCGGGCGTCCTGGTAGTGCTTGCGGCCCTCGTCGGTGATGACGGCGAAGACGCCGCGCTTGTCGTCGGCGCAGTTGTCCTTGTAGGCGTAGCCGGCGCTGTCCAGGCGTCCCACCAGGCGAGTTACGGAGCTCTGGCCCAGGCCGATGTGGTCCGCGAGCTCCTGCATGCGGCATTCGCCCTTCTCGGCGTGGGTGAGGGCCTCCAGTGCGCGGTACTCGGAGAGGCCGACGCCGTAGCGGCGTTGCAGGGTGTGCGCGAGCTGACGTTCTACGAAGGCGTGCAGGCCGAGGACGGCCTCCCACATGGTCTGGTCGGAGGCGGCGCGCGGCTGCTGGTGGATCGTCATGGAACGGCTCCCCTTCTCGACTGCGATGAACAACAAGATACATGCCCATGCAATCATCTGGGGAGTAGTGATGCCCATGAAGGGGACCCTGGCCGATATGTAGTTGTAGGTGCAAGTGAAATTCGGGGGTCGGGGTCAGCGGGTCATGCCCTCCAGGGCGCTGCAGGCATAGGCGGCCGAGACGAGTGTCATGTGCCGGTGCCAGCCGGGGAAGGAACGGCCCTCGAAGTCGAGGAGGCCGAAATCCTCGCCCATGCGGTCGATCGAGGCCTGTGCCCCCTGGGGTGAACGGGTCAGCTCCAGCAGTTCGGCCGGGTGGCGGTCGGTGATGTTCGTGAGCCAGATCTGTCCCGGGCGCCCGCTGCTCGCGTCCCACTCGGCCATGAGCCGACCCGTCCCGTGGCTGCGCTCGCCGTCCGGGCGCAGCCCGTGTACGGGAGTGTCGTACGAGATGACCTGCCGGCCCGCCCCCGCCGGGTGCCGTACACCCCGGCGCAGCAGCATGCCGCGCGCCGACTCCCTTTCTCCGGGTGGCAGTTCCGGCCCGGCGAGGGTGGTCTGACCCGGGATGGCGAGGACGAAGGGGTGCTCGCCGCCATGCAGTCGCTGCGCCAGCGGCGCGACGTCGCACAGGGCCGTCAGGTCGGCCACCACCGGCGCCGTCCGCCCGTTCGACCAGGACGTCATCCCCTGCACCAGGTGCAGGGCGTGGTCCCAGAGCGGTTGGGCCCGCGTCGTCGCCGGGATCTTCGCGCGGTCGCGCACCGCCTCGTCGCGGGTGAACCGGGGAGGCAGGAAGAGTCGCCAGTCGACCGGGACGTGTGTTCGCCCGGCGTCCAGGAACAGGCCGAGGCCTAATTGGCAGTTGACGGTACGCCCGGACTCCGGCACGAAGCGCTGGTGCACCCCGGCCGAGCAGTTGCCGCGCTTGGGCAGTACCGCCGGCGCCAGCGTCCAGGCCCGCACCGGGAGCGACCGGGCGGCCCAGCGGGCCAGCTCGCCGCGCGCCGGCGTCCACTCCCACGGGCTGGCGTTGACGAACTGGTGCAGCGACGTCGACGCGGCCTCCGAGCCGGTCACGACGGCCGCCATCCGGCGCACGGTCTTCTTTCCCGGTGTCCGCAGCAGCCCCTGGAGGTACACCTGTCCCCATCGCTGCTGGTCGGAGCGGTGTAGGTGGCCGAACAGGAGCTGGGGCAGGTCGCCCAGCGGTCGGCCCGTCGCCATGTCGGGCGTCTCGTGCGTCGTCGTCACTGCAGGTCCCTCCCAGGTGGGCGTCGCTGAGCAGACTAACAAACATAGAGAATGTTCGTTATATTTCTCTCCGAGAGAACGACTACTTGCCGAGGTCCAAGGAGAAGGCGCATGCAGGAACGGGCGGCCAGGACGCGCCAGGCCGTGTTGGAAGCGGCCGCTGATGAGTTCGCCGACCGCGGTTACGAAGGCGCCTCCCTCCAGCGGGTGGCCTGGCGGGCCGCGACCTCGATCGGCGCTCTGACCTTTCACTTCCGGAACAAGACCGCCCTGGCCGAGGAGGTGCGCACGACCGGGCGTGCCCGCTTCGGGCGTTGCCTGGAAGAACTCGCGGCCGAGAGCGTCGCCGACCCGTTGCGGGAACTGCGCACCCTGATCGGTGTTCTGGCCCGGCTGGCGCACGAGGACCCCTTCGTGCGCGCCACACGCCGGATGGAGGCCGACCGCCCCGAGTGCCTGCGGCCGTTGGCCGAGGTCTGGCTTCCCGTGCTCCGTGGGCTGCTCGGCCGGGCCCATGGCGCGCAACGGCTCCGTCCCGGCGTATCTCCCGAGGACGCCGTGACCATGTTGGCGCACCTCGCGGAGGGCGCTATGGCCGTCGGCGGCCAGACCCGGGACATGTCCTGGGACAAGGTCTGGGACTCGGTCTGGGACGTCGTCCTCCACGGCCTCGCCGCCGACCGGACGGGCTGCGGGGCGGAGGCCGTCTGAAGGACGGGCCCCGCCCCGCCCGCCCTGGTCCGGACGGTCTCAGACGGTCGTCCGCAGCGACCTCGCCACCGCGTCCGCCACCTCGTCCAGGATCTGCGTGCCGGGTACCGCCGTCAGCCGGTTCCGGACCAGGGCGGCCCCGGATCTGACCTGCGGCCAGGCCTGGTAGGCGATTCCGCCGGGCCCCTGGTGGCCGAAGGCGCCGGAGCGGACGGCCGGGTGACGGCCCTCGTCGAGGAGCTGGAGGCCGCCCTCGCCGTACGCGCTGACCCCGCCGAGCAGCGGATCCAGGCCCTCGACCCAGAAGCTCCGCGCCTGGTCCAGGGTGCGGCGCGACAACAGCAGCGGCTCCTCGCCCGGGGCCCGTACGGCGTCCGCCGCCAGGATCCCCTGGAGCCGGGCGAGGCCGCGGGCCGACGCGTACGCCCCCAGTGAGGGGATGACCGCGTACCGCCGCCGGCTCTCGCTCCACACCCCGGCGTCCATGGGGAACGGGGACGGGTTGTTCCACACCCGCCCGGCGAGGTCCGCCCCGCTGCCACCGGTCCCATCGCCCGCCCCGCTGCCGCCGGTCCCGTCGCCCGTCCCGCCGTCCAGTGCCGGGAAGCGGGCGCGGAAGTCCGCGTCGTACGAGATCCGCGCGGTGTACGGCAGTTGGTCGGGTACGAGGCCGAAATGGATGTCGAGGCCCAGCGGGCCCGCGATCTCCTCCAGGAAGAACAGGTCGAGATCGCGGCCGTCGACGCGGCGGATCACCTCGGCGGCGATCCACCCGGCTGTCCACGGCCCGTGCAGCACACCGCCGGCCCGCGGATCCTCCTCAGGGCTGTGCAGTTCGAGCAGTGCGGCCATCATCTGCGGGTTCTCGACATCGCGCTGGTCCAGGGCCGCCGCCATGCCCGGGAGGCGGGCGGTGAACGTCAGCACGTCCCGCAGCGTCACCGCCCCCTTGCCGCGCACCGCGAACTCCGGCCAGTAGTCGGCGACGGGCCGGTCCAGCGCGAGCGCGCCCATGTCGGCGAGCAGCAGGACGGCCGTGGCCAGGATTCCGTGGGATCCCGTCAGCACCGGTTCGAGGGTGTCGCCGGTCCAGGGTGTCCCGGTGACCGGGTCGGCGGTGCCGTGCCACAGGTCGACGACCGTCTCACCGTCCCTGACGACCGCCAGCGCGGCTCCCTGGGAGCCGGCCGGACCCGCGTCCCGGCAGGCCCGTTCGAAGGAATGGCGCACGGCGGCGAACCCGGGCGCCGTGGTTCCGTTGACGCCGGCCGCCGTCGGCCGGGGCCGGAGCCGCGGGAGGACCTGCCGTACCAGAGAGGTCGTCATGTCAAGAACTCCAGAAGTGGTGGGGAGCCAGGGACGGTGGTGGGCGGTGCGTGGGCCGGGCCCGGCTCACACCTCGGGGGCGCCTGCCGGGTAGGGGAGGAACTCAAGGTCCGTCAGGTCCTGTTCGGTCAGCCGGACCCGGTCGCCTTCGAGGTTCTCCGCGAGGTGGTACGGCACCGTCGTGCCGGGCAGCGGCACCACGTGATCGCCGAGCCGCAGGAGCCATGCCAGCGCGACCTGCGCGGGTGTCGCCTCGTGCCGGGCGGCCACCTGGGCGACGGCCTGCGTGAGGGCGAAGTTGTGGCGGATGGCGCGCGGGGCGAAGCGGGGCTGGGTGCGCCGCCAGTCGTCCGGGGCCAGGTCGTCGGACCGGGCCAGCGCACCGGTCAGCAGGCCCCGCCCGAGTGGGGCGCCGGCCAGCAGTGCGATCCGGCGCTCCACCGCGTACGGCACGACGTCGTCGAGACCGCAGCGCGTGAACAGCGACACCTCGGCGGCTATCGCCGCCGCCTCGTGCACGGCTTCGGCGTCGCGGGCCTCCCGCGTGGTGACGACAGGCAGCCCCAGCATGCGGATCTTTCCCGCCCAGACCTGCTCGGCCAGCGCACCCCAGCTCTCCTCCAGCGGTACGCCCGGGTCGACGCGGCGCAGCAGATAGAGGTCGATGTGGTCCACGTGCAGCCGGCGCAGGCTCTCGTCGACGCCGTCCCGCAGCTCCTGCGGACTGCCCGCCGGCCGCAGCGCGCCGTCCGCGTCGCCGAGCAGGCCGCCGCCGGTACACAGCACCACCTCGTCCCGGCGCCCGCGGATGGCCTCACCGATCAGCCGCTCGTTGTCCCCGGCCGCGTAGGCGCCGGCCGTCTCGACGAGGTTGACCCCGAGATCCACCGCCTCCTGGACCAGCGATACGGCCTTGCTTCTGTCCCTGAGGGTGGGGGCGTAGCGGTACGAGAGGCCCATCGCGCCCAGACCCAGCCGGCCGACGACCGGCCCGTCCCTGCCCAGTGTTGTGGTTCGCATCCTGCGAGAACTCCCTTCTCCACAGAGGAAAGCGACCACTTCATAGCACCAGCCCGGGACGCCGAAGCCCAGGAACCCGTCGCTACTTGCCGACCTCCGGACTACTTCGGGATGTCCACCGAGCGCTGTGGGGAGAGGAGCCGCACGCTCGGCGGGACGTGCGGCACGGGTCGTACCCGGCCAGGCGGCTCCTTGGCCTCCAGGGTGACGCGACGGCACGTCCGGCAGCTCGTGGCGCGGGCCCGTCACGGGGTCGCCGTCACCGCCGACGAGCTCTTCGCCCGGGGCCACAACGGCGAGGCGGGCCGGGAGATCCGAGTGCCGTACGTGGCCGCGCACGCCGCGCACGCCGCGTAGGCCGCGCAGGCCGCATACGGCACTCAGTCGCGTCGCGGCCCCTGGTTCCCAGCGGGGGCCGGCGCCGTGATCCGCGTGATCGCCTCGACCGTCAGGGCGCGTTCGTGGGGCTCGGTCTCCAGGGCGCGGTGGATCGACAGGCCCTCGATGAGCGCGTCCAGCTGACGGGCGGTGGCCGGGTCGAAGTGCCATTCCAGGGCGCGGCGGCTGCGGCCCATCCAGGTGCGGGTGAGCTCGCGGTAGGCGGGCCGGCGCGCGGCGAGGGTGTAGAGCTCGTGGGTGAGGATCAGCTCGCGCTGGTGGCCGCCGGAGAGGTGGTGGACGAGATCGGCGACGGCCTCGCGCGCCTCGGCGGGGGTGCTCGCGGCGCCGAGGTGTTCCTCGAAGACGGCGACGATCGTGCCGGAGAAACGCGTGAACGCCTCGTGCAGCAGCTCGTCCATGCCGGAGAAGTGGTACGTCATCGAGCCGAGCGGAACGCCCGCGCGGGCGGCGACCTTACGGTGCGAGACGCCCGCGACGCCCTCGTCGGCGATGAGGTCCAGCGCGGCGTCGATGATGCGGTCCCGCCGCTCGGGGTCGGTGCGCCCTGTCGCCACGCGGGGCCTCCTCGGTGGGCTCGGTCTCCTCGCAGCATAGAGCGCGGGGGAGGGAGCGGGAGCGGAGGAGGGAGCGGAGGACGCCGCCCTCCGGGGCGGGCGTGGAGCCGCCCGGTGCGCCGGTTCCTGGAGCCTGTCAGTCCGACCTGGTGTAGATCAGGTCCTCGCCCGTCCCGGCCGTGGACCGGCGCAGGTCCCCGCCCGGGAGCAGGGTCAGTTCGGTGGGCTTCCCTGAGGTGCAGGAGGAGGCCGGGCGGCCGGAGGACACCGTGGAGGGGCCGACGCGGACCGGGCCGTCCCCGGCGGGGCGGCTGGAGAGCGAGGCGCTGAACTCGCAGCGGTACGTGGCTCCGGAGTCGAGGGGGCCCTCGGCGGTGAGGACGAGGACCTGGTCGCCCACGTCCCCCTGTCGAATGGTCAACGTTCGTGAGGAAGCGCCCTGTTCGCCGGGTATGGAGCCGGTCCAGGTGCCCAGGAATTCCTTCGGTACCGCTCCCTCGCCGCCCTGCTGTCCGCTGCCGGACCCGCCGGGCCTGGCGGAGCCCGACGGGCCGGGGGAGGCGGTGTCGCCCGGGGCGGTGCCGTTCATGAACGCGTACACCGATCCGCCCGCCCCTATCGCCACGGCCACGGCGACGGCGATGAGCGCGGCGGTGGCCCCGGCGGAGCGGCGCTCCCGGGCGGGCGAGGCAGGGGTGGGCGCGAAGTGGGCCGGAGGGAAGGGCTGTCCGGCGGCAGGGCCGGGCGCCGGGTGCGGGGCCGGCTGCTGGGCGACGGGGTCGCCGTACGGGGAGTGGTGCGGCGCGTACGGGTGGGGCCCCGGCGGTATCGGGGCGGCGGGCGGCGGTACAGGGCTCTGCGGCGACTCCGGGCTCGTCCGGGCGGCCTGCGGGTGCTGCCGGTGGTGCGGAGCCGCCTGGGTGGGCGGATGCCGCGGGGCGTGGGGGCGCTGCGGATGCTGAGCGCGCCGGGCGTGCTGCGGGCCGTACGGGTCCTCCCGGACGCGCGGATCCTCCTGGCCCCGTGGGTCCTCCGCGCCCCGTGGGTCCTCCCGGACGCGCGGGTCCTCCCGGTCCTCCCGGCCCCGTGGGTCCTCCGGGTCCTCCGCGTCGAGCAACCCCACCGCATGGCGGCCCAGTTGGGCGATGAGGGTGGCGGGCAGCCAGGGTTCGTCCGCCTCCGCCTCGCCCAGCCGGGCCAGGATCTCGCCGGTGCCGGGGCGGGCCGCCGGGTCCTTCGCCAGACAGTCCCGGACGACGCCGGCCAGGTCCTCCGGAACCCCGGTCAGGTCCGGGTCCTCCTGGGCTATCCGGAACATCAGGGCATGGACCCCGCCGCTCTCCGCCGCACCGAACGGCAGCCGCCCGGACGCCGCGTACGCGAGGACGGACCCGAGGCAGAACACATCGCACGCGGTGGTCACGCGCTCGCCGCGCACCTGCTCGGGGGCCATGAAGCCGGGCGAGCCGATCAGGGCGCCGGTGCGGGTCAGATCGCCGTCGGGCACGGATTCCAGGGCGCGCGCGATACCGAAGTCGATGACCCGGGGACCGTCGATGGTCATCAGGACGTTGGAGGGCTTCAGGTCCCGGTGGATGAGCCCGGCACCATGGATGTGCTGGAGGGCGTGGGCGAGCCCGGAGCCGAGGAACCGTACGGAACGCAACGGCAGCGGCCCGTACGCCCCCGAGTCCGTGACCGGGGCGCCGGGGCGGCCCGAGACGATGCGATGGAGAGAGGGCCCGGCGACGTAACCGGTGGCGACCCAGGGGACGGGGGCCTCGGTGTCGGAGTCCAGTACCGGCGCGGTCCACGTGCCGCCGACCCGGTGCGCGGCACGGACCTCCTGGCGGAAGCGGGCCCGGAACTCGGGCTGCTCGGCGAGCTCACGGCGGACGAGCTTGAGGGCGACGGTGCGGCCGCGGTCGGAGCGGGCGAGGAAGACCTGGCCCATGCCGCCCTCGCCCAGGCGGCCGAGGAGACGGTACGCACCGATGCGGTGCGGGTCGTCGGACCCGAGCTTTTCCATGGTGCGTTTCCTCCCGGTGCGGCCCGCACGAGGATAGCGCCGCCACCCGACGCCGGCCCCGGCTCCCCTCTAGGACACGACACGCGGACCCTCTGGTTCCACCCCGGCCGCCCCGGCGACCCGACACCCTGCCGATCCATCCGCTCCAGGTCGTACAAGGTGGCCATGGGGACCGCCCCCATCAGAGCCTAGGCTCGCCGCATGACCCCTCAAGCCCCTCATGCCCCGTCCGCCGACCCCGCGGCCGGTGCGGCCGTGAAGGCCGCGGACCGCGCGCACGTATTCCACTCCTGGTCCGCCCAGGGCCTCATCGACCCGCTCGCCGTCGCCGGCGCCGAGGGGTCCTACTTCTGGGACTACGACGGCAACCGCTACCTGGACTTCACCAGCGGGCTCGTCTACACCAACATCGGCTACCAGCACCCCACCGTGATCGCCGCGATCCAGGAACAGGCGGGCAAACTCGCCACCTTCGCGCCCGCGTTCGCGATCGAGGCACGCTCCGAGGCCGCCCGCCTCATCGCCGAGCGCACCCCCGGTGACCTGGACAAGATCTTCTTCACCAACGGCGGGGCCGAGGCCGTCGAGAACGCCGTCCGCATGGCCCGGCTGCACACCGGCCGCCCGAAGGTGCTCTCCGCCTACCGCTCGTACCACGGCGCGACCTCCACCGCGATCAACCTCACCGGCGACCCGCGCCGCTGGCCCTCCGACAACGGCTCGGCGGGCGTCGTCCGCTTCTGGGCCCCGTTCCTCTACCGCTCCCCGTTCCACGCGGCGAACGAGGCCGAGGAGTGCGCCCGCGCCCTCCAGCACCTTGAGGACACCCTCGCCTTCGAGGGCCCGGCCACCATCGCCGCGATCATCCTGGAGACCATCCCGGGCACGGCGGGCATCATGACCCCGCCGTCGGGCTATCTGGCGGGCGTCCGCGAGATCTGCGACCGGTACGGGATCGTCTTCGTGCTCGACGAGGTGATGGCCGGATTCGGCCGCACCGGCGCCTGGTTCGCCGCCGACCACTTCGACGTCGTGCCGGACCTGCTGACCTTCGCCAAGGGCGTCAACTCCGGCTATGTACCGCTCGGCGGAGTCGCCATCAACGCCGAGATCGCCGCGACCTTCGAGACCCGCCCCTACCCCGGCGGCCTCACCTACTCCGGACACCCGCTGGCCTGCGCCGCCGCCGTCGCCACCATCGGCGTGATGGAGGACGAGAAGGTCGTCGAGCACGCGGCCCGGATCGGCGAGACCGTCCTTGGCCCCGGTCTGCGCGAACTCGCCGAACGCCACTCCTCGGTGGGCGAGGTGCGCGGCCTCGGCGCGTTCTGGGCGCTGGACCTGGTCCGCGACCGGGAGACCCGTGAGCCGCTCGTCCCGTACAACGCCTCGGGCGAGGCCAACGCCCCCATGGCGGCCTTCGGCGCCGCGGCGAAGAAGCAGGGGCTGTGGCCGTTCATCAACATGAACCGGACCCATGCCGTCCCGGCCTGCAACGTCTCCGAGGCCGAGGCCAAGGAAGGGCTCGCGGCCCTGGACGTCGCGCTCTCCGTCGCCGACACGTACACGGTGCGGGGCGCGTAACGGCACTCCCGGCCCGTACGCCGAGCGACCGGACGATCTGGTTCCGTACGTGATCGACCTTGTACGCGTCCCCGTACGTATCCCCGTACGTACGGGGATACGCATCCCCGCCGTGCCCGGAATCGGCACGGCGGGGGCCCTGGCTTAAGGTGACCCGAGCCAGAGGTGATCCCCGCCGGAAACGGTCGGCGAACGGGGACGTACAGGGACAGACGGATGGGGGCCGGTATGAGTCCGAGCGGAGGTGTGACGCGCAACACCCTGCGCCAGCAGATCGCCGACGCGCTGCGTGACGAGGTGCTGGCAGGGCGACTTCCGCCGGGCCGGGAGTTCACCGTCAAGCAGATCGCCGAGCAGTACGGGGTCTCCGCGACACCCGTCCGCGAGGCGCTCTTCGACCTCTCCGCACAGGGGCTCCTCGCCTCCGACCAGCACCGCGGCTTCCAGGTGCGCGAGTTCACCGTCGCCGACTTCCGCGCGATGGCCGAGGCCCGCGCCCTCGTCGTCGAGGGCCTCTTCCGCAACCCCGCCGAGCGGGTCGCCGTCCGGCCCGAGGGGCTCGCCCCGATCCGCCGCCGGGCCGCGGAGGCGGTCCGCGCGGCGAAGGGCGGCGACCTCGACGTGCTGATCGGGTACGACCTGCGGTTCTGGCGGGAGCTCGGGCAGTTCGTCCTCAACCCGTACGTCGCCGACTTCCTCACCCGGCTCCGCGTCCAGGCCTGGGTCTTCGCCGTGCACCGGCTGCGCCGCGACGGCATGGACGAGGACGTGCTGTGGTTCGGTCACGAGGACCTGGTCGACGCCATCACCCGGGGCGACCACGAGCAGGTCCACGCCGCCATGCACTCCTACTACGCGCACGCGCTCGCCTGGGCGGACCGGCTGGAGGCGCGGGCGGCCGGAGGAGACGCCCCCGGGCCGCCGGAGTCCCCGGAGGCGCAGGGCCCCTGTGCGTGAGGTTCGCCCCGCATTACGCTGTTCCGACGATCGACCGAACCCGTTGGAGAGCGAGACTTCGTGGCCTGTGACCTGTGGCTGGTCCCCCTCGTCGATGTGCTGTGCCACAGCGCCGACAATCCGTTCGCCGAAGAGATCGCCGTCTACGACAAGGCGCTGAACGACGCCGGGCTGCCGCCCGTCCCCGTCTACGCCTACATGCCGGGCCTCAACGGGGACGTCGCCCCCGTGGCCGGCTTCGACTACGACGCCCTGCACTTCCTGCGCCGCGCCTACCTGCTCCAGCTGAGCGGCCTGGCCGTCACCCCCGTCGCGGGTCTCGACGGCGACTACGAGCAGCTCCTCGAAATGTTCGAACAGGGCGCGCAGCAGTCCCATCTGGTGTGGCACTACGACCATGCCGGGGCGTACGTCCCGGTGGACTTCGCGGCCCCGCTCTCCGATGACGCGCTCCTGGCGGGCGGCGGACCGCTGGGCTCCGCGCACGGGCTGCTGCGCGAGCTGGAGTTCGTCGCCCCGTCCATCGGCATCGACCCGGCCAACCCGCCGGCCGCCCCGCAACCGCCCTCCGGCCCCACGGCCCTGGAGGAACCGGCGGACCCGATCCCCTACGACGACAGCCCGTTCGCCCGGGAACGCCACGTCTGGCTCGGCCTCCACGCGGCGGCGACCCGCAGCCTGGCCCAGGGCTCGATGATCATCTTCAGCTGATCGGGCTCCCGGGCGCCGGATCCGGTCCGCCCGCTTCCGCAGGCGGACCGGGACGCCGGTATTCAGCCGTTCAGCCCGTCATCCAGCCGTTCAGTCCTCCATCCAGCTGCTCGGCCCGTCATTCAGCCGTTCGGCCCGTCAGGTGATCGAGGACCGGGGGTCCCGGGGCGGCGCACCCGGAGCCTCACCCCGCACCCCCGGCCCCCGGCCCCCGGAATCCTCACCGCGACGGCGACTCCGGCGGCCGCTGCCGCGGCATGTTCGGCCGCGCCGCCACCGATGGCATCGAGAACCGGCCCGGTGCCCCCCCCGACTCGCCGCGCCCCCCGGCGCTCCCCGTCGCCAGGGCCTGCATGCCCATCGGCGCGGGCCCCGCCCGGAACTCCACCATCCAGTCCGCCGTCTCCGACCGCACCAGCTCGGTGACGTCCTCGGAGAACCTCCGCAGCACCCCCAGGCACCGCTCGGCCGCCTCACTGGCCGTGCCCTCGGTCGGCCCGAGCATTTCCCGTACGCACTCCGAGGACCAGTCGAACTGGAGCACCTGGAGCCGCCGCTGCACGGCCTGGGCCGTGGCGAGGTTCCTTATCCACCCGGAGGTGAGACCGAAGTACCGGTCGCAGGCCATGCAGGCGGCCCCCAGCAGCAGGGACAGATAGCCCCAGCCCGCGGAGCCGCTCAGCGTTCCGGTCAGGTCGAGCAGCGGCAGGGCGGCCCCGGCGACCACCCCGGCCGCGGTGCCCATCCGCAGGGCCCTGGCGGCCCGGCGCTTGCGGACCCGGTCGGTGAGATACCAGTCGGCGGTGTCCAGCGCGCCGGTCTCGACCCAGCGGTAGAGCTCGTCGAGCCGCTCGGCCGGCTCGCCCCAGTCGCCGAGGGGGAACGGGCGCCCGGTCAGATCGCCACCGGCGGGACGTCCCCTGGCCGGGCTGGAATCGGAATGCTCAGCTCCGTTTTCACCGGATCCCGCGTCGGACTCCTTGCGGGGCGGCCCCTCGGGCTGCATCTCCGGCTGACTCACCGGGGCACTCCTCTGCACTCTGACGGACGGACGGACGCGTAGGGCTTCCCGGAACCGGACCCGACCGGCCCGGAGAGGGCGGGGCGGTCCGCACGGCCGAAGGTCCCCGCAGGGTAACTCTGCGTCACCGCACATGCATGTTCGTGTGCCGATGCGCATGCCCTTCCTACCGCCGAATGGTGGGCCGCGGGGTCGAGATCGCGGGATTCCCGCCTGCACACGGCCGCTGGTCAGGTATAGGAGCACTCACGCCGGTTCCTGGATCTCACCCGAAAGAGTTGGTCCCCGGTGGGTGGAGCGCGGTGCCCGGGGAGCACGTAGGCTCGGCTTACCGAAACAATTGTCGTCGAAATGCCAGGAGTGACCGTGATTCCCGGTGGTGGTCAGCCCGATATGCAGCAGCTGCTCCAGCAGGCCCAGAGGATGCAGCAGGATCTCGCCGAGGCCCAGGAGGAACTGGCCAGGACCGAGGTCGACGGACAGGCGGGCGGCGGTCTCGTGAAGGCCACCGTGACCGGCTCCGGCGAGCTCCGCGCCCTGGTGATCGACCCGAAGGCGGTGGATCCGGAGGACACCGAGACGCTCGCCGACCTCGTCGTCGCGGCCGTTCAGGCGGCCAACGAGAACGCTCAGGCGCTCCAGCAGGCGAAGCTCGGCCCGCTGGCGCAGGGCCTGGGCGGCGGGTCCGGCATCCCCGGCCTGCCGTTCTGACCGGACCTCCGGTCGGACCGGTCCGACCGGACTGACCGGACTGACCGGACTGTTCCGGCCGGAGCGGTCACCCGGCAGATTCACGGGCCTACAGGTACCGACCCGTACCCACTACGGTACGGAGCAGGAAGCAAAGAAAGGCGTTCCGTTGTACGAAGGCGTTGTTCAGGACCTCATCGACGAACTGGGCAGGCTGCCCGGCGTCGGTCCCAAGAGCGCGCAGCGGATCGCCTTCCACATCCTGCAGGCCGAGCCCACGGACGTACGACGGCTCGCGCACTCCCTCCTGGAGGTCAAGGACAAGGTCCGGTTCTGCGAGGTGTGCGGCAATGTCGCGCAGCAGGAGCAGTGCGGGATCTGCCGGGACGCGCGCCGCGACCGGAGCGTCATCTGTGTGGTCGAGGAGCCCAAGGACGTCGTGGCGATCGAGCGGACGCGTGAGTTCCGTGGCCGCTACCACGTCCTGGGCGGGGCGATCAGCCCCATCGAGGGCGTCGGCCCGGACGACCTGCGCATCCGCGAGTTGCTGGCGCGGCTCGCGGACGGCTCCATCACGGAGCTGATCCTCGCGACCGACCCCAATCTGGAGGGCGAGGCCACCGCGACGTACCTGGCGCGGATGGTCAAGCCGATAGGTCTCAGAGTGACCCGGCTGGCCAGCGGCCTGCCCGTCGGCGGCGACCTGGAGTACGCCGACGAGGTCACCCTGGGACGCGCCTTCGAGGGGAGGCGGCTGCTGGATGTCTGACGCCACCGCCGTGCGCCCCCGGCCCCTTCACGTACTGCCGTCCGCTTCACCGTCTGTGACCGTGCCCACGGGAGGTCCCCTCGATGTCTGACGCCACGCTGAACTCCGTCACGCAGGACCCGGGCGACTTCGCCGTCCAGATCGCGGACCAGATCAAGACGTTCATCGTCGCGGTCACCGAGGTGTCCAAGGTCGACGAGCCGGAAGAGGCCGTCCCGGTCCTGCTCCTCCAGGTCTCGCAGCTCCTGCTCGCGGGCGGTCGCCTCGGCGCGTACGAGGACGTCCTGCCCGACGAGCGGTACGAACCGGACCTCGGTCCCGAGCCGGACGCGGACGGCCTGCGCGAGCGGTTCGCGGTGCTGCTGGAGCCGATCGACGTCTACTCCGAGGTCTTCGACCCGTACGAGCCCCGCAAGGCCCCGGTCCCGCACCGGATCTCCGACGACCTGGCCGACCTGGTCACCGACCTCGGCCACGGCCTCGCGCACTACGAGGCCGGGCGCACCGCCGAGGCGCTGTGGTGGTGGCAGTTCTCGTACTTCTCCAACTGGGGCTCCACCGCCTCCGCCACCCTGCGTGCCCTCCAGTCCCTGGTCGCCCATATCCGCCTCGGCCAGCCCCTGGAGGAACTGGACGGCCTGGACACGGACCAGGACCCGGGCGAGGAGGACCTCGCCGAGGAGGCGGGCCGCGTGATGCTCCAGGAGATCGCGGCGCCGCTGGGCCTGCGCCCGGTGAAGTAGCCGGAGCCGGCGGGCCACCGGAACGCGCGGATGGTCACCGGAACGCGTCGGCGTTCCCCTCGGCCCAGCTGCGGTAGGGGCGGGCGGGCGCCCCGGTGACCCGGGCCACGGTGTCGCGCACGGCCAGCAGCGCGTCGTTGACGTCGCCGCCCATCAGGTCGAGGACACTGTCCGCGACCTCGGCCCCCATCATCGCGGCCATCGGCGGGTACGCCTCCTCCCGCGTGATCCCGACGCAGGTCACCTCCCGGCCCAGCACCCGCCCCAGCTCACCGGCCTGCCGCCGCGGGCTGATCCGCTTCGGCCCGGTGAGCGGGTACGTCAGCCCCCGGTGACCCGGCCCGGTCAGCGCCGCACGGGCCACCGAGGCGATGTCGGCGGGGTGGACGGTCGGCAGCCCGACGTCCGCGTACGGCACGCGCACCACGGACGCGTCGCGCACGGACTCCGCCCACCAAAGGGTGTTGGAGGCGAGCTGCGTCGGCCGCAGGACGGTCCACGCCATCCCGCTCTCCCGCAACCGGCGTTCTACGGCGAGGTTCGCCCGCGCCGGGCCGAGGTGCGGATGGGTCATGACGGTGATGGAGGAGACCAGCACCACGTGCTCCACCCCCGCCTCCCGGGCAGCGTCCAGCACCCCGGCGTCGTCGCCGACGCCCGAGATCAGGAACAGCGAACGCACGCCGTCCAGTGCGGACTTCAGCGACCCGGCCCGCCCCAGGTCGCCCTCCGCCACCTCGACCCCGTCGGGTACCACCGGCCGGGCCCGTGGTGCGTCGCGGGTCAGCGCCCGGACACCGCTCCCGCGCCCGTCCACGTACAGCTGTCGCAGCAGTTCCCTGCCGATGTTCCCGGTCGCACCGGTCACCAAAATCATCGCTGAGCGCTCCTCTGTCCGGCCGCCGACTGTTCGACGCCGGGAACGCTAGAACCTCAACCCGTCTTGAGATCAAGCCAGTTGGGCGGGATGCCCGCCACTTGACCTCAACCGCACCTGAGGGCCGAGGCTTCCGGTGAACGGCCGGCGCAACGGCCGCATCCCACGAGGAGATCCCCCATGACATCAACTACTTCCTGGAAGCGATGGCCGCTCCCGGCAGCCAGTTTCTGACCCACTGCCGGTCCTACCGACGCCCGCCCGTCCTCGTCAGGCTCTCGCCTGAACGGAGGCGTGAGGTGTCCCAAGCCCCCATACAACGTACGCGCATGGCGAAGCTCCACCGCGCGTACGTGGTGGGCCTGTTGCTCGGTTGGTTCAGGCGGCGCCGAAGTCTCCGGCTCGGACGCCCGTGACGAACGTGGTGAACGCGGTGGCGGGGATGTCGAGGACCGGGCCGCTCGTGTTCTTGGAGTCGCGGACGGGGACGATGCCGTGCGGGGTGGCGAGGTTGGTGGCGACCTCGACGCACTGGCCGCCGTTGCCGCTGTACGAGGACGTGAACCAGCGGGGGGTTTCGGTCTTCACAGGATGCCCTTTCGTAACTTTTTGATCATGGCTACGGAAGCCGCTTGCGACAGCGCCTCTGCCTGTAGTTGATGGTAGGCCGTCAACATGGGGACGACGAGTGTGTTGTTGCGTTCCAGGTGCCCGTGCTGGGCGGACTCGGCGTACGACATCAGCGAGCGGTCGGGCAGCGTCAGGATGCTGACCGGCAGGCTGAACGGCCGACGCTCCCCCATCTGGAACGGGGCGATCTGGAGCACGGTGTTCGGTTGCTCAGCGAATTCGAGCAGGCGGTCGAACTGCGCCGCCATGACCGCCGGACCGCCCATCGGCCGGAGAAGGCACCCCTCGTCCAGGACCGCGAACATCAAGGGAGTCGGTGTGCGTACGAGCGCGGTCTGCCGCTGCGCCACCAACGACACTCGTTCGTCGGCCTGTTCCTGGGTGATGGCTCCCCGGCGTACGGCGTCCGCCTCCAGCGTCGCCGCGTACTCCGGGGTCTGGAGCAGGCCCGGGATCACGCCGACTTCGTACAGCCTGATCTCCGCCGCGCGCTCCTCGTGCTTCACGTACTGGGGAAATCCCTCCAGCAGTGCCGTGTACCTGACGGCCCGGCTCTGACGCTGTAGGCGGTCGCCTGAGCCCAGCGCTCTGTCAGCTTTTGCCGCGAAGGCGTCAGTTGGAGACCGTCGGCCGGTTTCCACGGCGGAAATGTGCGCCCCGGAGCACTCCATGCGTGTGGCCAGTTCGTCCTGCGTCCAGCCGCGCTCGTCCCGCAAGCTGCGGAGAAGCGCTCCGAACGCGGCATTTGCCGAACGCTCGGGATCCAGTTCCTTGCGGTTCACCATGCGACACCTAACTTGCTCGCCAGTTTACGTAAGTTGAAGACACGTCGACCGTAGGTCACGCTGAATCGCCCCGGTAGTCAAATGACTACAGAGAGGAGCGATCGGTGTACGGCGAGAACGTCTGTCCGAATGCGCAAGAACCCCCCGGCCTCCCGGCCCTTGGCACGCTCATGGTGGACACCGCTCGTGGTGACCGTGTGGGGGAGTTCCGTGGGGTCGCGGGCCCCTACTGGTCGCTGCGGCCCGTGGGTGGCGGGGCCGAGTGGGAGGCCGAGCCGTGCCGGGTCCGGCCCGCGCTCCTCATGGAGCAGCTCCGGGCCAGGACCGCGCGGCTCAATGCCCGCAGCCGGGGTGAGGTTCTGTGAACGCCGCGCTTCGGCAGTGCACTTGGTACGTCGCGGAGAGCCACGGTGGCGACGCGGCGCGGTCCGTCCGGCTCGGCGGGATCCTCGCCCCGACGCGGCGGCTGGCCCTGAGCTGGCTGCGGAGGCAGGCCCGGCGCCTCGCGGACGCGCTCGACCCGGATCCGTACGCCCCCTGGGCTCCGGCCCGTGCGCTGTACCCGGTCGGCGCGGTGGGCTCGCGCGACGCGCCGGCCGAACTCCGTTCCTGGGCCGACAGCTTGCGCGAGCACGACTACGCGCTGGGGCGGCTCGCGGGCGGGCTGCCGTACGAGTTCGTCGCCCGGGACGCCGCGTCCTGGTACGGGCTCGTCATGCGTCCCCTCTCCCCTTCCCCCGCTTCCCTCACCCCTCACTGGCAAGGATGAGCGCCATGTTGCAGTGCACCGCCTTCACCGAACTTCCCGAGATGGGCGCGCGCGTCGCGCTGATGGGCTTGCCGGGCGGGCCGGGCGCGGCGTCGGAAGCGCCCGATCTGGACGAGTTCCTGCTCTGTGAACTCGGCGAGCACGGCGGGGCGACCGAGCACGCGGCCCAGCTCTGGTCGGCTTCGGCCCGGGCCGGGCGGGATCTGTGGATGTTCTGGACCGAGGCCGATGAGTGCCGGAAGTTCCGGTTCACGGAACTGCTGCCGTGCCCGGCCGTCATCCACCGGCTGTCCGTCAAGGAGAGGGACGCCTGTGTGCTGTACGACCGGCATCCGGTCGCGCACTCCTGGGACGTGACGGATCCGCTCGCCGATCTGATGGCGGAACGGATCCGGGAGGACGTACGGCGGGACCGCGACGGAGGCAGCGGGAGGACGCCCTGAGGCCATGTGTCCCGCCCGGGCGTAAATCCGCAGGTCCGCCCGAGGCTCAAGCCCCGAGTCGCGAGCCCCGGGCTTCGAGCTCTCTCTGTAGGAATGGGTGGTTGGGTTCAACCCACCCACCCTCCCTCCCTGACCAGGTTCCGAACTGCACTGCGAGCTGCGCGAATTCGACCAGAGGTGACGTTTGGTGACCGGGTTGCGCCGGAGCGTACGCACGCTCTAGGTTCACGATCAGCAACCCACTATCCGTAAAACGGACAACCCCGGTGGTGCTACCAACACCGACCGGGGTCTGACCGTAAGAGATGGCCTGCCAGAAAGGCTCGATCCCCGTGGCTATTGCCAACCTTAGTGCCGCCCTGCGCGCTCCCGCCCACCCCATGGCGAAAGCCGGGTACGGAAAGCGTCACGCCCCCGACCAGGACCCGCCCCGGGCCGACGACTTCGCCTCTCTGGAGCCGCGCGAGGCGGCCATCGCCGGGTACGTCGACCGGCTCCCCGAAGGCGCGGCGATCGGCTACAAGGTGCTCGCCGAGGAGCTGCCGGACTACGGGCAGCAGGCGTGCCGTAGCGCGCTCGACCTGCTGACCCGGTCCGGTCACCTGCGCCGCGTCAGGGTCCAGGTCACCCTGCCCGACGGCCAGATGCGCTGGGTGACGCGTACGTACTTCTCCCGGACCGCCCGCGACGCCGACTGGTGGGCCGCCCATGTGCGGTTCGTCCGGGGCATGGACGCGCCGGGCCAGCCCCCTGCTCCCGCTGCCACCGGTGCGCCGGCGGCCGACACCGGACCCGAGCCCGGTGTCCGGGCGCCGCGCTCGGAGGCGTACGCCGTCCTGGCCGGGCTCGGCGGCCGTGAGCCCCGGCTCCAGCTGTCGGACGGCGAGTGCGTGGAGCTGGAACACCTGGTCGGGGAGTGGCTGGCACGCGGCGTCGGCCGCGAACAGCTCACCCGCGTCCTGACCGCAGGACTGCCGACGCCCGTGCACTCCGCCGGGCACTTCCTTCGTAAGCGACTGGAGACCAAGATGCCGCCGAGCCCCGCCCCCCGGCCGGAGAAGGACCACCAGGGCGAGCAGATCGTGGCCATGGTGATGATGTGCCTGTTCTGCGACGAGGACGAGACGACGACCACGCTGGACCACGGCGTCTGCCGCGACTGCCGCGCTGAGATCGCCCGCGACGAGGCGATGGGCCTGACCGGCGACGTACCGGACACCTTCCTGGCCCGGCCGCGCGCCGAGGTCGACGTCGCCGCCCGCATGGCCGAACTCCGCTCGGCCACCCTCCGCCCGGTCCTTCCGGCCCCGCGGTCGCGCCGATGAGCGTGCGGGAGATCCCGGTCGGGGCACCATGGAGGCGAGGAGGCGACGCCATGACCCCCAGGACCACCGCCCAGCCCCAGATGAGTGTCGAGGAGTTCGAGGAACTCGCCCGCCGAGCGCCCGAACTGGTGCGACTGGAGTTCATCAACGGAAAGGTCCAGGTCAAGCCCGTGCCCGACGGGAACCACGGTGCGATCGTCATGTGGCTGCTGAGGCAGTGCATGCGGCGGCGCCCGGAACTGTCTCTCTTCCCCGACCAGGGCCTCGCGATCGAGACGTACCGCAAGGGCCGGGCCCGCCCCGACGGCGTCCTCGCGCCCGACGAGCACTTCGCCGGGGCGGGGGAGTGGGCGGCCCCCACCGGCGTACTGATGACCGTGGAGGTCACCTCCCGCGACGCCGACACCAACCGGCGGGACCGGGGCGAGAAGCCCGACGGTTACGCGGCGGCGGGCATTCCCGTGTACCTCCTCGTGGACCGTGAGGCGTGCTCGGTCACCGTCTTCACCGAGCCGGAGAAGGGCACGTACCGCTCCGCCACCACCCGGCCTTTCGGTGCGGTCGTCGAGCTGCCCGGGCCGGTCGGCTTCACGCTCGACACCGAGAAGCTCAAGGAGTACGCCGACTGACCGCCCCGGCTCGCCCGCCCGCGCCCGATCGTGTGGGCTGAGACGCGCCCGATCGTGTGGGCTGAGACACAAACGGGAGTGCTCCCGGGCTGTGTGGGCAACAGCCCCGTACGAGCGGTTCGGGGCGACACGCCGTACCGGTTGGTGAGCGGGACATCTCATCATCCGATATGAGCGGGTCTATTCCGGGCCGCTCGTTAAACTGAGCCGACCGCAGTAATGACTGAGCGAGGAGCGCACGTGGGCCTTGTCGTGCAGAAGTACGGAGGCTCCTCCGTAGCCGATGCCGAGGGCATCAAGCGGGTCGCCAAGCGAGTCGTCGACGCCAAGAAGAACGGCAACCAGGTGGTTGTCGTGGTGTCCGCGATGGGCGACACGACGGACGAGTTGATAGACCTCGCCGAGCAGGTGTCTCCGATGCCTACCGGCCGTGAATTCGACATGCTGCTGACCGCCGGCGAGCGGATCTCCATGGCCCTGCTGGCGATGGCGATCAAAAACCTGGGCCACGAGGCCCAGTCGTTCACGGGCAGCCAGGCCGGTGTCATCACCGACTCGGTCCACAACAAAGCGCGCATCATCGACGTCACGCCGGGCCGCATCCGGACCTCGATCGACGAGGGCAACATCGCCATCGTCGCCGGGTTCCAGGGCGTGAGCCAGGAGGGCAAGAACATCACGACCCTCGGCCGCGGCGGGTCGGACACGACCGCCGTGGCGCTGGCCGCCGCGCTGGACGCCGAGGTCTGTGAGATCTACACCGACGTCGACGGCGTCTTCACCGCGGACCCCAGGGTCGTGAAGAAGGCGAAGAAGATCGACTGGATCTCCTTCGAGGACATGCTGGAGCTGGCCGCCTCCGGTTCCAAGGTGCTGCTGCACCGCTGCGTCGAGTACGCACGCCGTTACAACATCCCGATCCACGTCCGCTCGTCCTTCTCCGGACTGCGCGGCACCTGGGTCAGCAACGAGCCGCAAGGGGACCAGCAGGTGGAGCACGCGATCATCTCCGGAGTCGCCCATGACGTCTCGGAGGCCAAGGTCACCGTCGTCGGCGTCCCGGACAAGCCCGGCGAGGCGGCCGCGATCTTCCGCGCCATCGCGAACGCCGAGGTCAACATCGACATGGTGGTGCAGAACGTCTCCGCCGCGACGACCGGCCTGACGGACATCTCCTTCACCCTGCCCAAGGCCGAGGGCCGCAAGGCCATCGACGCCCTGGAGCGGGCCAGGAGCATCATCGGTTTCGACTCGCTCCGCTACGACGACCAGATCGCGAAGATCTCCCTGGTCGGCGCCGGCATGAAGACCAACCCGGGCGTCACGGCCGGATTCTTCGAGGCGCTGTCCGATGCGGGCGTGAACATCGAGCTGATCTCGACATCCGAGATTCGCATCTCGGTGGTCACCCGCGCCGACGACGTCAACGAGGCGGTGCGCGCGGTGCACTCCGCCTTCGGTCTCGACAGCGACTCCGACGAGGCCGTCGTCTACGGAGGCACCGGCCGATGACCGGACACCGCCCTTCGCTCGCGGTCGTCGGCGCGACCGGGGTGATCGGCGGTGTCATGCTCCGGATCCTCTCGCAGCACGCGGACGTCTGGGGCGAGGTCAGACTCGTCGCCTCACCGCGCTCGGCCGGCCGCAAGCTGGTCGTGCGCGGTGAGGAGAGCGAGGTCCTCGCACTCACCGAGGACGTGTTCGACGGCATCGACGTGGCCCTCTTCCTGGTGCCGGACGAGGTGTCCGCCCGCTGGGCCCCGATCGCCGCCGCCAAGGGCGTCGTCGTCATCGACGACTCGGCGGCCTTCCGCCTCGACGACGACGTGCCGCTGGTCGTCCCCGAGATCAACTCCCATGCCGCCCGGCTCCGGCCGCGCGGCATCGTCGCGTCCCCGAACTGCACCACGCTGTCGCTGATCGTCGCGATCGGCGCGCTGCACGCCGAGTTCGGACTGCGCGAGCTGATCGTCTCCTCCTACCAGGCGGTCAGCGGTGCCGGCCGGGACGGCGTCGCCGCCCTGCGTGAGCAACTGGCACTGGTGGCCGGCACGGAGCTGGGCACCCGGCCCGGGGACGTACGCCGGGCCCTGGGGGACAGCACGGCGGCGACGGGGAGCCCGTTCGCCGCACCCGTCGCCCTGAACGTCGTGCCCTGGGCCGGTACGGACGCCGGGGACGGGTGGTCCTCCGAGGAGATCGCCATCCGCGAGGAGTGCCGCAAGGTGCTGGGCCTGCCGGACCTGAAGACCACCGCGACCTGTGTGTACGTCCCCGTGGTCGCCACGCACTCGATGTCCGTCCACGCCCGCTTCGAGAACGAGGTCGCCGTCGACAAGGCGCACGAGATCCTGGCGACCGCCCCCGGCGTGGTCCTCTTCGACAGCCCGGCGTCCGGAGATTTCCCCACTCCGTCCGATGTGGTGGGCACCGACCCCACCTGGGTGGGCCGCGTCCGGCGTTCGATGGACGACCCGCATGCCCTGGAAATGTTCCTTTGCGGTGACAATCTCCGAAAAGGTGCGGCTTTGAACGTGGCGCAGATCGCCGAATCGGTCGCCGCCGAATTTCCCCGGGCATGATCGAACCTGTTTTGTAGGATCTGTGAACGCCCTATGAGTAGTTTGCTGGTCCGGACCTCTTGAGCTGGGACGTTGTCGTATCCGACGATGAACTCCCGGCCATCTGCAACCGCACCTCGGCCGGGCTGCGTCTATGCGGTCACTTCTTGCGTGACCAGACGCTATGACGGGGCATTTGGGGAAGAGCAGGTACGTATGAGGGCATGTCGCACAGCGTCGAACGTGGCGCCGTACGCGTACAACCCTGACGGGGGGCAGCGTGTCCAACAGGCGTGGCAGAGGTTCTCGACATCACAGTGGTGGGTCCGTTGCGAGGCGCGTCGGTGCGTCAGCTCCGGCGGCCCCGTGCGCCCGGTGGTATGCCGGTGATCGCGCCCATGCCCGCCGCGCGCCCGGCACAGTTGCCCGCGCAGCGCGGGGATGCTGAAGAGACGGTGGCAGCGGGAACCACGGTCGACCATCTCACCGAGACCTATCGCGCCCATTACCGGTCCCTGCTCGGCCTCGCGGCCCTGCTGCTGGACGACACCGCGTCCTGCGAGGACGTGGTGCAGGAGGCGTTCATCCGCGTGCACTCCGCGCGGAACCGGGTGCGCGAACCGGAGAAGACCCTCGCGTATCTCCGGCAGACCGTGGTCAACCTCTCGCGTTCCGCGCTGCGCCGCCGCATCCTCGGGCTGAAGCTGCTCTCCAAGCCGATGCCGGACATGGCGAGCGCGGAGGAGGGCGCCTACGACCAGTTGGAGCGGGACGCGCTGATCAAGGCCATGAAGGGGTTGCAGCGACGCCAGCGCGAGGTGCTGGTGCTGCGCTACTTCGCGGACATGACGGAGGCCCAGGTCGCCGAGACACTGGGTGTCTCGCTGGGCTCGGTCAAGGCGTACGGGTCCCGGGGTATCGCGGCGCTGCGTGTCGTGATGGAGGCTCAGGCATGAGCGGGTCCGAGCAGCGCGACGAGCACAGGCACGAGAACGACCCGACGGGAAACGGAATTGTGAACCACGGGCCGGAGAAGAATCCGCACACCGATCCGGACCGCCCGCACGGCGGGAGCGCGGGGCCCGAGCCGGGCGAGCCCCCGGAACCGACGTCACCCGCGCGGGTGGACAACGAGGCCGCCGAGGACCCCGACGAGCGGAACCCGGTGAAGGCGGAGGCCGCGGCGGATGCGGAGGCCGCGGCGGATGCGGCGGATGCGGCGGATAAGGCGGGTGCGGCGGATACATCGGCTGCATCGGCTGCATCGGCTACGTCGGCTGCATCGGCTACGTCGGATACGGAGATCACGGCGGGCGCCGGCACTGCTTCCGGTTCTGCTGCCGTTGCCGCCGGCGGCTCCGGCTCCGGTGAGGCCTCCGGGGCGCCGGACGACGACCTCGTCGGCACGCTGACCGACCTCTTCGCCCGCGACCGGGGCGCCCCCGCCTTTGATGAGCTGGACGCGGCGGCCCTGCGCCACATGCTGCACGGAGCGGTGCGGGAGCTGGCCCCCTCCGAGGGGACCCTCGACCACCTCCACCGTGCCGTCCCCGCCCGCCGGGCCAGGCGACGGCAGGCCATCGTCGGCGTGGCCGCGGCGGCCCTGCTGATCGGCACCGCCGTCCCCGCCTTCGTCCATGTCGCGACCTCGGACGGCCCCTCCGGCGCCCGCCCCGCCATCGCCGGACACGGCGAGCAGGCCCAGGGCGGCAACGGGGACGAGAGCGGCCCCGAGGCGCCCGGCCGGCGGAGCGCGGAGCCCACCGAGCGGGAGAGCGAGGGCAGCGCGGGCGAGGCCGACCCGGACCCCAGCCCCACCCAGGGCGGGGGCCGTGACCCCGACGGTGCGGTGACGGGCGAGGAGACCGACCCCGCGAGCGTGGATTTCGCCTCCCTGCCGGTCTGCGACCCGGGCCAGCTCGGCGTCGCGTCCGCGGGTACCGACGCACCGGGAGCCGACGGCACGGTCTACGGCAGCTTCAGGATCGCCAACGTGTCCGGCACGGAATGTACGGTCAGCAACAACGGCACGGTGGGCTTCACCGCCATGGGCGCGGCCGACCCGCTCAAGATCGGCGTGGTCCAGCACGCCGCGGGTGACGCCGCCCCCGGGCTGCCCGACCCCGCGCAGGAGCCGGGCACCGTGCTGCTGAAGCCGGCCATGGCGTACGAGGTGCGGTTCGCCTGGGTGCCGACCGACACCTGTCCGACCGTGGCCCCCTCACCGAGCCCCACCCCGTCGGCGGACGGGGCGGGAGGATCGGTCGGCGACGGGGGCAGCGATCAGCCCTCCGGTGTCGACACACAGGCGCTGCGCGAGGACGGCGGGAGCGCCGCGGAGGGCAGTGTCGCCGTGACGCTCACCCCGGAGACGGGAGCGCCCACCGCGGAGACGAAGATCCCCAACGCCTGCTCGGGCACGATCTACCGTACGGGCGTGCTCGCCACGTCGTAGTCCGGCGAGGACGGGTCCTCCGGGGCCGCCTGGGCCGACGGGTTCTCCCGGGCCGACGGGTTCTCCGGAGCCGCGGCCGGGGACGACGGGTCCTCCGGGACGAGGCCGAGCGCGATGTCGCGCACGGCCTCGGCCTCGCGGCGCACCAGCCGGAACCACATGAAGAGCACGAAGCCGGCGAAGACGAACCACTCGCCGGTGTACCCCAGGTTCTGGAACGCCTTCAGATCGAGGCCGCTGCCCTCGGGGGCCGCCGCGGGCACGGGCTTCATCGCACCGCCCGTACCTCCCGCCTCGGCCTCGGGAAGCGTCACCCAGGCGTCGTACACGTCGTACGGCACGAGGTTCACCAGGGTCGCGGCGCTGATCATGCCGATCTGGCCCCCGGGCAGCCCGCCCCGGACGTCGACGCCGTCGCTGTGGGTGTTCTCGGAGGCCTGGAGGTCGCCGGTCACCGTGACCTCGCCCTCCGGCGCGGCCGGCACCCGGGCGCCGGCCGCGGAACCGGGCAGCCAGCCCCGTACCACCGGCAGGGCCTTGCCGCTGTCCGTACGCAGCATGTTCAGGACGTAGAAGCCCTGACGGTCCTCCAGCTCGCGGCCGGGCACCAGGAACTGGTCGGCGTACGTGCCGGTGGCGACGGCCGGGCGGCCGGACGTCACCTTGTCGACGGGCAGCAGCTCGTCCAGGGGTTTCGCGGCCCGGGTACTGGGGTCGGGCTGCTTCTCCGCCTGTTCGTGCGACTGCACGCGGTCCTCGAAGCGGCCGAGCTGCCAGGTGCCCATGAACACGCAGAACGGGATGGCCAGCACGACGAAGAGGTTGATTCCCCACCATCGCGGGGTCAGCAGGAACCGGTACACCCCTCAAAGGTACGGTTCCCCGCCCCGGGCTCCCGGGGCGGGGTCCGTGATTTATTCGGCCTTTACGCCCGCCTCGGGGCCCCGGGCGGCGGCGGCGACGCCTCCTCCCAGGTGGTTGAGGGCGAACTCCAACTCCAGCCGCACCTGCTTGATCCGCTCCTCCACCACCAGCGAGCCGTGCCCGGCGTCGTACCGGTACACCTCGTGGACCGCGCCGCGCGCCGCCAGCCGGTCCACGTAGTTCTCCACCTGACGGATGGGGCAGCGTGGATCGTTGACGCCCGCCGAGATGTAGAGGGGCGCGCGCACCGCGTCGACGTACGTCAGCGGGGACGAGGCCTCGAAGCGCTCGGGGACCTCCTCCGGCGTGCCGCCCAGCAGGGTGCGGTCCAGCGCCTTCAGGGCCTCCATCTCGTCGTGGTACGCCGTGACGTAGTCCGCGACCGGCACCGCGGCCAGCCCCAGCGCCCAGGAGCCGGGCTGGGTGCCGAGCCCGAGCAGGGTCAGATAGCCGCCCCAGGATCCGCCCGCCAGGACCATGCGCTCCGGGTCCGCGAGCCCGGACGCCACCGACCAGTCCCGCACGGCCGCGATGTCCTCCAGCTCGATCAGGCCGACCCGGTGCTTCAGCGCGTCCGTCCAGGCGCGGCCGTAGCCGGTGGATCCCCGGTAGTTGACCCGCACGACCGCGAAACCGTGGTCCACCCAGGCGGCCGGGCCGGAGGCGAAGGCGTCGCTGTCGTGCCAGGTCGGCCCGCCGTGGATCTCGAAGACCGTGGGGAAGGGGCCGTCGCCGGTGGCGGGCCGCTGCACGAGGGCGTGGATACGGCCGCCCGGCCCCTCCACCCAGGCGTCCTGGACGGGCACCGACGGCGGGGCCTTCGCGCCCGGCGGGTCCAGCACCACCGCACCGCTCGTCGACCGCACCACGGGCGGCTGCGCGGCCGAGGACCACAGGTACTCCACCGTGCCGTCCGGGCGGGCCGTGGCACCCGACACCGTGCCGGTGGGGGTGTCCACGCGCACGGGCTCCGGAGCCCCCGGCTCGTACCGCCACAGCTCGCTGCGGGCCTCGAAGCCGTGCTCGATGAGCAGCGCGGAACCGTCCGGATACCACTCGGCCCCCACATCGCCCGGCAGGTCGACCGGCAGCGCCGTCTCCGTGCCCGCGACCGGGTCCCAGATCATCGGCTCCCAGCGGCCCCGGCGCTGGTGCCCGACGAGGAGCCGGGTGTCGCCGGCCACCGGGGCGAAGCCCAGTACGGCGAGCCCCAGTTCCTTCGTGCCGCCCTCGGTGTCGTCCAGCTCGGCCACCGTGGAGCCGTCGGGGCGCACCACACGCAGCGCGGAGTGCATCGCGTCGCCGTGCTCGGTGTGCTCCAGCGCGATCAGGGTCCCGTCGTGGGAGAGGTCCCCGACCCCCGCTGACTCCCGGTGCCGGTAGATCTCCACCGGCTCGCCGCCCGGCGTCCGCACCAGGTGGATCGTCGTGCCGTCCTCGTCGGTCGAGCGGCCGATCACCGCCGAGCCGTCCCGCCCGATGGCCAGGCCCGCCGGATAGGAGGGTGCGAGGCCCGGGGCGGCCGGCTCGTCCTCCCCGCCGCCGAACGGCTGGCGCATCCACACCCCGAACTCGTCGCCGTCGGTGTCGCTGAACCACCAGACGGCTTCGCCGTCCGGTGTCAGCACGCCGTCCGTCGTACCGTTCGGCCGGTCCGTGACCTGGCGCTGCCGCCCGCTCGCCCGGTCCCACGCGTACAGCTCGTAGGTCCCGGTGGCGTTGGAGACGAACAGCGACCGGTCGGGGGCGTCCTCGGCCCAGTCGGGCAGGGAGACGCGAGGCGCCCGGAACCGCATCTCCCAGTCGGGCACAGCTGCTGCATCAGTCGTCATACCCCCATCCAACCCGATCCGGGGGCCGGGCCCGTAACGGGATTCCGAAGACGTGACGCCGACGTGAAGTCGCGTTCGGCCGCCCGAATTCCCTATCGGGGCGCAAGCCCGGACCGAAAGGAAAGCGGAGGCACGAGAAGGAAAGGCTGAAGTGGTCCGTTCGGACGCCCGCGCAATCGACTCCGACCGAATTCACTGAAGGGCCTGAAGGGCTTGAAGGGCTTGTCCGCGCGCGACAGGGAGACGAACAAGTCATTCCGATTTTACTGGTCCCTGTCCTCCGCCACGGGGCGACCCGGAGCTTCCTGGACCAGGCACGGCCCGACGCCGCTCCGGGCCGGCGGGCCGAGTCCGCGTACTCCGTCCTCATGGGCCTGGAGAGCACCGAATAACCACTCGCACCACTCCCACCCCATGGGTAGCTTTCCGGACATGTACTCCCCGACCCCTGACGACTGGCACGACGCCAACCGCGCGCGCTGGGACGAACGCGTGCCGCTCCACATGGCGAGCGACTTCTACGAGCTGGACGCGTTCCTGGCGGGCAAGGAGGTGCTGCGCGCCTTCGAGCTGGCCGAGGTCGGCGACGTCACCGGGAAGACCCTGTTGCACCTCCAGTGCCATTTCGGCCTGGACACCCTCTCCTGGGCGCGGCGCGGCGCCGCACAGGTCGTGGGCCTCGACTTCTCCGAGCCCGCCGTCGAGGCCGCCCGGGGCCTGGCCGAATCGCTGGAACTGGGCCCGGACCGGGCCTCGTTCGTCGCCGCCGACGTGTACGACGCGCCGGCCGCCGTCCCCGACTCCGCGTACGACATCGTCTACACGGGCATCGGCGCGCTGGGCTGGCTGCCCGACCTCGACCGCTGGGCCGAGACCGCCGCCTCGCTGGTCGCGCCCGGCGGATTCCTCTACCTCGCGGAGTTCCATCCGCTGACCGACTCGATGGACGAGACCGGTTCGGTCGTCACCGACGACTACTTCAGCCGCGACGCCTGGGTGGAGGAGACGCCGGGCACGTACGCCGACCTCGACGCGCCGACCGTGCACAACCGCAGCGTCGAATGGCAGCACCCGGTGGGCCGGGTGGTGACGGCGCTCGCCGCGGCCGGCCTGCGGATCGAGTTCCTCCACGAGCACGATTCCACGCTCGTCCAGCGGTTCGGCGTGCTGGAGCGCCACGAGGACGGCCACTACCGCTTCCCGGCGAGCCGGCCGAGAATTCCGCTGATGTACTCGATCAAGGCGTCGCGCCCCGCGGAGCATCAGGGATAACCGCGGGCCGGTGCCGCTCCGCGGGGCTTCTCCGGCCGATTGTCAGTGGCGGGGTACACACTCGTTTCCATGACCGACACGACAGGCGGAACGGCGGGCGGAGCCACGTCCGGTACGGCTTTTGGCACCACGCCGGGGGCGGCTTCCAGCACCACACCCGATACGGCTCCCGGCGCCACGCGCGGGACGACGACGGCCGCGCTGCGCGGTGCGGTCGAGGCGTACTGGTCGGCGGCCGAGGCGCGCGACTGGAGTGCGTTCGGGGCGATCCTCGCCGAGGGCGTGGTGTACGACCTGCCGCAGACGCGGGAGCGGATCCTCGGCAAGGAGCGGTATCTCCGGTTCAACCAGGAGTATCCGGGCGACTGGCACGTCCGGGTCGAGCGGATAGTCGTCGACGCGGAGGGCCGGCAGGCCGCCGCGCGGACCGGTTTCACCGTGACGGGAGATCAGCCGGGGGAACAGCCGGAGGAGATGGACGCCATCCACTTCTTCACGTTCGACGAGAAGGGGCTGATCACCGGGGTGACGGACTTCTGGCCCGAGTCGTACGAACCGCCGGCCGGCCGCGAGCACCTGGTCGAGCGCTACTGAGCACGGCGGCCCACCGGTCGCCCGGTGAACCGCCGTTCCGCAAGCGGACCTGCGCCGCGGAGTCACCACTACGCAGCCACACCACGCAGCTACACCACGCAGCTACACCACCGGGCTACACCGCCGAGCGGAAGGCGGGCAGATAGCCGCCCGACTGCCCGGCGGCCTTGGGGTGGTACGAGTTGTAGATCGGGACGGTGACGCTGTGGAGCCAGGGGTCGCCGGAGCACAGTTCGTGTCCGGTGAATTCGTCCACCACGCTGGAGAAGGTGAACCCGGCGTCGGCGGACCGCTTGGCCAGGACGTCGTTCAGTACGTCCGACGCGTTGTTGATCGCGGACCGTTCTGCCTCGGTGAGCCCGGCGATGCAGCTGCCGGACAGCCGGTAGAAGCGGGGGTAGCCGAGGACCACGACCTCGGCCTGCGGGGCGCGGGCCCGGATGCTGTCGTAGAGCGAATCGAGGCTGCCGGGAAGGGAGCTGTTCATCTGCGAGATGGCGTTGTTCACGCTGTTGAGGCAGGTGGCCTCGCTCGACAGCACACAGTCCTGCATGACGTCGGCGAACCCGACGTCATTGCCTCCGGCGGTGACGCTGACCAACGAGGTGGACGCGTTGAGCACCCCGAGCTGACCGCTGGCCACGGACGAGGTGGTCGCTCCCGAACAGGCGACGAAGTCGAACGAGGCGGGGGAGTTCGCCGCCTGCCACAGATACGGGTAGGCGTTGGTGCTGCGTCGGCAGTCGCCGCTGTCGGGAAGATAGCTTCCGGCGCCGACACCTGAGGAGTAGGAGTCGCCGAGCGCGGCATAGCCGCCCGCGGCGGCCGAGTCGGTTGCGGAAGCCGGTCCCGCGACGCCGAGAGCGGCGACGGCGGCGAGCGCGAGCGTGACGACGGATGCGCGGATTCTCCGTACTGACATGGCTGCCAGCCCTTCGAGGAGTGGGGGGGGGATGAGGGGATGCGGGGACGAGCTGTGGGGGGACAAGCGGGGGGTTGGGGGAGCGATGCAGTTTCTAGCAGCTCGCGGTACCCGCCGGTAATGCCCGCGTGAGAAGTCGTCTGATATGCCCGAATGATCGTTCGGTGAGCCATGCTCCGCGCGTAGATAAACCCTCAACTCCGTGCCGGAAGAAGCAAGTTCGAGGAAGTTCTGTGCGTCTCGGAGGGGTCGGATGGGCGGCGATTCGCGGTGCGGAAGGGCCCTGTAGGGCCTGCGGCGCACCGGCTGTTTCATCCGTACGGGGGATGGTGATGGTGATGGTGGAGCCGCCGGGCGGGCGAGCGGGCGCCGGTCCGTGTCAGGCCGTGAAGGCGCCGCAGACGCCGGTCCAGATGCTGGTGATCGCGCTGACGGTGAGGGTGAACGGCTCCGCGACATCCCCGCGGACCGAGAGGGCCGCGGCGCCGGTCGATAAGGACGAGTCAGTGCGGGGTGCGGTGCTCGGATGCTGCCAGGAATCGGCGACGCGACCGGGACCGGACCGGTCCCGGTCGCTCCGCCCCGCTCACGGGGCACCCGACAGATCGTCCACCAGCAGGTCGAGCGTCGCCTCCTCATGGAGCGCCACCCCGAGCGCTGCCATGGCAGGGGCGAGGCCCGAGTCCCACATCGCGCCGACGGGCTGACCGGCCAGCGGCAGTTGAGGAATTCCCCCGGCCCGGCTGCGAGTGGCCAGGTGCTCGTAGTCGTCGGCGCCCATCCGCCATGGCCGGGCCGCGTAACGGCGCATGATCCGGTTCGCCAGAGCGATGCCCGGCCAGTCGAAGTCGCCGTGGTAGGCGAAACGGCAGCCGGTGGAGGCAAGGGCGTCGAGAAGGGTGAGGACAACCGTCGCGGCGCTGCCGGAGGTGCAGACCAGGGGCCGCGAACAGCCCCAGTCCGCTGCGGCCTCCACCACACGTGGGTTCTCACAGATGTGGACGACGGTTCCGGCGGGCAGCCGAAGCCGCATGTCGAGCAGGTCCCGGGATGTCAGGTGGGTCTCCGCACAGTGGTCGGCCCGCTCCCGCAGCGACCTCGCACGCCAGTCCTCGCCGAGGGGCCGGAGGCCGTACGTCAGTACGGTGCTGGAGACCTCGTCCGGGGTGACCGAGACCAGCCGCCACAGGGCCCGCCGGCCCGCCGCGTCGCCGGGAACGTCCGTGCCGTGGGCCAGGACGATGCCGCGCTGGACGAGGCGGGCGAGCCAGGTGCCGTCGTCCAGACCGTGCGCCGAACCCGTCGCCGACGCGGCCAGCTCGCCGCGGCCCCGTGTGTCAGTACGTTTCGGGTCGAGCAGTACGCCGAGTACCTGGACCGCCTGCCGAAGCGTCCGTACTGCCGCCTCCGGTGCCAGGCCCTTCGGCATGCCGGTGCGTCGCAGCACATCCGACCACTGCTTCGTCCACTCCAGCCCGGCCAACGGCGACGCGTCGAGGGATGAGGCGAGCGCGGCCCAGACACGCTGCCGCTCTGCCGCGTTCTCCTCGCGGGCCGCACGGCGATCGGTGAGCGGAGGGCCGAGTTCCGCCAGGACCTGCCTGAGCCCGAGCCCCGCGGCCGAGGCCCGCAGGCGCTCGTCGAGCACGTCGAGCCGCACGGTCACAGCCGTACCCGTGAGGGGCCTGCCCAGCAGGAGCGACAGGTCGGTCCGTTCCCGGGCGCTCACCGCTGTCAGCCGGAGGGAGCCGGTGGACCGCACCCCGTTGCTCTCCAGGCGTTTACGCGCGCCGCTCCAGAGCCGCGCGAGAGCGGGACCCGCCAGCCAGTCGCGCGTGGCGGGCGGAAGGGCGCTCATATCGATGCCAGTCGTCGGTGGCGACCGTTCCACGTGTAGTGCAACGTGGCCACTCCGCGTACATGAGGGTCGCGCAGGCACTCGTAGATGTGCAGGGAGGGCACCTCGGCCCAATTGCCCATCAGGCGTTCGCTCGTGAGAACGAAGTCGAGGTCCAGATCGACCAGGATGCGGCCCAGGCGCCCGTGCGTGGGCTCGTCGACCTTGGCGAAGGCGTCGTCCAGGAGGATCAGCCGCGGCGCGTGCGGAGCCGAGTCGGCGAGGCTGGTGAAGTGGGCGGCAGCGGCGGCGAAGAGCACGAGGTACGAGAGCACGCGCTGCTCTCCCTGGCTCAGGCCGGTGCGGCCGGTCAGTTTCCTTCTGCGCCCGGGGGCGGCGTCCTCGACCACGAAGGTGTGGAAGGTGAACCAGGAGCGGTAGTCCAGCGCGGTGCGCAGGTGCGCGGTGTAGCCGGCCGACGGATCGGTGCGGCGGGCATCCTCGATACGGCGTTGCAGTACGTCGCGGAGCTGCTCGGTCTGCTCGCGCGTCCGGAGGCTCGACGGGCTGCGCAGCAGTTCGACGGCCACCCGCACGTCGGCGTCGGCGTCATCGTCGAGCTTCCAGAGGAGTTCCACGCCGAGGCCGTGCGAGGTCCGTACGGTCTTCAGCGTGGCGTTGAGGGCCGCGACCAGGTTGGCCGCCGTGATCACCTGCGCGGAGAGGTGGTCGCCGAGCTCGCCGGTCAGGAAGCGCTGGAACACCTCGCTCTCGCGGTCGGTGAGCCTTCCCCGTGCCTCCGCGGCCTCCACGGCGATCCGCTCGCCCACGACCGCGACATCGTGCGAACCGTGGTCGTCGAGCAGGCGGCACACCTTGATGCCGTCGTGTTCGTCGAGCTGCGCGTCGTAGCCGCCCGCCAGTTGGTCGCGCAGCGTCGTGTGTCGTCTCAGGAGAAGGCCGTCGGACACCTCTTCCCGGTGACGACCGAGACTCCGGTCCACCGCATCCGCCAGTGCGCGCAGTGCGCGCAGGCGGTCGCGTGCGTCGGAACCCGGGTCGTCCGGCAGCTCACGGGGGAGGGACGAACGGTCCAGTCCCGCTCCGATGACGACTTCCGGACGGCTGAGAGCACCGCGCAGAGCACGGCCGGTCTCGATCACGGCTGTTTCCTGATCCGCCAGTTCCTCGCGTAGGCGTTCCTCCTTCTCCTCCGCCCGCACACGTTGGTCGCGCAGTCCGTTGTGGTCGCGCTCTCTCGCCGGGATGGCCCCCACGGCGTTCGCGATACGGTCCTTGGCCGCCTGTTCGGCGGCGAGGATCCTCTCCTCGGACGATCCGACGGCGGTCTCCCGGGTCCGGAGGTCCCCCCGCGCGGTGAGCAGTTGCCGCTGTCGAAGCCGGTAGCCCTCTTCCGCTTCCGTGCGCTTCTCGCGGGCCCCCGCGTACCGCCGGTCGTCCGCCTGGCTTCCGCCGAGCCGGGCGACCGTACCGGAGACCGCCCTGCGCAGGTGACCGACGCCGGTGATCAGCGAGGCCAGCGCGGTGCGTACACGGTCCAGTGCGACGGCGTCGGTGGGCAGGTCGTGGGCGGTCGCGGTGGCGTCCGCCTCGGAGCGCGTCGAGACGGCCAGAGCGCGGGCCTCCTCCGCCCGGCGCGCCGCATCGGTCGCCTTGGCGGAGAGTGTTCGTGCCGTCCTCTCCTGCGAAGCATGCGTGTTCCAGGCGTCGGAGAGCCGCTGCGCCCGAGGGAAGTCGCGTTCCGCTCGCGCGAGGGCCCGTCGCCGGGAATCGGCTGCGGCGAGCTCGGTACGGGCCTCGGCCGACCGCCGTTCCGTCTGCCCGAGCCGGTCCTCCAGCTCGGCCAGTGCGCGTCGCCGGGTCTCGGCCCGCACCGCTGCGCCCACGTACTCGGCGGCGCTCTTGTGGTGCTGCCCTCGGAGGGCTCCCAGCCGCCAGCTACCGTCGAAGTGGACCGCACTCGCGGCCGTCGTCCCCGCGGCCGGTGCGAGCACGATGGCTGACAGCAGGTGCTCCACCTGCTCGGATGTGATGCCGCTCTCCGGCCGCGCGGCCGGGCGGAGGGCTGAGGCGAGGGTCCCTGCCACTGGCTGCGGTTCGTGGGCCGGGGCCCCGTGGAGAAGGGTGTCTCCGGTGAGCGGGTCGATAAGGGCACCGCCCGTGCCGACCCACGCGTCGAGGATCCCGCTTGCCTCCAGTGCCGCCTCCAGACCGGCCCGTTCGGCGGCGGCCAGGTGCTCGGCGAAGTCCACCAACCGGTAGAAGGGCGTGCCGTCGGCCGGGTTCCTTGCCGCGCCGCGGTGGTACGGGGCAGGAGGCTCAGGGTCCGTACGGCGTTCCCAGGCCCGTTTCTCCTCGGTCAGGCGGTCGATCTCCTCGCCGAGCCGGCCGACGCCGAGAGCCATGCTGTCGCGGCGCCGGGTGAGGGCGTCCGCGTAGGGCTCCAGGGCCGTGTGCGCCGTCTGCCGTGCGTGGGTGTCCGCACCGGCCGGGAGGGTGCGGTCGGAGAACGGCGTGTCGGGGTCGGCCGTGCAGGCCACTTCCGCGAGGACGGCATCCAGCGACGGGCACTCGGCGCCTGCCGCGGTCCGTGTCTCCCGCACCCACACGGCGACCTCGTCGGCGTACCCCCGGCTCTCCTCCACGACCTTCTGGCGGCTGACCTCGCGACGGTCGGCGGCTTCCTCCGCCTCGCCCTCCAGCCGTTCCCGCGCCTCGTCGGCCCGCACCGCGCCACTACGTGCCTCGTCGGCCCGTGTGGAGAGCCGGACTACCTCCTGGACCCTCCGCTGCCGGTTCCGTACGACGGTCTCGGCGGCTCCCAGCTGCTCCTGCCAGGACCGCAGTCCGGCCTCCGTCGTCGCCGTGTCCACCCGCATCACCGGTCGGTGCCGTACGGTCTGCTGTTCCCCGTCCGGGCTGGTCAGCTCCGTCTGCGCCGACGAGGAACGGACGGTGCGCGGCAGAGCGAGAGCCTCGCCAAGATGCGCGGCGGGAAGTGCCGCACGCTCCGCCTGGACCAGCAGTTCCCGGTGCTCCGTGGCCAGTTCGGTGAGTCGGGTGCCCAACTCCTCGCCGCCCTCGTCCAGCCGTTCGGCCGCGCTCTCCTCCGCCTCGTGCGCGCCGCGCAACGCGGCGAAGGCGGTCATGGCCGTGGTGTGCAGGGCCTCCACCGTGCTGCGGCGCTCCGACAGCTCGCGCAGGCCGCGGTAGGCGTGGCTGTCGTGCAGTGCGGCGAGCTCCGTCCGGGCGGACTCCTCCTCCTCGCGGAGGGTCCTCAGCCCCTCCTCCGATTCCTTCTCGCGCTCGTTCAGGACGCTCGTGTGCCGCGCGGCGTCCCCGGCGTTCCGGCGGCGCTCGGAGAGAGTGTCCAGCTCCCGGCCCACGCCCCGGGCCGAGGAGCGCAGGACCCCGGCGAGGTAGTGGCGGTAGTCGGCGAGGAAGGTGCGCAAGGCCGCGTCGGTACGTTCCAGGCGCCCCAGTTCGGCGCGCACGGTGTCCAGATCGTGGAGGTTGCGCGCCACCTTCTCCACCACGTCCTCGTCGAGTCCGGGCAGGGTCTCACTCAGCAGGACGGCCAGACCGCCGTGCTCGATACGGTCCCCGACCGTGGGCCGCCGCAGTCGGTGCAGGAGCTGGGTGAGGTTGCGGTAGCGCGTCGCGTCCGTGATCCCGAAGAGGTCGCGGGCCACGCGGGCACGGTGCTCCACCGCTCGGTCCGTCGTGTTGCCGGAGCCGACGATCTCCTTGAGCCGGTCGACGGCGAGGGGTTTGCCCGCCTCGACCAGGTGCAGGTCCTCGCCGACGCGCAGCGGGGTGACGAAGAAGACCGGCACCGCCTTCTGCGCCGACTTCGAGGCACGGACAGCGGCGCCGAGCGTCAGACAGCGGTGGTCGCCGGCCTCGTCCGTCCCTCGGAACTCCACCCACAGATAGCCGAGCCGGTTGGTCTGCTCGAAGCCGTCCAGCATCAGCCAGGCGAGCGTCGTCCGCCCGGTGCCGGTGGCATCGAGGGCCCGGGAGTCGCCGTCCAGGAGGTACGGGAGCAGCATCTCCAGGGCCTTGGACTTGCCTGCCCCGTTCTTGCCGCGCAGCAGCAGCCGCCCGTCACCGAAGGCGAACTCCTGCTCGTCGTACTGCCAGACGTTCTGGATGCCCGCGCGGTGCAGCCGGAAGCGGGTGCTCGCCGTCGGTGTGTGACCTGAACGCGGAAGCGGAACAAGACCACGGGCATCGGCGGTCATAGCGGCAACTCCTGCTGGGTGTCGGTGGGTTCGTGCCGCCCGCCGGTCGCCCGCACGGTGACCCGGGTGGCGTAGCGGGCCGCTGGGGCGAGCAGGACCCAGCCCTCGCCGCCGCTGGGCCTGGCCGCACGGACGTCGGTGACCTGGCGTCCCTCCGGCAGCTCGTCGGCGTACTCCTCCGGCAGCCCCGCCCCCTCGGATCGCAGCGGGTCGGCAGGGGCGATCAAGCGCATACGGGAGAGCAGGTCCAGCACGGCTTCACGCAGGGCATCGGGGTCCTCGAGGTAACCGCGCTGCCAGTTACCGCGCCGCCCGTACTCCGCGACCAGCTCGGCCAGAAGCCCATCCACCACACCGTCCGGAACGGCGACCCCGACGACGAGAACCCCACCGGTCGCGGGGTGTCCGGGCTCCGCCGGGCGGAGCCGCTCCACCAGCCGTTCCACCAGCAGCAACGCGGCCTGGGCTACGGTCCCCGTCCCGGGCAGGTGGAGATCGGTCAGCTCCTCCTCGGGGTCGACCAGGGCCACTCCCTCGGCGCGGATCTCCGTCTCCAGGCCGAGGAGTTCGAGGAACGCCTGGGCCTCCCGGCGCTGGCGGGTGCGGAGCCAGTCGCGTTCGGTGTCGGTCAGTTCGTCGAGGTGGACGACAGGGGTCTCGACGAGCATCCGGCGCACATAGGTGCGCGGCCCTCCGAATCCCGGGTCCGCCGCCTGCCGGACCAGGTCGGCGCCGTCCCGCGACTGGGCGAGCGGTCCGGCCACGATGACGCGGGCGAGCTCCCGGTCGACCGTGATCAGCGCCTCTCCGTCGGCCTCCTGGGCGATGACGCCCACGTGGCCGTGGGTCTCGATCAGGACGCCCCACTGGACGAGCTGCCGCAGAGCCGCGACCAGCGTCCGCTTCCCGGCCGCCCGTCCGGTCTCCTCCAGCTCGACGTCCGCGTCGGCCGCCGAGGCCCGGATGTCGGCGACGAGCTGGGACAACAGCAACTGCTCCGGCGCGGTGACCAGCACGGAGAGGGCCAGTGCCAGACAGGCGTAGGTGTGCGGGGTGAAGGGGGTACCGGTGGACCGTACGAGCCGGTGCCCCGACCGGGCTCCGAGCCCGGCCTTGAACAGCCGGGCGTAGGAGCTGTCGACCAGGAGACGGTAGCCGAGCACTTGCTGGAACCGGCCGCCCAGCCAGTCGGCGTGCCTGCGGACCAGCGGAAAGAGGTCGGCGTGCGGGCCGTCCGATGTGACCAGCGGGTGGGCGAGCAACAGCCTTGCCGCGGTGCGGCGTTCGGTGGCCAGAGCCACGTCGTGGGCGGAGGGGAGCGTCATGACACGCTCACCTCCCCCCTACCGTCGGCGGGCACACCGCGTGGCTGCGTGGGAAGCGCCTCGCTCCCGGTCGGCTCCGCTTTGCCCGCCGTGTCGGCCGTCCTGTGGACCACCAGCTCCAGGTCGTCCAGCAACAGATCCCCGTCGGCCGAGCGGAGAAGCGTGCGCGTTCCCGCCGTACGGTGCACGGTGAGCCGGATGCCCAGATCGGCGTCCTCGCTCCACGCCGTGTCCAGCCCGAAGCCCGGCTCCTCCCGCCCGTCCGCCTCCGCGCGCCGTCTGAGCTGCGCGTTCCCGAGCGCCGTGGCCAGCAGCTCCAGGAGCAGGCCGAGCGCCGCCGAAGTGAGCCGTACGCCGTCGAATCGGGCGGACGCGCTGCACAGCTCGTCCGCCGCGGCGCTTCGGTCCGCTCCCCGCTGACGCGCCGCCTCCCGCAGCCGTTCCTTCTGCACGGAATGGTCCTCCACCGACGCCGTCCGGCCTCGCTGGGCGCGGCTGCCCCTCTCGCGCAGCGCGACCGGCACCTCGACCACCGGGCCGCTCCACCAGCTGGTGTAGGCGGGCACCACCTCGTCGGCGACGGGCGGTATGCCCAGGTGGCGGGCGCCGTACAGGCCGAAGGCGGCGACGGCGATGTCGTGCGCGTCCTGCGGCGCGGCCTCGTCGAACCACCGGGCCAGCCGCAACAGGTCCCGGCGCCGCGACATCTCGCCGGTGGCCGAACGCAGCATCCGCTTGGCGTTGGCCAGCAGCGACTGAAGGGCCCGCAGGGTGGCGTCGCGCAGCTGGTCGACCTGGCTGCCCTGCCCGTCGGTGTCCCGGAACCAGCCCCGCAACCCCTCCCAGTCCGCGAGCTCGCGCCCCCGGCTGCGCTGGACGCGGGACTCCGGGCGGCCCTCGCTCTGCGCCGGCAGCCCGGCGAGCCCCTGGGCGTGGGCGTCCAGCCGGTCCAGCAGGCCCGGGAGGTGCGGCCACAGGACTTCCAGGGCCGCTGAGATGCGGGGCGCGCGGAAGGACACGTCCTCGGTGATGGCCTCGACGTAGTCCAGAAGGAGTTCCTTGAAGCCCTGGTACTCGCCGCTGTCCAGGTCGTACCGGGCGAGCACCTGGCCGAGATAGGCGTAGAAGTCCCGGACGGAGTCGGCGAACCCGGCGAACTGCACGAACAGTGTGCTGACCCGCTCCAGCCCGTCCTGCGGGGCGACGCCGCCCGGCCCGGCGACCAGCCCGGCCAGCTCCCGCAGCCCGCGCTCGACCAGGGCCAGCAGTTCGTTGCTCACCTCGCGGGCGGCGTCGGCCTCGGCCAGCACCCCGTCGGCGTCCCGCTGGACGCGCTCGCCCAGCCGCGACAGCTGGTAACGGGCCCGCGAACGCTGGTACTCGGTGATGCTGGTCGCCCTCACCGTGTGGCTGCCGCGCAGCAGGTTCCCCCACTTCGCCAGCTGCTCCAGCCGCGCCGTCAGCGGGTCGGCGTCGAGTCCGGCGGCGGGCCCGCCGCCCTCGCGCAACTTCGCCATCACGTCCGGGACGGCCAGGTCAGCCAGGAGCGTGCCGCAGAAGACCCGCATGATCGCGAGGTACTCCAGCCGCTCCGGCGCGCTGAGGTACGTGTACGCGTTCAGCCGGCGGCGGGTCTCCTCGGCGTCAGGGGCCGAAGGCGCGTCGCCGGTTTCCGGTGGTGTGCCGGGTGCGGGTTCCTCCATGTCTGCGAGGTTACGTGGGGGGTCCGACAGGCGCTGTGGGGTGGCCGGAACTGGTCTCCCGGTAACCGGCGCATCGACCCCGGGCGGGATGAAGGCGGGGCGACGGAGCCGGTCGCCTTCGCCGGGGCCGGAACGTCACCCCCGTCGCTCGTCGGTGTCGTACAGCCGCCAGGCCGGCCAACGCGCCGCTTCGGTTTCGCCGTCACCACGGCCCAGCAGGTTCCGGCGGTGCAGCATGAGCCGGAGGTGGCGTGCCGCGTCGCCGTCCTCCTCCACTCCTCGATCGAGAAGTACGGCTCGGGGAGCCGCACCGCCGACGCCACGCACCACGGCGTCCGCGGGATGCCCGTGAACGGTCTCGCCCAGCGTGACCGTGGCTCCCTCCGCGAGGGAGAGGGTCCGGTACAGGCGTTTGAGCAGTACGTCCTCGTCTCCGCCACCCGGGGCCGCGCCGTCCCGCTCCGAAACCTCCAGCAGCGCGGCGCCCACGCCTCCCCGCTTGCGCCAGAACTCCTTGTCCCCCACCACGACGAGGTGACCGCGTGCCCGGGTGACGGCGACGTTCCACAGGTTCAGCTGTCCACCGACCCACCCGACGGCGCCGGGATGCATGCCTTCGCCGGCGACGAGGGAGAACACCATGACGTCGCGCTCGCCGCCCTGGAAGGTGTGCACCGTGCCGATGCGCAGACGTTCCTCGTCATACGGTCCCAGCCGCTTCCTCAGCGCTTCGGCCTGGGGCGCGAAGGGCGTGACGACACCGACGGTGGCCTCGGGCGGGAGCTGTTCCAGCAGATAGCGGACGCTGTCGTGCACTTTGCGGATCTCGTCCTCGTTGACCCAGGAACCACCGAACGGAGGGTGGGCGGCCCGCCCGGTCACATCCGTCCAGATGACGGCGGGGCGGCGGGCCAGAGCGGGACGGCCACGGGTGTCGGTGAGAACGGTCAGCCCACCGTCGTAGAAGAGTTCGTTGGAGATCCCGGCGATGTGCGGATGACAACGGAAGTGCTCGTCGAGAAGGAGTGTGCCGCCCGCGGACTGTTGGGCCGCGTGGAAGGCGGAGTGGCGCCGGTAGGCGAGGTGGTGCTTCTCCAGCCAGTCGGACCGCAGCTCGTTCCCGCGCCGGATGAGAGCCTCGCGGTGCGGGCTGGTCTGCGTGATGTGCGTGAGCTGCATGGGGTCGCCGATGACCAGGGCGCGTCGCGCGCGGAACAGCAGCGGCAGGACGTGCGGGATGGCGCACTGGCTGGCCTCGTCGACGACGACGAGATCGAACAGGGCCGGGCCCAGCGGGAACCGCCGGGCCGAAAGACTGGTGACGGCCCATCCGGCCACCGCGGGCACATCCGTGGAGCCGTCCGAGCAACCCAGAACCCTCCGCATCTGCGGCCAGTCGCTGTGCTTGCCGTCCCGAGCCGCCAACAGGTCCAGAATGCGGTGGCGTCCGGCCCATGCGGCGGCTCGGACCTTGGCGGCGAGGAGCGTGCGTGAAGCGTCCTGGACGGTGCTCTCCGCATCGCGGAGGGCACGCGTGAGCGCTGTGTCGTCAACGGCGGCCGCGTGCTCACGCCCGTCACGCCAATCCGCCTCGGCCGAGGCGAAGCCGGCGAGCGCGAGGCAGCCCGCGGCGGGATCACCGGCGTACCCCTCCAGACCGGCCTCGCGCAGGAAACGGGCCCGGCGCCACGATCCGAGGAACCGCGCGCGGGAGAGACGGCGTGCCTTGTCCTCCAGCTCCCTCGGCCGGGGCGGACCACCGAGCAGGTCACGGAGATCGGGGACGGTGATACCGAGCTGTTCCGCGTGGTGGGCGCGGACTTCGCCCGCGCGGCGAAGCCGCAGCTCGCTCTCCGCGACGTGGGCCAGACCCTGCCGTACCTCTGCCAGACGTTCGGCGGCCAGCGTGGTGGCCATGAACGCCGTGGCCACGGTGGTGGACGGCTCCGGGCCGGTACGCAGCGCGTGCAGCGCGGCGGCCTCGTGCTCCGCGTTGCTCGTGCCGTTCTTCTTCCGCGCCGAACCGGTGCGGACGACGCTGCCGGGCATCAGCTCGTCGCAGCGGCGCCATACCTCGTCCACGGCATCGTTGTTGGTGGACGCGACCAGTACGGTCTGACCCGCCGCGATCGCCGTGGCCACGAGATTGGCGACCAGCTGGCTCTTTCCGGTGCCGGGCGGGCCGGTGGCCACGGTGAGGCGGTGGGTCATGGCGGACCGGAGAACCGCGCTCTGGGCCTCGTTGCAGGGCAGCGGTGTCACGAGGCGCACGGGTTCGGGGTCCGTGTGGGTGAGGGACCGGGCACGCTGCGAGGCGTCGGGCGCGAGGGCCCCGAGGGCGGTCCTCCCGATCCGGTCCGTCCGCTCGGCGATGCCGTCGATGTCTTTGAGGAGGTTCTTCGTGAAGCCCGTCCGGGGGCGCGCCGCGAACAGGACCGCGGTGTTTCGGGCACCGTGGCCGGGTGTGCGGACGTCGATGCGGTCGGCGAGCTGGTCGGGGCGGAGCTCCTGTACGCACGGCAGCTCGAACTCCTGCGTCAGGAGGTTCCGTACCTCCACCGCCATACGGTCATGCTGTCCTCGATGCCAGGACGGCTGAAACGTGTCGATGAGCTGGTTCGCCTCGTCCTCGCCCAGCCAGTCGAGCGCCAGCTGAGGATGTGGCTGGACCGGGCCGTACGGCTTCAGCCGCACCTCGCCCTCGTCCTGAACGATCTCGACCCGACGTACCAGCAGGGGCGCGAACTTCGGCTGCCGCCAGGGGCGTCCGGTGCGAGGCCCGGTGAGGACCACGGCCGGATAGCCCGCCCAGAGCTCGGCATCCTCCTCTGCCGCCGAATCCACCAGCGGGCCCGCTTCCTCGGGGAGCGCGACGCAGCCGTCGTCGTCGACGTCGCCGGAGATGAACCTCTCCGCGCCGTCCAGGCATACGTACGACGTGTCCTGGCGGCTCACCTCCATCAGAGGTGTCTCGGCGCTCTCGGCCAGGACGCACTCGCGGTAGTAGTCCAGGAGGTTGGTCCAGGTGGGCTGCGCGTGAGCGGATTTCGCGGCATGCGGTTCTGCCACTTCTCCGGCGACGGGCCGCGGCCGAGAGCTCAGAGGATCGAGGACGGGGGCCCGGCCGAAGGGGCTGTCCGCGATGACGATGCGGTCGTCGACGCCGAGCGCGGACTGCACCGGCACCTGACGCCCGCCGTCCTGGGCACGCATACGCCGGTTGACATGGTGGAACAGGTCGCTGACCGTTACCGCGCTGCCGCCGTCCTTGCTGACCTTCCCCGTGCGCAGCGCTTCGACGACCTCTCCGGTGAACGCCGACGGCTTCACATGATCGCCGCCGCCCGCGTCCGCGTACGAGTCCTCCCCGGCCCGCGAGGACGACAGGACGTACACGCCCCTGCTGGTCAGCGGGGGCCGCTCGCCGGACTTGGCCACGGAGCTGTCGGGTTGCCGGTCCGACGTACGCAGACCCACGGCGAACCCGCCGCTGCGGCAGCAGTCGATCATCACGATCTTCTGCGGGGCGACGCACTCCTCCAGCGCGTCGTTGAGGAACCCGGCGCTGACTCCGGTCGCGGCCACCCGGTCGTAGTCGGTGTCCTTGCCGACGAAGTGGAACTCGCCACCGTCACGTACGGTCCGCACACCGTGCCCGGAGACGTACACGAGCGCGAGTTCGTCCTCCTCGCGCTCCTGAAGGAACTCCCCGATGACCGCCCGCATGTCATCGGCCGCGAGATCGGATTCGGTCCGCACGGAGACGAAGTTGCCGATCTTGCGATGCTTCAGGACCTGGGCGAGCCCCCATACGTCCGCCCGTACGGAAGCCAGCGGGGAGAAGCGGCCGTCGTCGTAGTGCTCGTTGCCGATCAGGAGAGCCCGGCGCCTGTGGAGGCGGGTCACGCCGCGCCGTCGTCCGACGCGGGACCGTCGTCGCCGGCGACCCGGTCCTGGAACTCCCGGACCATGCGCTCCTGTGCGGCGTCCGGACGCCCGGTGATCTCGACGGAGTCGTCCCCGACGGTGACCACGACCTTCCGGTGCCGCTCCTTGGCGCACCACTCCTTGATCAGGGTGATCAGGACCTGGGACGCCGGGCGGGCGACGGCGGCGGTGGCGGCGGCCCAGAGAGCTACCTCGCCCACACCGGTGCCCTTACGGCCCGGTTCGGTGGGTCCGTCGGCGTCATGGAAGCCGACGACGAGATCGTCCGCTCTGCGCAGGGTGTCGTGCAGATCCCGGGTGAGGCGTTCCTGCCGGAGTGTGTCGCCGCTCGTGGGCACGGTGAGTGTCCACGGCGATCCCCCGTCGCGCATGTGCTGCTCCTTGCGTTCGCCTATGTGCTTGCTGGGTCTGTCCAGCGACTCTGACATGCGGGCCTTCGCCAGGGACAACCGAGGCTGAGCTGGAGGGACGGCATCCGGCCACCCTGTCCAGCGTCGGAAGAGAGATGTCCGACCCGCTGTTGGGCCTGCCTCAAGTCGGTACGGACCGGCAGGAGTCGGCTTCTCCTCCGGCAAACACCCTTCGTACGGGTCAGCCCTGGGAGCGGTCGTCGGGCGACACCTGCTCCGGCACCACCCTTATCGCCAGTGCGGTGCCGTCCGGCCGGAAGGAACTCGCCCCCCAGTCGCCGATGTCATCCGGCTCAGGCCAGTCATTCCGCCGTTCATACGCCCGTCGGCGGTACTCCTCCACCTTGCCCTTCGCGAGCAGGTCGTAGAGGTCTGCGGCCATGCCGGAAAACGCCTCGACCCGTGTGCCGTTGATACGGAAGACCTGGTCAGTTCCGAGGTATCGCTCCCCGGCAAAGCAGGCTTTCGCGTCGTGGACGCTGGCAGTCCCGGCGTAGGCGGTTTCGCTGAAGTGCTTGCGGCCCTGCTCGTCGATCACATACCGGCCGACAGTCCCACCGCCGCCGGCCAGGGAGAGCTGCCCGGCGGCGTGCGCCCGGGCGACCACGCGGCCGAACCACGAGAACTCCTTCTCAGGGATCAAGAAGGCGTTGTGCCGTTCCGCCCCCCGTTCCCCGGGGAGGGCCACGGAGTCCACGTACGGCAGAGTCCGGCGGCCGATAGCCGTATCGGCCGAATCCGCACCGGCTGCCGGCCGTACCGGAAGCGCGACACCTTCCCCCGTGTGCAGGACATACACCGTCACACCGGCGGTGGCCAGGAACTCGGTCGAGGTCGTGAGCGCGGGAGTCGCGTTCCACCGCCCCAGATGGAAGCGCTCCACGCGCTCACTGCCCCGGGCCAACTGCCTGTATGTCGTGCGAGAGCTTGCGGAGGTCTTCGGCTTCACAGCTTGGTGGTTACCGTTCACGGTCACCGCGAAGATTCGGGAGCCCTCACCAGGACGCCATGCCTCCAGCAGGAAGTCCGGCCGCGGCCTCGCACCGAGAGTCCCGACCGGCTTGGTTCGCGCGAAGCCGGGAAGCAGGACGGTTTCCGCGTCGACGATGCTGATCAGATGGTCCGGATACCTCTCGCGAAGGGCCCGTTCAGCGACGGCGAGCCCGAACGCTCGGCCCAGCTCCCTTGCTTGCATGGCCCGATAGGAGAGTTCGGGAGCCTTCCCCTCATCGGTGAGGCGCAGGCTTCCGTGCCGGTCGGCGGCGAAGGCGCGGCAGTACTTCAGCCCCTGCCAGTGCTCAGCCAGCCCCCTGCCTCGTCCTTGCCGGGCCAAGGCCGTACCGCGCGCGAACGTCGCGAGCACATCCCACGGAGTCACCCGTAGGGGGCCACGCCCGGCCCGGGGTAGTTGGCACAGGTCCGGCTTGCGGGGACCATGACCTTCGTTCGAGGTCTTCTTTCTCGCCCGCTCGCGGTCGACGGCATCGGCCGCTTTCCCCACTCCGGCGATGAGTTCCGGCGATGAGTTCACCTGCACGGTCAGAAGGTCACCGAGACGCCTGATCACGTCGAAGGCCGTGGAGTCCATGCAAGGGGACGGTAGGAATCCCCGATGCCGACGACAAGAATGCGATTCAGGCCATGGCGGTGGGGAGTACGGGTTCCCTGGCTCACCGGTCGCCGAAGGAAGAGCTCTTCATGACGACTGCCCCCAGCGGCTCCACAGCCGTAGCCCCGATGCCGGACAGGACACCGAAAGCACTCCGCGTCGCGATCGCTCAGAACGCACCTCAGCTCCCAGGCAGAGGAAGACCAGGATGCTTTTCCCAACGCCGCCAGGGCTCCGGTCCTCGCTGCCCGTGCCGAACACGTCACCGCCGAAGATCCCTACTTCCGGGGTATCGACGCCGATCGTGACCTTCCGACCGGGATGAGTGTCGAGCCTGCCCAGTCCACCCGGCCCGGTGGGCAGCAAGTTCTCTACTTCGACCACGGCAGGGGCTGGCTGCGCTACTGGTTCACCAACCGGGTCTCTGATCCACAGATCGTGATCGGGGAGTGCTTCTGGCCGTGACCCACAGTCGGCGCGTCCATAGGGGTCGGACCGGATCCGGATTCTGAAGGCGGCTCACAACACGCCCTAAAAATGACTCCCGGAACCACTCAGGGGCCTGATCCACTCAGTGGATCAGGCCCCTGACCTGGTGCTTCAGCTGTCGGGGTGGCGGGATTTGAACCCACGACCTCTTCGTCCCGAATGAGGGTCGGGCGGGATCTCCACCAGTGAATTCGCTGTTTTACCTGGTCAGGGCGTTGGGGTGGGGTGGTCTCGGTTGGCCTTGAAGGGGCTTGAGGAGCGGGTCGGCTCCCAGATGGCTCCCAGCGGGATGCGGTCAGCGTGTGTCGTCGAGCTTGTGCATCAGCTTGGTGACCAGCACGTGATCGCGATACGCGTCGGACGCACGGACGGATGCCGATGGATCTGGAGCTTCTGGCGCCCCTCGCTCTTCTGCGTCCCGGAGGGCGCACACGCGCTCGGCTCTGCAGTAGACGGAGCACGTCCTCGGCCCTCTGCTTCAGGAGGAAGTCCGCCGAGTCCTTCCGCGGATATCCGGCGGAGCTCCTCCAGAGCGTTCTGGGTCAGACCCTCGACCGCCTGTTTGCGAGATGCTCTGGACGATGTCCGGCGCAGCAAGCATCAGGGAAGGCTGCTGCCTGACGGCCCAAGGAGGGCACTGGAACGTATGCAGTCGTCACTGGCAAGTCGTTCCTTGGCACTGCGGGTTGACCAATGCCGCATGGCCGTCAGCTATAGAAGGGCGTACAGCGCATGTCTCTATTCCGGTGATTTCGGTGTATGCACTGATGTAGAGCGGCTCGGCTCCGACGGGGAGATGTGTCTGGTCTCATTGCAAACGTGGAGGCCCGAAACTGATGGTTTCGGGCCTCCACAGTGAGTAGCGGGGACAGGATTTGAACCTGCGACCTCTGGGTTATGAGCCCAGCGAGCTACCGAGCTGCTCCACCCCGCGTCGGTGAGCGCAACAGTACGGCACACCCCTCGCTAGCGCAAACCGCTAGCCCCAGTTGCCGTTGCGGGCAAGGCGGACTGGCAGCCACCTTTATTCCGCAGCGTCGTCATCCTCAACCTCGTCGTCTTCCGAGCCCTCTACGGTCGCCGCAACACTTGACATGAAAATGTGATGCTTCTCGTCATTTGCTAGGTAAGTCAACAGGCTATCGCGTAGCTGCTGAGTCCCAATGTAATAATCACGAAAAGCTTTCGAGACGCTGTCCGCTACTTCCCGGCTAGGAGGTACAGGGATGCGAATTTCCCTATACCGTTGGCCGACATCTTCGCGGTTTGTCTGCATAAAGACAATGCGGTCCCACTGGCGGCGCACCGCCTTCAACGTCATCGCCCACAGTAGGTAGAAGTTATCGAAAGGGGCTTCTTCGGAGGCCCGAAGAACTAGCACCTCCTTAGTCAGGACAACCCGCTCCTGGCCAGGCATGATCACCGCGAAATCGCCAATGTTCTTACTCGTCCGGATGGGAGTGATCAAGTCGTACGCTTGGATTCGCGAGTCGTCGCCCTTCCAGAATCGGTGGGCGACGACTTCTGGAACGCGGTTCGTCGGATTAATGTTTACCTGGCCGGCCCGGATGTCTGAAACCTTAATATAAGGGATGTGTCCGGTTCTGAAGTCTGCCGATGGGCTGCCGTGCCCATTCATGGAGAGGAGAGTTCCGTCCTCCACCAATTCGCCGATCGTCTGGCTCGAAAAGTTTGCCATCTCGGGCGACTCGATGAGCGCAGCGAACTCGCGCATTGGGCGCTCGTCGAAATAGTTTGGTACGGCAGTAAGCTGACCAGTTAGGTCGGCTGTGGCGATCCAGCGGCTGGTCTCCGTGGTATCGAATTCGTCGATCAGGGCAACCAAGTCGCCATGGATTTGATCGTCAATGACCTCCGTCCGCGTGCCTGTCTCCGCATCAACTACGAATAGCTCCTCGCCATCCTTATTGATGCCCACCGTCGGGGCATAAGAAACAAAGACTTCACCATCGCGAAACCAGGCTGGTTTATGCACAAACATCACTTCTTCTCGAATACGTAGAAATTGGTCTTGGCTCGACAGAAGCCCTGGAATGCTTCCATTGGGATATTGAACACCCCGCGTAGAATGAAACGCTCATTGAGCCATCCCGGCAGCCACTTGTACGTGGGGGAGAAGAAATAGGTCTCGGGCAAAATGATCCCGAGGCGCCCGCCTTGCATCAGTAGCCTGTATGAGCGCTCCAGAAAAACCAATCCGATTTCAAGATCGGCATATTCCCCCGCTTTTCTGCTAGCCGCAGCTGCGATGGTGTAGCCATTTCGGCGGGCGTCAGTTTTACTCACCTTCAGATTTTTACCGAAGGGGGGGTTGGTTAGCACCACTGTGAAGGATTCGTCGCTCAGGGGACGCTCAAGGTGCGGATAATCCTTAGCCCAGCGGTCCCCCCTTATCGAATCTCCCGTGTGTACATTGACGGACCCATCGCCGAGGCTGACCATGATTGCCCGCGTCAGCTTGACGTTGATCGAGTCCTTGTCCACTCCGTAGACTTGCCTATGGGCCCAGGTGCGGGCTGCTGCGGCTGAATCGCCCGTGGAGTGCTTGTCTACCAAGGATAGGAATGCTTCAGTGAGGAAGCCTCCAGTGCCACACGCCGGGTCAATGATTTTGTCTTCCAGGCGGATGTCCATCATTTTGACCGCTGCCGAGATAACGCGCTGAGGCGTAAAGTACTGCCCTTCCCCCGCTTTCAGATTAGCTCGACGAAAAACCTGGAATGCGGAAGAGATCGCTTCGGGGCGTACGTCAAGCAGATTCAGGTTCGAGAGTTCGTAAACCGCCTCTTTGATTGTGTGATCGTCCAGCTCAATGTCGCTCGTTTTGAATTCAGAGAATACCTCTGGCCTCATCTTCTGGAGGGCAAAGAATTTCTGCCGCATGACCTGAGCGGTTACTTTCTCCCCTCCTTGTGAGAGCTGAAATGAAACGGGCTTACTGGAGTCGTACGAGGCGTTTGAGTCTGATTCCAGTTTAAGGAGCAGGAGGTTGCAGAGCTCGTTAAGCTGTGATTCGGATCGAGTCGATCGGCTGTCGCGTGCTACTACGACATCCAGTAGGCGGCTAAAGATCGACCTCAGCTGCCCATTTTTCGGCGTTACCAGGTCGCCGAATTTTAGGGGTTGCTTAGACGGCCGAGTGAAGTCGTCGCCCGGTTGTGGAAGTCCATGATTCCGGAAACTCTGAAACGTTCCGTCGGCGAGCTTGTAAACCCGCACATCTTCTGAACCATTGGTCCAGAAGCCCATCTTGGCGCGGGGTTCACGTGCTAGGTAAAGTTCGAGCTGAGAGATGCCCGTACTGATAGAGGGCGCTTTGAACTCGCAGATGGCGAGGAGATGCTCCCAGTCGCCTGCATGCCGTACATCATCGAAGATCGCAAGATCAACCGGCCATCCTGCGAAGGACTTGCCGTCTTCCCTCTTCGCGGCATCGTGGGGCGACTGGGGTACGCGCCATTCAGGCTTCCAGCGCAGCTGTCCGGAGTCCCACCCCGACTCAACGAGTCCCTTGATCGTTGGGAGGCGAACCTGCTGGTGCTCAGGACCATCGAGAGTGCGGGAGGGGGAAACATCATCAGTCACGCGCCCAACTCTAGCCCTCGCGCCTTGGGAGCAGTATCCACTGAGCGACCAGGCCCATGGCTGACTGACGGTGGCCCGCTGCTCCAATTCTGCAACGAGTAGTCAAGCGGTTGCGGTGGCTGCCACTGACACTACGCATGTCAGTCTCCCGTGGGTGGCAGGTTGCCACGGGGCTGAAGATGAGGCCCGGGAGTAGGGGACCTGGGCGAACTGGTTGGACGCCGTGCCCCGGCGTACGTTCGCTGCCAGGTTCAGAGCGGTCAACGCGCAGGGACGGGGCTACCGGTCCAAGCCGGAGTGGTTCGGTGAGGACGATCTGTACTTCGATGCGTGAGCGCATCATTCGCTGCTCAGCCCAGGTAGGGGTGGGTGCCAGCAAGGTAGCTGCCGATCTGCTGGCGCATGCTGGGTGGACGTCGTGCTGGTTCAGGTCGCTTGGCTGGAAGTAGTAGCGGACGCCGTCGGCGGCGTCGTTGATTGTGGGCTCGCCTCCGACGGGGCGACCGATGTAGGTGTTCTCGTACTGCTGGGGCACCCTGCCATCGGTGTAGGCCACGAGGCGGATAGCTAGGCTGTGTAGATCCCCAGCAATCCGGTGCTCTCGGCGATGCTTCCGGTCTCCATATGCGGCCGTTTTCTCCCTGTCCTATGACCATTGACCTGGTCGGCCCGGCCGGCGCGGAATCAGAGCCATAGCCGCCCCTGCGCCGTGATCTCCACGGTCGACACAGTCGGGCTACAGGTCGCGCAGCGCTGTCAGGACTCACCCCATCATGAGCGGGGTGGTCTCCGGGCCACCAGCACCTGGCTCGCTGATTCCCGCCCTCGGCTGCGTGGGCACTTCGACCCAGACGATCTTCCCCTGGTGTTCCTTGGGATGAAAATAGCCCCAACGGCTGGACATAACTTCGGTCAGGAGCAGTCCGCGGCCTCCGGTGGCGCTGCCATCGCTGGCGCGGGGCCTGGGCGGCCTAGGGTCGCTGTCGCTGACCGAAACCACGACGCCGCTGCCCGTGGGCCAGAGCCGAAGGACGACGGTGCCAAGCTGGGCGGGTTCGGTGCTGGCTGAGACGAAGGGCGCATCAGAGCATGCGTGCTGGATTGCATTGGTGGTGAGTTCGGAGACGAGTAGCCGTGCGACCTCGATGCTTTCGACTGGGAAGCGCCAGCGTTGGAGTACGTCGACGGTGTGCCGGCGGGCCCACGAAACGGCGTTGGGCGTGGCCGCGAGGGTCAGTTCGCTGATGGGCGGTTGGACCTGGCTCATATGGGTGGCTCCCTCGGCGGCCTGGCCGAACGGGGTGCGGGGTGACATGGCGGATGTAAGGCCGTCGAGTCCCGGACGGGAGTTGAGGGGCGCCCGGGACTCGCTGGCTGCCGCCGCACGGGGCGTTACTTCGTCGCGACGACGTAGACGCTCCCCCAGCGGCGCTTCGGGTTAGCCATGGCGGGGTCGAACGTCCAGGGCTCGACGGTGGTGAAGCCGGCCTCGCTGAAGAGCTGGACGAGCTTCTCGTGGTCGTAGGCCCACAGGTGTGGGGTGTACGTGGGGTCGTCATCCTGGTCGCGGAAGACGAGGTTGACGATGTCGAGTCGCGTGTTGATGTCGCTGCGGCAGTCGCGCTTGGCGTACCAGCGTTCGATCGTCTCGTCGGCGACGTCCAGGGGGCCGGGGTACTGGTTCAGAGCGAAGGCGGCGTCGGGAACGCCGGTGATGATTCGGCCGCCCGGCGCGAGGACGCGGTGGGCCTCACGGACGTAGGACTTGGCCGAGCGCGGGTAGTCGATGTGCTCCAGGAAGTGCTCGGAGAAGATCTCGTCGGTGCTGCAGTCCTGGAGAGGGATGCCCTCGCGGACGTCCCAGAGGAGGTCGGCTGGCGGAACGAGGTCGATGTTGAAGAACCCCTCGATACGGTGAGCTCCGCCGCCGATCTGGACCTTGGCGGGCTTGTCGTCGATGAGGCCGTTGGGCCAGGCGCGGCGGCTGGCGTGGTGGTAGCGGTGGAGTTCGATCTCCTTGGCAGCGGCCCGGAGGACGCGAGCGAGGCCGTGGGTAGTGGCGGGGTCGGCGAGAACGGAGGCGATCTGCTCGCCCAGGAGGTCGACGGAGGGCATGCCGAAGGGACTCATCACGGGGTCTCCTGCGTGTGAGGTTGCTCGGGTGGGATGGGCCGCGGATGGCGGCGGCGATGATCAGGCGACGCTGGATGCGGGAGCGGTCCACTGGTTGTTGCGCATCAGGGTGTACTTGATGTCCACCAGCCGCGGGGCGATGGTCAGCGAGAGCTCTTCGGCCGGGTGGAGGTGGCCGGCATCGTCCTGCTCGGCGCGCCAGACGCGGTAGTCGAGGTTGGGGTAGGCCGGGTTGATGCCGATCTCGCCCTTGGGCATCGTGCCGTTGAACGGGGCGACGATGTCCATGTGGTTCCAGTAGTTCCAGGCTTGCAGCGCTTTGTGCTGGTCGAAGTAGAAGTAGAAGTCGGGGTAGCGGCCGAAGGTGCGCAGCTCCCGGTGGATGAGGTGGCCCAGGAGCGGTCCGAGCTGGGTGGCCAGGGAGTCGAACTCCCAGCGCGTGTGGTGCCAGGCTTCGGGGGCATCGCCGGGTGCGAAGAGGCGGGCAGCGACGAGGTAGCTGATCCGCTCGACCAGGTAAGCGTTCGCGTGGCTGATGTCGATGGTCGGGTCCACTCGGTGGAGGAGCGCCGCCAGCTCCGTCGGGCGGGGACGAAACCTTGCGAGGTCGAACTTGCCGGCCATGGCGGGGAAGGAGGCGAACAGCATCTTTTTGTACAGCCAGTTGTTCAGCTCGCCGAGCTCGGCCAGACGCCGGGTGTGGTGGGAAGTCGAGTGGAGCATCAGGTACTCGGCGACCGCTTCGAAGTACAGGTAGCCGAGGATCGGCAGGCGGGGGATCGTCTCGTCGAGCAGCTTGAGAAACGGCTCGGCATCGATCCGGGTGCCCTGGTAGGTGACGGCGGCAGCCGTGGCGAGGAACGCGGCCGAGTTCTTGACGCGGCTGACGACGGTCTCGCGCAGCTGGTGCCGTTCGTTCTTGCTCAGGAGGTATTCGAGGTGGCTGTAGATCTGCAGGTGGATGAGGCCCAGCCGCAGGTAGTCCACTCCGGCGAGCCCACGGTATGCCTGCGGCGGGGTGTCGATCTCGAAGATCAGCGGGGTGGGGACGCGGTCGGTGACGCCGAGCTTGGCCAGGAAGTTCGGCGCTTCCTTGGTCAGGACGTAGGCGCCCAGGTTGTGCATGCGGAAGCCCTGGTCGGTCGCGGTGAGCGGCGCACAATAGATGCTTCCGACGAGGCAGCCGCCCGACGGGTAGAGCACTCCCTGCTGGCTGATCTCCTCTAAGGCATGGGTGACGTGCAGCAAGTGCAGCTTGCCATTTCCGCTCAGGGCCTCGAAGAGGGCGTTCTGCCGCAGTAGGTGTCCGTTCGGGGTCTCTTCGGCGAGCCGTCTGTCCCAGCCCGTGGCCTGGGTGGCGAGCGGGTCGGTGCGGTCAGCGCGGCTGGGGATGAGGGTGGAGCCGAAGAAGGCGTGGGCATCGGCCCACAGGTGGTAGGCGTCGAGGAAGTCCATCGTCAGACCAGGCCCCTTTCGGCGAGCGCGTAGCGGACGGCCGCCGTGCCGCTGGCCCCGGCGAGGTAGGCCCGCTCCGAGGCTAGGACCAGGTCGAAGGCGAGGCCGCGCAGCTGGTCGAAGGCGGGCTCGCGGACGTATCGAGCGTTCGGCCACCACTTCAGCTTCGGCAGGCGGTAGCGATCCAAGGCATCAGCGGCCTTGACCACGTCAGTGATGTGCTCGGCCCGGGCGTGGTCGGTCCTGTCGTCCGTGGTGAACGCCTCGTACGGGACGTCGTGCAGTCGAACGGCGGTGACCGCCTGGACGATCCGCCGAGGAGTGGCAGTGAGGCCGAAGTGGCCCCAGACGGTGTCGGCGTTCGCGGCGAGCCAGATGGCCGCGCGGGTGCCGTGTCCGTGGTCGTCCTTGTCGTTGCGGCGCTGGCAGTCGTGCATGAAGGCGGCGACGATAGCGGTGGCGGTGTCGGCGTCGTCCAGACCGTTGGCCTCCGCGAGGACGGCGGTGAACGCCGCCGTCCTCATGGCGTGCCGGACACCGTGGAGCGACGTGTACAGGCGAGGGTCGGCCCACCACCGGGTGGGCAGTCCGCCGTGCGCGAGCAGCTCCTTCGACTGCCGGCGCAAGACCGGCGCCGAGGTCGGTGGAAGGTCGGGCCTGTTGTCGCTGATCCACGCGATAGTGGCGTGGTCCATGTGCTGGTGGAGTGGGAGCTGCCTTCGGGCAGCCAGGTCGATCAGACTTGCGGTCAACGGGGTCGTGCTCATTCGTGCCCACCCCCTTGGTGGTTTCTGCGGTGAAGTTCCCTACCGGATCGGCGCGGCCTGCTGTTCGCGCTCCTTGCGCTCCTTCTCGGCAGCCTCGAAGGCGGCCGTGAAGGCGGCCAGCTCCTGTTCCGTCATCAAGGTCACCCCGAGCGCCGTGGCGACGTCCGTGATCTTGGCTTCTGCCTCGGCGCGGGCTGCGTCCGAGGCTCCGTCCTCCAGCAGAACCTCGAACTCGGCGTGGTAGCCCCACGCCTCACTCCACTTGACCGCGATCTCAACGCCGTCGAAGCGGAAGTTGTGACGGAAGTTGAACGCCTCGTGCATCGCTGTCTCGAACCCGAGGGCGTTGAGCACCTTCACAGCGGCGGGAACGTCGGCGGGTGCGATGGCGAACTCGGTCTCCACGAAGGCCGCGCCCTGCCCGATCTTGCTCCCCTTCAGGGTGATCTTCGCGGTGCCGGCGGCGGTGTTGTCGGTGACCTTCAGGAGCTGGTCGGGGAGCACGTAGAAGTAGATGTGCTTGTCGTCGGGGCCCAGATCTTCTCCGTCCGCCTGCAGGCGGGTGACGAGCTGGTCGTGGGCTCCCTTGGTGAAGCGGGCGCGCATCTCGATCTCGACGGCCACGGCTATTGCCTCCTCGTTTCAGGCATGGCGAAGCCAGCCGGACTCTGCCGCGAGGGGGCCTGTCCGGTCGGGCGATCGCTATGGGGGTTGGTGGTTGTGCGCGGGGTGATGCGGCCAATCCGGGTGCCGACCGCATCACCCCGGTGTATCTATGGGTGTCAGCCGAGGGTGCCGAAGCGTCCCTCGACGACTCCCGAGTGCAGGTAGGTCGGCAGCTGAACGCCTCCCACCGACGTACGGCCGGTGGCGACCTGCTCCTCCGTCTCGCTGGAGAAGCCCTCCAAGAGACGCAGGCACTGCTGGGCCCACTCACGCGACGCGGGCCAGTCGCCCAGGTCGCGGTGGCGCACAGCCAGGGCGTACGCGGTCTCGGTAGCCGCCCACCGGTCGGTCACCAGCTCGCGCTGGAAGATCGACTCAAGCTCGTCGGCGGAGGCCAAGCGGGTCTGGTTGGTCATGGTGCCCTCTCGAATCAGACGGTCGTACCCCAGTGGTGATCAACGCATCGGCGCCCCCGCAGTGACGCCGTGACCCGCTGCTAGTACGTGTAGATCTCGGCCAGCGTCTTGTAGTCCTGCAGCTCGTCCTTGTCGAACCACAGCTCCACCTCCTGCTTGGCCTCCTCTGCGTTGCCGGAGGCGTGCACGAGGTTCGCGACCGCCTTGCCCGAGGCGGTGCTGGCTGCCGCGCTGTAGTGCGAGAGATCGCCTCGCACCGTGCCGGCCGGAGCCTGGTTGGGGTAGGTGCTGCCGACGATCTTGCGGACGGTGGCGATGGCATCGAAGCCTTCCAGCACCAAGGCGATAACCGGGCCCTGCTGCATGAACGTCGAGGTGACGGCATAGACCTCTGAGCCGAGCCGCTCTTCAAGGTCGAAGTAGTGGCGCCGAGTGAATTCCGCGTCCATCCACTTCATCTTGGTGCCGACGATCTTCAGCGCGGCATCCTCGAATCGTGTGATGACCCGTCCTGCTAGGCCACGCGCCAGCGCATCGGGCTTGAGCAGGACGAGCGTGCGCTCGACAGTGTGTTTCTGGTCCTCGACCATTAACTCCCTTTCGCCTTACTGACAACCGAACATGACGGACAATCAGCCGCCACCGACGAGGTTACCGGCGCTGGCAGGGCGGTCGGGCGTGCGAGCAATGCCCCGGACAGGCGAACGTCAGCGAGGAGCTGACGGCAAGCCGTCCGAGAGGGGCGGATCCAGCCAACTTGCCTGTCTCTCTTATCCGCTGGGAGTACGCACTTAGAATCTCCTCGTAGTCGTCCGGCGCTTTGGCGCCTCGTATGTGCCTTCCAGAGGTTGAGTCTTCGGTGGGTGATTCCTTGGCCCCTGGTGACTCCGATTCTTCCGGGGGTTGGTGCTGCGCGACCATGAAGTGACAGTGCAGTGGGAGTGCACTTTCAGCGCGCGGGTTTCTGCACAGGAGCGGCGACGAGGGGACAGGTCTGTGGACGTGATCGAACGCTGGAGCGGCCGTTACGCCTGTCTGCTGCAGTCCGCCCTACGCCTCGGCAACGAACAGTTCGCTACTCACCTGGGCATCGCCGTGAGGACCGTGGCCACCTGGCACTCCGACGCGGCTGTCGTGCCTCGCAGGGAGATGCAGCAGCTCCTCGACACGGCTCACGAGCAGGCCCCTGCGGCTGTGCAGCAGCGCTTCACGCTTCTCTTGGCGAGGGAGCGGGCTCCGGCTGAATCGGCGCCGACAGGAGCGCAAGCCCTTCGCGTAGCCATCGCGGTGGTCATCCGCGACAGCGATGTCCTGCTTGTGTGCCGACGGGATGACGACGCTGCCGGGATCACTTGGCAGTTCCCGGCCGGCGTCATCAAGCCGGGAGGCAAGGCGGAGACCACTACCGTGCGAGAGACTTTGGACGAGACAGGCGTCCACTGCGCAGTCCGGCGGCACCTGGGCAACCGGCTTCACCCCGCGACCGGAGTCCTGTGCGACTACTTTCTCTGCGAGTACCTCGCCGGTGAGGCCACCAACAGCGACGCAGCCGAGAACATCGACGTCATGTGGGTCCCCAGAAATGCCGTGACCCGCTTCATCCCCGTCGATACGATCTTCCCACCCATCCTGGCCGTCCTGGAGGAACAAACGTGACGCAACAGAACGCGGAGGAGCGGCCGGGCATCGCCGCAGCGATCGTCGTCCACGAGGGGCGAGTCCTCATGGTGCGCCGTCGGGTCAGTGAGGGGCAGCTCTCCTGGCAGTTCCCTGCTGGCGAGGTTGAGCCCGGCGAGTCACGCGAGGGCGCCGCTGTGCGTGAGACCCAGGAGGAGACCGGCCTGACCGTCTCCGCAGTCAAGCTGCTCGGCGACCGGATCCACCCGAAGACAGGCCGGCTGATGTCGTACACGGCCTGCGACGTGGTGAGCGGTACCGCCTACGTCGCAGACACCCAGGAGCTGGCTGAGCTCGCCTGGGTGACCCATGGCGAGATCGTGCAGTACGTGCCGTACGGGCTGTTCGAGCCCGTACAGGCTCACCTCGACGCAGCACTGCTGTAAAGGGTTGGCGTGCGGACCTGGAACCTGGTCGTATACGCGCCATGAGCCGTTTGAGTGGGTCCGTCACCAGTGTCATGCACATCCTCGATGGAGCGGACCTGGGCGCGGACTATACGGTCTCGCAGCTGCTCGACGAGACAACAGCCCGGCGCTCCCTGGACCTCTCCGACCTCTCCCCCCAGGAGCAGGCCGCGCTGGTCGAGGGGCGCGCCATCAACCTCATCCCTTCGGCCGCGGTACTCGCCGAGAAGATCGAAGCCGCGCGGACGGAGGGGCGCCAGTTCGTCATCAAGTACGGCATCGACCCGACCTCGCCCGATGTTCACCTCGGCCACGCGGTGCCGATCATCATCGCCAGCCGGCTGCAGCGCATGGGCCACCATGTCGTCTTCATCATCGGCGACGTGACTGCGAAGATCGGTGACCCCTCAGGCCGCTCCTCGGAACGACCGGCTCTCACGGACGAGCACATCGCCCGCAATCTGAGCACGTACCAGCAGCAGGTCACCCCGTTCATCGACTTCGAGCGTGCCGACCTGCGTTTCAACGGTGAGTGGCTCAACAAGGTAAGCCTCCCGCAACTCGTCGAGATCCTCGCCCGAGTACCCGTCTCCATGTCGCTCCAGCGTGAGGACTTCCGTACCCGGATCGCTGAGGGGCAGGGCCTGTCCATCGCCGAGTTCGTCTACTCCGTCGTCATGGCGATGGACTCCGTGGCCATCACGGCTGACGTCGAACTGGGCGGAGTCGACCAGCTGCTGAATCTCCAGATGTGCCGCAAGGTCATGGAGATCTCGGAGCAGACGCCCGAGGTCGTCATCACCACCCCGCTCATCGAAGGAACCGACGGCACGGGCTCCAAGATGAGCAAGAGCAAGGGCAACTACGTCGGCCTGACGGCTACGCCCGATGATGTCTACGGTCGGCTGATGTCCATCCCTGACCACCTGACCGAGCCGTACCTCCAGCTCCTCACGGAGTGGACGGACGACGAGATCCGCGTGGTGACCAAGCGCTTGGAGGAGGGGACCGCGCACCCGATGGCCGTCAAGCGCATCCTGGCCGGTGAGGTGGTGTCCGCGCTCCACGGCCCGGACGTTGCGGCCGCCGCCCGCGCGGAGTTCACGGCCCGCTTCTCCAAGCGGTCCTTCGGGGACACTCAGAACCTCCCCGTCGTATCTCTGAAGGAGCACGCCGAGGACACCCTCGGGGCCCTGATCAGCCGCACGCTGGACTTCGCCCCCAGCATCTCCGCTGTTCGCCGTGTGGCGCAGCAGAAGGGCCTGCGTCTCATCCGTGAGGCCGACGGAGAGCAGCAGACCACTCAGCTCACGGAGGCATCCGTCCAGCAGGCGCTCGGCGCAGTGGTGAGCGAGGTCGGTGCACTCGACGGCGTCGAGCTGTACCTCAAGGTGGGCCGCAAGGTGGCCCGCATCGACGCCTGAGATTGAGTGCGGCGCCGGCCCACATCGGTGGGCCGGCGCCGGATTGTGGGCCGCAGTGCGACACCGTGAGGCTGAGCGGCATTCGCTCGATGCGGGCCCACTCCGCCGGAGTCTGCCGCCGTGCAGCGAGCTCGTTCATGGAGTTCCACCGCGCTGGTAGCCGACCCACAGACGGCCGCCGACCTGCTCCAGCACCTCGTCCACGACTGCCGTCAGGGGCTCAACCCGGCCCGCCAATACGTCACGCAGACCATCGTGCAGGCGCATATCGAGCCCCGGCGCTGTGGGCTTGAGGCGGCGGGCCAGCCACTTCCCGCCCCCGTTCCAGGACTCGCCAGCGGTCAGCGCTAACTCGGCGCTGCGTCGTACCAGTTCGGTGGCAATGAACAACCGTTCGCCCTGTTCGGCGCTCCCCGCGAGGTCATCGAGGAGGTCGGTGATCGCGTATCTGCGGTCATCGATCTCTTCGGCCGACGCCGCAGGTGGCCCTGCAGCGGTCAGCTTTCGGGCCTCAGCGGCGAGGTGCGCCCCGGTGCCATCCTTGTCGAGGAGAAGGATCCCGTCCGAACACATCCAGAGCAGCGGCGACCGGCGCTTGCGTACTTCTCGGTCGACGTACGAGTGCCAGGTCGCTTCGGTGTGCACGAACATCTCCACCAGCCACTCACCGCTCCGGAAGCTCGCCCGGTATGGGGCTGGGGATCCGCGGAGGATCACCACGATATCGAGGTCAGACATCGGCGTGCGGCGGGCCGTCACAACGCTGCCGCCCAGGAACGCAGCCTGAGCGTCAGGGTGGTGTTCTTCTACAACGGCACGCGCGGTGGCGATCGCATCCATGCAGCAACTATCAGCACTCTGTCCGTCGTGCGCACCGGGATTTCTTCAGGCATATGGATTTCCAACGTCGGCGAGTGGCTGCCGATGCGCGGTGAAGTGCATGCGCTCTTGGAAGGTCCGGCGCCTGCGCTCCGGTTCCTCGCACAGGTGCGCCGACCAGAGGATCAGCTGGCTCCTGCCGTCTCCGTCATGGAGCGGTCCCGCTTGTCAGTACGGGATTCGGCCTTCCAGCAGGGCCGGAGCGCCGCGAGCTCGGCACGGCAGGGCGTGCCTTGATGATTTTCTCGTCCAGAGGCAGGTAGGTCGACGCGGGCCCCTGGCCCCACGGACCGTCGGCGTCGGCCTGATCGGATGCAGGGAGAGGATCGTCTCCCGGCTGGCCAGTGCAGTCTGCAGGGCCTGGTGGAAGATATTCGGCATCGATGTCATGACCGCGATTGTTGCGACTGGCTGCCCGAGGGCGTGGGTCAGCGCCGGTCGCGCCGCGCTTCCCGGATGGCTCGCATGTGGTGGCGATCCTGCTCCTCAGCATGCCGCCGAGACCGTGCTACCAAGGGCCCCAGCACCGCGTAAGCCGCCGAGATGAGTAGACATCGGGCCGCGAAGTCCCATCCCCACGGCATGTCGCCCACCCACGTCATGACAGTGCTCATCACGACTCCCGTCGCCGCCGCGGCGCCGAGTCGTCTCCACCATTGCCCCATGCCCAGCGGCTACCCCCCTCCCTCTTGATCACTGATGTGCGGGCCCCGGGTGCGGGAGTACCTGCGAGCAGTCCAACTTGGATGGCCAAAGGTCCAGTTTCTATGCCACAGGCCACCAGTTCGCCGGGGGCAGACAGGAAAGAATCGCGAAGGACTGGCCAGAGAGTGCAGACGGATGTCAACGTAGACGACCTTCCGGAACCCCAGGTCAGAGAGGTATTCGCCGTGACCTTCGCATCCACGAGCTCCGGTTTCTCCACCGCCGCCGAGTCCCTGAAATTGCGCACCTGGCAGCTTGGCCCGGGCCAGCCCACGCTCGTGATGGATCAGTTCTCTGCCGAGGATTTCCACGTGGTTGTGGACGACCGTGCTGACGTCCACGTCAATTCGAAGGACGGCCGGTTCTACTTGGGCTGGTTTCCGCTCGGCCGCCCTGGGGGTGACGGCGAAGGCTGGAAGATCGCCGTCACCGGTACCACGAAGGTGCCTGGCTACAGCATCTCCTTCGACGCCGAGACGCCGGCCGACATCGTCGCCGCCACTGTGACGCGCGTGCTGGAAACCGCCCATTCTCGGTAGGCAGGGCAGTCGGCGTCAGCCGACTCGGCTCCGCCTGGCTCATGGACGGGTGGCGATCCGAGCCCGCCAGCCGACTACCCGGAAGCAAGACGATGTCAGTAGCCCCGTACCCAGCCCTTGGAGGCGCCCTGTATCCCAACCCTCAGCTCAACCCGTCCACCCCGAACCAGGGCGCACTGCCTGCGTACTGGGTCGGCCCCCGGCACCTGGCCGGCGACGACGGATGTCTCTACGACGTCGTCGCGGACACTCTCGCCGGCTTCGGCTGGACAAGCCTGACAACGGTCCGCGGGCGACGTGAGCTCGACGAGTCGCTGGAGGACCGCCAGGTCCTGCGCAGCACTGTCCTGCACATCAGTCCCGACGCCCGTCGGTGGGCTCAATGGACGCTGTCGGACGAGCCGTTTCACCTCGGGGGGCTGCCGATCGCGTGGCAGATCTCTGCCCGCTCGGATGCGAGCAGGTCGCTCGCGGACTGGTCCGCCTACTTCACCTCCGGCATCCCCGGCGAGGCCATCGCCGACTTCCTTCTCGCGCTCGATGTATGCGGTGAGCCCACCGACGCGGCCGCCAGTCCCGAGACCGTTCTCGATGCGGCCTCCGCGCATGGTTGGCTCCGCGACGCCGACCAACCGCATGCGGCGGCGATGCATCCCACCTTCACCGCACGCCTCGGCCTTGGCGAGCTGCCACCGCTCATCCAGGATGCCGATCCCTGTGCCCTGGTCGTCGAGGGCGATGTGCCAGGGGTGGCGGGTTGGCAGGCGTGGGCCGAGCTCGGCGCGGGTGCTCCGTGCTTGTGGGCTGCATCGTTCAGTTCCAGCGTGCCGCACGGCCTCGTTGCCGCGTTCGCCTCCTCGCTCAGCTCCACCGCACCGGTTCTACGCCGGGTGTTGCCGGAGAGCTCACGCGACCGGCTCCTGTGTGCCCCTGCCTGCTGAGCAGTACTCCCGCGCGATGAAGCCGGGCCTCCGTTCGGGAGGCCCGGCTTCGCGCTGCAGCGGCAGCTTCTGTGTCTGGCGGACAGTTACCGGGGCGGGCTGGCGCATGTGCTGGATGCGGTGTCAGCTCGTGAGCATCGGGGAGAGACGGTTCCTGTGTGACCTTCCTTGACTGCGACTACCGGGAGGGCGAGGCTCCGCCTGGTCAGCTTCTTGCTCCGGCCGGTGAGTGACACACCCGGTGTCAGAAGGCGTAAGGGGTGAACGGACGTATCGGTTCGTCCGCGAGGGCCAACAGGCGATTGAACTCCGCCATTTCGTCCTCGCTCATGAGCTCGACTGCGTTACCGAGCTTCTTCTCGGTGAGCCGCTCCATGAACGGGGCAAGAAAGCGCTGTGTGACGTCAGGGGCGTCGCATATCTCACGCACGTACTTCATGTACCGCGTGTGCTGCGCACTCAGCTCTTCGACTTCGGCGCGGGTTGCACTGTCGGCAAGGGCCTGTTCCTCCTTGCTGAACGGGCGACCGTCGCGGTGGGACCACGTGCCGGTGTCTTTTCGGGGCTGGAAGTCCGAGTCGCAGAGAAGGGCGAAAATCCAGGGATTGAAGTCGGGATTGGCCATGCAGGTGTCGTGCTCCTCGTGGATCGGTTGGGGTACATCAATGGTCTGGAGCATCGCCGGTTTGGCTAACCGGCGATCGTCGGCTATGTTGCGCCCGCTTTCCGGGTCAGGGCCGACGGCTCGAGTGGTTCGCTGCCCTGGCCGCCGGTGGTGTGGCGGGGTTTGACGGCGAGGCGTGCCAGCTGTCTCGGGTGGACGCCGCCGGAGGGCTTTCGGGTGCGGCAGGCAGATGGGCGCTTCGGCGCAGGCGCCAGACGAGGACGTCGCTGATGGAGTCGGCGGTGTCGAGCTCGCGACGTCGGGTGGCTTCGGCGAGCAGTGCGGCCGGGTCGTGGCCTGCCTGCCGGGCGTCGGCGAGTGTGGCGGACAAGGCGGGCCAGCCGGGCTCGCCCTGGATTCGATCCGCGAGCTCCGGCAGCGCGTGGTGCAGGAGATCGGCGTGCCGCTGCCGGATCCGAGGCGTCAGACGCTGGCCACGTTGGCGGAGGGCGGCGATGGGGTGGGCTGCGGCGGCCTGGTAGGCGGCGTGCAGGTGCTCGGCGGCTTGCCGGGCCGCAGCGGCTTGCTGGCCGTGGTGCTTCTTGGCGTGCCAGTTGGCCGCGGTGATGGCGAGGAAGACGGCCATGTCGATGACCATCGCCGTGGTGGCTCCGTCTTCGCCGCGGCCGAGGGCGGGGCCGCTGTGGACGAGATCGTGCGCGGCCTGTCGCAGGGCGTGGTCATGCCCGCGTACGGCACGGATGTGGGAGCGGCTGGCTCGCTCGAACGCGAAGGCCGCCTGCCGGAGTTCAGCGCGGGTATGGGCGGCAGAGGTCTTGGCGAGCGCGTCCAGGACTTCTCCTGCCGCGGCGATCTGCGCTGCTGCCATGCCGTCGTCACCGTGATCAATGATCAGCAGAGCCTGCCAGGTGGCAGCAGCAGCCCGGCGCCGAGCGAACGCGGGATGGGTCACAGGCGGTAGAGCGGGCTGCACCGGCTCACGCTCGCCCTCGGTGACCGCCTCCGCGTGAAGGGCCCAGCGTTCGCGTATGCGAGGCAGGGACAGGTCGGGTGCGAGTGTGGAGCCGGAGTAGAAGACCGGCTCGTCGTCCTTGTTACGGTCGTCAGGCAGCGCGACCTTGTAGCCGAGCAGGTCGCCCGACGGTGCGATCCGCTTGTGGATCAGCAGACCGTCGGCGGCCAGACGGTCGAAGAACTCATCCGTGGAGGCAGCGCCGGCCGAGGCAGTGCGTACGGTCTCGCGCAGCTTCTCCCTCGCCGTGCGCTCTCGTCCTTGCCGTTCGGCCTTGTGGCGCTCGGCGCTGGTGGGGCGCTTGGCCGCGGTGCCGTCGCCGGGGGCGACACGGTGCAGGTCGTAGTCGGCTTCGATGAGGCGGGCAGCGGCTTGTGCGCGTTGGCCGGAGCGGTGGTGGTCGGGGCGGCGGCCGTCCTCGCGTACGAGGGTGGCGATGATGTGGATGTGGTCGTCGGAGTGACGGACGGCGGCCCACCGGCACCCGGCGTCATCTACGCCGCCGGGGTCGATGCCGGTGGCGGCCACGATGCGGTGGGCGATGTCGCCCCACTCCTCGTCGCTCAGAATGCGGTCGGTGCCTGCTGCGCGTACGGAGCAGTGCCACACGTGCTGGTCGGGTCGCTGGCCTTCGTCGAGCAGGTGCAGTGGCTGGTCGAGAAGCCGCTGGAGATCCTCTTTCGTCGCGGAGGGGTCGCGGCCGGGGTCAGGGGCCATGGAGTCGAAGGAGGCGACCAGGTGCGGGTCGACGTGCTCCTCGCGGGTGCCCTTGCCGTAGAGGTAGTTGAGCAGCCCGCAGGTGCTGCTGCCTTGCTTGTGGATGCGGGGGATCAAGCGGTCTCGTCTTTCTGCCTGTTGTTGATCCGCTCGACGGCCGCCCTGGTCGCGGTGGCCGCGTGGCGGACGGCGGCGAGGGTCTCCTCAATGCGGGCGATATCGCCGCCGGAGTTGAGGGCCTTGGTCATCTGGTTGAGGTTGCTGCCGGCCCAGCCGAGCTTGCGTCCGGTGGCGAAGAGCTCGGTGAGGATGTCCTGGTCGGCGGCGATGGTTGCGGCGGTGCGGGTCTGGTCGCGGGCGGCGGCCAAGGCGGAGTGGGCGAGGAACCCGGCGACGCTCATGCCGACGGCGTCGGCGCCGGCCTGGATGACTGTGTGTTCGCGTTCGTTGAGCCGGACGCTCTGGGCGGGACGCTGCTTCTTGTCGCGCGGTCGCGATTTTCCCTTGGGGCGGCGTTTACGGACGGCCGTTGTTGGCTGCGATCCGCCCTCGGTCGCAGCCTTTCCGTCCGGCGCCCCCTGGCGCTGGTCGGACCCCGCCACCCCCGGGGCGGGGCTGGGTTCGGACGCTCCCCCTGCGGGGGAGTGTCCGAACCTCCAACTTGCTCCGCTTTGGGCTGGCGTGGCTTGGGGCGCGTTCTGATGCCCTGGGCTGTGGGTGCACGAATCCTGCATGGAGAGCAGCTCCTGGTTGAGGGGAGAGGGCAGCGGACCAGGTCGACGTACGGGCAGCGTCCCCAACGCACGCTGGTTCGAGCGGTGAGTCGCGAGGGAGGGCCGTGAGTGCCTGGTCAAGCGGTGCCAATGGGGCGGGGCCGTGGGACCAGACGGGGTGCTGGTCCCACGGCCCCCGTTCGACGTTCAGGGCTGACCGGATATCCGGTCAGCCCGTGGGGACGGTGGTCTCGCAACCTTGCTCTGCCACCAGGAGGGCCTTGAGTTCTGTGAGCCGGTTCTCGGAGATGGGGAGGTCGGCCTCGCGGATGGCGTTTCGTAGCACGGCGCGGGTGACTGTTCCGTGCATGGCGATGGCCGCGCGGCCGATCGCGAGGAGTTCGTCCATCTCGGCACCGGGAGGACGTCCGTAGCGTTGCGCCGCAGGGACGTCGTCCTCGCGGGACGGCTCTGTGGTCTCGCGGGTGGGGACCGAATCGTGCAGGGGAAGTTGGTTCTGCACGGATCGGGGAGGCAGGGACTCAAGACGAAGGTTGGAGTCGGCGTGCTCCCCGGCTTCCTCGCTCGTCAAGTCGAAACCTGCACCCGATCGGCTGCGCCGCGGAGTCGTCTCGACGTGGCGCATGGCGCCTTCGTTCGGAGTGAAGGCGTACCAAGGCGAAGGCAGTTCGATCGTGGCCAGCTCTGTCGCGTGACGGCGGACGGCAAGCTGGTGCAGCAGCACTTCGCGCTGGCGCTGGTCGATTCCCACAGACGCTTGGGCGACGGCGCGGGAAAGCCGTCGCGCGGTTCGCCGGCCTCGCCAGCCGGCGCGCTGCTTCGGGGTTCGCTCCGCAAGGTGCGCGGCCAGGGCGACGGCCCTGCGGGTGGCACGGTCGCGGCTGATCTGCGCGGCGTCACGATCGTGTTCGGCGATCCCAAGGCGCGAGAGGCCGCGTTCGCGTACTTCGCGACCTATCCGGGCGAGGACGCTGTGGGAGGCCGCCTCGGGCGTGCGGATGCGCAGTTCGATGCCCATGGCCTGATGCCACAGCAGCGCGGCCATGACCGGTCCCACGAAGGCCCGCACCGTGCCGCCGACCACACCCGACTCGGCGTACGCGGGGATCACCTGTACAGCGGTGATCACCCAGGTCAGGACGCCGGGCAGGCCGGGTGCTCGCTTGGGGCCGTGCAGGTTCTGCCGCGCCAGCAGGGCCGTGGCGAAGAGGGCGAGTTCCGCGGCGGCGAACATCGCGGTGCGCTCGGTGGTGCCGCTCATGTCGAGGTAGTCGGCGGCGAACCGCCAGCTGGTGTCGGCGCTGTAGGCAGTGCATCCGACCGCGGCCAGTGCGGCGACCCTGACCGCGGGTGTTCCGGGCTGTCGCTTGGCGTGGTTTCGGGGAGCGCGTCGGTAGATCAGCCAGCTGACCAGCAGCACTGTGCAGGTGGCCAGGAGGGCGGCGAGGGCGACAGGTATCGCGTTCCAGTGCCCGAGTGCGGGCATTGCAAGCTCCGTCATGCAGGGGTCTCCAAAGGGCCCGCCGCGCCGTGTGGGCAGGCGTGGGCGCGGACGGGCGGTGTGGTGAAGGTGAGCTGGTGCGGGGCCGCGCCGTGCGGTCAGGCGGAGAGCTGGCGTCTGCGGTCGGCGCCGGTGAGGACGACGGTGGTGGTCATCTCGGCGAGACGGGAGGCGACGCGGTCGCCGACGGCGTCGCGGAGAGCGGCGGTCGGCAGATTGGTCGTGAGGAGGGTGGGGAGCAGGTCGGTGTAGCGGCGGTTGATCAGCCGGTACGTGATCTCCTCGGTCCACTCCGACTGCTTGGCTGCGCCGAGGTCGTCCAGGATCAGCAGCGGGCAGGTGCTGAGGGTGGCGAGGTCGCGCTCGGCGTCATGGCCGGGGCGTGGGCGCAAGCGGGCGTACAGGTCGGCTGTGGTGGCCGCCTCCCACCGCAGCCGTACCCCGGCGGTCAGCAGCGAGCGCACCGCGCCGTACGCCTGGTGTGTCTTGCCGGTGCCGGTGGGCCCGGCGATCAGCAGGGACGGTCCGAGTGCGATGCCCCGGGTGCCGCTCGGGCCGGGCCGTGCGGCGAGGGCCACCTCGTCAACCCAGGCGGCAACCTGCTGGTGGCCGGCGAGGGCGTGGCGGTAGCGGGGTGGGATGCGGGCCGCGGCCAGCTCCAGCGCGGTCACCCGTTCCGAAGGGGCCTCGGCAGGTGACGTAGTTGGATCGATGCCCCGATCGGCGAGGATCGTGCCGAGGCGGGCGGCGAGGGTGTTCATGCGCCGCGGCTCCCGGCTGGTGGTGGCTGTGGTCACAGCTGACCCCCGTAGGCCGCCTCGACGCCAGCGGGCGCCGGGTTGGTCCATGCTCGGTGCGGGGCGGCAGCTGCCCGTGGAGCGTTAATGGCCTCGTCGACCAGGCTCGGCAGCAGCCCAGCGGACAGCCCCTTGGTACGCATGCGGTCCATCCCGGCCCTGATGTGGTCGGGGGACAACCCCTCGCCGAGCAGTTTGCTGACCACCTTGCCGAGGCGGCCGAGGACGTCGCTGGGCGGGCGGTGTTGGCATGCGGCGACGTGCTCGGCGACCAGGTCCTTGGCCGAGACCGAACCCGAGACGGCAGGGGGCGTGGGGGCGCTTGCGCTCCCCACCGGAGGTGATCCTAGATCCAGGATCCTAGGTCCTAGATCCGGACCCTGAGTCCTCACCGCAGTCTCCCAGCGTTGTGGTGAGGGCTCACTGAAATTGCCCTGACCTGCGGTTTTCCGGTTCACGGAGGGCTCGCTGCATTCGCGTGACGCATCAGGGCGTCCACCGTGAGGGCTCACGGCCTGTTCATGGAGGGCTCCGTGAACAGGCGAGGCCGCCTCGTCCGACCGGCTGCCCTGGTGGCGCGGGCAGGCCGGGCAGCGGCTGCCGCTGGGCCGGTTGATCTTCTGGTGACGGGCCCAGGTGACGATGTGCAGGTACCGCTTGCCGTCGTCGCCTTCGTACCGGCAGATCAGACCCGCACTGTCGAGCTGCGTGAGGTCGTCCTCGACCTCCAGCGGGCCGTGCTCGGGGCGCAGGGACCACAGGGCGCCGGCGATGACGGCGGCCTGGTCGCGGAAGCGGCCGTGGTCGTCCGCCTGCGTAAGCAGGCCGAAGAAGGTCCGCTCGGCATGGACGCTCACCGCGGCCAGCGACTCGGAGATGAAGGCTTCCGGCTTGATGGTGCGTATCCGCGCCATGTCTATCGCCCCGCCTTCGTGGGCCGAGCAGGCGAGTTCGGCGACGGGGATGCGACTACGGCCACGAAGGCAGTAGCTTGTTGGGGCATGCACAGTTCCTCACCCGGTGGCGTTATGGCCGCCACCGTCTTGATCGTTCAGGTACGGGCGATATCGGTAGGGACTTCTTGGCCCCCGGCGTTGGCCCGCCGGGGGCTTCTTCATGTGCTCGGAACCGCAGGGGTTTCCGGGCGCATGGCCAAGACAGCCACATCTTCCCCGCACAAGTCCAGCATTCCGCCGGGAAAGCAAACAGCTCTCGGCGAACGTGTCGTGCGCGGCTTCCTTAAAACGGTAGACCCGAATCGCCGGTTAACCAAGAAGTTGCATAAATCGGGCAGTTGGCAAGCGAATCCGTGGGCGGCGCTGGTGAGCGCGCGATGCAAGATGCCCACGTCGAGACCACGTAGGTGCTACCAGCATGAGGGCATCAGGTGATTTGGTCATCTGCCAATTCCGGTCTATGTTGCGCCGCTCGCAAGGAGCCTGGGGGTCAGATCTGACAAAAAAGATGCGAAACATAGCAGCACATCGCCGGTTACCCAAACCGGCAATGCAGAGCTACAACTGACCCATGCCTGAAAGCCCTTTGGGAATTGGTCCGGCCGGCGTGCTGACCGCCCGCGCCATTACCCGTGCCCGCACAGCGCGCGGATTCGCCCAGCGCCAGCTGGCCGAACAGGTCACCGCGCTCGGCCGGCCCATGACCATCACGATGCTGTCCCGCATCGAATGCAGACAGCGCCGCTGCGATGTCGACGATCTCGTCGCCATCGCAGCTGCTCTCGGCCTCTCCCCGCTCGCCCTGCTCGCCGAGACGAGTTAGCGGAACGAGTCCCAACAGCGCTCTCCGGGTGGGCCAACACCCGGCAGCCGCTACGCGCACCACCCCGCCCGTACCTGAACCACCAAGACCGGCGTACCCGTCTCCGCACGGCCGCGCCAGAGAAGGAACCTCCTTGCGCCGAGAGGCCATTCCCCCTGCCCCGTTGCCGTTCCGCCTCCGTGCCGCGAAGGAGGCGATCTCGCATGGCTGAGCAGCCAGGCACCGGCGTAGCACCGGCCCGCCTCTACCGTCCCGAGGACATCGCTGCTGTTCTCGGCTGCTCTGCCTGGTGGGTCAAGGACAGGGCCCGTCGGCGGCTGATCCCCTTCACCCGGGTCGGCCGCGCGTACCGCTTCACCGCAGAACACCTCGCAGAGATCATCCGCCTCCACGAGGAACGGCCCGCACGGGCACACCAGCCCGCCACAGCTCGGACCGTCGCCAAGACCGACGCCCAGCAGGCGAAAGCGCCCCAGCGTGCCGTGCCCACAACCCGCCTGCGGGCGCGGCCTCCGGCCCGCGCCAGGCAGAGCCAGTTCAGCACCGTCGCCTGACACGACCGCGTACCAAGGGAGAGGAGGAGCGTGGGTTTCGCGGAGAAGCGCGCGAACTACTGGCGTGGCCGGTACAAGACCGCACCTGGGAAGCACCTCACGGTCGTCGACGAGCAGGGCAAGGCCATCAAGTTCGCCACCAAGGGCGAGGCTCAGCGCGCCGCGAGCGAGGCCGAGAACAAGTACCGGCGCGGCGACTGGCGTGACCCGGCACTCGGCCAGGAGACGTTCGGCGAGTACGCGAGCCGCTGGTACGAGGCCCAGGACCTGGCCGCATCGACGATGCAGAACTACAAGCGCCACATCGAAGAGCACCTGCTTCCCGATTTCGGGGACCATGCGCTCGCTGGCATCCTGCGCTCGGACGTCGACCGGTGGGAGAAGAAGGAAAGGGCTCTGTACGCGGCCTCCAGCGTCAAGACCTGGCGCTCGACGTTCCACCTGATCTACGAGGACGCGATCGACGAAGGGCTGATCACGTCGAACCCGGCGACCAGGCGGCGTGGGCGGGGCAAGCGCGCGGGCCGCTCCCGTGACCGAGGCCCGGAGAAGGTCGTCACCGATCCGCTCGGCATCCTGTTGATCGCCGAACGAGCAGCACTGCTGTCCGGCCGAGATGACGAGTTCGTCGCCGTCGTCCTCAAGGGATACACCGGCATGCGCTGGGGCGAAATAGTCGGCCTGGAGACCGAGTTCACTCGACCTGGCTCCGTCCGTGTCGAATGGCAGCTGTACGAACTCGACTCGGGCGAGATGGTGCGCTGCCCGCCCAAGGACGACAGCTATCGCACCCTCGACTCGGTGGACTGGCTGTCCGCCTTGGTCGCCAACCATGTCGCCCGCACGAAGCCGAAGCCCTGCACCTGCCACGGTAGGACCTACGTCTTCCGCGGGCAGGGCACGGCTCGTACGGGCGGCCACCACGGGGCGAAACTCGTCGACGTCGCACGCCGTGCCGAAGTCTCCACGGGGACGGTGTCCAACGTCCTCAACCACCCCGATCGCGTCGCTGAGGCGACGCGAATGCGGGTGGAGGAGGCCATCACGGACCTCGGGTTCATACGAGGCGGCGCGGTGGTGGAGCCTGCGGCCCACTGGCGCAGGAACGGTTTCGCGACGTGGCTGTTCACCCCGGCGGTATCGGGGTGGTACCCGAAGAAGGCCCCGCAGGAGGCACGACCCGTGCCGCTACTCGGCGAGCCGTGGCCAGGAGTCCCCGCGCGAGGGCGGGGCGCCGGCCAACGGGCTGACGCCTGCTGGCTCCCGATCGCCAAGGGTCTCACGCCTCACGGACTGCGCCACGCCCATAGGACCGTGATGGAGGACCTCGGCACCGAGAAGGTCCTCATGGACCAGCGCATGGGACACATCGACGGCTCCGTCTCGGCGCGCTATGCCCATGTCACCCCTGGTATGCGCAAGCGCCTCCTGCTCGGCCTGACCGAGCAGTGGGAGGCAGCACTCGCTGCCCGCCTGGCGATGAGTCCCACCTCGCCCGTGCACGTGCTCGACGCCCTCCTGCGTGTACGCCGGTAGCGCAGACCGAGGCGAAGTCTGGGCGGTGAGAGTCCCCCGGACTTCGCTGTTCGCAGGGTGGCGCCGGTCCGGAGCGCCTGGCCTGCTGGAAGAGGCTTCTCGGATCATATGAATCACCCTTCGGTCTCGCATGAGGACAAGGGGTGCGCAACCACGGACATACGGGCCCTAATATGAGGACCGCCTCGGCCGTCCGAGACTCGCTTGGCCGCCTGTCTCGGACGGCCGAGTGCGTTTCCGTACGGCCCGGCCGACGGTAAACGACTCGGCGGAGTGGCACCCGGGTGCCCTACGATTGCGGCGGCTCGCAGCTCTGGCCGTCACCATGCGTGACACGGTTGAGCGCCCCTGTGCGGTCGCGCCTGCTGAGCCCTCCCGACCTCGGTCCGCCGTGGCACCGCCGCCGGCGCCCAACGTACGAAATGGAGCATCCAAGGATGGCTCGACACCTGGTAACCAGCGCGCTTCCCTACATCAATGGGATCAAGCACCTGGGCAACATGGTCGGGTCGATGCTTCCGGCGGATGTGTACTCCCGGTACCTCCGCCAGCGCGGCCACGACGTCCTGTACATCTGTGCGACCGACGAGCACGGGACGCCCGCCGAGCTGGCGGCCAAGGCGGCCGGCACGTCGGTGGCGGAGTTCTGCGCGCAGGCCCACGACGCGCAGAAGGCCGTGTACGACGGCTTCGGGCTGGCCTTCGACTACTTCGGCCGCAGCTCCTCGCGGCAGAACGCCGAGATCACGCAGCACTTCGCGCGGAAGCTGTGGGAGAACGGCTTCATCGAGGAGCGGGCGATCAGCCAGGTGTACTCTCCGGTCGACGGCCGGTTCCTCCCCGACCGGTACGTCGAGGGGACCTGTCCGCACTGCGGTTACGACAAGGCGCGCGGCGACCAGTGCGAGAACTGCACGCGCGTCCTGGACCCGACCGACCTGCTGGACCCGCGCTCGGCGATCAGCGGCTCCACGGAGCTGGAGGTCCGCGAGACCAAGCACCTGTTCCTGCTCCAGTCGAAGCTCCAGCACGAGGTCGAGGCGTGGGTGGCGCGGCACGAGGCCGACTGGCCGCAGCTGTCCTCCTCCATCGCCCGCAAGTGGCTGACCGAGGGCCTGCACGACCGGGCGATCACCCGCGACCTGGACTGGGGCGTGCCCGTCCCGGCGGACACCTGGCCGGATCTGGCTGCCGAGGGCAAGGTCTTCTACGTCTGGTTCGACGCCCCGATCGAGTACATCGGCGCGACGAAGGAGTGGGCGGACGCCGCACCGGACAGCGAGAGGCGCGACTGGAAGTCCTGGTGGTACGAGGCTGACGACACGGTCCGCTACACCCAGTTCATGGCCAAGGACAACGTCCCGTTCCACACGGTGATGTTCCCCGCCACCGAGCTCGGTGTCCGCGAACCGTGGAAGAAGGTCGACGTCGTCAAGGGCTTCAACTGGCTGACCTACTACGGCGGCAAGTTCTCCACCTCCCAGAAACGCGGCATCTTCACCGACGCCGCGCTGGAGACACTCCCGGCCGACTACTGGCGCTACTTCCTGATCGCCAACGCCCCCGAGTCGGACGACTCCTCCTTCACCTGGGAGCACTTCGCGGCCACGGTCAATAAGGACCTGGCCGACACCCTCGGCAACTTTGTCAACCGCGTGCTCTCCTTCTCCCGCAAGCGCTTCGGCGACGAGGTTCCCGGAGGCGCGGCGGCCGGCGAGGCGGAGACGAAGCTCGGCGAGGAGATCGCGCGGCTGCTGGCCGAGTACGAGGAGCACATGGACGCTCTCCAGTACCGCAAGGCCGGCGCCGCGCTGCGGGCCCTGTGGTCGGCGGGCAACTCCTACCTGGAGGAGAAGGCCCCCTGGCTGGAGATCAAGACCGACCCGGACGGCGCGGCCCTGACCCTGCGCACGGCGATGAACCTCATCCACCTCTACTCGGTCGTCTCCGAGCCGTTCACCCCGGCCTCGGCCGCCGCCATGCGCGGGGCCTTCGCCCTGGAGAACGACACCGCGACCTGGGTGACCGCCGAGCAGACGAAGTCCCTGGACGCTGTCCCGGCCGGCACGCCGTTCACCGTGCCGCCGGTGCTCTTCGCGAAGATCACGGAGGAGGACCTGGAGTCCTACCGCGAGCGCTTCGGCGGCGCTGACGCCTGAGCCAGGGACCGGTCACGATGGGCTGAGGGCTTCGAAGGGCTCTCAGCCGTCGAGGACGTGTCGGAGCTCGTCCTGGCGCAGGCGCTGGTCCGGGTCGGCGGTGTCCCCATCGAAGCGCACGCCTTCCCTGATCAGGAGGGATGCGGCGGTGTCCGTACGCGAGGGGTCGGGCCACTGGAAGCCGGGGCTGACCTTCCCGGCGGCCGTGAGGACGCGCCAGGGGTTGGGGCATCGACCGCAGGTGCCGAGGTGCTGACCTATGGGGACGGCATGGCTCCCGACCGCCGCCGCCAGGTCGCCGTAGGTGGTCCATCGCCCAGCCGGGACACCGCTCAGCAGAGTGTGCAGCCCGGCCCAGTCCTTGCGAGTGCCGCTGAGCTGCCTGGCCAGAGCGGTGAGGTCGGACCCTGCCAGCGTGGCCCATGCGTCGGGGTCGACGTCGGCGGGCACATGGGCGGTATCCACGTCCCACCACGTCGTTCCCTGTATGCCGTCGGCGGTGCGTCCGGTCACGCTCGTGAAGATGTGGTTGGCCAGCCCAGTAGGGGAGTAGGAGGCTCCGTCCGCGTCCCAGACCAGTGGCTTGGCGGTGTCATTGGTCCAGGTGGCGGCTGCCCGGCCGGTGTCCTGCGCCACCCACGCCCGGATCTCGGCGCGGATCGCTTCCGTCACACCGTGGCGCGGTGTCATTAGCAGCCTCGTCCCATCAGGCAACAGGCCCGCGCCGACAAGCACGTGGACGGCGTTGCGTGAACGCGAGCGTTCCTGCAGCTTCTTGGCCGCCGCCTCGCCTTCGACCCGGGTCGGGGTGAGCGTGAACTCCTCGACCTCCGGGGTCGGATAGACCTTGGTGAACCCGGCGACGATATGCCCTTCCACCCGCCACAGGCCGACCTGGACGAGGTCGATGTCGATGCCCATCTCCGAAAGCCAGACGACGGAGTGGGTGACCTGCTTGGGGAAGTCGGCGGCGATGATCACCTGCCGGGGCCGCTGGAGCAACGCCGGGCTCCACTCCCCGTCCACGTGGTCGAGCAGCCGCTGCCTGCACGCGCCGATGTCGAGGGTCTGCCCCCTGCGCGACAGGAAGTCGCGGTGTGCCTGGGTGAGGGTGTCGAGGTCGAAGCGGGACACCAGGGCGGCGTAGGTGATCGCCTGGAGGTGCACGTCCCGGTCGGCTGTCCCCCGCTTCAGCTCGACCACGACGAGGCGCCCTGTCTCATCCAACCCGAGCACGTCCAGCCGGTCGCGGGCCGGCACTCCGTCGGTGTCGGCCCACCGGTCGTACTCCGCGGTGATCACGAGCACTGACTCCCCGAGCACCTGGGGATGGGCGATCACCCATTCCTGGAGGTGCTGCCGCTCCAGCAGGCTCTCGGCGGCGAGCCCGGTGCGCGATATCGGCGTGGCCGTCCGGCCGTCCACGGTGAAGAGATGATCCACGATGCCCCCTCGTGCGCCCGGCGCGGTGCGTTGGACGCCCAGAGCGTACGCGGGCGGGGTCCCTCTACGAGGGCTATCTCGCCGAATCGTCGAAATGCCGAACTGCTTCGGGAGCCAACGGGGAGCCGGATTCCGAGATCGGCTCCCAAACGGCTCCCAAGACGCCCCCAGAAACCACTCAGGGGCCTGACCCGCTTTCGCGGATCAGGCCCCTGGCCTGGTGTTTCAGCTGTCGGGGTGGCGGGATTTGAACCCACGACCTCTTCGTCCCGAACGCTATTCAGGGGGCTGCCAGGCTGGTCAGCTTGGTCCTGTGCTGGGCAGATGGGGCGTCGGCTTGTCCGTGGGTGTCCATGCTCGTCCGCCCTCGGTTGAGTGCGTTGGCACCCCGTTTGGCCCCCCGAGTGAGAGAGTCAACGCGCAAGGGGCGGCGTCAGAAAGGCCTCAGCGACGGTGGCCATGGTCGTGATGATCGTCCTAGCTCCAGCCGCAACGAGACTTGCCTCTTTGCTTGGCTTGTTGGCGAAGCCGATCGCCATGGAGCCCGCTCGCGCGGCGGCCTCGATGTCCGTAGTCGAATCACCGATCAGAGTGCAGGTGCTCGCTCTGACCCCAAGTTCCTTGGCGGCTCTTTCAAGAGAGAACGGCGAGGGTTTCATGAGGTCAGGGCGGTTCGGGTAGCGGCCGATCACTCGGTGAACGAATCGATCGAGGTCGTGGAGTGCCAGAAACTCCCTCACGCACGCTGCCGAGTTGTTGCTGACGATCGCGACTCTTCGGCCGGACGCATGGGCCGCACGAAGGGAATCCACGGCGCCCGTGACGGGGATGCCCGCGGCCTTGACCGCCGAGACTTCTGCCGACGTCAGGGCTTCTTCGACTCGTCGCACGGCATCCTCGCCGACGCGGGGTGCCAATCGCAGTACTTCCATCGGGTCGTCCGTTTCGAGGGCCCGCTCGCCAGTCGTCGCGTCGATCTGGGCGAGGATGGCGGCCAGCTCTCGCGCGACGCCAGGGGCCGGGTGCCCAGCGAACACGTCGCAGACAGGCCCGTCGAAGTCGAAGAGCACGCCGCTGGTGGCGGCAACGGTCGCGGTCAGGCTCTCAGACGCCATAGGGGTCGAAGTCCCTTCCGATGGTGCTCCAGACGCTCTCGAACCAGAGGCGGGCCTGTTCGACTTGCTGCGCGCCGCTGGTCGCGTCTCCTTCATTGGTGGAGTAGTGGAACAGTGCGGCGTCCGCGCCCACCAGGTCGTAGATGTCGATCGCTTCCCCTCCTGCGGACACCTTGTTCGGGCGGATGGGGTAGTACCCGAAGAACGCGTCTCCCTGGTTGATGACGTAGAGCTTGAAGAACTGTGTTCCGCTGTGAACCCGCACGCTGACAGTGGCCTCTTGGACCAGGCCGAGGTGCTGAAGTTCTCCCACGGTGTTGGCGATGCTTCGGGTGAAGCCGACCATCATGTCGTGCATGCGGGCCCGGAGGCGGGGATCGTCAGCGCCGTCACTCCGGCGCACTGGGGCGGCCTGGGGCACGGCCATGTCCGGCACCAGGATTCGGATGCTGATGCTGGTCGGTGTCAGTCGGCCGACCCGGATCTTGTCGATCGGTTCCTGTAGGGCTCCATGCAGTGTCTCGCTGGAGAACCCAGCGAAGTCGATTGAGACGTTCGGGCTCGCGAAAGCCTGCTCGACGTAGGGCCGCAGACCGGCCGGCCGCTCGGTTCGGTTCCGGACGTACACACCGCTTCCCTTGCGGGAGACGACCAGCCCCTCATCCTCCAGGTCCCGCAGCGCGCGTTGAATCGTCGCCCTGGCGAACCCGTACAGGTCGGTGAGGTTCTTGTGCGACGGCAACTTGTCGCCGGGGGCGAGCCTCCTTGTCCGAATGGCTGCGGCAAGGCTGCTCGCGACCTGCTCGTAGGGCGGACGACTGTCGTCCGGGTCCAGCGGTTCGGGCGTGAAGGTCATGCCTCGATGCTACGCCCCAAATCCGCGATCAGGGCAGCCAGGCTAGCCAGATGTTGACATGGCTAGTCACGATGGCTACGTTAAGGGCAGCTCAACCGGGCTAGCCAAGTTGGTCGGCTCGGGGAGTGAGGCCCTTCTTTGGGCTGCTCTAGATGGTTCAGGATCGCTCGATTGAAGGCGGCTTCGGCTGCGCGCTGCGGGCCCTGAGCTGGTTGTTCCTTGAGAACTGAACAGCGTGCCAAGGATTCGCCGCCTCTCCTGTGCCCCAAGCAGGCGGCAGCGCGGGACGCCGTCCCGCGTGCTCAGCCACTCCGCAGTGCTCATGACCGCTGCGGCCGGTTGCCTCCTCCGCCCGTCCGGACTGCCCCTGTGGCGGCGACCGTACGGGCGGGGTTGAGGGGAGCCGGAGATTCTGGCCCCGGGAGGGGGAGTTCGATGGAGATCGCTGTTGCCGCTGTCGCGGTAGTCGGCACCGTGTTGGGTGCCGGTGTGGTCGGCATCCAGCAGTACCTGGTGGTCCGGGCGCAGCGTCGGCAGGCGCTGCGGGACCGGGCCATGGCCGCTTTGGCGGAGTTGAGTATCGCGCTGGCGGATCACCGCCGGGCGATGTGGGTCCGCGAGGACCTGCGCCTGTCCGGTGCGGCTGCGGAGAGGGTGGTGGAGGCTCGTGAGGCGAGCCATGTGACCCGCTCCGCTCTCACCGCTCCGCAGGTCGCCCTGACCGTGCTGCTTCCCACGCTGCGTCTCGACATCGAGGCGGCTGTTCGTGCCGTGTACGCGATGCGCGGTGCCCGGTGCGCCGAGGCGCTGGCCTCGCACCGCGAGATGGCCGTATCCGCGGCCGACGCCCTGACCGCGGCAGCGGCGGGCGTCCTGTCCCGCCCCTGAACCACCACCCCACATACGGCCGCACCCCCGGAGAGGCAACTCCGGGGGCGCTTTGGGCCGCCCAACCGTCTAAGGAGTGCACGACCCATGAAGAACATCGTTGCTGGTCGCGAGCCCGTTACCGCGACCGAGTTCGTTGAGCTGGCTCTGGGTATCGACCTGGAGCTGTTCACCGGTTCGCCCACCGAGTCCGTGATGGACCGGGCGGCCCGTCTGGACGTGGCCCGCGAGGTCCTGTCGGAGCTGCGGGAGAGCGACCCGGAGACCGCGGCCTACGCGGAGAGCCTGATGCGGGCCCTCCCGCTCAAGCAGCCCCGCCCCAGCGGCCGGCGCGCCCGCCGCGCCACCGGCCGTCGGCCGCTGCACGAGGGCACGGCGGTGGCCGCATGAGCGTGCACACCGCGCAGATGTCCACCCGCGACGGCAGGTGGATCCTGTACGTCGCCCTGATGGGTGTCCCGGTCTCGCAGTGGCCGGAGCACGACTTCGGCTCCGTGGACGTGCCGACTCCGGCGGAGCGTTCACGGGTGCTCACCGGCCTCGGGTTCGCGTTCATGAGGGGGGCCGGGTGGGAGTGGACGGAGTACCCCGAGATGCCGGGCGACGGCACTTCCCCGGTCTGCCTGCTGGCCACGATCCGGGTGTGTTCACGGGACGGGGGCCTGTCATGAACAGTGTTCAGATCCGTTCAGCGGAGAAGGCGCTGTCGGTCGGGACGTGGCTGATCGTGGGCGGGGCGATGCTGTTCTCGATCCTCACGGTCACCCCGCTGATGGAGCGCCACAGCCCCAAGGGGTGGGAGTGGACGGCCCCGATCCTGCCCCTCGTCGTGGACGCGGCGGTGGTGATCGTGGTCCGCCTGGACTCGGTCCTGGCGGCTGTGGGCGGGGATGGTGGCCGGTGGCCCGTCGCGCTGCGGTGGATGACCGGCTTCATGACCCTGGCCCTGAACGTGGCCGACAGCGCGCTGAAGAAGGACCTGGTCGGGGCTGCTGTCCACGCGGTCGCACCCTTGTTGCTGATCGTCACGGCGGAGACCGGTCTCGCCTACCGGCGGGCCATCACCGCTGCCCACACCGCCCGCGAAGCGCAGCTCAAAGCCGAGCGTACGGAGCGGGAGCAGGCCGCTGACGAGCGCAGCGCAGCGCAGGAGCGGCGGCGGCGTGAGGAGCGGGAGCACTCGGCCCAGTTGGTCCGTGAACAGCGCGAGCACGAAGCACTGATCGCCCGTGAACAGACCGCCCGGGAAGAAGCCGCGCGGCGTGAGGAACACGATCGGGCCGAGGCGAAGGAGCGGGCCGAGCGGGAGGGCCGTGAACGCCGTGAGCAGATGCGTGAACAGCAGCAGGCCGAGCGTGAACGCCTCGAACGCGAAGCCTCCCAGCGCCGGGAGCTGGAGGCCCGGGAACGGGAGAGTCGTGAGCGCCGTGAGCAGATGCGTGAACAGCAACGGGCCGAGCATGAACGCCAGGCCCTGTTGTCCTCCGGACCGGCTGTGGGGAAGCAGGGCGAGGAGCGGGCGCGGGCCACGGTCCGGGCCGCGTTCGAGGCCGGGCTGTCCATCCGGCAGGCCGCCGAGCTGTGCGGCTGGTCCACCGGCTGGGTGACCGCCCGCTACCAGGAACAGCGCGACACCCCCACCGCTGTAGCCCCGGACCTTGAGGGAGCCACCGCATGATCACCCTGATCCGCACCCGCACCCTGAACACCCTGCACACCGACCTCGCCACGGCCCAGACGGACGCCCAGGCGGCCCGCGTTGAGGCGAACGCGTGCTTGGAGCAGAGCGGCGACCTGCTCGACCATCTGACCCACGCCGACGACGTCGCGGACGGGCTGCGGGCCGAGCTGGCCCAGTCCCGGCTGGATGCGGCGCGGCTCGAAGGCGAGCTGGATGCCCTGCGGGCCCAGGTGCTGCTGGACACCGAGGACCGCCAGGCCCTTCGCACCCTGCTGCGGGCGACCCGGAAGCAGAACCAGCGGGCCGAGCGGGTCTACGTGCTCTTCCGCTTCGGGAAACTCCACAGCGTCCACGCCACCTCGACCGCCGCTGAGATCGCCGCCGAGGCAGAGGGCGCCGCACAAGACGGATGGACTCCGCACACCACCTGTTGCGACGGCACCACGGTCCCGGCCGCCGAGGTCCGGTGGCGTATCCAGCCCGTCCTGCTCGGAGGCGTCCGGTGAGCACCCTGCCCACCTACCGGTGGCGCCTTGCCCCCGATGGTCTGGCGACCCGCCGTCAGCTCCGCGCGCTGGGGCTGCGGCCGGGTGGTCAGGACGTCGTCGCCGAACTCCACCGCCCGCGCCGCCGGCGCGGGGCGTTGGTCGCCTACCTCTACCGCGTCGACCGGGCCAAACCGGTCCGCCCGATGACACCGGCCCGCCGGGCCGCGCTCGCCGCGGCGATGCTCGCCCGCCGCACCTGCCCCACCTGCCGCCTGGACGCGGGGTACTGCATCCCTCGGTCGCTCGGCATGTGTGTGACCTGCCAAGACACTCCCTCGTCGTCTTCCTGACCGCAGGCAACCCGCTTCACGTACGTGCCGCACACAAACGCAGGGCCCGGCCCTCTCCACCACAGATCCGGCCGGGCCCTCCTACTCCGCAAGGGAGTGCGCACAGCATGACTGACCTCACGATCACTCCGGTAGCGGCCCCCGAGGCCACCCCCGACATCCCGCCACCGACACCGGCACCCGAGCAGAAGCCCGCACCCACCACCCCCGCCGTGGAGCACACGCCGGGCGGGTGGCCGGTCGTTCCGCTCGCCGTGACCGGCACCAACGCCACCACATCGGTCGTTGCCGCCGCTGCGCTGGTCGGGGGCGGTCCGGCCGCTCTCGCGGTCGCCGCGACCAGCGCGGCTGTGCTCGGCACCGTCGCCGTGGCCCGCAAGCTCCGCGCCACGAAGAAGCCCCGCAAGACCACCACCAGCCGCACATCCCGCACCGCGACCGGCCTCGGATCGACCAGCCGGGGCAGCGGCTCCGGGCGAGTGCCCGGCCAGGCCCGCAACGGTGCCGCCGGCACCGGTAAGAGCGCTGGTCACGGGCGGGGCAAGTCCAGTCGGGGCAGCGCTGTTTCGGCGCTGGGATCCGGAGCGGCGAGCCGACCGAAGAACAGTATGGCCCCCACCCGTAAGCCCCTCACCAAGCACGGATCGACCGGAGCTGGGGCCAGTGCGGGGAAGCCCAGGAGTCGTGTGGGGCAGGTCAAAGCGCTGCGCGACTCCGCCCGTGCTTCCTCGCCGTCCCGGGCTGTGCGCCGGTCGGAGACGGCCGGTGCGCGGCGCTCGGTCGCGGATGCCCGCCGAACCGCGAAGGACACCGCCCGCACCGGTTCCCTGAAGGGGAAGGGGGCGCTGGGCCGGGCCGTGGGTAAAGCCGCGGGCCGGATCAGCGCCGCCAAGGGCGCCGCTGTTGAGCGCAGCCGGAAGGCCCGTGACCGCAAGGCCGTGGGCACCGTCGCATTCCGGCGGGACGCGGTCCGCAAGGCCCCGGCCCGTAAGGCCGCGCGGAAGGCGCTGCGGCGCTCCGCGATGCGGTTCCAGGGCCGTCGCCTGCTCGCCGGTCTGTTGGCGGGGGCGTTGGGGCTGGTCGGGCTGGTGTCCACGCCGCTCGGCCGGAAGCTCGGCTGGGCGTGGCTGATGTATCCCGGGCGTCGTCTGTACGCCCGGCTGATGCGCACCGCCCAGGAGCAGCGCCGCCTGCGTGACGAGATCGCTATCGCCGCCCTGCACGAGGACGAGGCCGCCGTCGACGCGGAGGCGGCCGAGGCCGAGGACGGCACTGAGATCAGCGACAAGGCGCAACGCCCGGTTGGGCCGACGCCGGCAGCACCCACCACCACCGTGATCGAGGGAGCGAACATGTCTGGTTTCCGGTTCGAGGAGCACGCGGCCGAGATGGAAGCGGCTGCTCAGCAGTACGACCCCGATGGGGCGATGGAGATCCTGACCATGGTGGAGGGGCTGCCCAACGCGTTGGCCTCGGTCGCGAGCGTGATGCGGATCCTCGGGGAGCGCTCGGACGCCGAGTTCCCGCTGGAGAAGGCGGTCGCCGAGTCCTTCCGTGACTGCTTCGGCGCCGTGATGGCCGCTGTCTCCGTGGCCGAGGAGATGGGCCCGATCTTCCGCCAGTTCCACGAGCAGGACATCGCCCGCCACGAGGACCCCCGCAACGGGACCGAGGCCGAGAAGGGCTGGAACGTCTGACCATGACCACCAACACCACCACCGCCAAGAAGGACAAGGACATTGCTGGTGGTCCGGTGTGGGACTGGGCGGCCGGTCACGGACCCGTGACCGGCGCCCTGTCCGCCACCACCGGCGCCCTGGCCGTCGCCACCACCGGGGCCGCAACCGGCATGCCCCCCGCCTGGGCCCTCACCGTCGGCGCCGCCGGGGCCATCGGCCACACGGTCAGCAGCCTGCGCGAGCGCCTCTCCGCCCGCACCATCGCCCTGCGCTCCGCCTCCTGGCTCGTCGGCGCGGGCTGGACCACCTGGGCCATCACCAGCGGCCCCCTCACCTGGGCCGCTCTCGGGTCCCTCGCCACGATCGGCGTCGGGATCGGGGCCGCCGCCCGCACCGCCCTCCTCCACGAAGAGGCCCGGGAGCTGGAGGCCATCGCCGCTGATGAGCGCCAGGTCGCCCGCGAACTCAGTGCGGAGCGCCGGGGGATCGCCGCGGAGTGGGTGGACCGGGTCCAGCGGGTCTGTCACATCACGCTGCGGGTCCTCGCGGTGGAGATCTGGCCGACCGGGACCGGGTTCACCGTCGACGCCGAACTCCCCGCCGGCGGAACGACCTACGACCGCATTGCCCAGCACTCCGCCGCCCTCTCCGCCGACGCGAGGCTGCCTCACGGCTGCACCGCCGTCGCCTCCCAGGGCATCGACCAAGGCCGGGTCCTGATCGACGTGACCACGGTCAACGTCCTCGCGGAGGAGCGCTCCTACCCCGACACCTACACCCCGCTGTCGCTCTACACGGGCATCCCGTGGGGCTACCGCACCAACGCCGAAGAGATCTGCGTGTTCCTGCGCGAGCAGTGCGCACTGGTCGTCGGCCCCACCGGGTCCGGGAAGACGAACATGGTCCACGTCATCCTCGCCGGATTCGCCCGCGCCACCGACGTCCTGACTTGGGTCATCGACCTCAACGCCGGATCCGCCGGCCTCCCCTGGGTCCGCCCCGCACTCGACCCCACCGGACACCCGGTCGACGGGGTCCGCCCGGGAGTCGACTGGCTCGCCTCCACCTACGAAGAGGCGCTGCTGATGCTGGACGCCGCGCTCGTGGTCGGGCTGCGCAGGAAGGTCGCCTACCAGGACCTCATGGCCCAGGCGAACACCGACCAGCTCCCCATCAGCGCAAAGATCCCGCAGATCATGCTCGTGGTCGATGAGGGCGCGGAGATCCTGACCAGCACCGACCGGAGCATGAAGAACCTCGCGAAGAAGATCCTTGAGGTCATCCGGATGCTCCGCGCCATGGGCGTCCGCACCGTCCTCACCGCGCTCGGAGCCACCGGGTCCGTCCTCGGGAACCTGATGATCCGGCGCGAGGCCAAAGCCCGCGTCTGCCTCACCGGCGGGGAAGTGGAAGGCATGGACCTGTCCAAGGTCTTCCCCGGCACCCGCGGACTCCGCCCCGACCAAGCCCCCTACAAGGGAGCCGGGTTCATGGGCACCCCCGAATCCGGGGCGGCCCAGTTCAAAGTCTGGCGGATCCTCCCCAACCAGATCCGCGACATCGTCCACGCCACCACCCCCATCCACCCCACCCTCGACACCATCAGCAGCCAGGCCGCCGGACCCGCCTACGCAACCCGCTGGGACCCCGACCGCACCGCATGGATGCGCGACACCAACCACACCCCCACCACCATCACGGACGACCAGCCCGCAGATGCCGAGGGCGGGCTGAACCTCTCCGCGCTCCGCACCCCGCCACCCACATCGGACTCGGCTCCGGCCGTGGATGCGGACGCGGCTGTGCGGGCGTTCATGGAGCAGATCGACGCCCAGTTCGGCACCGCACCCGAACCTCCGGCCACGCCCGAACCCCCCGCGGCGCAGACGGGACTGAACCTCTCCGCGCTCCGTGACAGCGATGACGAGAGCGGCCCGCCGTGGATGGCTGACGCGATCACCGCGATCAAGGCAGCGGGCCAGACGGGCATGAAGCCCTCCGCCGTCGCCGACCTTGTCCGCCGCAGCCGCCAGGCCGTCCGCGCCGCGCTCAAAGCAGCGGCGGAGCGGGGCGAGCTGGTCTACCGGGACAACGGACCGCACTCCGTATACGTCCACCCCGACCACGTCTGACGTCTCACACAGCGCTACTGGCTACTGGTCACCGGCAACTTTCCAGTAGCCAGTAGAACACCCCTCTACTGGCCACCAGGGCCCTCTAGCAGGGCATTTCCCAGTTGCCAGTAACCAGTAGCCACTAACCACTAAGACCACGCACCGTCACAACGCGTCGGGCGGCACCCCGCCACCACGGGTGCCGCCCGTGCTGCTGAAGGAGCCCCGTCGTGCATGAAACCGCGTACCAGATCACCACCCTCACCCCCCAGCAGCCCACCCCGAACCCCGGACTGCTGCACACCGAGATCCTGCCCGGCGTCCAGATGGTCACCCTCCCCGGCGGCGCCCGCACCCTCGCCTACACCCCCCAGCAGGCCCCGCCCGCACCGCCCATCCCCGTCGCCCAGCCGATCCCTACATGGGCCAAGACCACCGCCCTGCTCACCCCGACGATCGGCGGCGGCATCGCCGCCGCCGGCATCGGACTCTCCTACGCAGCCCCGGGACTGATCGCCATGACCAACGCACTCTGGGCCGCCGTCGCCCTCATCGCCGCCGCAGCCATCGGCGTCCCCATGCTCCTCCGCATCAGACGCAGTTCTGCCGGGGGCGGGGCCGGGCGGGGTTCGACGCACATCACGCAGAACATCACCGCGACCGGGATGTTCGGCAAGGCCAACGGCACCATCAACCACTGACCGAAGGATCGACCTTGCGACTGCGACTCCGCCGCCCGCTCACCGGGTGGAACGACCGACGCGCACTGGTCCTGACCGACACCCCTCGCCCCGACTGCGCCGAGTGCCAGGGCGAAGGGGGCCACGCCTACGACTACGGCGACCACGAAGGGGAGTACGCCGGTACCGAGTGGGACTCCTGCACCTGCTGGGACGAAACCCGCCGCTGGACCCTGCTCCGGCTCCCGCGCATCCCTCGCCATCACCGGCCCGGACGCGACCCCTGGGCCGCAAACGGCTACAGCGACGAACCGCCTTTCTGACATGCCGAGGGCGGCCCCTCTCACACCAATGAAGCGGGCCGCCCTCGTCCAGCCGCTCACAGAAGAGAACTGGAGACATCCAGCATGACCCATAACGCACGTCCCGCGCTGCTTTCCGCAGCGCTCGATGCCGCAGCCCGCGGCCGGGCAGTGTTCCCGTTACGGCCAGGCGGCAAGCCGCCCGCCCTGCACGGCGAGACCGCCTGCCCCCGCACCGGCGACTGCACCACCAGCCACCGCAAGTGGGAGCAGCGCGCCACCACCGATCCCGACCGCATCCACCGAGCCTGGTCCGCCGGCCGATTCAACGTCGGCATTGCGACCGGCCCGTCCGGGCTGGTCGTGGTGGATCTCGACCTGCCCAAGCCCAACAGCAGTACGGACACGCCTGACGGCGCGACGACCTTTCGAGCGCTCTGCGAGCGCGCCGACCAGGCCGTGCCCGCCACCTACCGGGTGCGGACCGCGAGCGGTGGACAGCACCTCTACTTCACCGCCCCCGCCGGAATCCGGCTCACCAACACCGCCGGGTCCCTCGGCCCGTCGATCGACACCCGGGCCTGGGGCGGCTACGTCGTCGCCCCCGGCAGCACCGTCAACGGGCGTACGTACGAAGTCCTCGACGACACCCCGGTCGCACCTCTTCCCGCGTGGCTGCTGAACGCCCTCAAGCCCCCAGAGCGCCCCACAGGTCCCCTGCGGCTGTCCCTGCCCAAGCGGGGCAACCGAGCCGCTGAGACCGCGCTGGAGCGGGAAGCCGCCCTCGTGACCGCCACCGCCGAGGGCGGCCGGGAAGCCCAACTCTTCGAAAGCGCCCGAAAGGTGGCCCGCTTCGTCGGATGGGGCGACCTCACCCGCCACGAGGTGGAAGAAGCATTTCAGAGGGCAGGCGAGGCGGCCGGACTCCCAGCATCCCAGTGCCGCGCCACCCTGCGCAGCGTCCTGAACTGGTCCCTGCGCACCTGCCGGCCAAGGGAGACAACATGAACCCCCGGCCACACCCCCCTCTGAAATGCCTCCCCACCACCAGCCCCGACCCCGCCCAACCGACCCCCGCCGCATCCGACAGTGGGGCGCCGAAGGTCGTCGCCGAAGGCGTCCCCACTGCCCTTCGCCCTGACCAGCAGACCGGAGACGGCCGCCACCCCATCGCCTGGCTCACCATCACCGCCCCGCGTGGTGCCGTGCCAACCGTGACCAGCGTCTGCGCGTGCGGACGCAACCTCTTCGCCGCAGGCCACCGCAAGGCCCTGGCCCTGATCGAAGACCACACCCGCCACCGCGACCTCTGTCCGCTCCGCACCTCCCAGGAAGGCGCCGCCGCATGAACACCACCCCCACCGCACCGCCCATCGACGGCGCCGCCCTGCTCGATGAACTGGAGACCTTCCACCGCCGGTTCAATGTCTTCCCCACGGAGTCCGCCTATGTCGCGGTCGCCCTGTGGGACGCGCACGCCCACCTGATCGACTGCTTCGAGACCACCCCGCGCATCGCGTTCCTCTCCCCGGAACCGGGGTCGGGGAAGTCTCGGGCGCTGGAGATCGTGGAACTCCTCACCCCTCGCCCCATGAGCACGGTGTCCGCGTCCGCGAACGCCCTCTACCGGCTGGTCGACTCCGCCGAGGGACTGCCCACGGTCCTGTTCGACGAGGTGGACACCATCTTCGGCCCCAAGGCCGGGGCGGACGAGGCGCTGCGCGGGTTCCTGAACGCCGGATACCGCAGGATCGGCGGGGCCCTGCGGTGCGTCGGGGACGGCTCCAACCAGAACGCCCAGGTGTTCGGCTCCTACTGCGCCGTCGCCATGGCCGGGCTCGGCTCCCTCCCCGACACCGTGCTGACCCGCTCGGTCATCATCCGGATGCGGAAGCGGGCCCCCAACGAGAAGGTCGAGCCCTACCGCCAGCGCATCCACGAGAAGCAGGGCCACGCCCTGCGCGACCGGATCGCGAAGTGGGCCGACACCGTCCGCGACCAGGTCGCCAACGCCTGGCCCGACATGCCCGAAGGGGTCACCGACCGGCCCGCCGACGTGTGGGAACCGCTGCTCGCCGTCGCGGACGCGGCCGGCGGAACCTGGCCCGCACGAGCCCGGGCCGCCTGCCTGGACCTGATTAACGCCGGTCAGGACAACGACGAAGCATCGTTGGGCGTCCGGCTGCTGACCGACCTGCGCGACAAGGTGTTCTGCGGCGCCGACCGGGTGCCCACCGCCGTCATCCTCGAAATCCTGCTCCGCATGGACGACGGCCCCTGGGGCGACCTGGACGACAAGCCCCTGAACTCCCGCACGCTCGCCAAGCTTCTTGGCCAGTACGTCACCCCGGCCATCAAGCCCATCAAGCCGCGCGGCATCCGCACCCCTTCCGGCACCCCGAAGGGCTACTACGCCGAAGACCTCACGGACGCCTGGACCCGGTACTGCCCTCCGCCCCCCGAGGAGTCCGCAACATCCGCCACGTCCGCCACACCGCAGGTCAGCGGGGGTGAATCCGTGGCGGATACCGCCACAGCCTCCCGCCACATGCCTGCGGAAACCGCCACACCGCTCCTCCCGGTCGCGGGCTGACCCCCAGCGCCACCAGGTGCCGCCACACCCCCGGATGTGGCGGCACCTATCCGCCACACGACCGCCATCCGCCACAAACGCAGGCCCCTGACCTGCGATGTGGCGGCGTGGCGGATGTTGCGGATCTGCCAGGACAGAGAAGGCAGCCGCCCGCCACACCCAGAGGAGAATCCCGTGGCCACGCCAACCACCTCGCCGCCCGCCCGCCTCCTCCGCGTCGATGTCGCCGCCGAAATCCTGGGGGTCAAACGCTCCACCGCATACGAGGAGATCCGACTCGGGCGATTGCGCACCGTCCAGATTGGTCGCAGTCGGCGCATCCCGACGGAGTACGTCGAGGAGTACATCGACCTCCTCAAGCGCGAATCCAGCTGACCAACCAGATCAGCGGGCCCGTCCACCCTCGTGGGCGGGCCCGCTGCATGAAAGGAACTGCCGACGTGGCAACCAGCAAGCCCACCCGCAGGGCCGGGCACGGGGAAGACACCATCTACTGGGACCAGGCGAAGAACCGCTATGTGGGCGCGGTCTCCCTGGGGTATGCGCCGAACGGCAAGCGCCTGCGACCCAAGGTCTACGGCAAGACCAAGACGGAGGTCCGCGAGAAGATCCGCGATCTCAAGAAGGAGGTCGCAGCGGGTGTTCGCACCCCCGCCAACTACACCGTTGAGAACGCCGTGAACGACTGGCTGGAGCGCGGGCTGAAGGGGCGAGACGCCCAGACCGTGGCCAAGAACCGCACACTCGCTGACAAGCACCTGATCCCCTTCGTGGGCAAGGCCAAGCTCAAGGATCTCAGTGCCGACGCCGTGGATGACTGGCTCACCAGCCGCGTAGAGGCGCTCTCCACGCGAAGCCTCCGGGACGTGCTGGCGATCCTCCGCCGGTCCATCGAGCACGCCCAGCGGCGAGACAAGGCAGTGCGCAACGTCGCGCTGCTGGTCACCGTCCCGGAGGGGCGTGCCGGCCGACCGAGTAAGGCGCTCAACCTGGAGCAAGCGAAAGCCGTGCTCGGGGCCGCGCGGGGGAGCCGCCTGTACGCCTACCTGGTGCTATCACTGCTCGGAGGGGTGCGGACTGAGGAGGCCCGGCCGCTCACCTGGGATCACGTGTACCTGACCCCCGAGGACGGCATTCCGCCGCACGTCGCCGTGTGGCGGTCCGTGCGCAGGCACGGGGAGACCAAGACGCGCAAGAGTCGCCGGACGATCGCTCTTCCGAAGCAGGTCGTGGATGTGTTGGTCGAACACCTGCGGTGGCAGAAGCAGGAACGCGCCTCGCACGGCATTGAGTGGCGTCCTGACGGCCGGGTTTTCACCACACGGAGCGGGGAGCCGCTGGACGCCGCGAACGTGCGGCGCGACTTCCGCGCCATCGTGAAAAAGGCCGGGCTCGATCCCGAATGGACGCCTCGGGAACTTCGCCACAGTTTCGTGTCCCTGCTCTCCGATCACGGCATCCCGCTGGAGCGCATCGCCATGCTGGTCGGCCACAGCAGTCAGGCGACCACCGAGGCTGTGTACAGGAAGCAGCTTCGGCCGGTGATCACGCAGGGAGCGGAGGCTATGGACGAGATCTTTGCCGAGCGGCATAAGGCACCCATGCCGAAGGCTTGATCAAATCCCTTTGGCCCCCTGTTTGGCCCCCTAGATACGTCAGAGGCCACATACGGATATCCGTATGTGGCCTCTGACCAGCGTCGGGGTGGCGGGATTTGAACCCACGACCTCTTCGTCCCGAACGAAGCGCGCTGCCAAGCTGCGCTACACCCCGATGCCCACCGGACTCCCGGCGACATCGATTACTTTAGCCCACCTGCGGCCGGAGGCGAAATCCGGTTTCTCCGGTGCTGGAACCACCCCGCCACGTTCGGCCGGAGGTGGTCCACGGTGGTGATCAGGACGCCCAGGGCGGCGAAGAGGAGGCCGAGGGCGAGGGCCTGGGCGAGGGCGCCGGAGTAGCCGTACGTGTCGACGTCGAGGAACGGGTACGGGTAGCGGGCCGGGGCGCCGGGGGAGAGCAGGGCTCCGCGGGCCAGGGTGAGGCCCAGATAGGCCGCGGGGGCGGACAGCCAGAGGGGGATGTGGGCCAGGCGCAGGGTGCGGGGGGCGGTCAGCAGGAGCCAGTCCGCGGCGACGGCCAGTGGGGTGACCGTGTGGAGCAGGAGGCTCACGGCGTTGGACCGGCCGGCCCCCGTGTCCGGACCGCCGAGGGAGGCGCTCGCCGGGGAGCCGCCGTGGTTCACCAGCACCAGGTGGTACATCAGCCCGGTGATCGCGGCGAGCAGGACCACCCCGCCCGACAGCCCCGGCGACAGTGGTGGGCCGCCCCGCCAGGAGCGTACGGCCGACCACCCGAAGGCCCCCGCGACCAGGAGGTTCGCCAGGACCGTGAAGTGGATCAGCGTCGGTGGCGCGTAGCCGGTCGCCAGGGCGATGACGGGGCCCGCGGCCGCCGCCCCGCACGCGGTCGCGCGCAGGGCAACGGCCCAGGGGCGGCGGGACCCTGCGGGGTCCGGTAGCACCTCTGCCGCCCGGGGGCGGGGGAGCAGGGTGATCCGGGGCGCGGTCATGATTCGTACCGTAAGCGGGTGGGAGGACCCTCGCGATTTGTCCGCCCGCCGTGCGTGAAGGTGAACCGCCCGGCGTCCGTCGTGCGCCGGGGCCCGCCCCGCGTGCCCCTTCGCTCAGGCCTTCGGCGTCAGCGTCAGCAGGGTGACCTCGGGCGGGCAGGCGAAGCGGACCGGGGTGTAGCGGTTGGTGCCGCAGCCTGCCGAGACGTGGAGGTAGGCGCGCCGGTCGCCGATCGTGTGGCTGGACAGGCCCTTGACCCGGTCGGTGTCCAGGTCGCAGTTGGTGACGAGCGCCCCGTAGAACGGGATGCACAGCTGACCGCCGTGCGTGTGGCCCGCCAGGATCAGGGGGTAGCCGTCGGCCGTGAAGGCGTCCAGGGAGCGCAGGTACGGGGCGTGGACCACGCCGATGGAGAGGTCGGCGCCGCTCGTAGGGCCGCCCTGGACCTCGGCGTACCGGTCCCGCTTGATGTGCGGGTCGTCCAGGCCGGTGAACGCCAGCTCCAGGCCGTCGAGCTTGAGCCGGCCCCGCGTGTTCGACAGGTTCAGCCAGCCGGCCTCGTCGAAGGCGTCGCGCATCGGCTCCCACGGGTTGTGGACGACGCCGACCGCGGGGGCGTTTCCGTTGAGGCCGTGCTTGCCCCGGGTCTTCTCCAGGAGGTAGCGCGCGGGGTTGCGGAGCTTGGGGCCGTAGTAGTCGTTGGAGCCGAAGACGTACACCCCCGGGAACTCCATCAGTGGGCCGAGCGCGTCGAGGAGCTCGGGCACGGCCTCCGGGTCGGACAGGTTGTCGCCGGTGTTCACGACGAAGTCGGGGCGCAGTCCGGCGAGCGACTGGAGCCAGGCGCGCTTCTTGCGCTGACCGCTCACCATGTGGATGTCGGAGACCTGGAGCACGCGCAACGGGCGGGCCCCGTGCGGGAGCACGGGAACGGTGACCCGTCGCAGGCGGAACGAGCGGGCCTCGAACCCGGCGGCGTAGGCGAGTCCGGCGACGCCTACCGCCGCGCCGACTGCCGTGACTTTCAGGGGTACTCCGTAGCGTGCGCGCATGCGCCCATCGTCGCAGAAGCGGAACCGTGAGCGGAAAACCGGTGGGCGGCCCGGGGCCCTCACCTGTCACAATCGCGGCATGACCACGCTCAAGTCCAAGCTCAAGGACGACCTCCACACCGCCATGAAGGCGCGTGACGAGCTGACCTCGTCCACCCTTAGGCTCACCCTCACCGCGATCACCAAGGAAGAGGTCAGCGGCAAGTCGGCGCGCGAGCTCTCCGACGAGGAGGTGCGGAAGGTGATCGCCAAGGAGGCGAAGAAGCGCCGTGAGGCGGCCGAGGCCTTCGCTCAGGGCGGTCGGACCGAGCAGGCCGAGCGGGAGAAGGCGGAGGGTGAGCTGCTCGACGGCTATCTGCCCAAGCAGCTCTCCGACGACGAGCTGAACGCGATCGTGGCGTCCGCCGTCGAGGAGGCGAAGGCCGCCGGGGCCGAGGGGCCGCGTGCGATGGGCGCCGTCATGAAGATCGTCAACCCGAAGGTCGCCGGGCTCGCCGAGGGCGGCCGGGTGGCCGGCGCGGTGAAGAAGCTCCTCGCCGGCTGAGGCACGCGGAGAAGACAGCGAAAAGGGTGGGCGCCCCGGTCCAGGACCGGGGCGCCCACCCTTTTCGCTATATCCGTACGAGTACGAGTACGAGCAGGGGTACGGGTCAGGGGCCGTTCTGTTCGCCGTTCTGGCCCCGCCCGCCGCCACCGCCCGGCCCGCCGGTCCCGCCGTCCGGGAGTTCGGCGCCGGGGAACCGGTTGCCGTCGTTGCCGGGCCGCGCGTCCTCGCGGTCCTCGTCGTCGCGGTCCTCTTCTTCTTCCTTCTTCTCCTTGCCGCGCGGGACGGAGACCGGGTTGAACCCGGGGGTCTCCGAAGCGTCCAGCGCTCCGGTCATCGCGATGCGCCAGATCGGACCGGGAAGGCAGCCGCCGCAGACCTTGTCGTAGTACTCGCCGCCGATGGTGACGCCGAACATCGAGCTCTTCTCGCCGACGTCGTCACCGACCCACACCGCGGTGGAGAGGTTCGGCGTGTACCCGACGAACCAGGCATCCTTGCGGTCGTTGGTCGTACCGGTCTTGCCCGCGTTGTCCCGGTCGCTGAGTCCGGCCCGCGTACCGGTGCCGTCCTCCACGACGCCCTTGAGCATCTGGTTGATCGTGTCCGCGGTCTTCTCGCTCATCGCCCGCGAGCAGGACGTCTTCGGCACGGGGACCTTCTTGCCCTGCGGGTCCTTGATGGACTCGATGGCGATCGGCGTGCAGTACGTGCCCCGGTTGGCGAACGCGGCGTAGGCGCCGGCCATGGAGAGCGGGGTGCTGACCTCGCCGCCGAGGGTGATCGAAGGGTACTCGCCGACCTTCTTGCCGTCACCGCGCTCGTAGCCGACCTTCTTGGCCAGCTCCACCGTCTCGCAGAGACCGGCCTTCTGCTCCAGCAGAGCGAAGTAGGTGTTGATGGACTTGCCGAGCGCGCTCGTCATGTCCCAGGTGCCCTTTTCGGACTCCAGCTCGTTCACCAGGGCCCAGTCCGCGTAACCGGCCGGGGAGCCGGAGCAGTTGCGGAAGTCCCGCTCCTTCAACGTCAGCTTCCAGTCCGTCGAGAACGACGTCGCCGGGCTGATGCCCTTCTCCAGCGCCGCCGCCGCGGTGAACGGCTTGAACGTCGAGCCGACCTGGAAGCCGTACGTGCTGCCGCCCATCTTGTTGTTGACGGCGAGGTTCAGGACGGTCTCGTTCTGCTTCTGGTCCAGGCCGTAGGGGCGGGACTGGCCCATGGAGAGGATCTTGCCGCTGCCCGGCTTGACCTGCACCACGGACGCCGCGAACTTGTCGTCCTTGTTGACCTTCTCGGTGGCGGCCCTGTTGGCGGCCTTCTGGGCGCGCGGGTCCAGTGTCGTCCGGATGGTCAGACCGCCGAGGTTCCAGAGCTTGGCCCGGTCCTCGTCGGTCTTGCCGAACGCGGGGTCGGTGAGGATCGTCTTGCGGACGTAGTCGCAGAAGAAGCCGGAGCCGCTGACGGCGGTGATGCAGCCGTTCTTCGGCCGGGAGACCTTCAGCTTGATGGGCGTCTCCATGGCCTTGTCGGCCTCGGCCTGCGAGATGTTCTTGACCGCGGCCATCCGTGCCAGCACGATGTTGCGGCGCTTGGTCGCTTCCTCCGTGTCGTTGACCGGGTCGTAGCGGCTCGGCGACTGGACGATGCCGGCGAGCAGCGCGGCCTCCTCCACCTTGAGGTCCTTGGCGCGCTTGGAGAAGTAGCGCTGGGACGCGGCCTCGACGCCGTAAGCCTGCTGCCCGAAGAACGTGATGTTGAGGTAGTTCTCCAGGATCTTCTTCTTGCCGAGCTCCTCCTCGACCTGGATCGCGTACTTCAGCTCGCGGACCTTGCGGCCGAGCGTCTGCTGGGTGGCCTGGGCGACCTTCTCCGGGTCGTCGCCCGCCTCCTCGACGAAGACGTTCTTCACGTACTGCTGGGTGAGTGTCGACGCGCCCTGCGCGGCCCCGCCCGCCTGCACGTTGCGGTTCATCGCGCGGAGGATGCCCTTGAGGTCGACCGCGCCGTGCTCGTAGAAGCGGGAGTCCTCGATCGCGATGATCGCGGCCTGCATGTGCGGCGAGATGTCCTTGAGCGGGACGACCGTGCGGTCGCGGGAGTACACCGTGGCGATGGTGCCGCCGTCGCGGTCCTGGATCGTGGTCCGCTGACTGAGCGGTGGAGTCTTGAGGTTGGAGGGGATCTCGTCGAATCCTTCGACCGTCCCCTTGGCGGCGAGCCCCAGCGCTCCGGCTGCGGGCAGTGCGATGCCTGCCAGGACAGCTCCGGAGAGCGCGGCGACACCGAGGAACTTGGCGGCCTGCTGGGTCGTGGTGAGACCCCCGCCCGAGCGCTTCTTTGGCATAGGGGGCAGCCTAATCCGTAGTGATGAAGGAGTCGCAGGAGCGGGGGCTCTCGGAGCGTTCGGGTACCGGACCGTGACATCCGGACGGGCCGATCACCTGCCGGCCGTCTGCCGGACGGGAGGCCCCGGCCTGTCGGGCGGGCAGGCCGGAAGCCTCTCGGCGAGAGCGTGCCGGGCGTCGCGGCGCGGGCGCGCGGACGCGGAGCGCCTACGTTCTCATTCGCCGGACAGACGGACAGGCCTTGGCCTAAGCTGCTCTCAACTGTCACAGCAGTCCGGTTCCGTATCAAGTCCCCTGCAATCCCATGCGCATCTTCTGGTCATTCTTCACCCGGCGGATGAGCAACCGCATCGCCCTTCACGTAGCCATAGGGGCGCTCCCGAAATCGCCCCTTATGTCGCGAGAAGCCCCTTGCGACTTGAGTGCACTGTCCCATTTTCGCGGAGATAGTCGCGCATGTCCTCGGCTCACTCCCCTGGGTGATCTGCCGCATACGCATAGTCCGTTCGGACCATTCAAGATTGGGCCCGAAGGGGGTGTTGTGGTGCCCCTACCTTCCGTAACGTCCTCAACTGGCAGCGGTGAATATGCCGCTACCGCCGTGGGGGAGCCTCGATTCGGGAGAGGACGGCGCCGGCATGGGCTGGGTAACCGACTGGAGTGCGCAGGCAGCCTGCCGCACTACCGATCCGGATGAACTGTTCGTACAAGGGGCAGCGCAGAACAGGGCCAAGGCGGTGTGCACCGGATGTCCGGTGCGGACCGAGTGCCTGGCCGATGCGCTCGACAATCGCGTCGAATTCGGCGTGTGGGGCGGAATGACGGAGCGGGAGCGCCGCGCACTGCTGCGGCGTCGGCCCACCGTCACGTCCTGGCGCCGACTGCTGGAGACCGCACGCAGTGAATACGAGCGGTCCACCGGCGTTCTGCCCGGAGTCATCGGGCTGGAGGACGAGGAGCTGCACGAGACCTACGCGGCTGTCGGGTAGGCGTCGGCACCGCTGAGCCGGCCCGGCTGCATCAGGTCCGGGCCGCTGTGCCGTCAGCTCCGGTGGGTGGTGTTACGCGGCCCCGGTGAGGGGTGTCTACGCCGCTCCGGCAGGGGTCGGCGTGGAACCGTCCGCCAGGCGGTCGCCGATGGCCCGGAGGCCGTTCAGGTCGTGTACGTCGCCGGGCAGCGCTGCCACGGCCGTCACCGGCACCTCGGGGTGCAGCGCGGTGAAGCGGTCGCGGGTGCGGTGCTCGCGGGCGACGACCTGCATGCGCTCGGCGTGCAGACGCAGTAGACCCGCCGTCAGTTCCTCGACGCCGACTGCCTCGTCGGCGGACGCGCCGGCAGAGTCGGCCGCATCCGCAGGGCTCGTCGCGTCGTCAGGGGTGGTCGAGTCGTCAGGGGTGGTCGCGGATGTCGCGATGCTCTCGTGGGGCGGCTCGTTCTCCGTAGGGTCCTGGTGCTCGGCTGTGGGCTCGGGCCCGGACGCCTGCCCGGCCTCGGGGGAGAGGGGCGGCTCGGTCCGTCCGGAAGCGGTGACCGCCGGGTCGGGGGCTTCCTGGTCACCAAGGTCAGCCTTCCCGGCCCGCTGATCCACAATGCGGGCGGCGTCAAGATTTTCCGCGGCGGCCAGTGCCTGCTCGGCGGAGAGCCGCGAAGCCTCACTGCCGTGCACACGGTTGAGGACCAGACCGGCCAGCGGCATCTCCTCGGCGGCCAGCCGCTCCACGAAGTAGGCGGCCTCGCGCAGCGCGTCCTGCTCCGGCGTCGCCACCACGAGAAAGGCCGTGCCGGGCGCTTGGAGCAGCTTGTACGTGGCGTCCGCGCGGCTGCGGAAGCCGCCGAACATGGTGTCCATCGCGGCGACGAACGTCTGGACGTCCCGCAGGAACTGCCCCCCGAGCAGCTTGCCCAGCGTTCCGCTCATCATCGACATACCGACATTGAGGAACTTCATCCCGGCTCGGCCGCCCACCTTCGCGGGCGCCATCAGCAGCCGGATGAACTTCCCGTCGAGGAACGACCCGAGCCGCTTCGGCGCGTCCAGGAAGTCCAGCGCGGAGCGCGAGGGAGGGGTGTCGACGATGATCAGGTCCCACTCGTCGCGCGCCCGCAGCTGCCCGAGCTTCTCCATCGCCATGTACTCCTGCGTACCGGCGAACCCGGCCGACAGGGACTGGTAGAAGGGGTTCTCCAGGATCGCCCTGGCCCGTTCGGCGTCCGCGTGCGCCTCGACGGTCTCGTCGAAGGTCCGCTTCATGTCCAGCATCATGGCGTGCAGCTCGCCCTCGCCGTCGATGCCGTCGACCCGCCTCGGCACGTTGTCCAGCCGGTCGATGCCCATGGACTGGGCGAGTCGGCGGGCCGGGTCGATGGTGAGGACGACGACCTTCCGGCCGCGCTCGGCGGCCCGTACGCCGAGGGCGGCGGCGGTCGTGGTCTTGCCGACCCCGCCGGAGCCGCAGCACACGACGATCCGGATGCCCGGATCGTCCAGCAGCGCGTCCATGTCCAGCCCCGCCTCGGCCGTGTTCGTAGCGGATGTGTCCGCGCTCATGCGTCCCCCTCTTCCCCCGCGCCCTGCTTACGGAGCTCCGTGGCCAGGTCGTGCAGCGCGGCGAGGTCCACCCCGTCGCCGATCAGCGGCAGCTCCGCCGTCGGCAGCCCGAGACCGGCCAGCACCGCGCGCTGCTCCCGCTCCAGGCCGACCCGCTCGGCGTGCTCGGCCGCCTGCTCGACCAGGGGCCGCACGAGCGCCGCGGAACCGGTCACCCCGGACCGGGTCAGCACCTTGGCGATCTCCTTTCGGCGGCCGCCCGCGGCGGTGCGCAGGGCGTCCTCGTCGAGCAGATGCGGGCGGACCATGTTGACGAAGACGCTGCCCACGGGCAGTTCGGCGGCGCGCAGTTCGGTGATGCCGTCCGCGGTCTCCTGGACCGGCATCTCCTCCAGGAGGGTCACCAGGTGGACCGCGGTCTGCGGGGACTTCAGGACCCGCATCACAGCCTGGGCCTGGTTGTGTATGGGGCCGATCCTCGCCAGTCCGGCGACCTCGTCGTTGACGTTCAGGAAGCGGGTGATCCGGCCGGTCGGCGGGGCGTCCATGATCACGTGGTCGTAGACGAACCGGCCCTGCTTGTCCTTGCGGCGTACGGCTTCGCACGCCTTGCCGGTCAGCAGGACGTCCCGGACGCCGGGCGCGATGGTGGTGGCGAAATCGATCGCGCCGAGCTTCTTCAGCGCCCGGCCGGCGCTGCCGAGCTTGTAGAACATCTGGAGGTAGTCGAGGAGCGCGCGTTCGGCGTCGATCGCCAGCGCGTACACCTCGCCGCCGCCCGGCGCGACGGCGATCTTGCGCTCCTCGTAGGGGAGCGCGTCGGAATCGAAGAGCTGGGCGATGCCCTGCCTGCCCTCGACCTCGACGAGGAGGGTGCGCCTGCCCTCGGTCGCGAGGGCGAGCGCGAGGGCGGCGGCGACCGTGGTCTTACCGGTACCGCCCTTGCCGCTGACGACCTGGAACCTGCTCACGTATTCGAGCCTAACCAGTCCGGCCCCGGCCTACGCACGGGACCGTACGTGCCAGGCGTTACAGTCGGGCCCATGACCAAGTGGGAATACGCGACCGTGCCGCTTCTCGTGCACGCGACCAAGCAGATTCTGGACACCTGGGGCGAGGACGGCTGGGAGCTGGTCCAGGTCGTTCCCGGCCCGAACAACCCCGAGCAGCTCGTGGCCTACCTGAAGCGGGAGAAGGCGTAGTGGCGGGCGTCGTCGAGGCGCGGCTCGCCGAGCTCGGCCTGACCCTGCCCGCCGTCGTGCCGCCGCTGGCCTCGTACCAGCCGGCCGTGCGGACCGGGGTGTACGTGTACACCTCGGGCCAGCTGCCGATGGTGGACGGCAAGCTCGCCGTCACCGGCAAGGTCGGAGCCGAGGTCACGCCGGACGAGGCGAAGGAGCTCGCGAGGACCTGCGCGCTCAACGCCCTGGCCGCCGTGAAGTCGGTCGCCGGCGACCTGGACCGGATCAAGCGCGTCGTGAAGGTCGTGGGCTTCGTCGCCTCGGCCTCCGACTTCACCGGACAGCCCGCCGTGATCAACGGTGCCAGCGAGCTGCTGGGCGCGGTCCTCGGCGACAAGGGCGTGCACGCCCGCAGTGCCGTGGGTGTCGCCGTGCTGCCGCTGGACGCACCGGTCGAGGTCGAGGTCCAGGTGGAGCTCGTCGACGCCTGAGTATCCCTTTTCGCTCGTGCTTCCGATCCCGTCCGGTCCCGCGACCGGGCGGGATCGATCGTGTGTACGAGGCGTGTCGGGCGTGTACGAGGAATGCCGGGCGTGTACGGGGCGTGTCGGGCGTGTACGGGGCATGCCGGGTCTCCGCGACGATCGGGGAGCCTCGAACGATGATCAGGGAGCCTCTCGAACATCGGCGCGGTTCCGGATAGCCTCCGGCCATGTCCCAAGGTCAGTGGTACCCCCCGGAATGGCCCGACCGGATCCGGGCCCTCGCCGCCGGTGAGCTGACGGCCGTGACACCCCGGCGGGCCGCCACCGTGATGCTGCTCCGCGATCCCGGCGGGATCGGTGGTGATCCGGACGGGAAGCGCGGCGATCGGGGCGGGGAGAGCGATGCCACCGCTAGCCCTGTCGTGCACATGTTGCGGCGGCGGACCTCCATGGCGTTCGCCGGAGGCGCGTACGCCTATCCGGGTGGCGGAGTCGATCCGCGCGACGACGACCGGCTGATCGGGTGGGCCGGGCCCCCGTTGGAGCGCTGGGCCGCCCGGCTCGGCGTGGCGACGGTCACCGAGGCTCAGGCCATCGTCTGCGCGGCGGTACGCGAGACGTTCGAGGAGGCGGGTGTCCTTCTCGCCGGGCCGACCGCCACCACCGTGGTCGGCGACACGACCGGGGACGACTGGGAGGCCGGCCGGGAGGCGTTGGTCGCCCGGGAGCTGTCCTTCGCGGAGTTCCTGGACCGGCGCGGCCTGGTGCTGCGCTCGGACCTGCTGGGCGCTTGGGCGCGCTGGATCACCCCGGAGTTCGAACCGCGTCGGTACGACACGTGGTTCTTCGTGGCCGCGCTCCCCGAGGGCCAGCGCACCCGGGACGTCTCCACGGAGGCCGACCGCACGGTGTGGATCGCCGCCGCCGACGCGGCACGCCGCTACGACGCGGGCGAGCTGCTGATGATGCCGCCCACCGTGACCACGCTGAGGGCCCTCGCGCCGTACAGGACGGCCGCCGAGGCGCTCGGGGCGGCTGACGGGCAGGACATGACCCCGGTCCTCGCGCAGGCCCGTCCGGAGGGCGGCGAACTGGTGCTGAGCTGGCCGGGGCACGACGAGTTCACCCAACACGTGCCCGCGGCTGGCCCGGGAGGCGGTGCGGCGTGAGTGATGCGGCAGCACTGCCCGGACAGCCGCGCGGAACCGTGGCCTCCGGCCCCGCGACCGCCCGTACGGTCAACATCCTCGCGCCCAACCCGTCCGCGATGACGCTCGACGGGACGAACACCTGGATCGTGGCCGAGCCCGGCTCCGGTCTCGCGGTCGTCATCGATCCCGGGCCGCTCGACGACGTACACCTGAGGGCCGTGATCGAGGCGGTGGAGCGGTCCGGTCGGCGCGTGGGTCTCACGCTGCTCACCCATGGCCACCCCGACCACGCGGAGGGCGCGGGCCGGTTCGCGGAGCTGACGGGGACGAAGGTGCGGGCCCTGGACGCGGCGCTGCGGCTGGGCGACGAGGGCCTCGCGGCGGGCGACGTGATCACCACCGGCGGCCTGGAGCTGCGCGTCGTGCCGACACCCGGGCACACCGCGGACTCGCTCTCGTTCCATCTGCCCGCCGACCGGGCGGTGCTGACGGGCGACACGATCCTCGGCCGCGGCACGACGATGGTCGCGCACCCGGACGGGCGGCTCGGCGACTACCTGGACTCGCTCAGGCGGCTGCGGTCGCTGACGGTCGACGACGGCGTCCACACGGTGCTGCCGGGCCACGGGCCGGTGCTGGAGGACGCGCAGGGGGCGGTGGAGTTCTACCTGGCCCACCGCGCACACCGCCTCGCCCAGGTGGAGACGGCGGTGGAGGCCGGGCACCGTACGCCGTCGGAGGTGGTGGCGAAGGTGTACGCCGACGTGGACCGCTCCCTGTGGCCGGCCGCCGAACTGTCGGTGCGGGCGCAGCTGGAATACCTGACCGAGCACGGGCTGATCCAGAGCTGATTCGGCCCACGCGCGGCGAAGGGCCCCGCCGGCGGACGCACCGGTAGGCACGTCGGTCGGCGGGGCCCTTCGCGTACGGAATCGGGGTCAGCGCGAACGCTTCGCCAGCCGCTCCACGTCCAGCAGGATGACCGCACGGGCCTCAAGGCGCAGCCAGCCGCGGCCCGCGAAGTCCGCGAGCGCCTTGTTGACCGTCTCGCGGGAGGCGCCGACCAGCTGGGCCAGCTCCTCCTGGGTGAGGTCGTGCACGACGTGGATGCCTTCCTCGGACTGGACGCCGAAGCGGCGCGACAGGTCCAGGAGGGCGCGGGCGACACGGCCCGGCACGTCGGAGAAGACCAGGTCGGACATCTGGTCGTTGGTCTTGCGCAGCCGCCGGGCGACCGCGCGCAGCAGCGCGGTGGCCACCTCGGGCCGGGCGTTCAGCCAGGGCTGCAGGTCGCCGTGGCCGAGGCCGAGGAGCTTGACCTCGGTCAGCGCGGAGGCGGTCGCCGTACGCGGGCCCGGGTCGAAGAGCGACAGCTCCCCGATCAGCTCGCCGGGGCCGAGCACGGCCAGCATGTTCTCCCGCCCGTCGGGCGAGGTGCGGTGGAGCTTCACCTTGCCCTCGGTGACCACGTACAGGCGGTCACCCTGGTCGCCCTCGTGGAACAGCGCGTCTCCGCGCGCGAGGGTCACCTCACTCATCGAGGCGCGGAGCTCCGCGGCCTGCTCATCATCGAGCGCCGCGAAAAGCGGGGCGCGCCGCAGAACGTCGTCCACGAGTTTCTCTCCTTGTCGGCCTGTTCAGGGAACCGTGGTCCCCATCATGCCGGACGGTAAAACAGTGCGATCAATCACAAACCAGTTTGACGCACGGGCGTGCCGGACCCTACGGCAGGGGGGCCGATCGGGGGTGGATACGCCGTGACAGCGGTGGTTGTCGGTGCCTGGCTCTAGGCTGGCCGGGTGTCCAGAACGCCGGGGAGAGCGCAGACCAAGGGGGCTGACGGGGTACCGAAGGGTGGCGATTCCGCTGTGGGCGAACAGCCTCGGCCGCGCTCGGAGAATGCCGCGAATGGCCCCCTCGGGGGCGCGCACGGCTCCCCCGGAGAGCCGGGGAAGCCGCTCCGGAAGTCGGCCAGGAGGTCCGCAGTGTCATCGTCGCCATCGTCAACGCCCGGCAAGTCCGGTGAACCCGGCAGAACCGGCAGAGCTTCCACGGTCCGCAAGGCGGCCACGACCACGGCGGGCAAGGCGGGCGAGGCGGCCACGGCGCGTACGGCAGCCACGGCGCGTACGGCAGCCACGGCCAAGGTGGCCACGGCGCGCAAGGCGCCGAAGGCGGAGTCGCACCTCGCGATGGTCCGCCGGGCGCGCCGGATCAACCGCGAGCTCGCCGAGGTCTATCCGTACGCCCATCCCGAGCTGGACTTCCGTAACCCGTTCGAGCTCCTCGTGGCCACGGTCCTCTCCGCCCAGACCACGGATTTGAGGGTCAACCAGACCACCCCCGCGCTCTTCGCCGCCTACCCCACGCCCGAGGACATGGCGGCGGCGGTGCCGGAGGAGATGGAGGAGATCATCCGGCCGACCGGGTTCTTCCGGGCCAAGACCAAGTCGCTGCTCGGCCTCTCGGCCGCCCTCCGGGACGAGTTCGGCGGCGAGGTCCCGGGGCGCCTCGATGACTTGGTGAAGCTGCCCGGCGTCGGCCGCAAGACTGCCAACGTGGTCCTGGGCAACGCCTTCGGCGTCCCCGGCATCACGGTCGACACGCACTTCGGGCGTCTGGTGCGGCGCTGGAAGTGGACCGACGAGGAGGACCCGGTGAAGGTCGAGGCGGTCGTCGCCGGGATCTTCCCCAAGAGCGAGTGGACGATGCTCTCGCACCGGGTGGTGTTCCACGGCCGCCGGATCTGCCACTCCCGCAAGCCTGCCTGCGGGGCCTGCCCCATCGCCCCTCTCTGTCCTTCGTACGGAGAGGGTGAAACCGATCCGGAGAAGGCCAGAAAGCTCCTGAAGTACGAGATGGGCGGCTATCCGGGCCAGCGGCTCAGCCCGCCCGCCGACTACCCGGGAAAGCCCGCGCCCGCGCTCGGGGCGGAGTGAGGGTCACGCCTTCGCCTTCGCCTTCACCCTCAAGGACGGAACGGCTCGGAACGAAATGGCCGACGACAGGCGTTGTGAATCAACGGGGGTGCCCATGACGCACACGCAGACACACGGCAGGACACCGGCCGGGAACGGCTCCGCCGAGGGGCTGGGGCACAAAAGCCCCGGAGGGCCGGCATCGGGACCGGTCCCGGTCCCGGGGGGCTGGGCAGGGGACGCCGGGGTCGCCGTGACCACCGACGGCCTTCCCGCATGGCTCGACCCCGTCGCCCGCGCCGCGCGCAGCGTCCAGCCGCAGCAGCTCAGCCGCTTCCTGCCGCCCGAGAGCGGGGCGGGCCGGCAGTCCGCCGTCCTGGTCCTGTTCGGCGAGGGGGAGCGCGGGCCCGAGCTGCTGCTGATGGAGCGTTCCGGGACCCTGCGCTCCCACGCCGGGCAGCCGTCCTTCCCCGGCGGCGCACTGGATCCCGAGGACGGCGACCAGGCCACCACCGGGCCCCTGCGGGCGGCACTGCGCGAGGCCGAGGAGGAGACCGGGCTCGACCCCCGGGGCGTACAGCTCTTCGGCGTGCTGCCCCGGCTCTACATCCCGGTCAGCAGCTTCGTCGTGACCCCCGTGCTCGGCTGGTGGCGCGCGCCCAGCCCGGTCGGGGTGGTCGACCCGGCCGAGACGGCCCGGGTCTTCACGGTCCCCGTGGCGGATCTCACGGACCCCGCGAACCGGGCCACGGCCATCCACCCGAGCGGGCACAGCGGCCCGGCGTTCCTGGTCGAATCGGCTCTGGTCTGGGGCTTCACGGCCGGAGTGATCGACCGGATTGTGCACTACGCGGGATGGGAACGCCCCTGGGACAGGACCAGACAGGTGCCGCTCGACTGGCGCGCATGACACGCTGGCTGTCCTGCTGCGCTGTTCCGGGCCCGGCCCGGACCCCGTCACCACCGACGGGCCAGGTGACGAAACTGCGAGGCTACAGACGGTGAACGTGCTGGACATCCTGCTGCTGCTGGCTGCCGTGTGGTTCGCGGTCATCGGCTATCGCCAGGGTTTCGTCGTCGGCATCCTGTCGGTGATCGGCTTCCTCGGGGGCGGTCTCGTCGCCGTCTACCTGCTGCCGGTCATCTGGGACCGGTTGACCGAGGACGCCGAGGTCTCCACCGCCGTCGCCATCGGCGCGGTCGTCATCGTGATCGTCTGCGCCTCGATCGGCCAGGCCTTCACCACCCACCTGGGCAACAAACTCCGCCGGTACATCACGTGGTCGCCCGCGCGCGCCCTGGACGCCACCGGCGGCGCCCTGGTCAATGTGGTGGCCATGCTGCTGGTGGCCTGGATGATCGGCCTGCTGCTGGCGGGCACCTCGCTGCCGACCCTCGGCAAGGAGGTCCGCAGTTCCTCGGTGCTGCTCGGGGTCGACCGGGTGATGCCCAAGCAGGCGCCCAGCTGGTTCCAGGACTTCTCCTCCGTCCTCGCGCAGAACGGCTTCCCGCAGGTCTTCAGCCCGTTCGCCAACGAACCGATCACCGAGGTCAAGGCCCCGGACCCGGCCCTCGTGGGCAGCCCGGTGGCCGCCCGCGCCAAGCAGTCGATCGTCAAGGTCGTGGGCACGGCCCCGAGCTGCGGCAAGGTCCTCGAAGGCACCGGCTTCGTCTTCTCCGAGCGCCGGGTGATGACCAACGCCCATGTGGTCGGCGGCGTGGAGGAACCCACCGTCCAGATCGGCGGCGAAGGCCGGCTGTACGACGCGAAGGTCGTCCTCTACGACTGGCAGCGCGACATCGCTGTCCTGGACGTCCCCGATCTGAGGGCCAGGCCGCTACAGTTCACCGGCCCGAACGACGACGCGGAGACCGGCGACAGCGCGATCGTCGCGGGCTTCCCCGAGAACGGCGCGTACGACGTGCGCTCGGCCCGCGTCCGCGCCCGCATCGACGCCGACGGTCCGGACATCTACCACCGGGGCACGGTGCGCCGCGATGTGTACTCGCTCTACGCGACGGTGCGCCAGGGCAACTCGGGCGGCCCGCTGCTCACTCCGGACGGGAAGGTGTACGGAGTGGTGTTCGCCAAGTCGCTCGACGACCCGGAGACCGGCTACGCGCTGACGGCCGACGAGATCCGCGAGGACATCGAGATCGGTCGCGAGGCCAACCAGCAGGTCGACAGCCAGGGCTGCGCCCTTTAGGGCGTGCTGCGAGAGTCCCGCCCGCCGTAGGACCGGTGCCCGCCCCCGTACTCCCGCCTCAGCGGTTCAGGAAGGGTCAGTTACGGGGGTGTCGGAGCCGTGCCGAGACCCAGCGGGCCCGACGGCGGAGGATGCGCGGAATCCCGAGACGGGAACGGTGAAGGTCATGCACTTCGTGCACCCGGCCACGAGGGCCGCCCCCCTCATGAGTGCCCACACCGGCAGACGCGGTGGAGCGGCGGTTGCGTGCTTCGTCAGTGAAGTCGTGCGTCCAGCCCATACCCCGACGTCTGCCCGTGACCCAAGGTCGGTAATCGTGTGCGAGTCAGCCAATTGGCGTATGCGGCAGGCAATTGGCTGTTCGTCGGACACGCGTGCCCGTGGCGGGCGGGCGGCTACCGGTCGGGCTCGGGGTCCTTGAGCCAGTTGATGAGTTCGGTGGAGAAGCCGACCGGATCCTCCTCGTGCGGGAAGTGCCCGACACCGTCGAAAAGTCGCCACCGGTAGGGCGCCTCGACGTACTGGCCGGACCCCGCCGAACTACGGGTACGGACCGCCGGATCGAGCGACCCGTGCAGGTGCAGCGTGGGCACCCGGACCGGACGCTTCATCCGCCGGTTGAACTGGATCCCGTCAGGACGCGCCATCGACCGCACCATCCAGCGGTACGGCTCGATCGAGCAGTGGGCGGTGGTGGGGATGCTCATGGCCCGCCGGTAGACGTCCAGGGTCGCCTCGTCCGGGAAGCCCGGGGTGCGGGGGCCCGCCCAGTCCTGGATGAGGCTCCCGACCAGGGCGGCGTCGTCCGCGAGGAGCTGACGCTCCGGCAGCCAAGGGCGCTGGAAGCCCCAGACGTACGAACCGGCCCGCGACTGCGCGAAGTCGGACAGCATCGACGAGCGCCAGCGGCGCGGGTGCGGCATGGAGGAGACGGCGAGCCGGCGGACCAGCTTGGGCCGCATCACGGCGGCCGTCCAGGCGAGGTAGCCACCGAGGTCGTGGCCGACCAGGGCCGCGTCGGGCTCACCGAGGGAGCGGATCACCCCGGTGACGTCGAGGGCCAGGTTGGCTGGGTCGTAACCGCGCGGCGTGCGGTCGCTTCCGCCCACCCCGCGCAGGTCCATCGCGACCGCCCGGAAGCCCGCTTCGGCGAGCGCGGGCAGCTGGTGACGCCAGGTCCACCAGAACTGCGGGAAGCCGTGCAGCAGGAGCACCAGCGGCCCCTCGCCCATCTCCGCGATGTGGAACCGCGCACCGTTGGCCGCCACGTCGCGGTGGGTCCAGGGGCCGTCGAGACGCACCGGGCCCCCGGCGGCGGTCCGGCCCACGGGGCTCGTGGCCGGGGCGGCCGAACCCTCCGGGGCCACCGGGCCCGTCGGGCCGAATGCGCTGGAATCGGGAACCGTCATGTGGACGAGCGTGCCACAGCGTCGGCCTTGTCCTTACCGGAGGCGTTTCCGGAGCCGCTCCCGATGCTCTTCTTCGCCGGCGAGCTGCCGGAGCGCTCGATGATCGCGGCGGCCTCGATCGACGGACGCGGGTGCGGTTTGGCGTTCTGCAGGACGGCGGCGGTCTGCTTGGCGGAGGCGATGGACTTCTCCGGCGGCTTGATCTTCTTGAACTTCCGCAGACCGATGAAGCCGATCAGGGCGGCCAGGAGGATGAAGGCTCCGGCCACGATCAGGAAGGACCACGCCAGGCCCAGGCCCAGGTTGTGGATCCCGTACGCGGCGGCGAAGCTCAGCATCGGCATCGTGAACAGCAGCAGCACGCCCGCGGCGATGAACGCCGCGCTGCCGATCGCCCCGCGCTTGACGTCCTGCCGCACCTCCGCCTTGGCCAGGGCGATCTCGTCGTGCACCAGCGCGGACATCTCGGCCGTCGCCGAGGCGACCAGCTGCCCGATGCTGCGGTCCGCACTGCCCGTGTAGTTGCCGGGGTCGCTCATCCCTGACTCCCTCTCCGTCTTCGACACATCCGATGTCAGATCATGCCGGACTGTTCGGCTTGTTGCGCGCTGCCCCCGCCCGCTCTTCGGCGAGACGGCGGTGTTCTGCCGCCTTGCGCTCGTGGATGACGGCCATGCGCAGGTGATATTCCGGATCATCCTGCTCGTAGACGTCGGGTACCCCGGATTCGTCCTCGTCCAGCTCCTCGGCCTCGTACAACTCCCTGTACCTGCGTACCCGGAGTTTGAGCAGTACGCAGGCGAGCAGCGCCGCGATCAGCGAACCGAGCAGGACGGCCGCCTTGATCTCGTTGACCATCTCCGGGTCGCCCTCGAAGGCGAGCTCGCCGATGAGCAGCGAGACGGTGAACCCGATGCCGGCGAGCGAGGCGAGTGCCAACACATCGGCCCAGGCCAGGTCCTTGTTCAGCTCCGCCTTGGTGAATCGGGCGGCTATGTAGGTGCCGCCGAAGATGCCGACCGTCTTGCCGACGACGAGACCGAGGACGACGCCGAGCGCTTCGGGCCGGGTGAAGACACCGGCCAGCGCCTCGCCGTTCAGAGCGACCCCGGCCGAGAACAGGGCGAACAGCGGGACGGCGATCCCTGCCGACAGCGGGCGGACCAGGTGTTCGATGTGCTCGCCGGGGGAGTGCTTCTCGCCCTCGCGATGGGTGCAGCGCAGCATCAGGCCCATCGCGACACCGGCGATGGTGGCGTGGATGCCGCTGTTGTACATCAGGCCCCAGATGACCAGGGCGAGCGGAACGTAGACGTACCAGCCCCGGACGTCGAAGCGGAGGAGGAGGTAGAAGACGACCAGGCCGAGGACGGCCCCGCCCAGCGCCAGGAAATTCAGGTCCGAGGTGAAGAACACCGCGATGATCAGGATCGCGAAGAGGTCGTCGACGACGGCCAGGGTGAGCAGGAACGCCCGCAGCGCGGACGGCAGCGAGGTGCCGATCACCGCGAGGACGGCGAGCGCGAAGGCGATGTCGGTGGCTGTGGGGACCGCCCAGCCGTCGGTCGAGCCGCCGCCGATGACCGTGGTGAGGGCGTAGACGAGGGCGGGTACCGCCATACCGCACAGGGCCGCCACCACCGGGAGGGCCGCGGCCTTCGGGTCGCGGAGTTCGCCCGCGACCAGCTCGCGCTTGAGCTCGACGCCGGCGACGAAGAAGAAGACGGCGAGCAGTCCGTCCGCCGCCCAGTGCGCCACGGAGAGGTCCAGGCCGAGGAAGCCGGGGCCGAAGTGGAAGTCGCTGACCGCTTCGTACGAGCCGCCGAAGGTGTTCGCCCAGACGAGTGCGGCCACCGCCGCCAGCAGCAGCAGCACACCGCCCACCGTCTCGGTGCGCAGCGCCTCTGCCACGTAGTTCCGCTCGGGGAGCGAGAGCCTGCCGAGCAGCGAGCGCTGGGGCGGTGTGGGGGGCGCGGTTGTGGGCGGGTTGGGCGGTACCACGAGAAGACCTCCAGGTCAGGGCGGCATGAGGGCATGACTGATCGACGTGCCGACCAGACTTCCCGGCGCCCCTGTGGAGATGTTCTCTGTAGTTGTGCGTGAAGCGGCCACTCTACCGGGGGCGTAAAGAGCGGGACCGTTATGGGTGATCTTCAGGCTAAACGCCCGATGGGCACCCGGCACGTTGCCGGATGCCCATCGGAGCCGTACTCATGTGTCTGTTCTGTGCCGTCAGTCCTCGGACGAGGAGGACGGCAGCTGGGTGGTGATCAGGTCCATCACGGAGGAGTCGGTGAGCGTGGTGACGTCGCCCAGCTCGCGGTTCTCGGCGACGTCGCGGAGCAGCCGGCGCATGATCTTGCCGGAGCGGGTCTTCGGCAGCTCGGCGACCGGGAGCACCCGCTTGGGCTTGGCGATCGGGCCGAGGGTCGTGCCGACGTGGTTGCGCAGCTCCGCGACCAGTTCGTCGGAGGCGGTCGCGGTGGAGCGCAGGATCACGAACGCCACGATGGCCTGGCCGGTCGTCTCGTCGGCGGCGCCGACCACGGCGGCCTCGGCGACCGAGGGGTGGGAGACGAGGGCGGACTCGACCTCGGTGGTGGAGATGTTGTGCCCCGAGATGAGCATGACGTCGTCGACCCGGCCGAGGAGCCAGATGTCGCCGTCCTCGTCCTTCTTCGCACCGTCGCCCGCGAAGTACTTGCCCTCGAAACGCGACCAGTAGGTGTCGATGAACCGCTGGTCGTCGCCCCAGATGGTGCGGAGCATGGAGGGCCACGGCTCGGTGAGGACGAGGTAGCCGCCCCCGCCGTCCGGCACCTCGTTGGCCTCGTCGTCCACGACGGTGGCTGCGATACCCGGCAGCGCGCGCTGGGCGCTTCCCGGCTTCGTCTCCGTCACACCGGGCAGCGGCGAGATCATCATCGCGCCGGTCTCGGTCTGCCACCAGGTGTCCACGATCGGGCACGTGTCGGCGCCGATGTTCTTCCGGTACCACATCCACGCCTCGGGGTTGATCGGCTCACCGACCGAACCCAGGACACGGAGGCTGCTCAGGTCGAACTTCGCGGGGATGTCGTCGCCCCACTTCATGAACGTACGGATCGCCGTCGGGGCGGTGTAGAGGATCGTGACGCCGTACTTCTGCACGATCTCCCAGAACCGCCCTTGGTGCGGGGTGTCCGGAGTGCCCTCGTACATGACCTGCGTCGCGCCGTTGGCCAGCGGACCGTAAACGATGTAGGAGTGCCCGGTCACCCAGCCGATGTCGGCGGTGCACCAGTAGACATCGGACTCCGGCTTGAGGTCGAAGACCGCGTTGTGCGTGTACGACGCCTGGGTGAGATAACCGCCGGAGGTGTGCAGGATGCCCTTCGGCTTACCGGTGGTGCCCGAGGTGTAGAGGATGAAGAGCGGCTGCTCCGCCTCGAAGGCCTCGGGGGTGTGCTCGGCGGACTGCCGGGCGGTGATCTCGTGCCACCAGACGTCGCGCCCCTCGGTCCACGCGGTGTCCTGGCCGGTGCGGCGGACCACGAGGACGTGCTCGACGTTCTCGAAACGCGAGACGGCATCGTCGACGGCGGGCTTGAGAGCGGACGGCTTCCCGCGGCGGTAGCCACCGTCGGCCGTGATGACGACCTTGGCGTCCGCGTCCTTGATACGGGCGGCGATGGCGTCGGCCGAGAAGCCGCCGAAGACCACGGAGTGCGCTGCGCCGATGCGGGCGCAGGCCAGCATCGCGACGGCGGCCTCGGGGATCATCGGCAGGTAGACGGCGACCCGGTCACCCTTGCCGACGCCCAGCTCTGTCAGGGCGTTGGCGGCGCGGCAGACCTCGTCCTTCAGCTCCGCGTAGGTGATGGCGCGGCTGTCGCCCGGCTCGCCCTCGAAGTGGATGGCGACCCGGTCGCCGTTGCCCGCCTCGACGTGGCGGTCCACGCAGTTGTACGCGACGTTCAGTTTGCCGTCCGCGAACCACTTCGCGAAGGGCGGGTTGCTCCAGTCGAGGGTCTCGGTCGGCTCGGTGGCCCACGTCAGGCGACGGGCCTGCTCGGCCCAGAAGCCCAGCCGGTCCGCCTCGGCCTGCTCGTACGCCTCTGCGGTGACGTTGGCGTTGGCGGCCAGCTCGGCGGGCGGAGCGAATTTCCGCTCTTCCCGAAGCAGGTTGGCCAGGCTTTCGTTACTCACGACTTCTCCCAGTCCCAGGGTGTCCGTTGTGTCCCGGGGCATAGCTCATCAGGCGCGGGGCCGGGTGACAAGGGCCTGCCGGGAATTGGTTTAGACCTGTGTCTTCGTGTATGGAGCCATGATCCCGCTCCGCGGTCGAGGGGCGCCGTACGACGCGTGGCGCACGGCAGTTCCGCCCCCGTCAGGTGCGTCGAGGTGCGATACGGAACGAGGTCACCTGGTTGCACGGGCCGAGGGCTCGCCCGGTTCAGGTCGGAGGCGTTCGGGCTAGTTGATAACCCTTATCAGTGAATAGTCAGCTTTTCATTCGGTATGTCGCCCTTGCTATGCGGAACCGCGTGCGAATTTGGCCGCGCCGTGTCGGCACTTCAACGCAAATAACCTGCAAGGAAGAGGGTGGGCGGATGATGGCCGCCACGAAGAGGATCGCCTTGGGCGTCATGTCCACGGCCTTGGTCGCCGTTCTCGCGGGCTGTTCCGGGGCCGGGCCCGGAGGGTCCGCGTCAGGGGGCGCCGGAGCCGACGCGGAGAAGGGTGCCCACGGGGCCAAGGAGAACCCCCCGGCCGTCGCCCCGAAGAGCGCGGTCAAGCTCATCGGGGACGGGTCCACGGCCTTCACCGGGGTCCAGCCGAAGATGCCGGCCGTCGAACGTCTGGCACCCGGCGAGAAGCCTCCCCAGTTCGTGGTGTTCTCCTGGGACGGAGCTGGAGAGGACAGTCAGAAGCTCTTCTCGCACTTCCGTGGCGTGGCCGAAAAGTACAAGGCCGACATGACGTACTTCCTCAGTGGCGTGTACCTGCTGCCGGAGGACAAGAAGGACCTCTACAACCCGCCCCAGCACGCACCGGGCCGTTCTGACATCGGCTTCAACGACACCGAGGGCATCCGCGACACCCTTGACGAGGTGCGTGCCGCGTGGCTGGAAGGCAACGAGATCGGCACCCACTTCAACGGCCACTTCTGTGGCGAGGACGGCGGCGTCGGGACCTGGTCCGTCGATGAGTGGAAGAGCGAGATCAGCCAGGCGAAAGCTTTCGTCAAGGGTTGGAAGACCAACACTCCGGAGCTGAAGGGCGAGGCCCCGCTCCCCTTCGACTACGACAAGGAACTGGTCGGGGCCCGTACCCCCTGCCTCGAAGGCCAGAAGAACATGGTCGCCGCTGCTCGGAACATGGGCTTCCGCTACGACTCCAGCGGTGTCGGCAACCAGGTCTGGCCCAAGAAGAAGGACGGGGTCTGGGATATTCCGCTCCAACTGGTTCCGATGCCGGGCCGTGCCTTCGAGACCCTCTCGATGGACTACAACTTCATGGTCAACCAGTCCGGCACGGCCACCCAGGGAGACCCCTCCCAGCACGAGTACTGGGGCGATCAGATGCGGGACGGTCTGCTTCAGGCCTTCGACCGCTCGTACACCGGCAACCGGGCGCCCCTGATCATCGGCAATCACTTCGAGTCCTGGAACGGCGGCACCTACATGCGCGCCATCGAGGAGACCATCGCGCAGGTGTGCACCAAGGAGGGCGTGCGCTGCGTGTCCTTCCGCCAGCTCGCCGACTGGCTGGACGCACAGGACCCGAAGGCGCTGGCCAAGCTCACCACGCTCGGCGTTGGCGAGGAGCCGAAGACGGGCTGGTCGTCCTACCTGGGCAACCAGCCGGCTGCCGCGCAGCCCGCGGACAAGGGCAAGGGCAAGACAGAGGACAAGGCCGAGGGCAAGGGCGGGGCCGAAAGCAAGGAAAGGGCCCCGGATCAGGCTCCGGGCCAAGCCCCGGCCGAGGGCGCTGGAGAGGCTCCGGATCGGGCTCCGGAGAAGGTGTCGGGACAGGGTGAGGCAGGTTCGGCTCCCGCAGGAGCGACTGGCTGAGACACCGAGGAGGCAGCCGGCCGAACATCGGCCGGCCGCGCGCACGGCATCATTCGCCGGCCACCTTTCGGTGGCCGGCGAATGCGTGTGGAGGGGGTGGACGGAGGGGACGGAGGGCGCGGGATGGCAGGACGTGGGGCGGCGACGGTGATGCCCACGTGGCGTGGGTGCCGCCCCGCCCTCGCCCCGCGGGGCGAGGGCGGTGGCCCCACGCGACCCGTCAGGCGGGTGCGGTCATGCCCGCTCCTGCGTGCCGTTCGTCGAGCACGAAGGCGGGGTCGACCTGGGCGGCCAGGTCGGCACCGGTCTTCTCGTTGCCCCAGCTCTGGGCGTTCTTCAGGTGGAAGTGCACCATCTGGCGCGTGTAGCGCTCCCAGTCGCGCAACCCGTGCGAGTCCTCGGCGGTGTCCTGCAGCGTCTGCAGGGCCATCCGGTTGTCGGCCTCCAGCAGCTCGAACCTGGACGGCCGCCCCTTCTCCATCGACCGTACCCAGTCGGAGTGGCCGATCCCGATCAGCAGGTCGTCGCCGACCTCCGCGCGCAGGAACTCCAGGTCGTCCGGGCCCTGCACCTTGTTGCCGACGACCTTCAGGGCGACGCCGAAGTCGCGTGCGTACTCCTTGTACTGGCGGTACACCGACACGCCTTTGCGGGTCGGCTCCGCAACCAGGAACGTCATGTCGAAGCGGGTGAACATACCCGAGGCGAATGAGTCCGAGCCCGCCGTCATGTCGACCACGACGTACTCATCGGGGCCGTCTACCAGGTGGTTGAGGCAGAGCTCCACGGCTCCGACCTTGGAGTGGTAGCAGGCCACTCCGAGATCCGACTCCGTGAAGGGCCCTGTCGCCATCAGCCGGACGTCCCCGTCGTCGAGCCGCACCGTGCGCGCACAGGCCGCGAAGATCGGGTTGTCCTCGCAGACCCGCAGCAGCCGGGAGCCCTCGCCGGGTGGAGTCGTCTTGATCATCGTCTCGGCGGAAGCGATACGGGGGTTGGTGCCCCGCAGATAGTCCTTGATGAGGGGGAGGTGTGCACCCATGGCGGGCAGCGCGGCGGCCTCTGTCTCGTCCAGACCGAGAGCGGCCCCCAGGTGCTGGTTGATATCGGCGTCCACGGCGATGACGTGGGCTTCGTTGGCGGCGAGGTGGCGGATGAAGAGCGAGGACAGCGTGGTCTTTCCGCTGCCGCCCTTCCCGACGAAAGCGATCTTCATGTTCACCTAGGGTAGTCGCTCCATTGCGTTGCGCTGCCACTGTTCGTGAAGAAGGCCACTTGGGGGTGGTGTGGGTGCGGTGGGCGCGTAGCCTCGCTACTTATGAGTACGACTGCCTCGGACCCGCTTGCCGCGCTCGGTTCCCTGCCCGGAGTTCCCGATGCCGTGGATTCCGTGCGCAAGGCCGTCGACCGGGTCTACGGTCATCGCGTCATGCGGCGCCGCAGCAATGAGGTCACAGCTGAAGCCGCTCTGCGGGGTTCTCGTGGTTCGGCCGCGCTGGCCGGTGCCGACTGGAACCTCGAGGAGGTGCGTCGGCGTGCCGACTTCAGTGGCGAGGATGAGGCGCGCATGGTCGGCGCCGCGTTGCGGCTTACCGCGGAAGCTGGGCAACTCCTTTCCATCTGGAGGCAGTCGCCGCTGCGGGTGCTGGCTCGGTTGCATCTGGTGGCGGCCGGCGGGGTGACTTCCGACGACGCGGTGGGGCGTCCTCGGCTGGCGGGCGAATCCGTGGACGAGCCGTTGATCGAGGCGCCGATTCCCGGGGCCGAGGAGGTCGCCGGACGGCTCGAAGGGCTCTCGCGGCTGATCATCGCGGGCGGCAGCGCCCCCGCGCTGGTCATGGCCGCTGTGGTGCATGGTGAGCTACTGGCGCTGCGCCCGTTCGGCTCGCACAACGGTTTGGTGGCCCGGACGGCTGAGCGCATTGTGCTGATCGGCAGTGGACTTGACCCGAAGTCGATCTGTCCGGCTGAGGTGGGGCACGCGGAGCAGGGCCGGGCGGCTTATGTCGCGGCGTTCGAGGGCTATACGGCCGGAACTCCGGAGGGCGTGGCCGCCTGGATCACCCACTGCGGGCGCTCCGTCGAGCTGGGTGTGCGCGAGTCGACCGCAGTGTGCGAGGCACTTCAGCGAGGCGCCGCCTGAGGGGCCTGTCGCAGCCGGGGTGCCCGGTGACACCACGGGGTCGACGCGGCCAAGGGCCCGACACTGTCCAGGGCCCGACACGACCTCAGGGGGTGGATGCGGCCTCATTCGACGCGTCTCGGGGTGGAAGCGGCTCCAAGGCCCGATACGGCGGGCTCAGAGGGCGCGGACGGCACGGAGGAGGGCGACTCCAGGGCGGACGAAGGGTGATGGCCCGGGGTAAGGGTTGCGGCGGCACCGATGTGCGGTGCCGCCGCTGGCACGTCCGCCCAGTTACCAAGCGTCCTCTTGTGTTGCCCATCAGGTCGGGTACTTTGCCCGTCACCTGGTGCGGCTGGCCCGTAATCGACGGGTCGACGTCGCGTGGGTGCTCGGCTTTCGTGCTCGGTCCGTGGGGCCGTCCTGCGTTACAGGTCATCCTCGCGGATGTCCTTGGTCTCGCGGGCCGTTACATCCTTTGTACTCCAGGACCCGGGGAAGGGATAGCCCTGGCTCCGCTTCTTTACTTTTAGGTTCAATCAAGGGCGAATCGGGCGAGGCGCCACTCCGGTGGAGCGCTGCCCGCTTCACCTCGCTGCGCCTCGTCCCATCTCACCCGGACAGGGTCGCGCCGGCGGTACGCCGACGGCTGGCGTACCAGACCAGCCCGGCGGTGACGGCCGCCGCGCCGACCGCGGCCGCCGCCATGAGGGCGGGGCGGGGCGGCATGGAGAAGGTGGGCAGTCGCTGCTTGAGTCGGACCGGGCGGTTGAAGACGAGAATCGGCCACTCGCGAAGGGTCGCTTCGCGGCGCAGCGCGCGGTCCGGGTTGACCGCGTGCGGGTGGCCGACCGACTCCAGCATCGGTACATCGGTCGCGGAGTCGCTGTAGGCGTAGCAGCGCGAAAGGTCGTACCCCTCCGAGGCCGCTAGCGCCTTCACTGCCTCGGCCTTGGTCGGTCCGTAGGCGTAGTACTCGACCTCGCCCGTGAAGCACCCGTCGTCGCCGACGACCATACGCGTGGCGACGACGCGGTCGGCGCCGAGCAATTCGCCGATGGGCTCGACGACTTCGGCGCCCGAGGTGGAAACGATGACCACGTCGCGCCCCGCCGTGTGGTGTTCTTCGATGAGGGTGGCGGCCTCGTCGTAGATGATCGGGTCGATCAGGTCGTGGAGGGTCTCAGCGACGATCTCCTTGACCTGCTGGACGTTCCACCCCTTGCAGAGAGCGGAGAGGTATTCACGCATCCGCTCCATCTGGTCGTGATCTGCGCCCCCGGCCAGGAACACAAACTGTGCGTACGCAGTGCGCAGTACAGCGCGGCGGTTGATCAGTCCGCCTTGGTAGAAGGACTTGCTGAAGGTCAGCGTCGAAGACTTCGCAATGACCGTCTTGTCCAGGTCAAAGAAGGCTGCTGTGCGCGGCGAGAAGCAGTTTTCCACAACGCTGAGCATAGGGGCCCACCATTCGGCGTAAACCCCGGCGCGTGGGTTTGCCTGAGAAGGCCCTCGGGTACACCATGGAAGTCACGGATCGTTCGCGACCGTGCTAACCCGGTCCGGCTCCTCCCCCCCCCCGAGTCGGCCGTGGGGACGACCCCCGCTCTCCCCCCCGGCGGGGGTCGTCGCATGTCCGGACGCGTTTTAGGGGTGGGTATCACCTGAGCCTCCCGTCCGGCCGTCATCGGCCTGATTGTGCGAGTCGGGTGTCGTGCCACCCGACTCGTCACAGTGTGTAGCCAGAAGGCTGCGCTCCGGAAGTCGCTGGTTCGGGTTACGAAGTTATTCACAGCCTCGAAGTTGTCCACAGTTTTTCATCAAGATCCACATGATTTTCCGCGGTGCTGCACGTTGATTCCACCCGCGAAGTCCGCGGGTGCCGGAATCGCGCATCTCGGAAACGCTCCGAGAACACCGCGAACCGCACTGTAGGGGCAGTGAGAAGGGGGCGGAGATCGTGGCTGGATCCATCGCAGGAGAAGGAGCGGCGGTCGCCGAGGCGCGGCGCGGAGGCCCGCTGATCGTGACGGAAGACGTGGAGCTGCTCGACGACCTGCTGCGGCTGTGTGCGGCGGCCGGAGCCGAGCCGGAAGTTCATCACGGGCCGCCCGGACGTCGGGGTGGTTGGGAGCGGGCTCCGATGGTGCTGGTGGGAGATGACGCCGCCGCGCGTTGCCGCGGCACCGGCCGCAGGAAGGGGGTGATGCTGGTGGGCCGGGACCAGGACGACCCGGACGTGTGGCGGCGGGCGGTGGAGATCGGGGCCGAATATGTACTGCGGCTGCCCGATTCCGAGGCCTGGCTCGTCGATCAGATCGCCAACGCCGCCGAAGGCGTGGGGCGGCCCGCTCTCACCGTCGGTGTGATGGGCGGCCGGGGCGGCTCCGGCGCATCCACGCTGGCCTGTGCCCTTGCCGTGAGCGCGGCGAGGTCCGGTAGGCGGACGATGCTGATCGACGCCGACCCGTTGGGGGGCGGGATCGACGTCCTGCTCGGCGGCGAACGCGCCGAAGGTATGCGGTGGCCGGATTTCGCGCAGTCGAAGGGCCGTCTCGGGGGCGGAGCTCTTGAGGACTCGCTGCCCGCGCTCCACGGGCTGCGGGTGCTGAGCTGTGGTCGGGACGACGAGGTGGTGATCCCGCCGCAGGCGATGCGTGCGGTGCTGGCCGCCGCGCGGCGACTCGGCGGCGTGGTGGTCGTGGACCTGCCACGCCGGGTCGACGAGTCAGTTGCCGAAGCATTGGCCCAACTCGATCTCGGACTGCTCGTGGTGCCGGGTGAACTGCGCGCGGTAGCAGCGGCCAGGCGCGTCGCGACCATGGCCGGAATGGTGTTGGACGACCTGCGGGTGGTGCCCCGGGGACCGTATGCGTCAGGGTTGGACGGGCGATGGGTCGCCCGGGCCATGGGCCTCCCGCTCGTCGGTGAACTCCCTCTGGAATCCGGCCTTCTGGTCTCCCAGGACGATGGAACCCCGCCCGGAGGCAGCGCCAAGGGCCCGCTGGCCCGGTTCTGTTCGGCCTTCTGGGAGCACGCGGCGGCGGCCGGTGACGCAAGCGCCGTGACCGGCCCGTCCGGGGGAGGGGCGGCATGACGGACGAACTGCTGGACGCCGTACGCCAGCGGCTGGCACGCAGCGGTGCGGCTCCCACCCCGGCCGGAGTGGCCGCCGCTCTACGGGCCCAGGGGCGGTTGCTGGGGGATGCCGAGGTGCTCGGGGCCGCGGCAGAGCTGCGCGGCGAACTCGTCGGCACGGGAGTGCTGGAGCCATTGCTCGCGGATCCGGAGGTGACCGATGTGCTGGTCTCCGCACCGGACCGAGTGTGGGTGGACCGGGGCGGGGGGCTCCAGCTGACGGGCGTCACTTTCCCGGACGCGGCGGCGGTGCGGAGGCTGGCCCAGCGTCTCGCCGCGGTGGCCGGAAGGAGGCTGGATGACGCACGGCCATGGGTGGACGCACGACTGCCTGACGGCACACGGATGCACGCCGTGCTGCCCCCGGTGTCCGTCGGCTCGACCTGCCTTTCCCTGCGTGTGGTGCGGCCACGGGCCTTCTCGCTGGCGGAGTTGGTGGACGCGGGCACGGTGCCGCCGGGCGGAGACCGGATTCTGCGGGCCCTTGTGGAAGCGCGGATCTCCTATGTGATCAGCGGCGGCACCGGGGCGGGCAAGACAACGCTCCTCGCCAGTCTGCTGGGGGCGGTCGGGGCGAACGAGCGGATCGTGCTCGCCGAGGACTCCGCCGAGCTGCGGCCGGATCATCCGCATGTGGTCCGCCTGGAGTCCCGTCCGGCCAATCAGGAGGGTGCGGGCCGGGTGACGTTGCGGGATCTCGTGCGACAGGCACTGCGCATGCGGCCCGACCGGTTGGTGGTCGGAGAGGTGAGAGGTGCTGAGGTCACTCAGTTGTTGGCCGCCTTGAACACCGGGCACGAAGGCGGGTGTGGCACCGTCCACGCCAACGCCGCCGAGCATGTTCCCGCCCGGCTGGAGGCTCTGGGCACCGCGGCCGGTCTCGACCGGGTGGCCCTGCACAGCCAGCTGGCGGCCGCGCTCTCGGTGGTCGTGCATCTCGTGCGGGACCGCGCGGGGCAACGGCGAGTCGCCGAGGTGCACGTCCTGGAGAGGGATCCGGCGGGTCTGGTCCTCACGGTTCCGGCCCTGAGCTGGGGCATCGGCGGATTTGTTCCGGAGCGGGGCTGGGAACGGCTGCGGTCGCTGATCGGGGGTGCGCTGTGATGGGGGCAACCTCCGTGTACGCCGCCCATGCGGTGGCTCTCTGCGCGGGTTCAGCGGTGTGGCTCGCGATGGTGCGGGACCCGGGCGTTCGGCGGGCGCGGGTGCTGTTCGTGGACGTTCCCACCGAGTCGTGTCGGACATGGAGTCGGCGGCCACGCCTGCTCAGGGCCCTTGGGCGCGTGACGGAGTCCGTCCGGGGGCGTCGGGAGTGGGGGTGCGTCCCGGTCGCCCTGCTGCTTGCGGTGCTGGGGGGTTCGGTGCTGCCGCTCGTCGCGGGGGCCGTGGCGGTCCCGTTGGTGCGCCGGTGGCTGCGGAGGCGGGCCGGAGCGCGGGAGGCGGAGCGGGCCACGACCGCGGTGGCGGCGTTGTGCGGAGCCGTGGTCGGGGAGCTGCGGGCCGGCCGCGAGCCGGGACAGGCGTTGCTGGTCGCGCTGCGCGAAGGTCCGGCGGCGGACAGCCCCTCGGCTGCGCCCGCTTCAGGCGGCCGGCTGGGGGAGGCGGAGGCCGCGGTGCTGGCGGCGGCGCGGTTCGGCGGTGATGTGCCGGCGGCGCTGCGGCAGGCGGCGGAGGGCCCGGGACTGGGGGGCCTGTCCGGGATGGCCGCGTGCTGGCGGGTGGCCGTGGACGGCGGGGCCGGGCTGGCGACCGGGCTTGAGCGCCTGGAGTCCGCGCTGCGGGAGGACCGGCGCAGACGGGAGGAGCTACGCGCTCAACTGGCGGGAGCCTGGTCGACGGTCGTGGTTCTGGCGCTGCTCCCGCTCGCTGGTCTGGGGCTGGGAGCGGCACTCGGAGCCGAACCCTTGCGCGTACTGCTGCACACCCCGGGCGGCTTGGCCTGCCTGGCGGTGGGGGTGTTCCTGGAGGCGGCCGGGCTGTATTGGGCCTGCCGGATCGTGCGCGGAGGGGAGGCGGCGTGAACGTGGCGGACGGAGAAGTTCTCCACAGCCTGGGGATGTCGGCGGCGGTGCTGGGAGTGGCGGCGCACCTGGCAGCCGTGATTGCCGCCAGGTTTGGGAAGCGAGCGGTTCGCCGACGGGGCGCACTGTTGCTGGGGACGGCCATTGCGGCACGGTCCGGCAGGTGGAGCCGGTTGGTCGCGCCGTTCCTGGCGGGCGGTGGTTCGGGTCTCCCCGAGACCGCTCGGCGTTGGGCGGCTCCGGCCGGAGCCTGGTCGGCCGGATGGGTTCTGGTCGGCGGTGTGATGGGCTGCGCGGTCGGTTCGGTCGCTGCGTACGGGACGTGGCGGTGGCAGCTGTCCCGCCCCCGTCCTCATCCCGGCGACAACCCTTCGGAGAGGGCCGCGATCGTCGGGCAGCTTCCGCTGGCCGCGGATCTGCTGGCGGCCTGTATCGCGGTCGGGGCAGGCCCCCGGGAGGCGGCTGCGGAGGTGGGCGAATCCATCGGCGGCCCCGTCGGCGATCGGCTCGCCCGAACCGCCGCCGAGATCCGTCTCGGCGGCGAACCGGCCGAGGCGTGGGGTCGGTTCGGGGAGATACCGGGCGCCGGCCCGCTGGCCCGCTGTCTGCATCGGGCCGGCTCGACGGGGGCCCCGGCCGCGGAGCCGGTTGCCAGGCTGGCCGAGTCGATGCGCGCCGAGCGAGCCGCCTCGGCGGTGGCGCGGGCGCAACGGGCCGGGGTGCTGATCACCGCGCCGGTCGGCCTGTGCTTCCTCCCCGCCTTCCTGGCGGTCGGGGTGGCGCCGGTGATCATCGGCCTGGCCGGCGACCTGCTCGCGACCGGCCGGCCTGGCCGGTGAGGCTGTGCGGGCCGGTGAGCCTGCCCGGCTTTCGCGGCGTGCGGTGACCTGGCGGTCACTCATTCTCGCTGTCGCTCGCGGGTGTTCCGATCGGGCACCCGCTCCTCATCGATGCTCATCGGGGGATGAAATGGAAACGAAGTTCTGGGACCGGGCCGTCGACGTTCTGCGTGGAGGCCGGTTGTCCGCAGGTGTGCCGGACCGGATGGTGAAGTGGTCCGCACGGTGGGCGGGACGGCTCGGCCGGTCCGACCGAGGGATGACCACGTCGGAGTACGCGGTGGGAACCATCGCCGCGTGCGCTTTCGCGGCGGTGCTCTACAAGGTGGTGAACAGCGGGCCGGTGCTGTCGGCGCTGCAGTCGCTGGTCGAGGACGCGCTCGATGCGAAGTTCTGAGGCCGCGGCGGGGGCCTGCCCGTGGAAGGGGCCTGTGGCGTCGGACCGCAGCCTTTCTCGGGGACGGCACCGGGGGTCGCACGGGCGCCCGGCCCCGAGCGGCTACGGGTGCGGTGACCGGGGCGCGGTGACTGCGGAGGCAGCCGTGGCGATCCCGGTGCTGGTGACCTTCGCCATGGCGTTGCTGTGGGCGTTGATGGCGGCCTCGGACCAGATCCTGTGCGTGGACGCGGCGCGGGCGGGGGCGCGGGCGGCGGCCCGTTCTGAGCCGGAGGCGGCGGTGCTGGAAGCCGCGCGTGACGCGGCGCCCCACGGCGCCCGGGTCGAGATGGGCCGGGCAGGAGACCTGTGGCGCGTCCGGGTGGAGGCCCCGACCCCGGGACCGGGAGTGCTGGCCTTGACGCTGAGCGCCGAGGCGGCTGCCCTGGCGGAGGACACGGTCGGGGGTGCCGGGCCATGAGGACGAGGGAAACCTGGGGCCGGAGACTGGACGGGGTTGTCGTCGGTGCAGGTTTCGGCGTTGGGTCGGGGCGGGGGAGAAGCGCGAGGGCGAGGCCCAGGGCAGAGGTAGGCGAGGCCGAGAGCAGAGGTATGGGCAGGGGTATGGGGCGTGGCGCGGATCGGGGGTGGGTCGGCGAATGGATCGACGAATGAACTGGATCGCACCCCGGGTCGCAATCCTGCGTGCGGGGCTCGGCGCGGATCGAGGTATGGCGACCGTGTGGGTGGCTGTCACTGCGGCCGGTCTCTGCACCGTGTTCGCTGTGGTGCTCGCACTGGGCCAGGCCGTAGCCGCCCGTCACCGGGCAGGTGGGGCAGCGGATCTGGCGGCCCTCGCGGCTGCGGACCGGGCGCTGGAAGGGGCGGTGGTCGCGTGTGAGACGGCCCGGCGGGTAGCCCTGGCACAGGGGGCCGTGCTCGTTCGCTGCGAGGTGCACGGGGAGATCGCCGATGTGACCGCCCGCTCGGCGTTCGGGCCCTACCTGCCCGTCGTCAGGTCCCGGGCAGGGCCTCCGACCGGCCCTAGGCAGGGCCTCCGGGCGATCGTCGGGCCGGACCCTCCGGGCGATCGCGGACCGGACCACTGGGTGAGCCCCCGGCCGCTCGTCCGGCCGGTCCCTCGGCCCTCCCCGCTCCTGACAGAGCGTCCTGACAGAGATTCCTGAAAGTGTCGTCGCCGACGGCCGGCTGTCGAAGGTGTTGTTCCTGGCGCCTCAACCCTTCAGCGTGGCCGGACCGTCGGGTGTAGTCGGTCCGCCGGGCGCGGCCGGTTCGCTCGGTTCCGGGGGTGCGGACTTGAGGAGTTCGGTGAGCAGGCGTACGGCTCCGCGTTTGTGCAGGGGCTCGTTGCCGTTGCCGCACTTGGGGGACTGGATGCAGGAGGGGCAGCCCGCCTCGCACTCGCAGGACACGATGGCCGCCAGTGTCGCTGTCAGCCATGTACGGGCGGTGTGGAAGGCCCGCTCGGCGAACCCTGCTCCGCCTGGGTGGCCGTCGTACACGAAGACCGTCGGCAGCAGGGTGTCCGGGTGCAGCGGTACGGACACGCCGCCGATGTCCCAGCGGTCGCAGGTGGCGAAGAGCGGCAGCAGGCCGATCGACGCGTGTTCGGCGGCGTGAAGTGCGCCGCCGAGGATCTCCGGGTTGACGCGGGCCGCGTCCAGCTGGTCCTCGGTGACCGTCCACCACACGGCGCGGGTGCGCAGAGTGCGGGGCGGCAGGTCGAGCTTCGTCTCGCCCAGGACTTCCCCGGTGATCAGCTTCCGGCGGAGGAACGAGACGACCTGGTTGGTGACCTCGACGGAGCCGTAACAAAGCCGCCCCTGGCCCCAGGGGATCTCGATGTCGGTCTCCAGGACGGTGATGGCCGTGGTGTCACGGGCGACCGTCGAGTACGGCGGGTCGGCCTGCTCGACCAAGGCCACGGAGTCCTCCAGATCCAGCTTCCGGACCAGGTGGGTGCGGCCTTGGTGGAGGTGGACGGCCCCCTCGTGGACGGCCGTGTGGGCGGCGGCCGCGTCGACGGTGCCCAGCAGGCGGCCGGTGCCCTCCTCGACGATCTGGACGGGGCGGCCGCCCCCGCCCCGGATGTCGGCCAGGTCGGCGGCCCGCTCGCGTCGGGTCCAGTGCCAGCCCGATGCCCGCCGGCGCAGCAGTTTCGCGGCCTCCAACTGGGGCAGCAGCTCGGGCACGGCGGGCCCGAAGAGCGCGATGTCGGACTCGGTGAGGGGCAGTTCGGCGGCTGCGGCGCACAGATGGGGGGCCAGGACGTAGGGGTTGTCCGGGTCCAGCACCGTCGACTCGACGGGCTGCTGGAACAGGGCCTCGGGGTGATGCACCAGGTAGGTGTCCAGCGGGTCGTCCCGTGCCACGAGTACGGCCAGGGCGCCTTGGCCCGAGCGGCCGGCGCGGCCCGCCTGCTGCCAGAGGGAGGCCCGCGTGCCCGGGTAGCCGGAGATGACGACCGCGCCGAGGCCGGAGACGTCGATTCCCAGTTCGAGGGCGGTGGTGGCCGCCAGACCGAGCAGCTCGCCGGAGTGCAGCGCCCGCTCCAGGGCCCGGCGCTCCTCGGGGAGGTAACCCCCGCGGTAGGCGGCGACCCGCTTCGGCAGCGAGCGGTCGACCTCCGCAAGACGTTCCTTGGCGATCAACGAGATCAGTTCCGCGCCGCGCCGGGAGCGTACGAAGGCGACCGAGCGGACGCCCTGGAGGGTCAGATCGGTGAGCAGGTCGGCGGTCTCGGCCGTCGCGGTACGGCGAACGGGTGCGCCCTTCTCGCCGTGCAGGTCGGTCAGCGGCGGCTCCCAGAGGGCGAAGACCAGCTCGCCGCGCGGGGAGGCGTCGTCGGACACCTCCCGGACCCGCAGGCCTGTCAGACGCCCTGCTGCGACCGCGGGATCGGCCGCCGTGGCGGAGGCGAGCAGGAAGACCGGATCGGCCCCGTAGCGGGCGCACAGACGGCGTAGGCGGCGCAGGACCTGGGCGACATGGGAGCCGAAGACACCCCGGTAGGTGTGGCACTCGTCGATCACGACGAACCGCAGGGCGCGCAGGAAGGACGCCCAGCGGGGGTGGGACGGCAGGATCCCGCGGTGCAGCATGTCGGGGTTGGTCAGGACGTAGTTCGCGTACTGCCGCACCCATTCGCGTTCCTCGACGGGGGTGTCGCCGTCGTAGACCGCGGGCCTGACGGCGTTGCCGAGCGGGGCCGCGAGCGTCTTCACCGAGCGCCGTTGGTCGGCTGCCAGGGCCTTGGTGGGGGCAAGGTACAGGGCGGTGGCCCCGCGGCCGTTGGGGGCCTCTGAGCCGTCCAGGAGGGTGCTGAGGACCGGCGCGAGGTATGCGAGGGACTTCCCGGAGGCCGTGCCGGTGGCGATCACGACCGATTCGCCGTCCAGCGCGTGCTCCGCCGCGGCAGCCTGATGCGCCCACGGATGGGCGATCCCGGCTTTTTCGATCGCCGAGATCACTTCTGGTCGGATGCGATCCGGCCAGATGGCATGGGTTCCCGATCGCGGGGGCAAGTGCTCCGTATGAGTGATGCGCGCGGCCCGGCCCGCCCCTGCGGCGAGCCGGTCGAGGATCATGGCGGGAGAGGGGCGCGAGGCCCCACTCTCGGGTGGTCGTCCGGGACGGTGATTCTTGGCCATCGGCACCGAGTGTGTCACTGGCGTGACGGACAATGGTCCCAAGGCGTCGTGCATGGCTGCTGGTAAGTGATTGAATGCCATCGCGGCTGGCGATCCGTCCCCTGGCCTCCGTCGGGGAGACCGAGGGGCGACCGCTCGATAGCAAGGTGCTGGAGGATCCGTGGACCTGTCCCTGTCGACTCGCAATGTGTCCGGCCCTGGTGGCGACCGTACGGTCGTCGAGGTCGGTGGCGAGATTGATGTGTATACCGCGCCCAAGCTGCGCGAGCAGTTGGTCGAGTTGGTGAATGACGGCAGCTACCACTTGGTTGTCGACATGGAAGGCGTCGACTTCCTCGACTCCACCGGCCTCGGCGTGCTCGTGGGCGGCTTGAAGCGTGTCCGGGCCCATGAGGGCTCGTTGCGCCTGGTCTGCAACCAGGAGCGCATTCTCAAGATCTTCCGGATCACAGGTCTGACCAAGGTGTTCCCGATTCACACCACGGTCGACGAGGCTGTCGCCGCCACCGACTGAGGTCGGAGCGGACCGGCCCCCCGGGTCGGTCGGCAGGCAGTGAACAGGCCGGCAGCGGCAGTGTGTGGGCCGCGATGGGCAGGCGGTCGACCCTCGGGTCGGCTGTCGGCTTTGTCGGCTTCCGGAGGAGGAGAGCAGGGGTGCCGGGTGACATGCCCGGGGCCTCTGAGGCGTACGCCCGAACGTTCGAGGGGGATGTCATGGCCACCGTTGAACTCCGCTTCAGCGCCCAGCCTGAACATGTCAGGACGGCCCGCCTGGTGGCGGCCGCCGTGGCGCGCAGGGCCGGCGTCGACGAGGCGGTGCTCGACGAGGTCAGGCTCGCCGTCGGAGAGGCGTGCAGCCGCGCGGTCGGGCTGCACCGCAGTCACGGCATCACCGAGCCGGTCAGCGTTGCGTTGACCGAGGAGGAGAAGGCGTTCTCCATCGAGGTCGGGGACAGCGTTCCCGGCCCCGGCGGGGATGCCGCCGTGTCCGGGGCGCGTAACGGCTCCGGCACTTCCGGAGCAGGACCGGACCGGCCCGATCCCGAGATGGACGGTGATAGCGAGGACGAGATGGGCCTCGCGGTCATCAGCGGTCTTGTCGACGACGTGGAGGTTCGATCCGGTGCGGGCGGCGGAGTGATCCGTATGAGCTGGCCGACGGCCGACGCCACGGTACGCCCCTGAGGGCTTGTACCCGCACCTGTGTCCGTACCCGCACCTGTGCCCGTGCTCGCGTGGCCTGTGCCCGCGCCCCGAGCCTCTGTCTGTTTCCGTGCTTCTGCCCCTGATTCCAGGTGCTGAGCACTGTGCCCGAGGTGCCGAGGTGCCGAGGTGTTGAGTGCTTGGGTCCGCCCTCCCGTCCCGCCCCGGGTGTTGAGAACCGTGGGCGTTGAGCCGCGCGGGTGATGTTTCGTTTTCTCAGGCCCAGCTGAGCAGGGCCTTCTTTCTTGATTATCTTCGCGTAATGCGTCTGCCCCATTACTGCATTCGAGCAGAATCTCTCCGCTGATCTTTCGGCGTTGGGGGGAGTGCGGTCAATTCTCCTCCCGCCCACTGTTTTGATCAGGTTCCGCTCCCTACAATCCGTCCACGACTTGAGCGCTGAGCGTCAAGGAGGACGTATGGCGGAGTTCTTCACCACCCCAATGGCAGCACTGACGCAAGAATCCGCACTTTCCGACCGACCCGTCTCCCTCGCGGCGGCGGTACTCACCGACGGCAACCGGCTGATCGTCATCGTGGTGGCGGTCGTGGCCGTCGCCGCGCTGATCGTCGCCCAGCTGCTCGTACGCCAAGTCCTGGCGGCCGGCGAGGGCACCGAACGCATGAAGGAGATCGCCGCGGCGGTCCAGGAGGGCGCGAACGCCTATCTGGCCCGGCAGTTGCGCACAGTCGGAGTTTTCTCCGTCGTCGTGTTCTTCCTGCTTTTCCTGCTGCCGGCCGACAACTGGTCGCAGCGCGCGGGGCGTTCCCTCTTCTTCCTGGTGGGCGCGCTTTTCTCGGCGTCGACTGGTTACATCGGCATGCGGCTCGCCGTACGGGCAAATGTGCGGGTGGCAGCAGCGGCGCGTGAGGCGACTCCGGCGGAAGGCGAACCGGAAAAGGATCTCACCGCTGTCTCGCACAAAGCGATGAAGATCGCTTTCCGTACCGGTGGTGTGGTCGGAATGATCACGGTGGGACTCGGTCTGCTCGGGGCCTCCTGCGTCGTGCTCGTCTATGCCGCCGACGCGCCCAAGGTGCTGGAGGGGTTCGGTCTCGGCGCGGCGCTGATCGCCATGTTCATGAGGGTCGGCGGCGGGATCTTCACCAAGGCGGCGGATGTGGGCGCCGACCTGGTGGGCAAAGTGGAGCAGGGCATCCCGGAGGACGATCCGCGGAACGCCGCCACCATCGCCGACAACGTGGGCGACAACGTCGGCGACTGCGCGGGCATGGCCGCCGACCTCTTCGAGTCGTACGCCGTGACGCTCGTTGCCGCGCTCATCCTCGGTACGGCAGCGTTCGGCGACTCCGGTCTCGCCTTCCCCTTGATGGTCCCGGCGATCGGCGTCGTCACCGCGATGATCGGGATCTTCGCGGTGGCCCCGCGCCGTGCCGACCGCGGCGGGATGACCGCGATCAACCGCGGCTTCTTCATCTCCGCGGTGGTCTCGCTCGCCCTGGTGGCCGTCGCCGCCTTCGCCTATCTGCCCTCCTCGTACGCCGAGCTGGCCGGGGTCACCGACCAGGCGATCGCCGGGCACAGTGGCGATCCGCGGATCTTCGCCTTGGTCGCGGTTGCCATCGGCATCGTCCTGGCCGCGCTCATTCAGCAGCTCACCGGCTACTTCACCGAGACCAATCGCCGCCCGGTCCGGGACATCGGGAAGTCCTCGCTCACCGGCCCGGCCACCGTGGTGCTGGCGGGCATCTCCATCGGCCTGGAATCGGCCGTGTACACCGCGCTGCTGATCAGCCTGGGCGTCTACGGGGCGTTCCTGCTGGGCGGTACGTCGATCATGCTGGCGCTTTTCGCGGTCGCGCTCGCCGGGACGGGGCTCCTCACCACGGTGGGCGTCATCGTGGCCATGGACACCTTCGGGCCGGTCTCGGACAACGCCCAGGGCATCGCCGAGATGTCCGGGGACGTCACGGGGGCCGGCGCCCAGGTGCTCACCGACCTGGACGCGGTCGGCAACACGACCAAGGCCATCACCAAGGGCATCGCCATCGCCACCGCCGTCCTGGCGGCGGCGGCGCTCTTCGGGTCCTACCGCGACGCCATCGCCACGGCGGTGGACGAGGTCGGGGCCGGGGCGGGAGAGCTGGGGCTCAGCCTGGACATCTCGCAGCCCAACAACCTCGTCGGTCTGATCCTGGGCGCCGCGGTCGTCTTTCTGTTTTCCGGGCTGGCCATCAGCGCGGTGTCCCGGTCCGCCGGAGCCGTGGTCTACGAGGTCAGGCGGCAGTTCCGCGAGCATCCCGGGATCATGGACTACTCGGAGAAGCCCGAGTACGGGCGCGTCGTCGACATCTGCACCCGCGATGCCCTGCGCGAACTGGCCACGCCGGGACTGCTCGCGGTCCTGGCGCCGATCGCGGTCGGCTTCACGCTCGGTGTCGGCGCGCTCGGCTCGTACCTCGCCGGCGCGATCGCCACGGGCACGCTGATGGCGGTGTTCCTCGCCAACTCCGGCGGCGCCTGGGACAACGCCAAGAAGCTCGTCGAGGACGGCCACCACGGTGGCAAGGGCAGCGAGGCCCATGCCGCGACCGTCATCGGCGACACGGTCGGAGACCCGTTCAAGGACACGGCGGGTCCGGCGATCAACCCGCTGCTCAAGGTGATGAACCTGGTCGCCCTGCTCATCGCCCCGGCGATCGTGCAGTTCAGTTACGGAGCGGACGCGAATCCCTGGGTGCGGGCGATGGTGGCCGTCGTCGCCATCGGGATCATCGTCGTCGCGGTCTACGTATCCAAGCGGCGGGGCATCGCCGTGGGCGACGACGATGCCGCGGGGGGCGGCGGCCCCCCGGTTCCCGCGCCGGATCCCGCGGCGGCCCCGTGAGCCGCACGTAGCGAGGTGTGCCGGGCGCCCGGATCGGTGTGACGTGTGGTCAAGGGTCGGGCGGACGGTGCGTGCTGACGTGCCGTCCGCCTTTGTCCCCTCCGCCTCCGCCCGCCTCTGCCTTCTTCCGTCCTCCCGCGCCCTCCTCCCGCCCGCCTTCCGCCCGCGCCCTCCGCCCTCGTCCGGTGTCGTCCGCGTCGGTGGGTGCCGATGAGACAGAGACAGCCTTTCGGATGAGTGGCCGATCGTGCGTCCGATTCTCTGCGCGAGTGGCATCTCCCTCATTTCCCTTGGTGCAAATGGCTTCAAAAGCATGCACACCGGATGACCGGCACCCGGCTGTCGTCCCCTCGGCGTGTAAGTTCCGGGGCCGAGAGCCTTGGAAGGGACCAATCCGGTGAACAAGAAGCTTGCAGCCGCACTGTCCGGCGGTGCGGTACTGGTACTGACGCTGTCGGGCTGCAGCGACGACAGCGACAACAAGGTCGACGACTGGGCCAAGAAGGTCTGTGACCAGGTTCAGCCGCAACTGCAGAAGATCGCCGACGCCAACGCGTCCATCCAGCAGCAGACCGCGGACAACAGCAAGCCCGCCGACGTCCAGAAGACCGACTCTGCCGCCTTCCAGCAGATCTCCCAGGCGTACAAGTCACTGGGCACCGCCGTGGACTCGGCCGGTCCGCCGCCGGTCGACGACGGTGAGACCACGCAGAAGGAGGCGGTGAAGGAGCTCAACGCCTCCTCCAAGGCGTACGCCGACCTCAAGACCGAGGTCGACGCGCTCGACACCAAGGACCAGGCGAAGTTCGCCGACGGACTGAAGGGCATCGCCGACGAGCTGAACAAGATCAGCACCAGCGGTGACCAGGCTCTGAAGAAGCTCCAGTCCGGCGAGGTCGGCGTCGCGATGTCGAAGCAGAAGGGCTGCCAGAAGCCGACTGCCTCGACCGGTCCCTCCGGCTCCGGGGCGGCCGGCTCCGACGCGCCCCCGGAGGGCACGGCCCCCGACAAGAAGGAATCTACGGAGAAGGAATCCGCGGACACGAACGCCGCGGACAAGGCCTCCGAGGAGAAGAAGGACTGAGCGCCGTTCTCCCGGCCCGGACACCCGGTAGGTGTCCGGGCCGCTGCCGTTGTCGGTGGGAGCGGACACAATGGGTGGGTGAGTAAGAGCAGCCTTCCCGCACCCGACCATGCCGCCGCCCTCCGTGAGGCCCTGCTCGCCGCGGACTTCACCGCGGACGGGCTCCTCGACCGCCTCGGCGCGCCCGCCTATGCCGCCCTCGCCCGTAGCGAGACGGTGCCCGCCCTGCGGGCCACCCGGGGTGACACCCCGCTCGACACGCTGGTGCGGCTGTTCCTTCTGCAGCGTCCTGTCGCCGAGGAGCAGGCGCGTGACGCCCTGCCGCTCGCCGAGTGCGTCGCGGACGGCTGGGTGAGCCTCGCCGACGGGACGGTCCGTGCGGGCGTCGACGTACGGCCGTACGGGGGGCCGGACGGCGAGGACTGGTTCATCGTGTCCGACCTCGGGTGCGCGGTCGGTGGTGCGGGCGGGATCGGCTCGCGCGAGGAGGGCGTCGTCCTCGGGGTCGGCGGGGCCTCCACCACCCTCGCCGGGATCACCGTCCGGGCGCCGGTCGTCTCGGCACTCGACCTCGGTACGGGCTCCGGCATCCAGGCACTGCACGCTGCCCAGCACGCGACCCGGGTCACCGCCACCGACCTCAACCCTCGTGCCCTGGAGTTCACCCGGCTCACCCTCGCCCTGTCCGGCGCCGCCCCCGCCGACCTGCGCGAGGGCTCCCTCTTCGAGCCGGTGGGCTCCGAGACGTTCGACCTGATTGTCTCCAACCCGCCCTTCGTCATCTCGCCCGGTGCCCGCCTCACCTACCGGGACGGTGGCATGGGCGGCGACGACCTGTGCCGCATGCTGGTGCAGCAGTCCGGCGACCGTCTGAACGAGGGGGGTTACGCCCAGTTCCTCGCCAACTGGCAGCACGTGGAGGGCGAGAAGTGGCAGGACCGGCTGCGCTCCTGGGTGCCGTTCGGCTGTGACGCCTGGATCGTCCAGCGAGAGGTCCAGGACGTCACGCAGTATGCCGAGTTGTGGCTGCGGGACAGTGGCGACCACCGCAGCGACCCCGCCGAGTACACCGAGCGGTACGAGGCGTGGCTCGACGAGTTCGAGGCACGGGGCGCAACGGCCGTCGGGTTCGGCTGGATCACCCTGCGTAAATCCGCGGCGGCAGCGGCCGGGAACCCCTCGATCCTCGTCGAGGAATGGCCGCACGCGGTGCGGCAACCGCTCGGACAGGCCGTCCAGGAGCACTTCGCCCGCCAGGACTACCTCCGCGACCAGGACGACGCGGCGCTGCTCGCCGGGCACTTCACCCTCGCCGCCGAGGTCGTGCAGGAGCAGGTCGGACTGCCGGGCGCGGAGGACCCCGAGCACGTGGTGCTGCGTCAGCACCGCGGAATGATGCGGGCGACCAAGGTCGACGCGGTGGCCGCCGGGTTCGCGGGTGTCTGCGACGGCTCGCTGCCCGCCGGGCGGATCCTGGACGCCATCGCACAGTTGATGGCGGAAGACCCGGTGCTCCTGCGCGACCGCACCCCGCAGGCGATCCGGCTGCTGGTCGAGGAGGGCTTCCTGGAGCCGGCGCCCGGCGTCGTACCGCGGGTCCAGTAGGCCGCGAACCACCGGGGGTCCAGGAGGCCGTGGGGTGCGTGGAGGGTGTGGAGGTGCGGGCGACCGGCGACCTGGAGGCGTGTCCGTACGACAGTGGCTGCGACTGTCTTCCGGTACGGGGCCAAGGACGCTCCCGGGTCGGGCGGTGTCGTCCTTGTCACCAGTGCGTTCCCGCTCGGCGCGCTCTCCGGCGCGCCCGGACCGCGCATTCCGGTCGTGTGCGGCCCCTGTGCGCGCCGTACGCGGCCGATGGGGTTCCGCTGGTCGGCGGGGGAGTGCTGTTCACCCTGGGTTGGCGTGGGCGATGCCCCGGGGTGACAACCTCCCCGTGCCGGACCTCGGAGGTCCGGCTCCGGGACCGGCCGGCCCGCCCCGGGTGGTTCGCCACGACGGTCTAGGGGTACGACATGGAGAGCGTCTCAGCAGTCTTCGCCGGTACGGCCCTGGCGCTGTTCGGCGCCGCCCTCCTGATCTGGACAGGGGCGCGAGCCCTGCACCGCGCGCCGGTGGCGCACGATGTGAGCCCCGTCGCCTCCACCGCACTCACGACGCTCTTCGGCGTAGTTTCTCTCGGCCTCGGCGTGTGGTGCTTCACGCTCGTCTGATTCCCGTCCCCGGCAGGGCGGCGCCCGGGCCGACAGGTTGGGCGGCGGACACCGCGACCACCGCCCAAAAGACACTGGCCAAGCCTCCGCGGGGCGCGGACCCGGCGGTCCGGGCGGCAGGAATGGCGGAAGTCGGGTTACCGTTCGAGTGGCCGTTGCGGGCTTTTGCCGTTTGACACGGGGGCGGGTTGTACCGTCACACTCCGCAGCGACAGCACCGCGGGCAGCGTCATGACGCTGCCCGGATGCCCATCGAGTGTCGACCGGAGAGAAGAGCGAAGTTGTCCCCGACCAGCGAGACCGCACAGGGCGGCCGCCGACTCGTCATCGTCGAGTCGCCTGCCAAGGCGAAGACGATCAAGGGCTATCTCGGCCCCGGATACGTCGTCGAGGCGAGCGTCGGGCACATCCGCGACCTCCCGAACGGCGCGGCCGAGGTCCCGGACGAGTACACCGGCGAGGTCCGCCGCCTCGGAGTGGACGTCGAACACGACTTCCAGCCCATCTATGTCGTCAACGCCGACAAGAAGGCCCAGGTCAGAAAGCTCAAGCAGCTGCTGGCCGAGTCCGACGAACTCTTCCTCGCCACCGATGAGGACCGCGAGGGCGAAGCCATCGCGTGGCACCTCCAGGAAGTGCTCAGGCCCAAGGTCCCGGTCCACCGGATGGTCTTCCACGAGATCACCAAGGACGCGATCCGGGCCGCCGTCGCCAACCCGCGCGAGCTCAACCAGCGCATGGTCGACGCCCAGGAGACCCGCCGTATCCTCGACCGCCTCTACGGCTACGAGGTCTCGCCGGTCCTGTGGAAGAAGGTCATGCCGAAGCTCTCGGCGGGCCGCGTGCAGTCCGTCGCCACCCGGCTCGTCGTCGAGCGGGAGCGCGAGCGCATCGCCTTCCGCTCCGCCGAGTACTGGGACCTGACCGGAAAGTTCGCCACCGGCCGCACCGGTGACGCCTCCGACCCCTCGACCCTCACCGCCCGCCTCAGCGCGGTCGACGGCCGCCGGATCGCCCAGGGCCGCGACTTCGGCCCCGACGGGCAGCTGAAGGCCGGCTCCGCCCAGACCCTGCACCTGGACGAGACGAACGCCCGCGCCCTGGCCGCCGCGCTCGCCGACTCCTCCTTCGCGGTCCGGTCCGTCGAGTCGAAGCCGTACCGCCGCTCCCCGTACGCCCCCTTCCGGACCACGACCCTCCAGCAGGAGGCGAGCCGCAAGCTGGGCTTCGGGGCGAAGGCGACCATGCAGGTGGCGCAGAAGCTGTACGAGAACGGCTTCATCACCTACATGCGTACGGACTCCACGACCCTCTCCGGCACCGCGATCTCCGCGGCCCGTGCCCAGGTCACGCAGCTGTACGGGGCGAACTACCTCCCCGACAAGCCGCGTACGTACGCCGGGAAGGTCAAGAACGCGCAGGAAGCGCACGAGGCGATCCGCCCCTCCGGCGACCGCTTCCGCACCCCCGCCGAGACCGGCCTCACCGGCGACCAGTTCCGGCTGTACGAGCTGATCTGGAAGCGGACCGTCGCCTCCCAGATGAAGGACGCCGTCGGCAACTCCGTCACCGTCAAGATCGGCGGCCGGGCGAGCGACGGCCGGGACGCCGAGTTCTCCGCCTCCGGCAAGACGATCACCTTCCACGGCTTCATGAAGGCGTACGTCGAGGGCGCCGACGACCCGAACGCCGAGCTGGACGACCGCGAGCGCCGGCTGCCGCAGGTGACCGAGGGCGACGCGCTGTCCGCCGAGGAGGTCACGGTCGACGGGCACGCCACCAAGCCCCCGGCTCGCTACACCGAGGCCTCGCTGGTCAAGGAGCTCGAAGAGCGCGAGATCGGCCGTCCGTCGACGTACGCATCGATCATCGGGACCATTCTCGACCGCGGCTACGTCTTCAAGAAGGGCACGGCGCTCGTCCCGTCCTTCCTGTCCTTCGCCGTGGTCAACCTGCTGGAGAAGCACTTCGGCCGACTCGTCGACTACGACTTCACCGCCCGCATGGAGGACGACCTCGACCGCATCTCGCGGGGCGAGGCCCAGTCCGTGCCGTGGCTCAAGCGCTTCTACTTCGGCGCCCAGCCCGGTGAGGACACCGCCGTGGCCGGCGCGGCCTCCGACGCGGGCAACGGCGACGGCGACCATCTCGGCGGCCTGAAGGCACTGGTCACCGACCTCGGCGCGATCGACGCCCGGGAGATCTCCTCCTTCCCGGTCGGCAACGACATCAAGCTCCGCGTCGGCCGCTACGGCCCGTACATCGAGCGGGGTGAGAAGGACGCCGAGGGCCACCAGCGGGCCGACGTCCCCGAGGACCTGGCACCCGACGAGCTGACCGTGGAGCTCGCGGAGGAACTGCTGGCGAAGCCCAGCGGCGACTTCGAGCTGGGCGCCGACCCGGTCAGCGGCAACCAGATCATCGCCAAGGACGGCCGCTACGGCCCGTACGTCACCGAGGTACTGCCCGAGGGGACGCCGAAGACCGGCAAGAACGCGGTGAAGCCGCGGACCGCCTCCCTCTTCAAGTCCATGTCCCTGGACACGGTCACCCTCGCCGACGCCCTCAAGCTGATGTCGCTGCCGCGCGTCGTCGGCGAGGACGCCGAGGGCGTCGAGATCACCGCGCAGAACGGCCGCTACGGCCCGTATCTGAAGAAGGGCACCGACTCCCGGTCGCTGACCTCCGAGGACCAGCTCTTCGACATCACCCTCGAAGAGGCCCTCGCGATCTACGCCCAGCCCAAGCAGCGTGGGCGGGCCGCGGCCAAGCCGCCGCTGAAGGAGCTGGGCACCGACCCGGTCAGCGGCGCGCCGGTCGTGGTGAAGGACGGCCGCTTCGGCGCGTACGTCACCGACGGCGAGACCAACGCGACGCTGCGGACCGACGACAGCGTCGAGGACATCACGCCGGAGCGCGGCTACGAGCTGCTCGCCGAGAAGCGCGCCAAGGGGCCCGCCAAGAAGAAGACGGCCAAGAAGGCCCCGGCGAAGAAGGCGACGGCCAAGAAGACGGCCGCGAAGAAGACGACGGCCACCAAGACCACGGCCGCCAAGAAGACCGCGGCGAAGACGACGACGGCCAAGAAGGCGACGACCGCCAAGACGGCCGCCAAGAAGACGGCGACGGCGAAGAAGACGGCTTCGGCCGCCTCCTCCGCCCTGTCGGACGACTGACCCCGGCATCGCGCGGATCGCACCCCGCCGCCCGGTACCTCGATCCCCGTGATCCAGGTACCGGGCGGCGCTGCGTAAGCGTGCTGGGCGGTGGCACGGAAGCGTGCGCGGGCGGTGGCACGGAAGCGTGGCGGGCAGGGTGGCGCGTACGCGTGTCGGGCGGCGGCACATAGGCGTGCGCGGCGGTGGTGCGCAAGGGGGTCTCGCGCACCATGGCCGGAAGCTGTCTGCGTCCGTATGTTCGGACGGGCCGACGGTCACCGCACCGCTGCCGATAGGCTGGGCGGATGACGCGAGCCGAGCAGCCAACGGTCGTGAGCCCCACCTCCGACACACTTGCCGCAGACTCACGCGAGCGCGCCGTACGGGCCCTGTTGCGTATTCCCCCGCTGAAGCGGTTGTGGAGCGCCCAGCTCGTCGGCGGTATCGGCGACGCACTCGCCCTTCTCGTGCTGGTGCTGCTGTCGCTGCAAGCGGCGGTCCTTGAGGGCTCATTCGGCACCGGATACCGCGGGGCGGCCTTCGCCGTCGCCGCGGTCTTCGGTGCCCGGATCCTTTCCACCCTGTTCTTCGGAGCCGTACTCCTGGGGCCCCTGACGTCCCTCACGGGGCCCGGCGGAAAGCTGGACCGACGATGGCTGATGATCGGGGTGGACGGGCTGCGCCTGGCGCTCCTGGTCGTCGCCCCGCTGTGGATCGACTGGACGCCCGACAAGGCGCTCATGATGGTCCTCATCACCGTCTTCGTGACCGGCGCCGGTGAGCGCCTGTGGGCTGTGGCCAAGGACAGCGCCGCCCCGGCGCTGCTGCCCGCCCCGCCCCTCGAAGGCGCGGCCGTACGCCCCCTGCCCGACCATCTCGACGCCCTGCGCCGCCTTTCGCTGCGTACGAACTTCCTCGCCGTGCCCGCCGCCGGGGTGGTCCTGCTGGCCGCCACGCTGGTCGGCAACCTCCTCGGCTCGGGCCTGGAGTGGTTCTCCTTCCACCAGGCGGCCCTGGGCTCCTACGTCGCGGCCGGGCTCTTCGCCGCCTCCATCTCCATCCTGTACTTCCTTCAGTTCCCGGCCACGCAGACGTCCCGGCCGCGCTCCCCGCTGGAGGGCCTGCGCCGCCCCGCCACCGGCAACGGTCCCGACAAGGGCCGCACCGGCGCCGTCCCCCTGCTGGTCGCGGTCTGCGCGGCCCTCGCCGGAGCCGTCGCCGCAGCCGCGGCCGTCTCCGTACTGCACGCCTACGACCTCGGCGGCGGGCCCGCGACGTTCGCGCTGCTGGTCATCGGACTGACCGGCGGCACCGCCCTCGGTATCCGCACCGCGCGCCACGTGCTGCCCGCCCTGTCGCGCCGCCGCCTGCTGGCGCTGGCCACGGCCGTCACCGGTCTCGCGCTCCTCGCGCTCGGCCTGGTGCCGGACACCGCGACCGGGATCGCCATCGCCCTGCTCGCCGGTTACGCCGCCGGGGTCGCCGCGAACACCGGGCACACCCTGATCGACCAGGAGAGCGAGGCGTTCCGGCAGGCCCGGACCACCGAGCACCTCCAGGCCGTCGTCCGGGTGCTCGTCGCGCTCGGCGCGGTCGCGGGCCCCCTGCTGGCCGCCGCGATCGGGCGGCACCGCCTGGTCGCCGGCGACTTCGTCTTCGCCCACGGCGGGGCCGCGTTCACCCTGATGCTGCTCGGCGCGCTGCTGCTGCCCGTCGCCGCCCTCGTCCTCGCCAGGGCGGACGACCGGGCGGGCGTACCACTGCGCCGGGACCTGCGCGAGGCACTGCGCGGCGGCGACCCGGCGGTCGCGCCGGCCGCCACCGGCTTCTTCCTCGCGCTGGAGGGCGGTGACGGAGCGGGCAAGTCCACTCAGGTCGAGGCGCTCGCCGACTGGATCCGGTCCAAGGGCCACGAGGTCGTCGTGACCCGTGAGCCCGGGGCCACACCGGTCGGGAAGCGGCTGCGGTCGATCCTGCTCGATGTGTCCTCCGCCGGGCTGTCCAACCGGGCCGAGGCCCTGTTGTACGCCGCCGACCGCGCCGAGCACGTCGACTCCGTGGTCCGCCCGGCGCTGGAGCGCGGCGCGATCGTCATCTCCGACCGTTACATCGACTCGTCCGTCGCCTACCAGGGCGCGGGCCGGGACCTGGCCCCGACCGAGATCGCCCGGATCTCGCGGTGGGCGACGAGCGGCCTCGTACCGCATCTGACGGTGCTGCTGGACGTCGACCCGAGGACCGCGCGGGAGCGGTTCACCGAGGCGCCGGACCGGCTGGAGTCGGAGCCCGTCGAATTCCACGAGCGGGTGCGGTCCGGGTTCCTGACCCTGGCCGCCGCCGACCCGGCGCGTTATCTGGTGGTGGACGCCGGCCAGGAGCCGGAGTCGATCACCACGGTCGTACGTCACCGGCTCGACCAGCTCCTTCCGCTCTCCGAGGCCGAGATCGAGGCCATTGAGGAGGCCCGCCGCCAGGCCATCGAGGAGGCCCGGCGCAAGGCGGAGGAAGAGGCCGCGCGCAAGGCCGAGGAGGAGCGCCTGGAGAAGGAGCGCCAGGAGCAGCTCGCCCGGCTGCGCGCCGAGGAGGAGGAGCGCAAGCAGCGCGAGCTGGAGGAGGCCCGCCGCCGTGAGGCCGAGCGTCAGGCGGAGGAGGCCCGGCAGCGCGCCGAGGAGGCTCGTCGGCGTGCCGAGGAGGACCGGCTCCGGCTGGAGGCCGAGGAGCGGGTCCGCGAGGCCGAGCAGGAACGCCTGCGCAAGCAGGCCGAGGAGGAGGCCCGGCTCCGCAAGGAGGCCGAGGCGCAGCGGCTGGAGAAGCAGCGCAGGGCCGAAGAGGCCCTGATGCGTGCCGAGGAGGCCCGCCGCCGGGCCGAGGCCCAGGCTGCCGCCCGTACGGAGGCGGCGCGGGTCGAGGCCGACCGGGCGGAAGCGGCGCGGGAGGCGGAGCGGGCGTCCCGGACGGAGACGTCCTCACACTCGTCGTCGCCGTCCTCCAGGTCGTCCTCGCAGTCGTCCTCCCGGTCGTCCTCGCAGTCGGAAGGCCCGTCCGTCCCGGAGAACGAGCTCACGGTGCCCACACCGATCGTGAACCCGAACGAGATCACGCAGCCGGTCCCGGCAATCCGGCCGGAGGACGACCGTCCTTCCGGATCCGGTACGGGTGCGGGCACGAGCGCACGTTCGGGTTCCGCTCTCGGGGACGACGAGACGGCGATGCTGCCGCGCGTGACGGACCAGCGGCCGGAGGACCGGCGGACGGCGGCCGGTGGACCGGCGGACCGGCGACAGGCCCGGGACGCGGACGAGACGGCCGTGCTGCCGCCGGTCTCCGCCGATCAGCCCTCCGACCGGGTGCCGCAGGGCTTCTTCCGGGACGAGAGCCCGGCGGCCTCGCCCGCGGAGAGCGAGAACGAGCGCACCCGGGAACTGCCGCAGGTCGAGGACCCGAACGCCGGGGAGACGCCCGACCGGCAGCAGGGCCGCCGCAAGCGCCCCCGCCCGGACTGGGCGGAGGAGACTCCGCTGGACGATCTGCCGACCCTGGCGGACGAGCTGCTCGGAGGCCAGGAGGACGACGGCCCCGCAGGCCGGGGACGTCGCCCGCGCGGCTGACGCCCCGCCCCACCGCCGACGGTGAAGTCCCGGCCCGTCCGTCCCTCCAGGGGTGGGCGGGCCGGACTGTCAGTGTCGTCCCCCACAATGGAGGAAGACCACGACGGAGGGCGAGGACGCACCGCGCTTCCGCAGCACGGCACGACACCATCGGAAGGGCGGTGACCCATGAGCGTATGGGACGACCTGGTCGGACAGACCCGCGTGCAGGAACAGCTCGCCGCCGCCGCCAAGGACGCCGACGCTCTGGTCACCGCCGTGTCCCACGGCAAGCCGCTGGACCAGGGTTCGAAGATGACGCATGCCTGGCTGTTCACCGGACCGCCCGGTTCCGGCCGGTCCACGGTGGCACGGGCCTTCGCCGCCGCGCTCCAGTGCACCAGCCCGGACCGGGCGCTGGGCGGCGCACCCGGCTGCGGTTTCTGCGACGGCTGCCACACCAGCCTGATCGGCACGCACGCCGACGTCCAGGTCATCCGTACGGATCTCCTCTCCATCGGTGTGAAGGAGACCCGCGACCTGGTCCGGCGGGCCCAGCTCTCCCCGGCGGTCGGCCGGTGGCAGGTCATCGTGATGGAGGACGCCGACCGCCTCACCGAGGGTGCGGGCAACGTCCTGCTGAAGGCCGTCGAGGAGCCCGCGCCGCGCACGGTCTGGATGCTGTGCGCCCCCTCGCTCGAAGACGTCCTGCCCACGATCAGATCCCGCTGCCGGCACCTCACTCTGAGCACCCCGTCGGTGGAGGCGGTGGCCGACGTCCTGATCCGCCGCGACGGCGTCGACCCCGAGCGGGCGCACTCCGCGGCGCGCGCCACCCAGGGGCACATCGGCCGGGCCCGTCGTCTCGCCACGGACGAGCGGGCGCGGGCGCGGCGGGCGGCGGTGCTGAAGGTTCCGCTGCGGGTCGCCGACGTCGGCGGCTGCCTCAAGGCGGCCCAGGAGCTGATCGACACGGCAACCGACGACGCCAAGCAGATGGCGGAGGAAGTCGACGTCAAGGAGACCGAGGATCTCAAGGCGGCGCTCGGCGGGGTGGCCGGAGGCCGGATGCCGCGCGGTACGGCGGGGGCGATGAAGGAGCTGGAGGACAGACAGAAGCGCCGCAAGACGCGTACGCAGCGGGACAGCCTCGATCTGGCGCTGACCGAGCTCACCGGGTTCTACCGTGATGTGCTGGCGCTCCAGCTCGGTTCTCGGATCGCCATCGCCCATGGGGATGTGCAGGACTCCCTCGACCGGATCGCGGAGTCGTCGACACCAGCGGGGACCCTGCGCAGGATCGAGTCGGTGATCGCCTGCCGGGAGGCGATGGACCGCAATGTGGCGCCACTGCTCGCGGTGGAGGCGATGACGATGGCGCTGAGGGCGGGCTGAAGGCGTCCACGACAGGACCCTGTTCACCCGAATGAGCAGGGAATCGGGCGACTCGTCACCCGGCGGATACGCTCCCTGAATGGATACCAGGCGGCTGCTCCGCACCTTCGCCATCGGGATCGGCACTGCCGGCCTCCTCATCTCCGGCTGCAGCGGCAGTGGATCGTCGCCGAGCGCTTCGGCCACCGGTACCGCGGCCCCCGAGGGGCTGTCGTCGTACTACGCGCAGAAGCTGAGCTGGCGAGACTGCGGGGTGGAGGGGTTCGCATGCACGACGATGAAGGCGCCGAAGAACTACGACAAGCCGGCTGACGGCGACATCGAGCTCGCCGTCTCCCGCAAGAAGGCCACAGGACCGGGCGAGCGGATCGGTTCCCTCCTGGTGAATCCGGGTGGCCCCGGCGGTTCCGCGATCGGCTATCTCCAGGGGTACGCGGCACTCGGTTATCCGGCCCAGGTGAGAGCCCGCTACGACATGGTGGCGATCGACCCGCGCGGCGTGGCCCGCAGCGAACCCGTCGAGTGCCTCACCGGACCGGAGATGGACGCCTACACCCAGGTCGACCAGACGCCCGACGACGAGGCGGAGGTCAAGAAGCTGAGCGCGTCCTTCGAGAAGTTCGCGGCGGGCTGCGAGAAGCGGAGCGGCGAGATCCTCCCGTACGTCTCCACCGTCGACACGGCCCGCGACATGGACGTCCTGCGGGCCCTGCTCGGCGACGAGAAGCTGAGTTACGTCGGGGCGTCGTACGGGACCTTCCTGGGCGCCACCTACGCGGACCTCTTCCCGGAGCGGGTCGGCCGCCTCGTCCTGGACGGGGCGATGGACCCCTCCCTGAAGGCCATCGACATGAACCGCGACCAGACGGCGGGCTTCGAGGGGGCCTTCCAGTCCTTCGCCGCCGACTGCGTCGAGCAGCCGGACTGCCCTCTCGGCACCACGTCCACCGCCGACGCGGCGACCGCGCTGAAGCAGCTCTTCAAGGACCTGGACGCCAAGCCGATCCCGACCGGCGACGACCGCAAGCTGGGCGAGTCCCTGGCCACCACCGGGGTGATCGCCGCCATGTACGACGAGGCGGCCTGGCCGCAGCTCCGCGAGGCGCTGGCGGGCGCGCAGCGCAGCGACGGCTCCGGTCTGCTGTCCCTGGCCGACAGCTACTACGAGCGCGAGCCGAACGGGAAGTACGCGAACCTGATGTTCGCCAACGCCGCTGTGAACTGCCTCGACCTGCCGCCCGCCTTCGACGGCCCCGACGCGGTCAAGAAGGCGGTCCCGGACTTCGAGACGGCCTCCCCGGTCTTCGGGCGCGGCTTCGCCTGGGCCTCCCTGAACTGCGCCTACTGGCCCACCGAGGCCACGGGCACCCCGCACCGCACCGAGGCGAAGGGAGCCGACCCGATCGTCGTCGTCGGCACCACCCGCGACCCGGCCACCCCGTACAAGTGGTCCCGGTCCCTCGCCGAGCAGCTCTCCTCCGGCACCCTGCTCACCTACGAGGGTGACGGCCACACCGCGTACGGCCGGGGAAGCGACTGCGTCGACACGGCGATCAACACGTACCTCCTGGAGGGCACTCCCCCCACCGACGGCAAGAAGTGCACCTGACTTGCTGCCCCTCCAACCTGCCCTGACCAGCGCAAACGCCGCCGGGGGTGCCGTGTGCGGAGCGCCTCCGGAAACTGTGTAGACTTGGCTCCGCTGCTGATCGCACCATAGTGCGACAGGGCATGCCGCCTTAGCTCAGTTGGCCAGAGCAACGCACTCGTAATGCGTAGGTCTCGGGTTCGAATCCCGAAGGCGGCTCAGAAGGACCCCAGGAGTCACTCGCCGTGACCTGGGGTCTTTCTTTTTGGGGTGGCAGGCGGTTCGGGCGGGGGTGCCGCGAGATGGCCTGCGTGAGCGATGCGCGAGCGGAGGGTGTTAAGCGGTGGCCTGCCACGCTTCGTCGGCGCGTCCCACAAGATCATGTGGGATCTCGACTGTTGGGCATGTGCCCTACCGGGCTCCGGGGTTCGCCGAGGTCGTGGGAGGTGTACCGAGAGCCTGCTGTACTGCGGCAGTGAAGCGTTTTCGACTGTCTTCTCGCGCCTCCTTATTCTGAGTGAGGGTGCTCACTGTGCCAGCTGCCTGTTCCGCAGCGCCTGTGAGCTGCTCCGCGTCCGACTCCAGCGCTCGCAGTGCTTCCTGGGAGGCTCGCTGATACTGCTGGCCGCTCGTCATCACTTCTCCCAACAAGGGGTGGCCATCAAGATCTTGCAGGCTCCCCCCTCGTCGAAGTTCGCCCACATCAGGGCGGTAACCCGCTCGGTGTGTCTTACGAGCTCGTCGGTGGCCTCTCGGAAGGTGTCCCCTGACAGACGTGAATCGTCGATCGCCGCGAGCGCGGCTTGTGCCACCTCGATGAATTCGGTGGTGACTTCGACGTCGCTCCGCATCGTCTCGGTCAGTTCGTCTGCCGCACGCGTGACTGCCTCGGGGCCGAGTAGCGCGATACGTCGCGAGCGTTCCGCCATCCGGTCTGCGGCGTTCCTGAGGTTCGCGAGGCCGGCCAGGTCCGTATCATGATTCTCGGCGGATTCTTGAGTGATCCTGAGGCACTCGTCCCACGCGCCAAGGAAGCTCTCATAGGTGTCGAAACGCTGCTGCCTCAGCCGGTGACCGTGCTCAATGACACTTTGGTCACGTACCTGTTGACGAGCGACTTCAGCATTCCGCTCCGCGCCGAACCTGGTTGACCGCGCTCCGATGAGAGCGCCTACAGCGGTGGCAGCCAGTCCAATGACTGCGATCGAGAGGGGAATCACGTAGTTCTCCACGACAACTCATCATGTCGGCGTGCCGCGTCGAAGGGAACCCTGCCGGGCGCAGGCAGGGTAGGCCGTCGTGGCCTACGTCTTTGACCTCCTTCTGTCGGGCCTTCTTCTGCCGTGACCTGCTCAAGGTGTTGGATCGGCCTGAGACGGTTCAATGGCTTGACGAGCGGATTCGTTGCCGGCATCTCACCATTACCGTTGTGATATCTCTGCCATGGGCCCTGGAGATCAACAGAGCATCGTTCGTGGCTCCTCACCACATCCTTGCTCAGTAGTTGACGCCGGTCGGCCCGATAGACAGCTGAGGAAGCGTGGTGGCGCTCTCAGCGGTCCGCGCTGCCAGGCGGTACTACCCACTCGGTGGGTTGGCCGGTGAGGGAAGCGATCATGTCGAAGTCGCCGTCGTAGTGGAGCACGGTCAGCCGACTCAGCTCCGCTGTCGCAGCGATGAGAAGGTCAGGCAGTGACAGAGCCCGGTGGAATCCTGCGTTGAGAGTGTGGCGCTGGACTTCCAGTGCGCGGGCGAACGTGTCGTCGTCGCTGCGCAGATAGTCGAAGGCGTGGAGCCAGGTGCTGATACGCGTTGCCTCGGCAGTGTCCCGAGCTGAGTGGATCATCTCGTACTCGGTCGGTTGGCAGACCGCGAGCAGATAGCGTTCGTGGAGAGGCTTCAGCACCTCTCTGACGCCGGGTTTCGTCCAGCGTGCGAGAGCGGACTTGTCGATCAGGTAGCGATCCTGCATCAGGCGGCGCGACCGCCCTCACGCTTGAGAGTTCCGTCGGCGTTGCGAGGGCCAGTGCTCTCGATGATCTCGCTGAAGTCGAAGTCGCCGGTGTCCATGGCGTCGAAGCCCTCCTGCCGCAGGTGCCGTTTGACGGCGTCCTCCATGGCGAGACGTACGGCCTGGGCTTTTGTCTTGGTGCCGAAAATGCGCATGGCCTCGGCGACCATGGTCTCGTCGAGGTCGATCACTGTCCTTGCCATGCGGGCCTCCTTTGGGTCTCGAGCACATCAAACGATATCATTTTCTTGATTGAGTAGATATCGTTTGGTGTGCTCGGGTGGCTGAGGCTCGGCAACGCCCACCGAGTAGTGACCGCTGATCTTCAGCGGATCCCGGCGCTCGACGGGGGTGATCTGCTCGTGCATCCACGCAGGGATGATCGTTGTGAGCCCCAGTGCGCCCAAGCGCCACAACCGGTTCGCTCGGATCCTGGCGAATGCCTTGGAAGCGGCTGCGGGCCCTGATGGGAACGCCGATACCGACTTCGACGTCCGCCTTCAAGACGTCCCGCTCACGAATCGGCGCCCGGATGTCGTGGTGTACCGCGCGGACACGATCGACATCACGCCTACCCGCCCTGAGCACGTGCTGCTGGTTGTGGAGGTTGTCTCGCCGGGGTCGGAGACCACCGACCGGATCGTGAAGACGGATCAGTACGCAAAGTCGGGCATCGCCTTCTACTGGAGGGTTGAGCAGGCCGCGACCGGCGTCCCTCTTGTGTACACCTACGTTCTCGACCCCGCTACCAGGACCTACCGGGACGGGGAGGTGTTCACCGGCGTCGTCAAGGTTTCGGCGCCCTTCACCGCGGAGGTCGACCTCGGCAGGATCTGATCTCCTTCTGAAGCAGTCTCTCTATGCCCAGCTCAGAAGTCTCTGAGCTGGGCTTTCGTGGTTTCGTGGTGGTCCCCGCCGGGGTCACTCCTCCAGTCCGTTGCCCCAGATCCAGGCGGCGATGCCGACCCGATTGCGGACGCTCAGCTTGCGCTGGACGTTGGCCACATGCGTTTTGGCCGTACCGGCCGAGATGAACAGCTCCGCCCCGATCTCCGCGTTGGTCATTCCTTTGGCGACCAGGCGGGCGATCTCCGTTTCCCCGCTCGTCAGTGCGTCCATCGGCTGCGCGGTCCTGGGCCGGCCGGCGTCCCGGTGGTGCCTCAGCAGGCTGACGGTGAGGGAGGGGCTGATCAGGGTGTCGCCCGGTGTCGTCGGGGCGGAGCGCGGTCACACTCGTCGCCGGCGTACAGGGGGCCGGGCGCTGCGAGGACACCGCGAAGGTGACGTCCGTGACGTCCGTGACGGACGGCTGTAGGCGGACGGCGGAGCAATGGTGGAACGGCCTTGGTGGACAAGGTCGTTCCACTGGTGTGCGCCGCGACACCGACCCCTCGTTCCTCGCCGTCGCCGGGGTCCGGCATCCAGTGCGACGTCGGCCCCGCCCCCGGCGGCGGCTACCGGTGCGACCGCGCCTGACCGGTGTCGGTCAGTCCGGCGCCTCGCCCGGGTAGGCGCTCTCGAACGCCGCGTGGAACAGGGCCGTGACGTCCTGCCCGGTGAGGCCCTCGGCGCGGGCCCGGTCCAGCCAGTCGGCGAGCGCGGAGCGCAGCGGAGATCCGGGGCCGGACTGGGGCTGCGCGAGGGAGCGGGTGATGAACGTGCCCGCTCCCTGGCGCACCTCGGCGAGGCCCATGCGTTCCAGCTCGCGGTAGGCCTTCAGGGTCGTGTTCGGGTTGACCTTGGTGGTCGCGGCGACCTGGGCCGCGGTGGGCAGCCGGTCGCCCTCCTCCAGTGCGCCCATGCGCAGCGCCTGCTCGACCTGCCGGACGATCTGGAGATAGGTCGCCACTCCACTGCGCCGGTCGATGCGGAACACGACCACGGTCTTCACCTTCCGCTCGATTGCGACATTTTACGTAGGAGGAGAGGGCGATGTTCACAGCGGGCGGCGGGCGACCCGCCACAGGGTGAACGCCGTGAGCAGGGCCGTCCCGGCGAGCAGGAGGCCTGCCGCGGTCCACTGCATCGACGCCATCTGGTCGTAGCCGAGGTACTCGACCACGTCGTTGACGATGCCGTGCTCCTTGATGCACGCGTTATGCGCCTTCTCGGTCGCCTTGACGCAGGTGCCCCAGCCGTACAGGGCCCCGTCCGCGCTGCCGACCCAGCGGTCCACCTCGTGCACCTCGGCGTAGCGGGCCGGGAGTTCGCTGCCCATCGGGTAGGTGAAGATCTGGGTGACGCCGAGGCGTACGCGCACCTCGTCCCAGACGATCATGGTGGTGATCGCCGTGAAGAGGAACGCGACCACCATGGCCGGGAGCACCCGGCGGATCAGGACGCCGATGGTGATGCCCGCCGCGGTGAAGAAGAGGAGGAACGCGGGCAGGACGGGCCCGGTGTTGTCGAAGATCACGCCGTCGATCCACTCGCCGAGGAAGACCGAGCGGTGCGGCCTCCACCACCAGGTGAACAGCGCGGAGAGCACCACGCCGGAGACCAGCGCGAGGGTGTAGGCCAGGCCCAGCTTGGCGATCAGCCACTGGCGGCGGGTCGTGGACTGGGTGGTGACGAGCTGCGCGGTGCCGTTCTCCTGGTCGCCCGCGATCAGCGGGGCGCCGATGAAGACGGCGAGGATCAGGGGGAGGCCGCCGAGGATGGAGGTGATGTACCCGTAACCGCGGTCGTCCTCCATCCGCAGGCCGGCGTCCTTCTCCGGCCAGCCCTTCGCGTCGAGCAGCTGGACCAGCTCGTTGCGCTCGTACGCGATCCAGAGTGCGGTCAGCAGTGTGAGGCCGAGGACGCAGGCCAGCGCGACCCGGTGCTGGCGTACGACGAGCCACGGCATTCCGCGCAGCAGGCGGCGTCCGGAGTCGGACACGGCGGGCTTCTCGGTGAGGGTGGTGCTCATGCGGCCTGGGTCCCTTCGGCCTCGACGCGGGCGCCCTGGGTGTAGAGCGAGGGCGCGTCCGGGGAGCGGAGATGGGCGAGGAGGACTTCCTCCAGGGAGGGCTCGGCGCTCTCCCAGTCGGCCGGGAGTGGAGCCTTCGGCCGGATCATCGCCTGGAACTGCCGCCCCTGGAGGCGGGTTTCGATGACGGTGTGGTCGGCCAGCTCGGGCGGCAGCGAGCCGTCCCTGGCCACGCCGGTCACCAGCGCGTGGGCCGGGACCAGCGCGTCGGCGTCACCGGCCATCCGGATCCGCCCCTCGGAGACGACCAGCAGGTAGTCGCACATGTCCTCCAGCTCGGTCAGCATGTGCGAGGACATCACCACCGTGGTGCCGCGCTCGACGGCCTCCGCCATCAGCAGGGTGCTCATCTCGTCGCGGGCCAGCGGGTCGAGGTCCGACATCGGCTCGTCCAGGAGTAGCAGGTCCGGCCGCTTGCCGAAGGCGAGCGCGAAGGCCACGCGGGTGCGCTGACCGCCGGAGAGCGTGCCGACCCTCGCGTGCAGCGGGACGTCGCCCGAGCGGACGATGCGCGTCGCCGCCGCCGCGTCCCAGCCGGGGTTCAGTTCGGCGCCCATGCGCAGGGTGTCGGCCACGGTGAACCGCTTGAACAGCGGCTTCTCCTGGCCGAGGAACGCGAAGGTGGGCAGCACGGCGGCGTTGTCGACCGGTACGCCGAAGATCCGCAGTTCGCCGGTGGTCGGCTGCACCTGTCGGGTCGCCAGTCCGAGCAGGGTGCTCTTGCCCGCCCCGTTCGGGCCGACCAGGCCGCAGATGCGGCCGGCCGGGATCCGGAAGGAGCAGTCGCGCAGCGCCCAGCCGCGCCGGTAGCGCTTGCCCAGGCCGCGGGCTTCCAGCGCCCAGCTACCGGATGTCGCGTTCGGAGTGCCCGTGTCCGCCACGCGCCTCACCTCAATTCCATTAGTCAATTAATGGAATCATGGAGTCGTGGGGGAATGGCTGTCAAGCCCGGGTGGTCGCCGGGTGGTCGCCGGAGGCGGGACAGGCGGGACAGGTGGGTCGGGTGGGGTGGGGCGCGGGAGTCGGTGGAAGCCTTCTTGGGAGGCCGAGGCGGGGCGGTCGGCTCAGCCGCGCAGGAACGCCAGGACCGCGAGCACCCGGCGGTTGGTGGCGTCCGAGACGTCGAGGTCGAGCTTGGTGAGGATCGACCCGAAGTGCTTGCTGACCGTGCCCTCGCCGACGTGCAGGGCCTCGGCGACGGACGCGTTGGACCTGCCCTCCGCCATCAGCGCGAGCACTTCCACCTCGCGGGCGGTGAGCCGGGCGAGCGGGTCGCGGCGGCGCCGGATCAACTGCCGTACGACCTCGGGGTCCACCACCGTGGCGCCCTCGGAGACCCGGCGCAGCGCGTCGGCGAACTCCTCGACGTGGCCGATGCGCTCCTTGAGCAGATAGCCCACCCCCGTACCGTCCGAGGCGTCCAGCAGGTCCTCGGCGTAGGTGCGCTGAACGTACTGGCTGAGCACCAGCACCGGCAGCCCCGGCAGCCTCTCGCGCAGTGCGACCGCGGCCCGCAGGCCCTCGTCCGAGAAGCCGGGCGGCATCCGGACATCGGTCACCACGATGTCCGGGCGATGCTCCAGGGCGGCGGCCGTCAGCTCGTCGGCGGTGCCCACCGCGGCGAGGACCCGGTGCCCGAAGCGCTCCAGCAGGCCGACCAGGCCCTCGCGCAGGAGCACACTGTCCTCGGCCAGTACGACGCGCAGCATCAGGTCCTCGATCGGGCGGGCGGGCAGGGAACCTCCAGCCGGAACACCGTCGGCCCCCCGGGCGGACTGGACAGTAGCAGGGTCCCGCCCAGCACCGAGAGGCGATCGGCGACGCCCTGAAGGCCCGTCCCGCCCCCGCTCCCGTTCGCCACCCCGTCCCTGTCTCCGTCGGCTGTCCGTCCCCCGCTCCCGTTCGCCACCCCGTCCCTGTCTCCGTCGGCTGTCCGTCCCCCGCTCCCGTTCGCCGTGCCGTCCCCGTCCCCGTTCGCCGGTCGTCCCCTGTTCCCGTTGGCCGTCCCGCCCAGGCGCGCGCCCCCGCGCCCGTCGTCCTCGACCTCCACCGTCAGCCACCTCCTCGTGGTCGCGCCGGTCACCGTCACGCGGCCCGCCCCGCTGTGCTTCGCCACGTTCGCCAAAGCCTCGCTGACCGCGAAGTAGACCGCGGTCTCGACGGCTTCGGGCAGCCGGTCCGGTACGGCCAGGAGCACCTCGGCCGGGATCGGCGAGCGGTCCGCCAGGTCCTCGACGGCGGCCTCCAGGCCCCGGTCGGTGAGGATATGGGGATGGATCCCGTGGATCAGCTCGCGGATCTCCACCAGCGCGACCGACGCCTCCTCGTGCGCCCGGTCCAGCAGTCCGCCCAGCGGTTCGGCGGGCCTCTCCAGCCGGGCGAGGCCCAGCGTCATGGAGAGGGCCACCAGCCGCTGCTGCGCCCCGTCGTGCAGGTCGCGTTCGATACGGCGGCGTTCCGCCTCGAAAGCGTCCACCAGCCGCGTCCGCGACCGGTCCAGCTCCGCGATCCGGGAGTCGAGTGCGGAGTCCGGCGGGGAGAGCAGCGCCCGGGTCAGTACGGCCCTGCCCCGGGCCACCACCTCCAGCGGCCAGGTCAGCAACGGCAGCAGCACCACCCCCGCCAGCAGCACCGCGAACGCCTCCGGCCAGGAGTCGGCGAGCCAGAGCTTCAGGACGCGCGCCTCCCCGTCCCCGCCCGCCGCCATCATCACCGGGGTTCCGATCAGCCCGCCGCACACCAGCAGAACGCTGCCGACGGCCAGCGCCTCCAGCGGCCACAGGACGAACGCGAAGAGCAGCGCGTACGCCAACTCCCGCCAGGTGCACCGCTCCTGGAGCCGGGTCCGCAGCCAGGAGGCAAGGCCCGGCTCGGGCGGTTCGCGGTGGGGATCGAGGAGGGGCGCCGGGTCGATCAGCCGGAGCCTGCGCCGCTCCAGCGCGGCCAGCGGAATCCCGGCGAGGACGAGCGTCAGCAGCAGCGGCACGCCGATGACGAGGACGGTCAGCGCACTGCCCGCGACCGCCAGCAGGAGCAGCGCCACCAGTGTCGCGACGCCGAGGGGCACGCTGGTCAGGAGGTAGAGCGCGGCACGCCACGGCCGGCCGCCGAGGAGCCGCCGGGACAGGGCTCGGGGGAGGGACCGGGGCAGGGATCGGGACAGGGACCGGGGAGGAGTCTGGAGGGTGGCCGGTGGGAGGGGCGGCCGGGGTTCCGGGGACGCGGGCGGCGGGCTGGGGGAGAGCATGCCGGGCACGCTACGAGAGGGTCCCCCCGGGCGGCCACCCTCTTCTCTGCCACGGGGATGGTGGAGCTGGCTCCACCATGGGAGCCCCCTCTCGCTGCGATGTGCCGTGCGAGCGCCGCCGGTTGAGTGGAGCTCATGAATCCAGCAGCAAGCGCCGGTCAGGTACCGGCCGTTCGGCTCCGGTCCGTGACCCGTTCCTATGGCCGTGGCGGCAGCACGGTGAAAGCGCTCGACGATGTCAGCCTGACCATTCCCCGCGGCACGTTCACCGCTGTCATGGGGCCCTCCGGCTCCGGAAAGTCGACGCTCCTGCACTGCGTCGCGGGCCTGGACCGGCCGACCGGCGGCCGGGTGCTGCTCGGCGAGACCGATCTGACCGGGCTGAGCGAGGCCCGGCTGACCCGACTGCGCCGGGGGCGGATCGGCTTCGTCTTCCAGTCGTTCAACCTGCTGCCCTCCCTGACCGCCGCGCAGAACGTGTCGCTGCCCCTGAGGCTCGCCGGCCGACGGCCGCGCAAGGCCGAGGTGCTCCACGCGCTGGACCAGGTCGGGCTGAGCGACCGGGGCGGCCACCGGCCCGGCGAGCTCTCCGGAGGCCAGCAGCAGCGGGTGGCGATCGCCCGCGCCCTGGTGACCGGGCCCGAGGTGCTCTTCGGCGACGAACCGACCGGGGCTTTGGACTCCACCGCCGGGCGCGTGGTGCTCGGCCTGCTGCGTGCGATGACCGACGAGGGGCGCACCGTGATCATGGTGACCCACGACCCGGTCGCCGCCTCCTTCGCCGACCGGGTGGTCTTCCTCGCCGACGGCCGTATCCGGGACGAGTTGGACGCGCCCTCTGCGGAGCGGGTCGCGGCCCGGATGGCAGCGGGCGCCGCTTCGGCTGCCCCGGCTCGCCCTGCGTCCGCTTCCCCGGAGGTGGTCTCGTGCTGACGCTGGCACTGTGCGGGCTGCGCACACGCTGGGTCACCTTCGTCGGGTCCTTCGTCGCCCTCGCCCTGGGCGTGGGCCTGATCGCGGCCACCGGACTCGCCCTCGCCGCGACGTTCGACGCCCCGGAGCGCGGACCCGAACGGTTCGGCGCCGCCCCCGTCGTCGTCCGGGCCGCCGATCGCCTCCGTATCGACACCCCGACCGGGACCCGGAGCAAGCCGCTCGACCGCCCCGGACCGGTCCGCCCGCGGATCGCCGACCGACTGGCCGCCCTCGGCCGCACGGTGGAGGACCGGACGTTCCCGGCGGACGTCACGGTTCCTCGTACCGGCCCTGACGGCGAGGAGCCTCGTACCGCCCAGGAGCCTCGTACCGGCCAAGGCGCCGAGGAGTCGCTTACCGGTCCCGATGCCGAGGAGTCGCGTACCGGCCAGGGAGCCGGGGTCCGCGTCGGGCACCCGTGGCCGGTCGCGGCCGCGACCCCGTACCGTCTCACCTCGGGCCGGGCCCCCGCCGCCCCCGGCGAGGTCGTCGTCACCACGGGGTCCGGCGGCGCCCCGCTCCGTACCGGTGACCGCGTCCGGGTCCGCACCCCGGCCGGGAACGACACCCGGACCGTCGTCGGCACCGTGGCCGGCCGGGGCTTCGAGGACGCCGTCTTCTTCACCGACGACGAGGCCGCCCGGATCTCACCGGACATCGACGCCCTCGTGGTGCACGCCGACGCCACCGCCGTACGCGGGGCGCTCGGGCCGGACAGCGGCATGGACGTCCTCACCGGCCACGACCGCCGCCGCGCCGACCCGGACCCGGACCGCGACGCCCAGGCCCTGGTCTCCGTCAACGCCCTGCTCGGGACCGCCGCGGGCATCACCCTGTTCGTCTCCGCCGCCGTCGTGGCCTCGACGTTCTCGTTCGCCGTGGCCGGGCGGCGGCGGGAGTTCGGCCTGCTGCGAACGGCCGGTGCGACGCCCGGCCAGATCCGCCGTACGGTGTGCGCCGAAGCGGTCGTCGTCGGCCTCCTCGCCTCGGCCGCGGGCGTGTGGCTCGGAGCCAGGTGCGCGCCCCTGCTCGTCGGCCGGATGGTCGAGGGAGGTCTCGCACCGCCCTGGTTCGCCCTCGGCGACGCCTCCTGGCCGCTGCACACCGCGTTCTGGACCGGGGTGTTCGTCGCCACGGCCGGGGCGCTCGTCTCCTGCCACCGGGCCGGGCGGACCGCTCCGACCGAGGCGCTGCGCGAGGCGGCCGTCGACAGCCGGGTCATGCCGGCGAGCCGCTGGGTGGCCGCTGTCCTGGTCCTGCTCGCCGGACTGGGCCTGCCCGCACTGGCGTTGGCCGTCGACCCCGGCGACCTGCTGGGCCGCAAGTCCTACGTCACCCGGCCCATGCTCCTCGTCGTCGGCTGCGCCCTCCTGGCCCCCGTCCTGGTGCGCCCCGTCGGCCGGCTGCTGACCTGGCTGCCCGCGCGGCTGCCCGGCGCCACCGGCCTGCTCGTCCGGGAGAACACCACCGCCGGGGTGCGCAGGACCGCGGCCGTCGCCGCCCCCGTCCTCATCACCGTCGCCCTCGCCGCCACCCTGACGGGCACCGTCGCCACCCTGGAGGAGGCCAGGGCCACCGAGGTGAGCACCGCCACGACCGCCGACTTCGTGGTGACGCCGGGGCAGGAGGGCCGGCCGCTGGCACCCGCCTTCGTGCAGCGGGCGCGGGCCGTCGAGGGGGCCGTGGTCAGCGTCTCGCGGTCCACGGCCGTCACCGTCCTCGAAGAGGACACGGCCCTCGTCACCTCCGAGGCGCGCGCGGTCGACCCCGCCCGGCTGGCCGCCGTGTCGGAGCTGCCGGTGACGGCGGGCCGGCTCGCCGATCTCGACGACGGCACGATCGTCGTCAACGAGGAGTGGCTGACCACGCGGGTCGGCGACCGGGTGACCGTCTGGCTGGGCGACGGCCGTAGGGCCTCGCTGCGGATCGCCGCCGTCCTGGCGACCGGAACGGGCGACAACGGCGTGTACGTCACCCGGCGCAACTCCGGGGGCGCGGACGTCGACCGGATCGATGTCAAGGTGGCCGAGGGCGGTGACCGGCGGGCCGTCGCCGCCGCGCTGCGTACCGCAGGGGACGCCACCGGCACGCTGGTGACGACCCGTGCCGAATGGCTGGCCGCGAACGGCCCGCGTACGAACGACTCCACCAGGACCGGGCTCCGGATGATTCTCGGCATCGCCCTTCTCTGCACGGCGACGGCCTTGGCCAACACCCTGGTCATGGCCACCTCCGACCGGGTCCGCGATCTCGCCGTGCTCCGTCTCGCCGGAGCCACCGCCCCTCAGATCCTGCGGCTCGTCGCAGCCGAGGCGGTGGCGGCGGTCGGGGTGGGCGCCGTGCTCGGGGGCGTGGTCGCGGCGGTGAACCTGCTGGTGGTGTGGTGCGCGCTGGCACTGCTGGGCGTCCCGTCCGCCGTCGTCGTGCCGTGGGGAACGCTCGGCCTCGTCGTCGCGGCCGCCGCGCTCCTGGCCGCAGTCTCCGCCGCCCTGCCGGCCTCGTTCGCCCTGCGGACCCGGCCGGTCGAACTCGCGGGTGCCCGTGAGTAGTCGTCGCCGGCCCCGCGATCCGGGTCGATCAACACGCTTGATCAACCGGCCGGCAGTCGTCCCGGGGCACTGCACGAGTTCGGCGTCGGCCCCGCGGATACTGGTGATCAGCACTCGTGATCAACCGGCCCAGGGCATAGGCTCGCCCCATGGGCAGTCACTCCGCACATCTGCCGAACCCGACCACCCCGGCCGGACGCGAGGGGCTCGACGCCGTACTCGCCCGGCCCGACCGCGCGGTCGTCGCCCTCGACTTCGACGGCACGCTCGCCGAGATCGTCCCGGACCCCGAGCAGGCCCGCGCCCACCCCGGCACGGTGGCTGCGCTCGCCGCGCTCGCGCCGAAGGTCGCCGCCGTCGCCGTGATCACCGGCCGCCCGGCGGGCCTCGCGGTGCGCTACGGAGGCTTCGCGGGTGTCCCCGGACTGGAGCACCTCGTCGTGCTCGGACACTACGGCGCCGAACGCTGGGACGCCGTGACCGGCACCGTCAACACCCGTGCCCCGCACCCCGGGGTCGCCGCCGCACGGGCCGAACTCCCCCGGGTGCTGCACGAGTTCGACTCCGCGAACGGCGCCTGGATCGAGGAGAAGGGGCAGGCCTTCGCTGTCCACACCCGGCGCGCGCAGGATCCGCAGGCGACCTTCGAGACCCTGCGCGGCCCCCTCGGCGAGCTGGCCGCGAAACACGGGCTGATCGTCGAACCGGGACGTCTGGTACTGGAGTTGCGCCCGGCCGGCATGGACAAGGGCGTAGCGCTCGCCATGTTCGTCGCGGAGCTGGACGCCGAGTCCGTGATCTACGCGGGCGACGACCTCGGGGACCTCGCCGCGTTCGCCGCGGTGGAGAAGCTGCGGACCGAGGGCCCGGACGGCGTCCCCGGCCTCCTGGTGTGCAGCGGCAGCGCCGAGGTGCCCGAACTGGCCGAAAGAGCGGACCTGTCGGTGCCGGGCCCGGCCGCCGTGGTGGACTTCCTGGCGGCGCTGGCGGAGCGGCTGTAGCCGAGGCGCCCGGCGGAACGCCGCCGGGCGCCTCGGGCCGGTGTACGGCCCCCGGGTGCCCGGCCGTCGGCTGAGCCCGACGCGAGGTCCCACCGGCAGGGGAAGCCCCGGCGCGCGGCCCCGTGCGCTCACCCCTGCCGCAGCGCCTCCAGCTGGTCCAGGAACCACTGCTGGGGCGGTAGCGCGGTCGCCGCCCCGGCCAGCCGCTTCGTGCGTCCCGCCCGCTCGTCGCCGCTCATCGTCAGGGCCTCGTGCAGGGCCTCGGCCGTGCCCGTCACGTCGTACGGGTTCACCACGATCGCGTCCTCGCCCAGCTCCTCGTACGCCCCCGCCTCCCGTGACAGCACGAGCGCGCAGCCGTGGTCGGAGACGACGGGGATCTCCTTGGCGACCAGGTTCATCCCGTCGCGGATCGGGTTGACCAGGGCCACGTCCGCCAGCCGGTACGCGGCCAGCGAGCGGGCGAAGTCGTCCTTGACGTGGAGGACGACCGGTGTCCAACTCTCCGTTCCGTAGACCCCGTTGATCTCCGTGGCGAGGGTCTGTACCGCCGCCGTGTAGTCCCGGTAGACGGCGAGGTCCTGCCGGGAGGGGTAGGCGAAGGCGATGTGCACGACGCGCTCGCGCCACTCGGGGTGGGCGTCCAGCAGGGCCCGGTACGCGTGCAGGCCGCGCACGATGTTCTTGGACAGCTCGGTGCGGTCCACCCGGACGATGGTCTTCCGGCCCTCGCCCACCTGCTCCCGCAGCGCCACCATCCGCTCGTCCACATCGGCCTCGTGCGAGCGCCGGCGCAGGAAGTCCGCGTCCGCCCCGAGGCCGTGCACCCCGATCCTGGTCCGGCCCGTCCCGCCGAGGATCTCCGTGCAGCAGCCGATGAACGCGTCCGCCCAGCGCCGGGTCAGGAACGCGGCCCGGTCCGCGCCGAGGATGCCGCGCAGCAACTGCTCCGCGATGTCGTCGGGCAGCAGCCGGAAGTAGTCGACGGGCGCCCACGGGGTGTGCGAGAAGTGGCCGATCCTGAGGTCCGGGCGCAGCTCACGGAGGATGCCGGGGACCAGGGCCAGGTGGTAGTCCTGGACGAGGACCGACGCCCCGGGGCCCGCCTCCTCGGCGAGCGCCCGGGCGAAGGCCCGGTTGTACGTCTCGTACGAGGCCCACTGACGGCGGAACTCCGCGTCGAAGACCGGCTCGAGTGGCGTCTGGTAGAGCAGATGGTGGACGAACCACAGCACCGAGTTGGCGATGCCGTTGTACGCGTCGGCGTGGACCTCGGCGTCGATGTCGAGCATCCGCACGCCCGGCTCCCCGACCCCCCGCCGCACCGCCTCGCGGTCCCCGTCGCCGAGGGCCGCGCACACCCACAGCTTGTCGTCGACGGCGCTCAGCCCGGAGACGAGACCTCCGCCGCCGCGCTTGGCGTCGAGCGTCCCGTCCTCGCCGAGCGTGTACGAGACCGGGCCGCGGTTGGACGCGACGAGGACCTGGGCGGTGGAGGCGGCTGCGGGTTCGGCGTGCTCGGAGACCATGTAGCGGAACCTAGCCCGTTCGGGAAGCCTCCAAACGCCTCCCGGACCTCCTGGACCGCCTGACCCCCCCCGGATCTCCCGCCCCTCCCGCGGTGTGGTGCGCACCGGCCGTCCGCCACCCTCACGCCGCGTGGCGCTCCGCGTACTCCTCGATCTCCCGCATGGGCGGCCGTTCCTCGGTGTCCACCGCGTGGGTACGGGGCACGAAGCCGTCCTCGCCGCGCTCGAACTGGGTCAGCGCGGGCCGCACCAGATGGCCCCGGGAGAGCCGCAGTTGCGCCGTGCGGTAGATCGCCGCCGCCATCCGGCCCAGCGCCTGCCCGTCCTGGTGGCGGTGTCTGCGCACGCCTACGTCGACCTGGCCCAGGGCGTCCAGGCCCACCGTGTGCAGTGCGTCCACCAGCAGCCCCAGCTCGACTCCGTAACCGACCGGGAACGGCAGCCGCTCCAGCAGGGAGCGCCGCACCGCGTACTCGCCGCCCAGCGGCTGCACGAACCCGGCCAGCTGGGGCCAGTGCAGATTGAGCAGCGGACGTGCCACCAGCTCGGTGACCCGGCCACCCTGACCTGCGGTGTCGCCGAGCGGACGGTCGTACATCGCCTTGACGAACTGAACGGACGGGTCGGTGAGCAGCGGTCCGACCGTGCCCGAGACGAAGTCCGCGGAGAAGTCCTTGAGGTCGGCGTCGACGAAGCAGACGATCTCGCCGCTGGTCACCAGGAGTGACCGCCACAGCACCTCGCCCTTGCCGGGCAGGGCCGGGATCCGGGGCAGGATCGCGTCCCGGTGGACCACCCGGGCGCCCGCCGCCCGGGCCACGGCGGCGGTGGCGTCGGTGGAGCCGGAGTCGATCACCACGAGTTCGTCGACGAGCCGGACCTTCTCCATCAGCTCCCGGCGGATCGTCGCCACGATCGCGCCGACCGTGGCCTCCTCGTTCAGCGCGGGCAGCACCACGCTCACGGACGTGGCGCGCGGATCGGCGTTCCGGGCGTCGGTGAGCCGGTTCAGCGGGCGGTCGCCGGACGACCAGGAACGCCTGGTCAGCCAGCGTTCCACCTCTTCGAGCACGGTCGGCACTCCCTGTGTGTGATCCATCTCGCGGTTCGGACGACTATCTCAACGGTCCGGTGCTTCGGTTACAGTCTTGAACAACGCGTAGGGCCCTCGCATGTCGGGGTCGGACCGCACATAAACGCCTGGATCGAAGATCCAGCGCCATAGGAGCTCATCCAGAGGGACTGAGGGAACGGCCCGTTGAAGTCCCGGCAACCCTCCCGCCGACCGCGAGGTCACGGTGGGGAAGGTGCCAATTCCGTCTTGCGGCGAAATGCGTCGCAAGGAAGATGAGGAGAAAGGGACCTCCGCCATCATGGCTGTTCAGACCGTCGCAGGTAGCACCACTTCTTCCGCCCCGGCCGTTGATCTCGGTCCCGCCGCGGCGCTTTCCTGCCGCGAGTGCGGCGAGCGTTTCGAGCTCGGCCCCCTTTTCGCCTGTGCGTCCTGTTTCGGGCCGCTGGAAGTGGCCTACGACCTGCCCGCCGGCACCCCCGAGGAGCTGCGGAAGCGCATCGAGGCCGGCCCGAACAACATCTGGCGTTACGCCCCGCTGCTGCCGGTGCCCGCCGACGTCGCGGAGAAGCCCAACATCAACCCCGGCTTCACCAAGCTCGTCAAGGCCGACAACCTCGCCCGTGAGCTGGGCGTCACCGGCGGCCTGTACGTGAAGGACGACTCCGGCAACCCCACGCACTCCTTCAAGGACCGCGTCGTCGCCATCGCCGTCGAGGCGGCCCGCGCCTTCGGCTTCACCACCCTCTCCTGCTCCTCCACGGGCAACCTGGCCGGAGCCGTCGGCGCCGCCGCCGCCCGGGCCGGACTGCGCTCCTGCGTGTTCATCCCGCACGACCTGGAGCAGGGCAAGGTCGTCATGGCCGCGGTGTACGGCGGTGAACTGGTCGGCATCGAGGGCAACTACGACGACGTCAACCGCTTCTGCTCCGAGCTCATCGGCGACCCGCTCGGCGAGGGCTGGGGCTTCGTCAACGTCAACCTGCGCCCGTACTACGGCGAGGGCTCCAAGACGCTGGCGTACGAGATCTGCGAACAGCTCGGCTGGCGGCTGCCCGACCAGATCGTCATCCCGATCGCGTCCGGCTCCCAGCTCACGAAGATCGACAAGGGCTTCCAGGAGCTGATCAAGCTCGGCCTCGTCGAGGACCGGCCGTACAAGATCTTCGGCGCCCAGGCCGAGGGCTGCTCCCCGGTCTCCGCCGCCTTCAAGGCGGGCCACGACGTGGTGCGCCCGCAGAAGCCGGACACCATCGCCAAGTCGCTGGCCATCGGCAACCCGGCGGACGGCCCGTACGTCCTGGACATCGCCCGTCGCACCGGTGGCGCGGTGGAGGACGTGACCGACGAGCAGGTCGTCGACGCGATCAAGCTGCTGGCGCGCACCGAGGGCATCTTCGGCGAGACGGCGGGCGGCGTGACGCTCGGCGTGACGAAGAAGCTCATCGAGGCGGGCGTCATCGACCCGGCGCTCACCACCGTCGTCCTGAACACCGGCGACGGCCTCAAGACGCTGGACGCGGTCGCCGCGACCTCGCAGGCGACGGCGACCATCAAGCCGAGCCTGGACGCGTTCCGCGCCGCGGGCCTCGCCGCCAGTTGATCACCCGAGACTTCAGGAAGGCGCCACCATGAGTGTCAAGGTCCGCATCCCCACCATCCTCCGTACGTACACGGGCGGCCAGGCCGAGGTCCCGGCGGAGGGCGTCAAGCTCTCCGAGGTCATCGAGTCCCTGGAGAAGGACCACCCGGGCATCGCGGCCCGCGTCCTGGACGACCAGGGCAAGCTGCGCCGTTTCGTGAACGTGTACGTCAACGACGACGACGTGCGCTTCGAGGGCGGCCTGGACGCGGCCACGCCGGACGGCGCGGGCGTCTCGATCATCCCCGCGGTCGCCGGCGGCTGCTGAACCGTCAGGGCCGCTCCTCGGTGGCCCATCGCACCTCTGTGTGAACACCGTTGCCCCCTCCGCGAGAGAAGCGGAGGGGGCAATTCTGTATGGTTGAGCACGGTACAGTTGGGGAAGCCCCGTCCGCTGCCCGTGCCGCCCGCATATGAGAATGCGCCCGGTCCCGATAAGAAGCAGCCAAAGTACGTGAACCTCTTGCGGCATAAGTGCCCTTTGCCTGGCCCGACTTGCCCGTAAATCTCAGCAAACCCGCATATTCGCGTGTTCTTCTGTGCCCAGAATTCTCGTCCGATTGACCTGTTGCAGAGGGCAGTTGGACGGATACATTCGGCCGCGGTCGACGCGCTGCGGCGCCGCGCACCCTCTCCTGTCGGGGGTGAGTTCCGACCCGGGCCCGCGAAGTGCGGTCCCGTGCAAGGGCCAGTAATAGGGGAGTTAGGCATGGCTCAGGGCACCGTCAAGTGGTTCAACGCGGAGAAGGGGTACGGCTTCATCGCGGTCGACGGTGGTGCGGATGTTTTCGTCCACTACAGCGCGATCCAGATGGACGGGTACCGCACCCTCGAAGAGGGTCAGCGAGTTGAATTCGAGATCTCGCAGGGCCAGAAGGGGCCCCAGGCCGACATGGTCAAGTTCGCCGTCGGCTGAGCTCGGCGCGGTCGTCCGACGACACTACTCACGCACGCAGGGCCCGGCCCCCGGATCAGGGGATCGGGCCCTCCGTGCGTCCCGGCGCTCCCGTGCGTCCCGGCGCTCCCGCGCGGCCTCGTCGGCCCGTCGGCCTCGTCGCCTCGTCGGCCTTGTGAGAAGGCAGGTCGCCCGCCGTGTGCGATGGCCGCCGTTGTCCCTGTACCGGTGGGCGCCACTGTCCACATCCGGAGAGGGACGCTTGCACTCGCAGGGGTCGAGTGCTAATCATTGGCGTTAGCACTCTCCAGGTGAGAGTGACAGAAACTTGGACCGGGCCGGTGAGGCCCGCAGGCGCGGTGGGGCAAGGAACCACCACGCAGGCAGGCCGTCCGTCGCGGGCGCCTCTCGGTCCGGAGAATCCACCCCTGTCCGGGAGGACCACTTCACATGGCCAAGATCATCGCGTTCGACGAGGAGGCACGGCGCGGTCTCGAGCGCGGGATGAACCAGCTCGCCGACGCCGTCAAGGTCACCCTCGGCCCCAAGGGCCGTAACGTCGTCCTCGAGAAGAAGTGGGGCGCGCCCACGATCACCAACGATGGTGTTTCCATCGCCAAGGAGATCGAGCTCGAGGACCCGTACGAGAAGATCGGTGCGGAGCTGGTCAAGGAGGTCGCCAAGAAGACGGACGACGTCGCCGGCGACGGTACGACCACCGCCACCGTTCTGGCTCAGGCTCTCGTCCGCGAGGGTCTGCGCAACGTCGCCGCAGGCGCCAACCCGATGGCCCTCAAGCGGGGCATCGAGAAGGCCGTCGAGGCCGTCTCCGCCGCTCTGCTGGAGCAGGCCAAGGACGTGGAGACCAAGGAGCAGATCGCTTCGACCGCCTCCATCTCCGCCGCCGACACCGAGATCGGCGCCAAGATCGCCGAGGCGATGGACAAGGTCGGCAAGGAAGGCGTCATCACCGTCGAGGAGTCCCAGACCTTCGGTCTGGAGCTCGAGCTCACCGAGGGTATGCGCTTCGACAAGGGCTACATCTCGGCGTACTTCGCGACCGACATGGAGCGTATGGAGGCGTCGCTCGACGACCCGTACATCCTGATCGTCAACTCGAAGATCGCCAGCGTCAAGGACCTCATCCCGCTGCTGGAGAAGGTCATGCAGTCGGGCAAGCCCCTGCTGATCATCGCCGAGGACGTCGAGGGCGAGGCGCTCTCCACCCTGGTCGTCAACAAGATCAAGGGCACGTTCAAGTCCGTCGCCGTCAAGGCTCCGGGCTTCGGCGACCGCCGCAAGGCCATGCTCGCGGACATCGCCATCCTCACCGGTGGCACCGTGATCTCCGAGGAGGTCGGTCTCAAGCTGGAGAACGCCGGCCTGGACCTGCTCGGCCGTGCCCGCAAGGTCGTCATCACCAAGGACGAGACCACGATCGTCGACGGTGCCGGTGACAGCGACCAGGTTCAGGGTCGCGTCAACCAGATCCGTGCCGAGATCGAGAACTCCGACTCGGACTACGACCGCGAGAAGCTCCAGGAGCGTCTGGCGAAGCTGGCCGGCGGCGTGGCCGTCATCAAGGCCGGCGCCGCCACCGAGGTGGAGCTCAAGGAGCGCAAGCACCGCATCGAGGACGCGGTGCGCAACGCCAAGGCCGCCGTCGAGGAGGGCATCGTCGCCGGTGGTGGCGTGGCTCTGCTCCAGGCCTCGGCCGTCTTCGAGAAGCTCGACCTCACGGGTGACGAGGCGACCGGCGCCAACGCCGTGAAGCTCGCGCTGGAGGCCCCGCTCAAGCAGATCGCCGTCAACGGTGGTCTCGAGGGTGGCGTCGTCGTGGAGAAGGTCCGCAACCTGCCGATCGGTCACGGCCTCAACGCCGCGACCGGCGAGTACGTCGACATGATCGCCGAGGGCATTCTCGACCCGGCGAAGGTCACGCGCTCCGCTCTGCAGAACGCCGCGTCCATCGCCGCGCTCTTCCTCACCACCGAGGCCGTCATCGCCGACAAGCCCGAGAAGGCCGGCGCGGCCGCTCCGGGCGGCATGCCGGGCGGTGACATGGACTTCTGATCGGCCACGGAGGCTCCGGCCTCCGCCTGATCGAAGTCCGGCGTACGTCCCACCGGGGCGGTATCTCCTTCATGGAGGTGCCGCCCCTGTGGCGTTTCCCGGCGGTGGCCGGGCAACTGCCCCCGGATACGGTCGGGGAGGGGAGGCAGGTGGAACCGGCGGATCTGCGTCCCTTGAAGGTGGTGACAACAGACAGACGGAGGGGGTCCGGGTGAGCACGGTGGCGGGGACGACGGAGGCGGACGAGGGCCGAGGGCCTGAGGCGGCCGACGCGCTGCGCGCTCAGGAGGCCGCGCGCGGCGAGGACCCCGCCGGGGAGCCCGGGGAGGACCCCGCAGGGTCGCCCGCCGGGGAGCCCGGGGAACAGCCCCCAGGGACGACCGCCGGGGAGCGGCCCGCAGGGGATTCCGCCGGGGAGCGGCCCGCGGGAGATTCCGCCGAGGGAGAGCCGGGCGTGGGTCCCTCCCCTCTCCGCCTCCTCCTCTCCCGGGTCCGTCCGCACCGGGGCGTTCTCCTCCGCGCGGGCCTCCTCTCGCTCGCCGGGTCCGGGGCGGGCCTCGCGATGCCGCTGATGGCGAAGCACGCGGTCGACGCGTTCGCCGCCGACCGCTCGCCCGTCGGCCCGCTGGTCGTGCTCACCGCCCTCGTCCTGATCGGGGCCTGTCTCTCCGCGTACGGGCGCTATCTCATGGCCCGTACGGGAGAAGGTGTCGTCCTTCGCGCCCGCGACCGACTCGTCGGCCGGATCATGCGGTTGAAGGTCCCGGCGGTGGACCGGCTGACCCCCGGCGACCTCCAGTCACGCGTCACCAGCGACACGACGCTCCTGCGAACCGTCCTCTCCAGCGGCCTGGTCGAATCGTTCAACAGTGTGCTGATGCTGCTGGGGACGATCGGCTTCATGGCGTACATGGATCTGACGCTGCTCGGCGTGACGCTGGTGGTGATCGTCGGCATCGGGGCCGTGACGTCCCTGTTGATGCCGCGCATCCAGCGGGCCCAGCTCCGCGCCCAGGAGTCCGTGGGCGCGATGGGCGCGGCACTGGACCGGGTGCTCCAGGCGTTCCGCACCGTCAAGGCGAGCGGGGCGGAGGAGCGGGAGGCGGCGGCCGTCGCGGCGGCGGCCCGGCACGCGCACGACCGGGGTGTCTCGGTGGCGCGGTGGTCGTCGGTCTCCGACGTCACGATGGCGATGTCGATCCAGCTGGCGTTCCTGGCGGTGCTGGGCGTGGGCGGCGCACGGGTCGCTTCCGGCTCGCTGGAGATCTCGTCGCTGATCGCGTTCCTGCTCTACCTCTTCTATCTGATGGGCCCGATCGGCGGCCTGGTCGAGGGCTGGACGGGTTTGCAGAGCGGGCTCGCGGCGGTGCGCAGGATCGACGAGGTCGAGTCCCTGCCCGGCGAACCGGCGACGGGCTTCGGGGGCGTACCGCGAGAAGGCGCACCGCTCGGCGTCACCTTCCAGGACGTGACGTTCGGGTACGGGGACGAGCGGGCCCCCGCCCACAAGGGGGTGACGTTCGACGTTCCGACCGGCGGTCTGGTCGCCCTGGTGGGCCCGTCCGGGTCGGGCAAGTCGACGGTGTTCAGCCTGCTGGAGCGGTTCTACGACCATGACGGTGGCACCATCACCGTGGACGGCCGGGACATCCGGGACTGGCCACTGGCCGAGCTGCGGGGCTCGCTCGCGTACGTGGAACAGGATGCGCCGGTCCTGGCCGGGACGCTGCGGGAGAACCTCGTCTTCGCCGCCCCGGACGCGAAGGAGGAGGCGCTGGCGACCGCGGTGGCCCGGACCCGGCTGGACGCGTTGGTCGACCGGCTGCCGGACGGTCTGGACACGGCGGTCGGTCATCGCGGCGTCACCCTCTCCGGCGGCGAACGCCAGCGGATAGCCATCGCCCGGGCCCTGTTGCGCCGCCCTCGCCTGCTTCTCCTCGACGAGGTGACCTCGCAACTGGACGCGGTCAACGAGCGGGCGCTGCGCGACGTGATCCTCGAACTCGCCGAGCAGACCACGGTGCTGGTCATCGCGCACCGGCTCTCCACCGTCCGGCACGCGGACCGCATCGTGGTCCTGGAGGACGGCCGGGTCCGCACGGCGGGCACCCACGAGGAGCTGATCGCCGGGGACGACCTGTACCGCGAGCTGGCGACGACGCAGCTGGCGGCGGACGCGCGGTGAGGAGTCGGGCGGACCTCACCTCACCTCACCTTCCTTCTCCTTCCCTCCCTCGTGTGCTCTGTCCGGGCCGCCGGTGAGCCGCGCGGTCATCGGTAGGTTCTTTCGGACCGGGGGATCAGGCCCGCCCTGACGGCGTTCATCCGGTCGCGCACGCCGGGCGGCTGCACGGCTCCCGGCGGGCCGACGGGCGGCTCCGGGGACGGCCCCCGGCACGGCCGGCAGAGACCGCCGAGGAGGGCTTCCGGGCTGCCGGGGGCTCCGCAGTCACCGCACTCCAGGGTGCGCAGGACCGTACGGGGGCCGGGCAGGACCCGTTCCGGCGGCAGCTTGTCGAGCAGTCGTCGTTCGACGAGGCGGGCGGCGCAGTGGACGGGCGACGGCAGCCCGCCGGTGAGCGCGTGCAGCAGCTCCGCCTCCGTCGCACCCCGCGCGAACCACTCGCTGACCCGCGGTTCCAGGTGTACGCAGTCGGCGGCGGACAGCGTCAGCGCGGGGGCGGTCCGGCCGAGCGCCGCCAGCAGGATGAACGCCCGTGAACGGGTGGGCCGTTGGGGTTCGTCGGGCGGGGCGTCACCTCGGGTGTAGGTGTTCCACCAGTCGTCCTGGCGTGCGGTGCGGGAGAAGAAGGAGCGGGTCACCCAGAGCATGACCTCGTCGGTGATCACGCACTCGCTGCCGCGCCGCAGGTGCCCGGCGTCCTGGAGCCGGTTGAGGGTCGTGCGCAGGGCGCACTGGCCGTACGGGAGGTGTTTGGCCAGGGTCTTCACGGAGATGTCGGAGCCGTCGGGCAGCCGGTCGACGTAGGCGGCGACGGCGGCGTCGCGGGGGAGCAGGTGGGCGAAGTCCCGGTCGGTGCGGGGGCGTTCGCCGGGGGCGGAGCGCTTTCCGTAGCCGGGGTTGGCCATGGGGTGGGCACACGCGTAGGCGGCCTGCGCCTTCGGCGCCGGGCTCGCGTGGGCGGCCTCCGGGCCTGCGAGGAGGGCCGCGTGCGGGGCGCGGGGGGCATCACTAAACTGGCTCTCAGCCATGGGGATCGCTGCTTTCGATCTTTGTTGGTGAGACCCCTGTCGGTGTTGGAGCACCGGCGGGGGTCGTTCTTCTGTCTGGTCGTGGTCTTCCCGCACGCTAGAGCCTGGCGACCGTGCGTCGCAACTCGATCACAAACTGTCAACTTCGCAAGCAGGGTGGGTGGGTGGGACAACTGACCCATCCACCCCATCACTGTTAAGAGCGCTCGGAACTCGCGGCTTGAGCCCCGGGAGGCGCGTGCTCCGTACTCAGCAGTCTCCCGGCCGGGCGTACAGGGTGATCTGCGCACGGGTGACCCTCGTCGTTCCGCACACCTCGAACGACGCGCGCAACACGGCCAGTTTCGCGGCCTCGCCACCGGTGAGGTCCCGGGGCTCCCCGAGCGTGTCCCGTACCACGACGACGCGTCGGGCACCCAGCAGGCGCGCACGGATCTCGGAGGGCGGCACCTCCGTGCCGAAGAGCGTGCCCGAATCGGCGGGGGAGGCCGCCAGCGCGAGGTCGTCGAGATGCGCGTACGCGCCCGGAGTCGCGAGGGCCCAGGCGCGGCGGGCGGGCAGGAAGACCAGGCCGTCGCCCGGTGCTCCGGTCGCTTTCACGGCGCGGGCCACCGCCGTCACGTCGTCCGACCGGCTCTCCGGGGTACGCAGGTGGTGCCCGGGGGTCAGCAGGGCCGCGGTTGCGGCCACGAGCGATACGACCGCGACCGTCCTGCGGGCCGGGAGCCGGTCCAGGGCCGCCCCGGCGAGGAGGGCGAGACCGATCGATCCGAAGAGGACGTACCGGTCGACGTACAGGGGGCGCAGAAGCGAGAGCAGGAGGAGAAGCCCGGCCGGAAGAACGAGCAGCGGGAGGGCGAGCGCGGGCAGTCCCACAGGCCTGTCGACCACCCGGCCGCCACCTTCACCTCCTCCGTCACCGCCTCCTCCGTCGCCTCTTCCGTCACCTCCGCCTCCGTCACCTCCTCCTCCGTCACCACCGCCTTCACCGCCGAACCGGCAGACGAGAGCAAGGGCGACTCCCAGTGACGCCGTACCGACGAAGGCGAGATGGTCGGACGCGTTCGGAGCGCCGATCCAGCTGACCTGCCCGGACTGCGTCGCACTGAAGAGAGCGAGAGGGGTCAGGCCGGCCACCACAGCGGTGGCTGTCAGGCCCCAGGGGCGGAGCGCCCTCCTGGAGAGCGCCACGGTGACGCCATGGGCCACCAGCCCGAGAACGGCGAACTCGTGCAGGAGGCAGGCCGTCAGCATCACGGCCCCGTACCCCGCCCAGCGCCCGCGGCCTCCGCCGTCGAGCGCGTTCAGCAGCATCCAGGTGCCCCACGTCATCAACGCACAGACCAAGGCGTAGGAGCGGCCCTCCTGGGCGTGGCGCTGTATGGAGGGCAGAAACGGCAGGACGAGCCCGGCCAGCAGCCCCGCGCGCGGTCCTACCAAGCGCCGGCCGAGCAGGCCGACCCCGGCCGCCGCCGCGGCGACGGCGAGAACAGAGGGAAGGCGGAGGGCGACCGGGCCGCCCTCCCAGAAGGCGAACACGGCGTGCATGAGGAAGTAGTGGAGGCCGTGCACGACATCGGCCTCCGCCAGCAGACGCCAGATGTCCGACGTGCTCCGGTGGGCCACTTCGTAGGTGACGGCCTCGTCGCTCCACAGGGAGTTCTGCCGCCGGATGCCCCAGAGCCCGACGGCCAGTGCTGTCGCGGCGGGCGCGAGGACGTACGCCGTGGGCCGGTGGGCGGACCGGCCTGCCGCGGTGGGAGGCCCCGGACGCGAGACGAGGGCGGGTGAGGGTGAGGGCGGGAGGGCGGGTGCGGATGAGGGGGCGGGTGCGGGTGTGATGGTCGGCTCCGGTGGCGGGTCGGGAGGGGACGGACGACGTACGCACCTGACTCCAGCCACCGGCGTGTTGATGGTCAGCCCGATCCCGCCGGACCAATCAATTACGCTCACGGCAGGGGGACCAGGGAGTGGGGGACAGTTGCTGTGGGGCGTCAGGAGAAGCCGCTCGAACCGGAATCCGGCCCCGTACAGCGCTTCGCCCACGAGCTCCGGCAGTTGCGGCGGGAGTCGGGCGGTCCCACCTACCGGGCGATGGCCCGGGTGGCCCGCTACGCGGCGCCCACGCTGTCGGCGGCAGCCGCAGGCGACCGACTGCCGTCCCCGGCGGTCACCCGCGCCTACGTCCTCGCGTGCGGAGGGGACCCCGACGCGTGGGCGCGCCGACTGGCCGAGGCCGCGGAGGAGGCGTACCGGTTCCGGGAGGACGCGGCGGCGGACGACGACGCCGTTTCGCCGTACCCGGGGCTCGGGCGTTTCGAAGCCGAGCACCGGGAGATGTTCTTCGGCCGGGACACCGTGGTGGACGACCTCGCGGAGCTTGTGGGGCGGTACGGATTCGTCGGGGTGGTGGGGGCGTCGGGGAGCGGCAAGTCGTCGCTGCTGCGGGCGGGGCTCGTACCGGCGCTGCGGGCCGGACGGGCCGGTGACACGCCCTCGGCCATCAGGATCCTGACGCCGGGCGAGCACCCGTCGGGCATCGACCGGGCCCTGTTCGCGGACGACGCGGTCGTGCTGGTGGACCAGTTCGAGGAAGTGTTCACGCTCTGCCAGGACCGCGCCGAACGGGCGGAGTTCATCGACCTGTTGGTGGGGGCGCGGGCGCGCGTGGTCATCGCCGTACGGGCGGACCTCTACGGGCGGTGCGCCGACCACGAGGCCCTCGTCTCCGCTCTCCGCCGCGCCACGCTCCTCCTCGGCCCGATGAATCCCGAGCAGCTGCGGCAGGCGGTGGTGGGCCCCGCGGTCGCGGAGCGCCTGATCGTGGAGCGCGAGCTGACCGCTCGCATCGTCGAGGACGTCGCGGACGAACCGGGCGGCCTCCCGCTGATGTCCCACGCCTTGCTCGAAACCTGGCGGAGGCGTCGGGGGCGGGCGATGACCCTTGCCGCGTACGAGGCGATCGGCGGCGTACGCGGCGCGATCGCCCATACCGCCGAGGCGGTCTTCAGCGGCTTCGACGACGTGCGGGCCGCGACCGCGCGGGCCCTGCTGCTGCGGCTCGTCACACCGGGCTCCGGCACCGGGGACACGGGCCGTCCGGTCGCCCGGGGCGAGCTGGAGGACCTGGCGGAGCTGGGACACGCGCGGGAGGTGCTGGAACAGCTCGTGCGGGCGAGGTTGTTGACGGTCGACGACCAGATGGTGAGCCTGGCCCACGAGGCGCTGATCGGGGCGTGGCCGCGACTGCGGGCCTGGGTCGAAACCGACCGCGAGCTGTTGCGGGTACAGCGGAGGCTGACCGAGGCGGCAGGGACGTGGGCCGCCTTGGAACGTGACGCCGGGGCCCTGTACCGGGGAGGCCGACTGGAGTCCGCACGAGCGGTGTTCGCGTCCGGATCCGCGTCCGGATCCGCGTCCGGAACCGTGTCTGGATCCGTGTCTGGATCCGTGTCCGGATCCGCGTCCGGTGCCGGGTCCGGTGCCGTGCGCGGAGCAGCGTCCAGTGCCGCGTCCGGTGCCGTGCTCGGCTTTACTCGTGGCACGTTGCCGAGTTCTGAACTCACCTCCGTGGAGCGTGCGTTCCTGGACGCGAGCATCCGCGCGCACGACAGGGAGCGGCGCACCGCGGCACGTACGGCACGGACCCTGCGCGCACTGGTCGCCGCGCTCTCCGTGCTGCTCTGCCTGGCCGTCGTCGCGGGGCTGGCCGCCCGGCAGCAGAGTCGTACGGCCGAGCGCCGGGCCACCGAGGCGGAGGCGCGCAGGGTTGCGGCGGTCGTGGACACCCTGCGCCGGTCGGACCCCCGCACGGCGCTCCGGCTGAGCGTGGCCGCCTGGCGGATCGCCGACCTTCCGGAGACCAGGGAGGCGCTGTACGGTGCCGCCGCCCAACGGGACCTGGGCCTTCTCGAGGCCGGTTCCCCCGAGATGGCCCCCGACGACAACGACACCTGGCGACGGCTCAGCCACGACGGCCGCACCCTCACGGTGGTGGGTCCGGACCGTACCCGGCGCTGGGACGTCGCCGACGGGCGCCCGTTGTCCGACCTGCCGGGTCTGGGGCGTCGGGCGGTGAACATCGCCGCGGTCGGCCCCGACACCGGCACGGTCGCCTACCGGACCCCGGAGGGGGTGCGGCTGTGGGACCTCGCGGCCGGGAGGCCGACCGGTGCGGCGTTCGGGCCGCCGGGCGACGACGTCGACGTCTGGTTCGGCCCCGACGCGCGCACGGTCGCCGTGCACGGATACGGAGGACCGCTCCAGGTGTGGGACGCGACCCGGGGCCGTCTCCTGCTGGAGACGGGCCGACGGTGGGCATCGGTCCGCGCCCTCGCCGTCGCGCCCGGCGGACGGCTGCTCGCGTTCTGCCCGGACGACGACGCGCTCCAGGTGTGGGACGTACGCGAGGGCCGTCGGCTGTCGACGCCCTGGGCGACGAAGGGGCGGGTGTGCGGACAGGACGCGTTCCGGTTCACCCCGGACGGGCGGGCGCTGGCCGTCGGCTTCCCGTCCGCGCTGCGGACCTGGGAGGCGCGGTCCGGGCGGGAACGACCCCGGATCGCCACCAACGGCACGCCCGATGCCGCGTTCAGCGCGGACGGCTCGCACGTCGCGACGCTGGCCCACGGTGAGCTGCGGCTCTGGCGCACCGCCGACGTGTCCGTTCCGCTGCTCCGGCACCGGGTCATCGCGTCGAGCACGAGCGAGCTCGCGCTCGACCTGGAGAACGGGGTGATCCGCTTCACGGAGGGGAACAACCTCGTCAGCGCCGTGCGTACCGTCGCTCTCACCGGAACGGGAACGGGAACGGGAATCGGAACCGGAACCGGAACGGGAACGGGAATCGGAACCGGCGGCGAACCGAGCGGGTGGGAGGAACGCCCTTTCATCGCGGCCCGGTTCAGCCCGGACGGCAGCCGCCTCGTCACCGGCCGTCCAGGGAAGATCGAGTTGCGCGATGGCGTCACAGGCCGGCCGTACGACACCTTCGCCGCCGCGTCCTGCGCCGCCTGTTCGCCCGTGCCGGTGACGGCCTTCGGCCGGGACAGCCGCACCTTCGCCTACCTGAGTACGCCGGACACCGTAACTCTGAGGAACTCCGGCCCGCGTCCCACCGTCACCGCGCTCCCGTCACGCACCGGCGTCGACGGCATCGCGGTCGGAGGCCGGGACTCCGTGGTCGTGACCCGGACGTCGTACGGGGTCGACTTCCTGGCCCCGGGGACATCCCGAGCACCCCTGCCCCGCCAGCGGTACGGCTCGCTCCGCGACCGGGCCCCGGACGGCAGGATCATCACCGACGAACGCCTGCTGATCGATCCGGGCGGAGACCGTGCGGCGAGCGTCGAACGTGTCATGCGCGGCGAAGGCCCGGCGGCGGTTGCCGTGTTCGGTCCGAACGGTCGCCACCTGGCCATGAGCGACCACGAGGGCCGCGTCACGCTGTGGGACGGCGACGGAAGTACCCGGCTGGCCGTTCTCACCCCCGGCGCGGAGGCGGGCACCGGAAGGGAGGGCCGGCCCTCGGCGCTGGCCTTCTCCGCCGACGGGGGGTTGCTGGCGGTGGGTGACGCGGACGGGGAGCTGCGCTTCTGGTCCACGGACGCCCCCCGGGCGGCGGGGTCGCCGCTTCCGGCGGCGGACGGCCCGGTCCTCGCTCTGGCCTTCGGCCCGGACGCCTCCGGCCTGCGGGTGACGACTCCGCACACACCCGTCCGTACGTACCCGCTCGGGCTGGAACGGACGGCCGGGGCGGTGTGCGCGCGGGCGGGAGGCGGGTTGACCAGGGAGATGTGGGACTCGTATCTGCCGGGCATCCCCTACCGCGACCTCTGCTGAGGCGAGGGCCGGGCAGCGGCAGCCGAGGACCGGGGCAGGCCGGGGCGGGCCGGGGCGGGGCAGGTAGGGCAGGCCGGGCGGGCCGAGGCCGGGCCGGGGCGGGCAGGGCAGGCCGGGGCCGGTCGGGGCCGCAAGGGCCCCCGACCGGCGGCCTTGCCGGGGTGATCCCCGTGTCCGGCGCGGGTGAGGGCGAGGGCGAGCTGCCGGCCTCCCGGGTGCGTGATGGTGATCACTCCGCTGTTTCGCCGATGATGTCGACCGGATGACCGGCGGCGGGCGTATACCCGGTGAAGCGAAAGATCCGGGAGTGACTTTTGACCGTCGAGGAGTTCGAAGAGTTCTACGCCCAGGCGGTCGCACGTCTCACAGGCCAGCTGTACGTGATGACCGGCGACCTCCAGGAGGCGCAGGACGTCGTGCAGGAAGCGTTCGTCAAGGCGTGGGTCCGGCGCGACCGGCTGGAGCGCGACGGGCAGCCCGAGGCGTGGATCCGTACGGTCGCCTGGCGCCTGGCGGTGAGCCGTTGGCGCTTCCGGCGGCGTTCGGCGGACGCCTGGAGCCGGGGGAGCGGCGAGCCCGGACACGTGGAGCCGCCGGACCCCGGCCACGTGGTCCTGGTCGACGCGCTCCGGGAACTGCCCCCGCAACAGCGGCGGACGCTGACCCTGCACTACCTGTGCGACCTCACGGTCGAGCAGATCGCCGGAGAGACCGGGCTTTCCGGCAGCACGATCAAGACGCACCTGGTCCGCGGACGGGCGGCGCTCGCCCACCGTCTGCGGGACCCCCGCATCGAGGAGGCCCCTGATGTCTGACCCGCGGGATCCGTTGCGGTCCCTGTTCCGGGAGGCCGGTGAGTTCGGGCAGGCCCGCTCCGACGCGGACGCCGCGTCGAGCATCACGCAACGCGGAATGCGCGCGCGGCGACGCCGGATGGCCGTGGTCGCGGTGGGCGTGTGCCTGGTCGTCGGCGGGGGCGGCGCGGTCGCGGTGGGCCTCCTGCCGGTCCGGCCGCAGCCGGTCGCACCGGCCACCGGCCCGTCGCCCGGCTACCCGTCGCCCGTACCGTCCGACCGGCTGCCGAAGGAGTCGCCGTCACCGGAGCCGTCACCGAGCACCACGCTGCCGGGGGCTGCGGAGAGCTCGGGGGCGGAGGTGCCGTCGGGCCGGTCCACCGGGCCGGGCGGAGCGGCCAGGAGTACGGGGACGAGCACGGGGACGAGTACAGGGGCGGGTACGCCGCAGCGGTCGCCGACGGCGACGGCGACTGCGACGAGCTAGGGGCAACAGCGCTGCCCTGACCCGACCAGCTTCCTTCTTTCCCCTGCGTTCCACCTACCTCTTTCCTCCCCGTCCCCGCCCTCCTCCCTCGCCGTGCCCCGGCGACTTCACCGGGCGATCCCGTACGTCTTCGTCTCGGCGTATCCGCGAGGCGCGCCCGAAAGGTGCCTCAGTTGTCCACGCTTCCTCCCGGGCCGCGGCCTTCATCCGCCCGCCCCGTGCCGCCCGAGCCCCGGGCACCCGTGCGCCCTGAGCTCCGGGTGCCCGCTGGATCAACCGGGCCCCGGGCGGGGCGGTTCCGCCGGGCGGCGGCCCGCCTGCCCCCTGCCGACCGGGCCGTGTTGTGGTTCTACCTCCTGACCCGAATATCCCTGTGGATCACGGCCCACTTCGCCCACCGGCTGTTTTCGGCCCGCACCGGTACGCGGGAGGCGGCACCGGTCCTCGCGCCCTTCCAGCAGTGGGACGCGAACCATTACCTGCACATAGCGCGCGACGGCTACTTCCCCGCCGGCGCGGGCCCGTGGACGATCGGCTGGGACAACCGGGAGGCGTTCTTCCCTGGCTATCCCCTCCTACTCCGTACCGTGCACACGGTGGTACCGGACTGGACGGCGGCCGGGCTGCTGATCTCGTTCGTCGCGGGGGCGGTGGCCGTACTGGCCCTGTCCCGTATCGCGCGGACGTATCTGCCGGAGGACGCGGCGGTCCGCCGGACGGCCCTTCTCTTCCTGCTCTCGCCCTGCGCGGTGTTCCTGGCCGTCGGCTACACGGAGGCGCTGTTCCTCGCGTTCGCCCTGCCCGCCTGGCTCGCCGCTGTGCGGCACCGCTGGGCGCTCGCCGCCGTACTGACGACGCTGGCGACGACGGTCCGCGTCAGCGGCCTGTTCCTCGCCGCCGCCATCGCCCTGCTCTTCGTGCTGACCGCCCGGGACCGGCGGGACCGGCGGGACTGGCGAGCGGCGGGCTGGACGCTGCTTCCGGCGCTGCCCCCGGCCGCGTACAGCTGGTATCTGCACGCGCACACCGGCGACTGGATGGCCTGGAAGCACGCGCAGGAACGCGGCTGGTACCGGACGTTCCACACCCCGTGGGAGGCGTGGGGGAACACCTGGAACGAGGCGTTCGGCCACGCGCGGACGACCGGCTACGCGCTCATGTTCCAGGCGGAACTCGTGGCGATGCTGGTGGGACTCGCGCTGGTGGCCGTACTCCTGTACCGCCGCCGCTGGCCCGAGGCGCTGTACGTGGCCCTCAGCCTCTGGGCCCTGGGCACCTCGCACTGGTACACGTCGATCCCGCGCGCGACGCTGCTGTGGTGGCCGCTGTGGATCGGCCTGGCGGCGCTGAGCCTGCGGCGGCCGTGGTTCAGGACGGCGTACCTGAGCGTGGCCGCGCCGGTGACGACGCTGGTCGCGCTGACGTTCCTGACGGGGAGGTGGGCGGGGTGAGCCCGGCCCGCCTCTATGAAGGCCGCCGCCAGTGCGCTGCCCATCGTGCCCGGACCGACGACGGTTACAGAGGTCTGGTGCTGGTGCTGGTGGTACATGGACATCTTCGGTTCCAGTTCCAGGAGTTGCGGAAGGCACGGAAGTCCAGGAGTTCAGGCAGTTACGACGTCTCTCCTCGCCCTCCGCCGCCAGTGCTCCGCCCGTCGTCCAGGGTGCGTCGGCGCTCTGCGAGACGATCAAGTGACCACAGGGTCCATGGATGTCCGGCCCCCAGTAGGCGCGTGCGCGCATCCACCACCGACTCGGCCTGTTCCAACGCCTCTGGGAACTGCCCGAGCTCCCCGAGCACGCGGCTCAGCAGGGAACGGGCTGCGAGAGTCTTCGGATGCTCGATTCCATAGGTGAGCTCGAAACCCGTGACCACGTTTCGGACAAGAGGAAGAGCCCGGGCCTGACGGCCGACGGTGACCAAGGCGAAGCCGTGGTTCAGTTCGGCGTTCAAGGTGATGGGGTGCCCGGGACCGACCTCGCTGCGGCAGTCCGATACCAAGGAGGCTCCGGCGTCCGGATGCGTCTTGGGACCGGCAGCGAACTCCAGCAGGTACGTCCGCGCGATGAGTGTGGACGGGTGTGTCGGGCCGAGCACGGCGGTCCGGCCTTCGACCGCGCGCCGCACCAGCTCCACCGCCTCGTCCTTCCGATCGAGAACCCAGGCGAGCACCGGTGAAAGCCCCGCGCAACTCTCCAGTGTTTCGACAGCGCTCGCACCGAACACGGCGGTGCAGTCCGCCAGCGCGAGGCGGTGGGTCGCCTCCGCCTCCTCGTACCGCCCGAGCCGGTAGAGGGACCGCCCCGCGCGTTGGCGGATCGCGATCACCGCGGGGTGGTCAGCCTCCAGCACCTGAGTCCCACGTGTCACCGCGTCCTGCGCCACCGACAGGGCCGACGCGTAGTCCCCGGCTCGGTGGAGTGCGACCGCCAACCGCAACGTGCACTCCAGCACGCGTGTCATGGATGCCGGCCCCACTTCTGTCCACTGGGTCGCCCGCCGTAGCAGCGCCAGGGTGTGCGGTACGTACGGGGCGAGGGGAGGATCCTCACGCGCCCACGGCCGCGATACGTCCGGCACGGCCGCGCTGAGCAGTTGAGCCGCCGTGCTCACCAGCACGTCGTGCTGATCGCCAGGGGCACTGCGGGCGATGCTGTCCAGCAATACGCCGTGGGTTCGCAGACAGCGAGGCGGGCCGGGGACCAGACGGGTGAGGGAGTGGTCGAGCAGACCGCGGAGCGCCGGCTCGACCCGTGCTCGGGGCACGACCGCATCGATGTCGGACACGGTCAGCAGTCGGAGGGGCAGGGGATCGTGGGACCAGCAGCTGAGCAGGCGGACCAACGCCGTTGCTTGCGGCAGCCCTTGGGTACGTAGTGCGTTCAGCGACAGTTCCCAGGTGGTGCTGGCGAGATGCCGGGAGGTGTCGCCGCCGCTGTACGCGGCCCCCTGATCCAGAAGGTCGATGGGGTCCACCTCGTTGCCCCGTTCGAGCGCCCGCCCGTACTCCGCCATGCTCCAGGGACTGATCACCTGATGTGCCAGAAAGCCGCCCGCGAGGGTGAGCGCCAGTGGCAGGCGGCCCAGCCGATCGGCGATCTCGGCCGCTTCCACCGCGGTGCCTCTCTCCGGCGCCAGATCGCACAGCACCTGCGCTGCGTCCTCGCGCGGAAGTACACCGACGTGATGAAGGGTCGCACCGGGCCACCAATGGGCAGCGACCTGACGGGTGGTGACCAGAGTGATGCCGCGCGGACTGGTGCGCAGCCAGTTACCTTCGCGCAGGATGGCCGGGTGGTCGGCGTTATCGATCACCAGTAACCATGGCTGGTCGGAGCGGTCCAGCATCTCCCACACCAGGTCCGCAGCCGCGCGCAGCCCGTTACGGGCAGCGGCGAGCTCGCCTTCGCCCGCACCACGATCGGCGGCGACAGCGAGCATTCCCGCGCGCAGTGAGGCCAGGTCGGGAGCGTTGACCCAGAGGCCGGCCCGGCCGCCTTCGGCGGTCGCGAGGCGAAAGGCCTCTGAGGCGACGGCGGTCTTGCCGCATCCTCCCAGGCCGTGAAGTACGTAGACCTGCTCCGCTCCGCCATCCTCCAGGGCCGACCGCAGTCGCGTCATCAGCTCCAGTCGGTCGCGCAGGACGACCGGTGCGCGCCCTACCGCCGGTTGCCGCACGGAATCGGGAGCGAACCCCGTACGGGAACGCCGGTTGTCCGTGATGGTGGTGCTCGGTGATGTGTTGGTCCCCGGCGCTCTGAAAGACGCGGCCGCTGCCCTCAGCCCGTCCCTCGGTCGATCCGGTCACCGCTCGGTGATGTGCTGGTCTCGGCCGGCCTGGTAGACCCTGGAGTGCCCGGTGGCAGTGGCACGTTGCGAGACGGTCGTGGAAGGTGCTGCCGTGCCGGGTGCGAGCTCGTCGAGCAGCCTTTGAAGCTCCGCCGCTACCTGAGGCCGGTCGATCAGCAACCGCCGGATCCGGGCCTGCCACTCGGCGGCCAGTTCACCCTCGACGGTGGCGTCGGCGGCCAGATCCTCCCGAGTGTTGCCGAGTTCGGCGGCCACCGCGTCAGCTCGCTCGGGCCGCGCCCGCTGCCAGAGAGCGACGAACCCGTCCCTGGTGTGCTCCCAAGCGTCGGTCGCCATCAGGCCGACGAGCGTCACGCTCGCGCTCTGGGCGAGCGTGACCAGCTCCGGGTTCATGACGCGGGCTCCTTCCGTTGCGGTCGACCGTGGCGCTCGCCCGGTCAGCGGACGTTGGGCGGTCCGAGCGGAGCGATCTCCCGCTCGAAGAACTCCGGGAACCCCTCGCCCATGGCGAAAAGGGTCTCGAAATCCCCGGTCGTCCTGCTGACCTGGTCGGGGCCTGTGAAGCGACGGGCTCCTGCACCCTTCAGTTCGTCGTCGTAGATCACGGCGTACATCACCGAATTTCCGAGGATGATGACCTCGGGCACCGGCGTGTCCCGTTCCAGATCAGAGATGGTCCGGGCGTCCAGCACACGGATCTCCTCGCCCAGCTCCGACCTGAGCACGAATGCGTTCATCTCCCACTGCAGATAGGGAGTTACCGGGAACTCGACGACACGAACCCTGCGAAATGACAGGCCGCGGCGAGCGGTATCCCGGAAGTAGGCGGCAACCGCGTCCCGCTCGTCCTCGATGAGCCGGAGGGCCCCGGCCCAGTCCCCGGAGGCGAAGGCCTCCCAGCTGGGTGAGCCTTGCTCCTTGAACGTCTGACCACGCTCGATCTTGGCGAGCAGGCTGATGTCACTCTTGTGGACCCGGCTGAAGTCAGCGAGATATTCGGCACGTGAGAGAACCTCGCCGGCACCACTGCTGAAGCACTCAAACATCAGGGATATCCGCCTTCGCTGCGATGAGCATCCTGCGGGGGATGACCACGAGGCGCTCATCGGGACTGATGGAGACCCCGTCCGGCAGGCGCGTCCCCAGAGAGCCGGTGAGGTCTCGTCCGATCACAGCGATGTCGCCGTTCTCCAGCTCCCAGATATCCGGGCATTCGGGTCCGGTGCTGGTGGCACGCAGCTCCCGTGCCGACCTTCCGAGGCGCCTTTTGAAGCCGGTGTCAGGATCAGCTTCCCAGGGTCTGCCCATGCTGGTGCCCTTCCTCTCCTCGGCCGGTCAACCTATCAGTGCCGCCGAGCCAATTCCGGTGTCAAGTAGGCTATTCGGCCTGTTCGGGGAGGTGCCGAGGGCTGGGGAGGGTAACCCCCCTCACCCCGCCCCGTGGAGCCGGTCCAGCTCCAGCCCCGCAGGCGGCGGGAGCGGGCGGGCCGAAGGTGTGGCCCGGAACGATTCCAGGAGGTAGCCCACCAGCCGGCGGGACGCGGCGGCGGCCTCGGGGCCCGACCCGTTCGTCACGCCGCTGTTGGCCAGCAGCACCAGCACCACGTCGGAGACGTCGAAGTCCGGGCGCAGCACCCCCGCTTCCCGTGCCCTCCGCACCAGCAGCGCCAGCCCCTCCTTCGCCCGGTCGCGCTCCCCGGCGTAAGCCGTCCCGCCCGGGAAACGGGACAGGAACGCGTGGGTGAAGCCCCGGTCGGCGGCCTGCATCGCGCATACCTTGCGGAACACCGTGCAGAAGCCGCGCCACGGGTCCGGGTCCTCCAATGCCTCGTCCAGTACGCCCGCGCATTCGGCGAGTTGCTCGGCGAACGCCTCGGCGATCAGCGAGGCGCGGGTGGGGAAGCGCCGGTAGAGGGTGGCGACGCCGACCCCCGCCCGTCGTGCGATCGCGCTGATCGGTACGTCGATGCCGTGCAGCGCGTACGCCTCGCGGGCCGCCCGCAGAATGCGCTCCCGGTTCTCCCGGGCGTCCGCCCGCAGGGCGTCGGAGCCGGTGGTCGGACCGGCCGGGGGCGGGTTGTGAGAGGGCTGAGCAGGCATGTCTCTCACTTTAGAGTAAATGGAGGAGGTCTTCCGCTTAGCCGCCTACCGTGGAACGTGAGGCACGCGAAAAGGACGTACCTCTTGTCGGCGAAACAGAACAGGACCCCTCACCGTGAACGACATGCGCGCGGCGCTCTACGACAGTTACGGGCCGCCCGAGGTCCTCTACGAAGGCCGGGTGCCGATCCCGGTGCGGCGCCCGGGCGAGGTGCTGGTCCGGGTCCACGCGGTGAGCGTCAACGGCGGTGAGCTGCACGGGCGCGCCGGAAAGATCCGCCTGGCCACCGGCCGCCGCTTCCCGCAGCGGACCGGCATCGACTTCGCGGGCGAGGTCGCCGAGGTGGACGCCTCGGTCACCGGACTGCGGGCGGGCGACCGGGTGTGGGGCCTCCTGGGGAGGGCCTTCGGCAGCGCGGCCGAGTACGTCTCGGTCCGCCCGCGCCAGATCGCGTACGCCCCCGGCAACGTCACCCTGACCGAGGCGGTGTCGCTGCTCGCCGGGGGTACCACGTCCCTCACCGCCCTGCGGGACAAAGTCGGCCTGCGAGCGGGCGAACGTCTCCTCGTACGTGGGGCATCCGGCGGCGTCGGCAGCATCGCCGTCCAGCTCGGCAAGGCACTCGGCGCGCACGTCACCGGTCTCGCCGGCGCGAAGAACCTCGCCCTCGTCCGTGACCTGGGCGCGGACGAGGCGCTGGACCACCGGGCGACACCAGTGGCGGACCTCGACCGCTACGACGTCATCATGGACACGGTGGGAACCGAACACCGCGCTCTGCGGAGGCGTTTGACCCCGGCAGGGCGCATGGTGTCCATCGCGTTCGACGTCGACCGTCCGGTCCGGAGCATCGGCTACATGCTGGGCACGGCCGTGCACGGCCGTCGGCGGGTCCGCTTCTTCGCCGCCGACCCGAAGCACGACCTGCTCGCCGAGCTGGCAGCGTTCGTGGAACGCGGCGACCTGCGCCCCGTCGTCGACACGGTCCACCCGCTGCCGGAAATCGCCGCCGCCCACCGCGCCCTGGAGGCGGGTGGGGTGCGGGGCAAGCAGGTGATTCAGCTGGTGTGAGAGGCCGGGTCGTCAGATGATCCGGGGGATGACCTCGTTGCCCTTGGTGGACCAGTTGGTGATGATCGGCTTCTCCACGGTGGGTGCGTCGGGAAGCTCGACCTCGGCGGGGTTGGGGTCCTTCTCCGAGGTGGCGATGATGACGTGTGTGAACTGCTTGCCGCCCTCGCCTTCGGTGGTCTTGACGTTGATACCGGCGTACGCGACGGAGGAACCCGAGAGCTTGATCGGGTCCTCGCCGCCCTGACCGTCGGGTGAGGCGACACCGTCAGCGTCCGAACCGAAGGAGACGCTGGGGGTGTTGATGTCCAGGTAGCAGGTGATACCGGGCTTGGCCTTGGCGGTGATCAGGTAGTAGCTGATCGGCTGTGCTTCCCAAGTGACGCTCAGGTCGAGGTCGTTGGTGCCGCAGGACTGTCCGTAACCGCTCTTGTCGCCGCTGCCGGCTTCGCCCTTGTCGCCGGTTCCTCCGCCGGACGTGGACCCGCTCGCCGTCGTGCTCTCGCCGCCGGAGGCACGGTCACCGGAAGAAGCCTCGCCCTTGTCGCCGCCGCCCTCGCCGCCCTCGGCGGGGGAAGAGGCGGCGGTGGGGGCGACGGCCCCGTTCTCGGTGGGGTCCTCCGGTCCGCAGGCGGTGGTGGCGGCGAGGGCTGTCACGACGGCGGCAGCCAGGACGAGGCGGGCGGAACGGGTGGCGAGACGCGTGCGCATCATGAACTCCAACGGCTGTCGTATGCGGTGCTTCCTGCTGACAACGACGACGTTAGGGCCGGGTCGATCCTCAAATGATTGCGCGATTGTCCAGGTTCTGTTTCAGCGGTTCAGTTCCATGCGGGAGGTACTGACTTTGCGCCACATGCCAGCTCACGGGGCTTGATCGGGGCCGTCTCCAGACGGGCGGGCCGACGGGAACAGCCCCGCACGTGCGGGGACGACGAGGTCGCGTACATCAGCCGCTCGAAGAGGTGGGGAACAACCCCGCACGCGCGGGGACGACTGCATCAGGCAGTCGTGCTCCACCGGCCGGATGGGAACAACCCCGCACGCGCGGGGACGACGCGGCGGCGCGCACGCGGGCAAGGGCCCGCTTGGGAACAACCCCGCACGCGCGGGGACGACTGGGTGGAGCGGGAGCCGGTGGAGCTCCACGAGGGAACAACCCCGCACGCGCGGGGACGACTGGAACGGGGTCATCGACCGCCGCGACCGCGCGGGAACAACCCCGCACGCGCGGGGACGACACCACCGCCACTCTGGTGACGGGCATCGTCGCGGGAACAACCCCGCACGCGCGGGGACGACTGAGGAGGCCCGTACCGGCTACACCCGCTCCTCGGGAACAACCCCGCACGCGCGGGGACGACCCCCTTGGATTTGGGACGCGCGGCTTTTCTGTGGGAACAACCCCGCACGCGCGGGGACGACAGCGCCACCGTTACCCACTGGTTCTCGTAGATGGGAACAACCCCGCACGCGCGGGGACGACACCGAGCTCACCGCAGGAACGGAGTTCAGCGAGGGAACAACCCCGCACGCGCGGGGACGACAAGGGCTTCCGCTTCGACACCACCGGGTGGGAGGGAACAACCCCGCACGCGCGGGGACGACCTTTCGTCTGCATGGCGGACGAGACCGATGGACTGGCCATCGTCAGGAACAACCCCGCACGCGCGGGGACGACTTGACGTCGATGAGCGCGATCTCTGCGATGCCGGGAACAACCCCGCACGCGCGGGGACGACGCGGGCTGCACCGTCAGGGTGTCGTCGCCGTCGGGAACAACCCCGCACGCGCGGGGACGACTTGCCCTGCGCGTCGGTGAGCGGCCGGGTGTCGGGAACAACCCCGCACGCGCGGGGACGACGCTTGGAGGGCACGGCTGCCGCCAACACCGAGGGGAACAACCCCGCACGCGCGGGGACGACGGACAGCCTCACCGAGACCGTGTGCCCGCGCTTGGGAACAACCCCGCACGCGCGGGGACGACAGTTCGTGACCTGCGGGTTTATGCGGCCGGAGAGCTATTTTCCTTCACTTCTTGAGAAACGGGCATATCGCCCTCTCTCCTCAAGGTGTCTGGGCGCAACCACTCCACCCCCGATGCCCCGATCGTCTGCGCGCACCGTCCAGTCTCTGGGCCGCTCCGGCCTGCCTTCGCCAGCCTGCTACCGGTCGGCATGGTCAGCAGGAACCCCGACATGGGTCCGGCCCGGCCATTGCCATGGTTCATGACTCCATCATGGCTCCCTATCCGGCATGCGCAGGGTCATCTTGCCCGACCCGGAAGAAATGATCTTGGTTCAGGGGTGCCCGCCAGTACCCGTGCAGCCTCATTCGCGAGGTCTCAAACTGGTTGGTGCGGGTCACCGCTGCTCCCCTCGCGAGAACGTCGCGCGCTTCCTCGCCGACGTCGAAATCTCCTCGGGCCCCATCAACTACCCCAGCCTGAAAGGGCGAAGGCTCGCGCGGATGCGAGACTGCCACCATGACTATGCACCTCATCTCTGTCATCGGGAGCAGCCCTGGCGTCGGCAAATCCACCCTCTGTCGCGCGGTGGCCGGCTGGCTCGCCGGCACCGGAGCGGCGGTCGACCACTTCGAGGAGGCCGACATCCTCACGCGGTCCGCCTTCCGGACCGTGGCTGAGGAGTTCGCCGGTGGGGCTGCCTCCGTCCGGCCCGCGACCCTGGTCGAGTGCACTCGTGCCTATGTCGCGGAGTCACTCGCGGCGGGCAAGGACTACTTGGTGACGGATGCCCTTCTGCCGTTCATCCCCTCCCTCGTGGCATGGGGCCACGACGAGAGGACCCTTGTCCACGTCATGGAAGAACTCGCACGGGCCGTGGAGCCGGCACGGGTCACCGTGGTCTACGTCCACGACGACCCGGAGACGGCGCTACGACGCGCGGTCGAGCGAGAAGGCGAGGCCTGGGAGGACTGGTACGTAGGGAAGCTCGCCGGCTCCCCTGGCACCCGGGCTGTTCACGACCTTCCCTCGGCCGCCGCTCATCTCCGCTTCGAGGCCGGCCTCACCAGCCGCCTTCTGGCGCAGACACCGTGGCACGTTCTGCGTCTGGACGTAGGGGAACTCGATGCTCAGGGTGCATACGCCCGCACCCGGCACCACCTGACGGACGTGCTGGAGGCGGCCCGACCCGCGTGACCGCGTGTCCGCGCGGCTGTCGGGGCCGGGGATGTGCCGCCGTCTCGAACGCGAGACTATGTCGCGACAACTAGCCTATTGGCAGGGCGAGTTAGGGGAGTTTGGGGGGGTGTCGAATGTGCCACAGGGTCGGATAGGGTGCCGTTCGCCGCACCCGTGCGCCAGCCTGGAGGACCTTGATGTCTGTGGCCGAACTACTGGAAGCGGCGATCGCCGACATACGGCGGCAGGGCTACGATCCGGCGGCGCTGGCGGACGAGAGCTGTGTCCGTACGTTCGGGGACGTCCTGCGGCTCGGATCCCGGAGCTGGGACCTGGTCGCCGACGCGGTCGCCGCCACTCCGCCCGACGTCGATCTGGCCGAGCGGATCCTGCGGACGGGTCTGACGTTCGAGAACAGCCGCAATCCGCACGTCGCCTCCTTCGAGCAGGACGTCCGGATCGCCAGGGACTCCCGCGCGCAGGGGCACCAGCTCGGGAGCGACGCGTTTCTGCTGGCGGTCGGACCGGTGCGGCCGGCCCTGTTCCGGGCCCAGACGGCTGCCGTCAACGCTGTGGACAGGGTCCTGTCCGACGCCGCTGAGCTGGCGGGCCTGCCGGGCCGGGTGGACGAGCTGCGGAGCCGGGCCGACCGGGCCCGTACTCGTTGGCGCACCGGGCGGCTGGAGCGGCGGGCGGAGAAACTCGACAGCCGGGCCGCCGCTCTGACGGCGGGCAGCGGGGAGCGATTCGGGCAGGCGCGGGAGCAGGTCGCCCGGTTCGTCGTGGATGTCGCCGCGACCGTGGTGTTGTTCGACGGCACATTCGGGATCGACCGCCGGCGGCCCTGAGCTTGGCGGAGGCCACTGGGCCGGGGTCTTCGGCGATCTGGCGGCCTGGCGGCCTGGTGGTCGTGGGCGTCGGGATCGCGTTCGTGATCGTCCCGGTGCGGAGCGCCGCTCTCGCCGGCGTCGGTCACCACGACGCCGGCGCGGCATCGGGCACGCCCGTCGCCACCGCATCCGCTGCTGCTGCTGCCATCGCTCGGGCCGGAGCGTTCGGGCGGCGGCTCCGCTCCCTTCAGCCCGACGGCGTCCGGGCGGTGCCGTTCGGCCGTCGTGACGGCTTGGACCCGCTTCCCCACGCGTCAGCGGCCACGACCAGGCACACGGCAACCAGGACCACGTTCTTGACGACGTACTGCCCCTCCATGGTCGGCGCGGGGGAGTGGGACTGCCACATCGCGTCGGGGAGGAGGAAGAGGGTCGAGAACACGCCGCCCATGTGGAGGAAGAACGCGACGAGGGTGGGCCGCAGCAGGCGGCCTCCGGCGATCAGGCCGATCCCTATGGCCGTCTCCAGCGCCGCGAGGGAGAGCAGCAGCACCGTCTCCGGTACGAGGCCCAGGGTCATCTTGGTGGCCGCGTCGACGGCCAGTTGCTCCGCGGGGCTGGCCGAGGGGAACAGCTTCAGGACGCCGAAGCCGAGGAAGACGATCCCGACCGTCACCCTCAGCAGGGCCAGTGTGTGTGTGCTGACGTGGTCGGCCAGCCGTTGAAGGACTCCTGCGACGGCTGTCGCCGGACGTTCGTGGCCGAACCCGGTCGAGTGGGCAGGAGATTCAGGTGCGCTGTTGGGCGACTGAAGGCTCGGCTCGGCGGTGTGACTCCTCATGTGCGATCTCCCGCTGTGTCCGTGGGGGTGGGAAAGCGTGCATGGGCGGTCCGCGCGGGTACGCGGACGCCTGTGGGGCGTTTGCGGGAAGCGTTGGCTCTGTCGCTTCGGCGCACGGGGTGACGGGCCTCTTGCTCGGGCCCGTCACCCCGGGGGCTGTTGTCAGGCGCTGACGGCGACCCGGGCGTGCGGCATCCGGTCGCCCCTCGATGGGGAGGAGGCGGAGCGGTGTGTCCGCGCCGTGCAGGCGAGGAAGGCGGGCGTCACGAGTTGGCCGGCCTCCGTCTCCAGCGCTTCGGCCGGAGCTCTCTGGCTGCTCATGGGTTCTCCTCGGCTGGACGAGCTGGACGAGCTGGACGATCTGGAGGATTCAGAAGGTCGGGATGGGCAGGTCGAACGCGCTTGTCCGGGTACGTGGGCGAAGCAGCGGCGGCGCGTGACCACCACCGCCGACTGCCTCTCACTGCTTGGTCTAGACCATACGGATGGGGGTCCGGAGGTCAAGAGGTATACAGAACGGCCTCCGCTGGAGACAACGCGTTCGCGCCAAGTTGCATCAGGGCAAAGGGCGTTGGTCGCGCAGGGGTCCGGCGCCCGACGATCGGCCGCGCAGACGATCGGGGCCGACCGTGCCGATGGGGCCGCTACCCGGCTCACCGGCCCGGACGTGCTCCGGCCCACCCCTCTGCTGAGCAGCCTGGTTCTGCCGGTTCCGGGTTCCGTCGCGTTCCTGGAGCGGGAGCCGGACCCTGCTCCCCCGGGCCTCTTCGGGCCATACGGGTGCTCTCCCGCGCTCCGGACCGGCTGCCCGCCGGTACGTGGCACTTCACCGGTGATTCATCCGGCCGAAAGTAGCCCGGCTGATTCCGGGAGAAAATTCTCATCACCCGTACGGTGCGGCCGGGCAGATAGCCGGCAAGCCCCGGGCGCGTCCCGAGCCACCCGCGGACACGCCTCGGGGCTCGGGACGCCTGCCGCCCCGAGCCCCCGACGTGATCCGTGATCCGTACCTCGTAGCTTGTGGTCCGCGACCTGTAGTCGGTAGTCGGCGGTCGGCAGCCCCGCCCCCGGTTCAGCGTTCCAGGCCGCCCCGCGCGATCACCTCCGCGTACCACCGCGCGCTGTCCTTCGCCGTGCGGCGCTGGGACGCGAAGTCCACGTGCACGATGCCGAACCGTTTGCTGTAGCCGTACGACCACTCGAAGTTGTCCAGTAGCGACCACAGAAAGTACCCGCGTACGTCCACCCCGTCCGCGATCGCCCGGTGTACCGCCGTCAGGTGGGCGTCCAGGTAGGCCACCCGCTCCGGGTCGTGGACCTCGCCCTCCGGGTCGGCGTAGTCGTCGTACGCCGCCCCGTTCTCCGTCACCAGCAGAGGTACGGAGGGGAGTTCGTCGCGGAGGCGGGTCAGCAGCTCGTACAGGCCGTTCGCGTCGACCGGCCAGTCCATCGCGGTGCGCGGGCCGGCTGCCGGGGTGAACGCCACATGCTGTTCCGCGCCCGCCCATGGCGACGGGGACTCCGACGCACCCGCCGAAACCACGCTGGGGGAGTAGTAGTTGATGCCCAGCGAGTCGATCGGCGTCGACGTCACCTCCAGGTCGCCGTTCCGGACGAACGACCAGTCCGTCACCTCCGCCGTGTCCTCGACCAGGTCCCGCGGCAGCCGGCCGTGGAAGACCGGGTCCAGGAAGATCCGGTTCGCCACCGCGTCGATCCGGCGCACCGCGTCCCGGTCCGCTTCCGTGTCCGTCAGCGGGCGCAGCGCGTGGAGGTTCAGGGTGAGGGAGATCTCTGCGGTGTCCGGCAGCAGGTCGCGCAGGACCCGGGCGCCCGCGCCGTGCGCCAGGTTCAGGTGATGGGCGGCGCGCAGGGCCGCGAGGTCGCTGGTCCGGCCGGGAGCGTGGACCCCGTTCCCGTACCCGAGGAACGCGGCGCACCAGGGCTCGTTGAGCGTCGTCCAGGTCGGCACCCGGTCGCCCAGCGCCCCGGCCACCAAGCCCGCGTACTCCGCGAACCGGTGTGCCGTGTCCCGCTCCGGCCAGCCGCCCGCGTCCTCCAGCTCCTGCGGCAGGTCCCAGTGGTAGAGCGTGGCGACCGGTCTGATCCCGGCCGTCAGCAGCTCGTCCACCAGGCCGCGGTAGAAGTCCAGGCCGCGTTCCACGGCCGGGCCACGGCCGGTCGGCTGGACCCGGGACCAGGAGACGGAGAACCGGTAGTCGGTGACGCCCAGTTCCTTCATCAGGCGTACGTCGTCCGGCATCCGGTGCAGGTGGTCGGCGGCGATGTCACCGGTGTCGCCGTTGCGCACCTTGCCGGGCACCCGGCTGAAGGTGTCCCAGATGGACGGCGTACGGCCGTCCTCGGTGGCTCCGCCCTCGATCTGATAGGCGGCGGTGGCGGTCCCCCAGCGGAACGCGGTGGGGAAGCGGAGCTCCGACACGGTCTCGGGGCGGGGACCCGCGGAGGTAGCCGGACGGGCATCGACAGCGGTCATGAGACGGACACTCCAGAGTGAGGGAGAAGAGGGAAGCAGGAGGGCGCGAGGGCGGGGGGAGAGGGAAGCAGGAGGGCGCGAGGGCGGGGGAGGAGAGGGAAGGCGGTGGGCGGTCTGCGGTCCGCCCGCCGGGCCTCAGCCCTTGACCGCGCCCTGCATGATGCCGCCGACGATCTGCCGGCCCAGCAGGCCGAAGACCAGCAGCACGGGCAGCGTGCCGAGCAGCGTGCCGGCCATGATCACCGACTGGTCGTTGACGTAACCGCCGCCGAGCTGACGCAGCGCGACCTGCACGGTCGGCTCCTGCGAGGACAGTGCGATGATCGGCCAGAAGAAGTCGTTCCACGCCGTCATGAACGTGAGCATCCCGAGCACCGCCATCCCCGGCCGCGCGATCGGGATCACGATCGACCAGAAGATCCGGGCCGTCGACGCCCCGTCCACCCGGGCCGCCTCGATCAGCTCGTCCGGCAGCGACTGCACCAGGTACTGGCGCATGAAGAAGACGCCGAACGCGGACACCAGGCCGGGCAGGATCACCGCCTGGAGCTGGTTCACCCACTGGAGTTCGGCGATCAGCATGAAGAGCGGGATCACACCCAGCTGCGGCGGGATCATCATCGTCCCGATCGTCAGCGTCAGCAGCGCGCCCCGGCCCCGGAACCTCAGCTTGGCGAAGGCGAATCCGGCCAGCGTGCAGCACAGGACCGTGCCGAGCGTGATCGAGCCGGACACGATCAGCGAGTTCAGCAGCGCCTTGCCGATGTCCGCCTCTTCGAGGACCGCGTCGAAGTTCTTGATCAGGTTCGGGCCCGGCAGCAGGCTCGGCGGCACCTGTGCCAGGTCCGCGTTGGACCGGCTGGCCGCGACGATCGTCCAGTAGAACGGGAACGCGGAGATCAGCAGCGCGAAGCCGAGGACGAGGTAGGAGAGCCAGCCGCCCCTCATCGTCCGGCCCGCGCCTCCCCCGCGCACCCGTCGGCCCGGCGGGTCCTGCGGCGGGCGGCCCCTGCCGGGCGCGGTCGGCGGTGCGGCGAGCGCGGTCATCGGCCGGCCTCCTTGCGTGCGCGGCGGCGCACGAGCAGGGCGTTGGCCCCGACGAGCACCACGATCAGGACGAACATCACCCAGGCGATGGCCGCGGCCCGGCCCAGGTGGAAGAAGCCCCAGCCCTGCTCGTACATGTACAGGCCGAGGGTCTGGTACTGGTGCGAGATCCCGCCGGAGATCGACCCCTCGAGCAGCAGCGGCTCGCCGAAGAGTTGCGTCGCGCCGATCGTCGAGATGATCACCGTGAAGACGATCGTCGGCCGCAGACCGGGGAGCGTGACGTGGATGAACTGGCGCCAGCGCGACGCCCCGTCCATCTCGGCCGCCTCGTACAGCTCGTGCGGGATCGACTGCATGCCCGCCAGGTAGATCAGCGCGTTGTAGCCGGTCCAGCGCCAGATCACGATCGACGACACCGCGATCTGCGAGGCGACCGTGCCGGTCTGCCAGTCCACCGGATCGAAGCCGACCAGCCCGATCACGTAGTTGATCAGCCCGAAGTCGCGGCCGAAGAGCTGCGCGAAGACCAGCGTGGCGGCGGCCACCGATGTCGCGTACGGGAGCAGGATCGCCGTCCGGATGAAGGTCCGGCCGCGCAGCTTGTAGTTGAGCAGGTGCGCGAGACCGAGCGCCATCGCGAGCTGCGGGACCGTGGACAGCACACCGATCGTGAACGTGTTGCGCAGCGAGATCCAGAAGTACTCGTCGGTGAACAGCGCCGTGTAGTTGGCGATGCCGCGCCACTCCATCTCGCCGCTCGTCTGGAGCTCGACCCGGTAGAGCGAGACGAACGCCGTGTAGAGGAGCGGGAAGAGCCCGAAGGCCAGGAACAGGGTGAAGAAGGGGGCGATATAGGCGTACGGGGAGGCCTTGCGCCAGGTGCGCCGGAGGGCGGCGGCCCGGCCGTCGTCAGGGCCGGGCCCGGTTCCGGACGGGCGCGGCCCGGCCTTCACGGTGGCGGTGAGGGACACGGTGCGGCCCTTCGGGATCGGGTACGGGGTGGCGGAGCCAGGGGTACGGGGCTGGCGGGGAAGCCAGGGGTACGGGCTGGCGAAGCCAGGGGTGCGGGGGTGGCGGGGAAGCCAGAGGTACGGGGGCGGGGCCGGTCCATCCGCCGTGCGCGGGCGGACCGGCCCCGGGGAAGAGGGGAAGAAGAGGGAGGAGGAAGCGGGGGAGAGCGGCGCGTCAGCCGATCACGTTGTCCACGCCCTTCTTCGCCGTCTGCCACGCCTTGTCCGACGACGTCCCCTTGCGCTCGACCTCGCTCAGCGCGTTGGTGATCTGCTGCATCACGTTCTGGTCGTGCACACCCAGCACCTGGACCGGGGACTCCTTGGCCGCGTCACCGAAGATCCGGCCGATCGGGGCGCCCGAGAAGTACGCGTCCTCGGCGCCCGCGATGGCCTCGATGGCGCCCGTCGAGGACGGGAAGTTGCCCTGCTTCCGGAAGACCTTCGCCTGCTGCTCGGGGGCGGTCAGCCACTCGATCAGCTGGTACGCCTCCTCCTTGTGCTTGGCCGCACGCGGGATGGAGAGGTACGAGCCGCCCCAGTTGCCCGCGCCGCCGGGGAGCTCCGCGATGTCCCACTTGCCCTTGCCCGCGTCGCCGGCCTGGCCCTTGACGTAGCCGAGCATCCAGGCCGGGCACGGGATCGTCGCGAACGAACCGGCCGCGAACGCCTGGTTCCACTGCGGGGACCACTGGTCGAGCTTGGCGCTCAGGCCCGCCTCGGCCGCCGCCACGGAGGTGTCCCAGGCTTCCTTGACCGCCGGGTTCTTGTCGTGGATCAGCTCGCCGGAGGCGTCGTAGTACCGCTCCTTCTCCTGGCCGATCATGATCCCGTAGAGCGAGCCGACGCTGTCCAGCCAGGCGCTCCTGGCGGGGGCCTTCTTCTTGTACTCCTTGCCCAGCTCCAGGTAGCCGTCCCAGGTGGCCCACTTCTTCGCGAGCTCCTCGCGGTCCGTGGGCAGCCCGGCCTGCTCGAAGAGGTCGGTGCGGTAGCACATCGCCTCGGGGCCGACGTCCGTGCCGAGGCCGAGGATCCTGCCGTCCTTGGTGGTCGCCGCCGACCACTTGGCCTCGGCGAACTCGCCCTTGAGCTGGTCGGCCCCGAACTCCCTCAGGTCCTGGAACTTGTCGGACTGCTGCTGGGTGACCGACGCGATGCGGCCCACCTCGACGCCCTGCACGTCCGCGAGACCGCCGCCGCCCGCGAGCCGGGTCTGGAGCGACTTCCAGTAGTCCGCCTCGTCCTGCGTGTCGCTCTGCTTGATCGTCACGTCCGGGTTGAGCTTCTGGTACTCCTCGTACAGCCCGGCCTCCTTGAAGCCGAAGGAGCCGAAGAGGTCCACGTTGAGCGTGACCTTTCCGCCCGCGCTGTCGGAGGAGTCCGACGAGTCGCCGGATCCACAGGCGGCGAGGAGGGCCCCGGCGAGGACGACCGCGCCGAGGCGGGCGGTGGCTCTCTTGGCGGCTCGGGCGATAGGCATGGGAAGCCTCCCTTGGCTTCGGGATGAACCGGGCGCTGTGAGAGCGCTCTCAAAACCTGCGTCTGGAGCGTCCCCCACCACCCCCGCCCCGTCAAGACTCGAACACATAACGGCTTGGGGTCACGCGCGACCTCCGCCCAACTGCCGTCTGTGTGCGCTCTCTTGACACTTATGTTTCAGGAGTTTTACGTTCCTTGGCACCTGAGAGCGCTCTCGAACGCGCTTCTCGCCCCCCCATGATCGAGGTGCTGCTCGTGCGAACCTCCCTCTCCCGGCGTGCCCCCGGACTCGCCTCCGGACCCGTCGCTGCCACGCTCCTCGCCATCGCCGTGGCCGCCGTGGGCCTGGGCCCCGCCGCATCGCCCGCTGTCGCCGCCACCGTCCCCGCCGGCGCCGGCAGCTACTCCGACACCCGTCCCGCCGGTACCTCGGGTCCGACCACCAACACCGGCGCGCCCGTCACCCCCAAGCTCACCACCGCCGCGCGGGACAAGCCGGTCCCGACCAACGACTGGTGGTCCTCGCTCGCCTACCAGCGCTACGGCGACAACCCGTACAGCACGCCCATGTACGGCCACCCGCTCACCTACCAGGCCAAGGCCTCCGGCCTGGAGGTCGGCTACCCGACCACGCCCGCGATCGTCGGGGACGGCCGGCAGTACGAGTACGCCCACAAGGCCGACCTGACCGTCGGGCTCTCCGGTCTGAACTCGCCCGACACCAAGGCCGACGCCTGGTCCGACTGGACGGTCACGCCCTACTGGGCCGACGGATCGCGCACCTTCCGGGCCACCATCGGCCACGGCATGCCCTTCGTGTACGCCAAGGGCTCCGGCGGCGACGCCCGCATCACCACCGCCTCCGCGCCCACGGTCTTCTCCGACCAGGGCAACGTCCTCGGCATCACCGTCGCCGGGCACCACTACGCCCTCTTCGCCCCGACCGGCAGCGACTGGAACGTCTCCGGCACCGCCATCACGGCCGGCCTCGGCTCCAAGGACTACTTCTCGCTCGCCGTGCTGCCCTCCACGGACGCGCTCGCCACCTACCGGAAGTACGCCTTCAGCTTCGTCACCGGCTCCCAGGTGGCCTGGCAGTCCAACGGCGGTGCGGTGAAGGCGACCTACAGCCTGACCACCGAGGCCAAGGAGGGCACCGAGCGCGGGACACTCCAGGCCCTCTACCGCCACCAGTGGCTGCACACCACCGACACGCTGACCCCTTACACGTACGTGTCGCCGCGCGGCACCATGAAGGTGCGCGAGTCCGCCACCTTCACCACCAGCCAGAAGAACAACGGCGTCGTGCCCGCGCTGCCCGCCTCCAACGGCGTCGACAAGGCCCGACTGGCCGGCTATCTCAACGAGGTCGCCAACGCCGCCGACCCGTTCTCGGGGGCCTCGGACACCTACTGGACCGGTAAGGCGCTCGGCCGACTCGCCCAACTGGTGCCCGTCGCCGACCAGATCGGCGAGAGGGCCACCCGTGACAAGCTCCTCGGTCTGATGAAGGGCCGGCTCCAGGAGTGGTTCACGGCGGGCGGGGCCGGTGAGTTCAGCTACGACAAGGACTGGAAGACCCTCACCGGCTACCCGGCCTCGTACGGCAGCGACACCGAGCTCAACGACCACCACTTCCACTACAGCTACTACGTCTACGCGGCGGCGATCATCGCCCAGTACGACCAGGCCTGGGCCGCCGACTCCGCCTGGGGCACGATGATCAAGCACCTGATCCGTGACACCGCCAACCCCAGCCGCACCGACTCCGCCTACCCGTTCCTGCGCGGCTTCGACGTGTACGCGGGCCACAGCTGGGCCTCCGGCCACCAGGGCTTCGCGGCGGGCAACAACCAGGAGTCCTCATCCGAGTCCATCAACCTCAGCGCGGGACTCGTCCTGTGGGGAGCGGCCACCGGTGACAACAACCTCCGCGACCTCGGCAGCTTCCTGCTGACCACCGAGTCCGAGGCGATCACCCAGTACTGGTTCGACGCCTCGCAGCAGGTCTTCCCCGCCTCCTTCGGCCATGACACGGTCGGCATGGTCTGGGGCAGCGGTGGCGCGTACTCCACCTGGTGGACCGCCAACCCGGAGGAGATCCACGGCATCAACGTCCTCCCGGTGACCGGTGGTTCACTCCACCTGGCCCGCGAGAAGGCCGCCATCAAACGGAACATCGCCGAGATGGAGCGCGAGAACGGCGGACCCGCCCAGGAGTGGCGCGACCTGCTCTGGGAGTTCGAGTCGCTGTCCGATCCGGCGGCGGCGAAGGCCAAGTGGGACGGCGTGAACGGGAACTACGAGCCGGAGCAGGGGGAGTCCAAGGCGCACACCTACCACTGGATCACCACCCTGAACACGGTCGGCGCGCCCGACATGACGGTCAGCGGGGACCTGCCGACCTCCGCCGTCTTCTCGAAGAACGGCACCCGCACCTACACCGCCCACAACCACGGCTCCACCGCCCGTACGGTCACCTTCTCCGACGGCAAGACCCTTTCCGTACCGGCCCGTTCGACGGCGACCAGCACCGGTCCCGGCGGCGGCACGGACCCGGAGGAGCCCGGCGGGCCGTCCACCGGCAACACCTTCCGACTCAAGACCGGCGGCATCCTCACCACCGCCACCACCGACCCGGCGGGCACGGACACCATCGCCTCGGCCGACGGTGTCAACCGGGACGGCACCCCGTACCGGTCGACCGGCTACGAGGTGAGGAAGGTCAACGGCAAGGTCGCCTCCGGCGCGGCCACCGCGTTCCGCCTCCGGGTGGACTCGGGCACGAAAGTCGGGCTCGCCCCGCAGGTCCGGGTCAGCTACGACCTCACCGGCGACGGCACGTTCGACCGGGCCGAGACCTTCCGCTACTTCGCGACGGACCCGGTCAACGGGTGGGAGGAGTACACGCAGGCCTCCGGCACGCGGGACGTCACCGGGAGCCTGGGCGATCTGAAGAACGGCACGGTCCGTCTGGAGGTCTGGAACGCGCTCGGCAGCGGCACGTCCCAGGTGCAGACCGGGACGGACGCGGCCGTCCTGAAGATCCCGTACGTGTAGGTCGCGCGATCCCGTGTGGATAAGTGGCGAGATCCGTACGTGTAGGACGTGAACGTACGGGAAAGATTCGTGCGGCGGGTCTCCGGCTCCTCAGGGCGGAGGCCCGCCACACTTCCGTACCCGCGCACCCGCGTACCCGCGCACTTCCGTACTCGCGCACTTCCGTACTCGCGTGGCGATCAGGCCGAGGCCCGTCGCACCAGTGTCGTCGGGGTGATCACCGAGTCGGGGGCCCGGCCGTCGCCCGTACGGTCCCGGCCCAGGGCGCGCAGCAGCAGGCGGGCCATCAGCCGGCCCTGCCCCTCGATGTCCTGGCTGACGGTGGTCAGCGGCGGATCGGTGGTCTCGGCCACCGAGTCCATGTCGTCGAACCCGACGATCGCCACCTGCTCCGGCACGGCCACGCCGCGCTCCCGCAGCACACGCAACGCACCCGACGCCATCAGGTCGTTGGCGACGAACACCGCGTCCAGGTCGGGCCGCCGCTCCAGCAGCTCCGCCATCGCCCGCGCCCCGCTCTCCACGGTGAACGCGCCCTCGGCGACGAGCGTCGGGTCCACGTCCAGCAGGACGTCCCGGTAGCCGTCCAGACGGTCCATCGCCGAGGTCTGGTCGGGCGGCCCGCCGATATGCGCGATCCGCTCCCGCCCGAGGTCCTTCAGATACCGCACGGCCACCCGCGCCCCGCCCCGGTTGTCCGCGTCCACATACGGGACGGCCTGGTCCCCGGGATCGGCGGTCCAGCTGGGCCGGCCCCCGTACACCGTGGGAATCCCCGCCCGCCGGGTGATCGCGGGCAACGGGTCGTCGGTGTGCAGCGAGAACGCGAGCGCCCCGTCGACGTGGCCGCCGGACAGATACCGGGCGATCCGGTCGAAGTCTCCGGGCCCCTCCACCAGCAGCAGGACGAGCTGGGTGTCGTGGGCGGTCAACTCCTTGCTGATGCCCCGGATCTGCTGGGAGAAGAAAGGGTCGGAGAAGATCCGTATCTCCGGCTCCGCGATGACGACGGCCACCGCTCCCGTCCGCCGGGTCACCAGGGTCCTGGCCGCGTGGTTCGGGACGTAGCCCAGCTCGTCGACCGCCTTGAGCACCTTGTCCACGAGCGGCTTGCGGACTCCGTCGCCCCCGTTGACGACCCGCGAGGCGGTGGCCCGCGACACCCCCGCACGTGCCGCGACGGCTTCCAGGGTGGGCCGGGACCCGGGGGGCTGCTCGGGCAAGGTGGTCGCTCCTCGTCGACGGGGGCGGCGATACGCGTTCTGGTGCGTGGGGCGCGCGGAGTGCTCCGCGCGCGCTCGGTGTCGCCGCTGGATCGGCTACAGCCTAGTGCCGGGCACCGACAGCGGTGAGAGCGCTCCCAAGGAAGGGGGCCGGGGGTCGCGAGGGCCGCCCGGGGCGAACACCGTGGGCAGCGCCGGCACCTGGGCGGACCGGCGGTCGGGGGCACTTCTCCCGGCCGGGCTGATCACACCGCGGCGGCCGGTCGCCCGAACCGCGCCTCTTCCGGGCCAACTGCGCGTTGGACACGCTGGGTATGCATGGCCATCACTCAGAGTGGAAGGTGTGCGGCATGGAAGCGATGGAGCGACGCAGGGCGGCGGCGGACCGTGTGCGGGTGGCGGAGGACGCTGTGGATCAGTTGAGGGAAGGGCTTGCCCGGTTCGGGGTGAAGCTGCCGTCCCTGCGGATCGATCCGGTCTCGTGTGCGGGTGACGAACCGGCGCCCCTGGTCGACCTGGGCCGCTGCAACATCGACACCGCGTTGCGGCTGTGCGAGGTGCTGGCGGAGAAGGAGAGCGGTCATGACGGATGAGGGATGCGAGCCGGGTGCGCCCGAGCCGGGTGCGCCCGAGGCGGGCGGGTTCGCGGTGGACGGGCGGGACGGGCGGGTCGGCCGGGTGACGGGCCGGGCCGGGCCGGACCTGCGGCTGCGTCCGCCCGGCGGCGGGCCGGAGTGGTACTGCCCGCCGGAGGCGGTGCGGCCGGCGTCACCCGGAGTGGTACTGCGGGCCCGGGTGACGGAGATCAACCGGGACGGGCAGCTGCCGCGTTGAGGCCGGGCGGGGGTGGTCGCCGCGCCGCCCTGATGGCCGGTGACCCGGTGCCGTTCCGGTCGGACCGGGGTCCGAGGGGCAGCGTGCCCCCCCCGGACCCCGTGCCGCTTTCCCGCGGGCACCACGCACCAGGCGGCGGAGCCGGGCCCGCACGTCGTCATGCCGACCGAGCTGATCGCGGCGGCCGATCCGGAGACCAGCGATCCGATGGACGCCTCGGAGGCGTTGCTCGTTGTCGAGATCACGTCGCGGGGGAACGCGCGGGAGGACCGCACCAAGAAGTACCGCGCGTATGCCCGCGCGGGAGTCCCCATGTATCTGCTGATCGACCGGTTCGACACCCGGGGGCCGATGGCCACGCTGTTCACGGAACCGAACGAGGACGGCACGTACAAGCAAACGGACGCGGTGCCGTTCGGCAAGCCGCTGGCCATGCCGCCCCCGTTCGGCGTTCAGCTGATGACGGGGGAGTTCCCGGGTCCCGTCGTCTAGAGCGTTTCCGCCGACGGGCGGGTGACCACCTTGATGTTGAAGGTGTGGGACCCCACCCCGCCCGCGATGCCCATGAAGAGGAACGCGAAATGCTCCTGGCCGCGCGCCGTGGTGATGCCGCCGATGTCGAGCTGGCAGGACGCCGGCCAGCCGAGGTCCGTGAGCAGCAGACCGGTGGTGCGCTTGGCCTCGGCGTCGTCGCCGGAGAGGAAGACCGTGCCCGGCTCGGTGAGTTCGCCCGGGGCGGTCATGGTGGTGGAGTCCATCGTGCAGAGCGTCTTGACGACGGGTGTCAGGGGAAAGGCCTCCTGGATCAGCTCGCCCAGGCTGCTGTTGGGGTGGGTGAGCGCGCTGAAGTCGTCCGAGAGGCCGACGCCGACGTCGATCAGCGGGGTGCCGGCCAGCGCCGGGGCTCCGATGGAGCGCAGCAGGTCCACGGAGACTCCGCCGGGAGTGGCGTTGACCAGCACCTCCGCGTGCGCGGCCGTCTCGTCGAGGCCGGCGACGGGCAGTCCGAGGTCGGTGCGTTCTTCGGGCCGACGTGATCCGAGGAGGACGTCGTGTCCTGCGGCGCGCCAGCCGTGGGCCAGGGCGCGGGCGACATTTCCGGTACCGAGAAGTCCTATACGCATGGAGATGACGCTAGCCAGCGGGGGCCCGAGGCGTATCGGGCCGGAGACCGGGGCGGGGCGGTACCTGAGGCGTAGTCCGCAGGACGCCCCCGGTTCCCCCCGCCCGCCGGGACGGGCGGCGAGGACCGGGGGCGTGCCGGGCGGGCGGGGGTGTCCGGCGTCAGACTCCGGCCGGTGCCCTGGCCGGGGAGGAGCCCGGGTCGGTGCTGTCGGGGTCGGGGCCGTTCGGGGCGGCCGGAGGCGTGGTGGGGCGGGTGCTGCCCGTGGCGGCGACCGAGGGGGTGGCGGGGTGAGGGGAGCCGGTGGCGGCGACCGTGGACGGGGCCGGTTCCTGGGAGACGTTGAACTCGGCCAGCAGGTTCTTGCCGAAGCCGAAGAAGTACGTCGCGACGAACCCGGCCACGTAGCCCACCAGCAGGCCGCCCGCGTAGACCGCGATCGTCGAGCCCAGGCCGTGGTTGCCGTCGAGGAGGGGGAACAGGGCCCAGCCGGACGGGCCGATGGCCGTCGAGCCGACCGTGTCGCCGAGCTGGTTGAACAGGCCGACGAAGCCGGCGCCGAACGCGCCACCGACGCACGCCGTGACGAACGGGCGGCCCAGCGGGAGCGAGACGCCGTAGATCAGGGGCTCGCCCACGCCCAGCAGGCCCGCCGGGAGCGCGGACTTGATGGTGCGGCGGATCGACTCGTTGCGGGGGAGACGGAGGTAGACGGCCACGGCCGCGCCCACCTGGCCCGCCCCGGCCATCGCCAGGATCGGGAGCAGGACCGTGTAGCCCTGCTGCTCGATGAGTGTGGTGTGGATCGGGATCAGCGCCTGGTGCAGGCCCAGCATCACCAGGGGCAGGAACAGGCCGCCGAGCACGAAGCCCGCGCCCGCGCCGCCGTTGGACAGCAGCCAGTCGGCGAACGTGCCGATCGCGGAGGACACCTCGCCCGCCACGTACATCAGGCCGAAGATCGTCACCAGGCCGGAGATCAGCACCGTCAGGGTCGGGGTGACCAGGACGTCCAGCGCCTCCGGCACCCACCGGCGGCACCACTTCTCCACGTACACCGCGAGGACCGCCGCGCCCAGCGCGCCGAGCACACCGCCCTGGCCGGGGGAGAGCGTCTGGCCGAAGGCGTCGATGTTCGCGACACCCGGGAAGACGATGATCGCCGCCACCGCACCGCCCAGGATCGGCGTACCGCCGAACTCCTTCGCCGTGTTGTAGCCCACGAACACCGCGATCAGCGCCATGAAGCCGGACGCCATCGCCGCCAGCGCGGGCGTCACGGAGGGCAGCCACTGGAGGTTCACCAGCAGACCGTTGAGGCCCGCGATGATCCCGCAGCCGATGAGCGCCGGGATCAGCGGCACGAAGATGTTGGCGATCCTGCGCAGGAACAGCTTGAACGGGGTGGCGTTCTTCGCCTTCCGCCGCTCCTTGATCGCCGCGCCCTGCGCCGCGAGTTCCTCGGCGGAGACGGGGGCCGCGCAGGGCTCGGCGGCCGGTGCGGGCGCGGCCTCGCGGGCCTCCTCGACCAGCCGCTCGAACTCCGGGGTGACCCGGGCGACCGTGCCCGGTCCCAGCACGATCTGGTACGTGTCGTCCTCGACGACGCCCATCACGGCGGGCAGGGCCTTCAGCGCCTCGTCGTCGACGAGGGACCGGTCGTGCAGACCGAGGCGGAGCCGGGTCATGCAGTGGGCGATGGAGGCGACGTTCGCCCCGCCGCCGACGAGCGGCAGGATCGCGGCGGCGGTGGCGCGGTTCTTGTCTTCAGTGGCCATGGTGCTCGGTGCCTTGCTGTGCGGGGGGTGGGGCGGGGTACCCGGGTGGGTCAGGTGGTGCGTGCGGCCGTGAGGGCGGCGCGGAGGTGGCCGTCCGCCTCGGTGAGGCGGGTGGCGGCGGTGGGGCCGTCGACCTGGCCGAGGATGACCAGGATCGCGTTCTTGACCTCTCCGTCGGTGGCGGCGAGAGCGGCCTCGATCTCGGCGTCGGACGCGCCGGTGGCGAGGGAGACGATGTGCCGGGAGCGGGCCCGCAGCTTCTCGTTGGAGGCGCGGACGTCGACCATGAGATTCCCGTACGTCTTGCCGAGCCGGATCATCGTGATCGTCGAGATCATGTTGAGGACGAGTTTCTGCGCCGTGCCCGCCTTCAGCCGGGTCGAGCCGGTGAGCAGCTCGGGGCCGACGACGACCTCCAGGCCGTGTTCGGCGGCGGCACCCAGTGCGGAGCCGGCGTTGCAGGAGAGCCCGATGGTCAGGGCGCCCCCCGCGCGGGCGTGCTCGACCGCGCCGATCGCGTACGGCGTGCGGCCGGAGGCGGAGATGCCGACCACCGTGTCGTCGGCGGTCAGCTTCAGCCCGTCCAGGTCGGCGGCGGCCAGCTCCTTGCTGTCCTCCGCGCCCTCGACGGCCGTGACCATGGCGGAGGGGCCGCCCGCGATCAGGCCGATGACCTCGGACGGGTCGGTGTTGAAGGTGGGCGGGCACTCGCTGGCGTCCAGCACCCCGAGGCGGCCCGCCGTGCCCGCGCCCGCGTAGATCAGCCGGCCGCCGCGGGCCATGCGCTCGGCGGTGGCGTCGATGGCCGCGGCGATCTGGGGCAGCCGCTCGGCGACGGCGGCCGGAACGGTGGCGTCCTCGCCGTTCATGATCCGTGCGATCTCCCGCGTGGACTGCCGGTCGATCTCGGCCAGCTCGGGGCGGAACGCCTCGGTGGTGAGGGTGGCCAGCTGGGCGCGCAGTTCGCCGTAGTTCTCGGTGGTGCCGGTGGTGCCGGTGGTGCTGTTGGGGCCTGTGGTGTCCATGGTGCTGGTGGTGTCGGGGTTCGCGTCGGTGGTGGAGGTCATGGGGTGCGGCTCTGCTTTCTCGGTCTCGTACGCGTACAGGTGGTGCGTGGCCCGTTTCCGGGGTGGTCAGCGGGTGCGCGGGTTGTGGCGGTGGGCGAGCGCCTCGTAGGAGGCGGCCAGGGCGGGCGCGGCGGTCTCGTACGTCCGCTGCGCGACGCCTATGAACAGGCAGTCCACGACGAGCAGCTGGCTGGTGCGGCTCGACATGGCGGCGGGGCGCAGCTCGCTCTCGCGCGCGGTGGACGTGGTCAGCACGTGGTCCGCGTACTGCGATACGGGCCCGTCGGGCCGCCCGGTGATCGCGATCGTGGTCGCCCCGCGGTCGAAGGCGACCCGCAGTGGCTCGATGACGTCGCCGGTCGAGCCGGAGTGGGTGATCGCGATGGCCACGTCGCCGCTGCGCAGTTGCACGGCGTTGGTCACCGCGAGGTGCGGGTCCGTGTGGGCGTGGGCGATCAGTCCGATCCGGAGCAGCTTCTGCGCCAGGTCCTGGCCGACGAGGGAGGACGCGCCGACGCCGTAGATGTCGATGCGGCGGGCGGTCGACGCGGCGGCCACGGCGGCCCCCAGCTGTACGGTGTCGAGCCCGGCGGCGGTGTCGGCGAGGGTCTGCTGCTCGTCGTGGGCGAGCTTGGCGACCACGTCGGCGATCGGGTCGTCCACCGCGATGTCGGCGGTGACGGCGGGGGCCCGGCCGGACTCCTGGTGCGCGGCGAGGCCGGCCAGCGCGAGGCGCAGATCACGGTAGCCGGGGTAGCCGAGGAGCCGCGCGGTGCGGACGACGGTGGCTTCGCTGGTGCCGGTGCGCTCGGCGAGACCCGTGACGGTGAGGGCGGCGCAGCCCGCGGGGTCGCTCGCCACGGCTTCGGCGACCAGTTGCATCGAGCGGGTCATGGACGGGGCGAGGGTCCGGACCTTGGCGGCGAGCGCCGCGGGGGCCGGCGGGGAGTCGCCGCTGAAAATTTCCTTCACATCTCGGGTCACATTTGAAAGATATTTTCAACCCGGGGGTCCGTCAAGCCCCCTTTGGTCCCTACTTCTGACGGGCCGCCGGAGGGCCTGCCGGGCTCCCGCCGGGGCGCTCCGGACGGGGCCTCTCCCGCGCGGGCGCACAATGGGGGCATGGAGTTGAACCCCCTGGAGCAGGCCCTGCACACCGCCCGCGCGCTCGTCATGGCCGACCTGGCGGCGGGCGGCGTCGCCGAGGCGGACATCGTCTCGCTGGTCGAGGACGCGGTGACCCACCGCCGGTGGTGGGTGGAGCAGTGGCCCGAGGGCGCGGAGTTCCTGGCCGGGCTGATCGCCCAGGACGTGCAGGACGCGCTGTTGGAGCGGTACGGGCGGTGGCCGCTGTGCCCCGTGTGCGCCGGGGAGGAGCCGCACGCGCTGGACGTGGAGCCGGAGCTCGGGCCCGACCCGCACTGGGTGTGCACCAAGGCGGCCGTGGCGGTGGCGCCGGTGGGGGCGCTGGGCGAGGCGCTGCGGCGGTGACGCTCTACATCGACCCGCCCACCTGGCCCGGACACGGCCGCCTCTGGTCGCACCTGGTCAGCGATGTGTCATTCGAGGAGCTGCACGCCTTCGCCGCCGCGATCGGCTGCCCGCCGCGCGCCTTCGAACGCGATCACTACGACGTGCCGGAGGCGCACTACGCGGACGCGGTGCGGGCCGGGGCGCGGGAGATCGGCTCGAAGGAGCTGGTCGGGCGTCTCACGGACGCGGGGCTGAGGAGGCCGAAGGGGCGGCCGGCGCCGGGCGGCCGTCCTTAGGGGCCGCCGCGCTCTTCGCGATCAGCCGGGAACGCGAGCGGCCGCCCTCGCCGCCGCCGCGCTGGAGGTGCAGCGCCACCCCCACCGCCGCCAGGGCCAGGGCCGTCATCGCCGCGCCCGCCCAGGCCGTCGACGCGAAGCCGAAGTCCAGGTCGATCACCGTGCCGCCGAGCCACGGACCGCTCGTGTTGCCCAGGTTGAACGCCGCCGTCGTGGTGGCCCCGGCCAGCGTCGGGGCGGCCCCGGCCACGTTGAACATCCGGGCGTTCAGCGCCGGGGCCGTGAAGAAGGCGGACAGGCCCAGCAGGAACGCCAGCGCGATGACCGCGACCTGGCTGGAGGCGAACAGGGCCAACGCCACCAGGAACACCGTGGACGCCGTGATGCCGCTCAGCATCACCCCGAAGAGGTGCGCGTCCGCGACCCGGCCGCCGATCACCGTACCGATCAGGGCGCCCGCCCCGAACAGGCCGAGGATCCACGGCACCCAGCCCGAGCCGAGGCCCGCCACGTCCGTGAGCAGCGGCGCCAGGTAGCTGAACGCGCAGAACACCCCGCCCGCCGCGAGCGCGGTGATCACGATGGCCAGCCAGACCTGCCGGTCCCGGTAGATCGCCAGCTCCCGCTTCAGCTCGGGCTTCTTCTCGGGCAGCGGGATGTGCGGGATGCGCGTGGCGACGCCGACCAGGGCAACGGCCGAGGCGGCGCCGACCGCCCAGAACGCCGAACGCCAGCCGAAGTGCTCGCCGAGGAAGGCCCCTAGCGGCACGCCCAGCACGTTCGCGACGGACAGGCCGCCGATCATCACGGCCATCGCCCGCGCCCGCGAGTTCACCGGGACCATCGCGATGGCCACGGCCGCGCCGACCGCCCAGAAGCCCGCGCAGGCGAGCGCGCTCAGGACCCGGGAGGCGAAGAGGATCTCGTACGTCGGGGCCAGCGCACCGGCGATCTGGCCGAGGCCGAACACCGAGATCAGCGCGATCAGCGTGGTGCGGCGCGGCAGCCGGAGCGTGGCGACGGCCAGCAGCGGGGCGCCGACCACCATGCCGATCGCGAACGCGGATATGAGCAGTCCGGCCTGGGGGATCGACACGTTCATGTCGTCGGCGATCGGTGGGAGCAGGCCCGACAGCATGAACTCGCTGGTGCCTAGTGCGAAGACCGAGAGGCCGAGAATGTAGACGGCCGACGGCATGGGTGCGCGGCGGGAGGGAGAGTCGGGCATGACTCGTCCCAACACCGGGAAGCGATCGCGCATTCCCGGCGCCGGGAGGAGGGCGCGTCTGTTCACCCTCGCTCTGCTCCTGGCCCGCGACCGGGACGACGACCCGCTTACGGGGTGGCCTTGGGGGGCAGCGTCCAGCCGTCTTGGGTGCGGATGGCCGTCGTGATGCGCCGGCTGATGTCGTGCAGTTGCCGTGTCTGGGCTGTGGTCAGGGAATCGAAGACCAGCCGGTTGACGGTGGCCTCGTGTCCGGGGGCGGCCTGCTCGACTTTCCGCTCGCCGGTGTCGGTGAGGATGGCGAGAGTGAAGCGACCGTCGGTCGGGTCAGGCGCCCGGCGTATCCAGTCCTTCGTCTCCAGGCGGGCCACCGCGCGCGAGAGGCGGGACAAGGAGCTGTTGGAGTAGCCGGCCAGGGTGCTCATCCGCAGGGTGCGGTCTTCGGCGTGGGCGAGCGCGAACATCACGCCGTACTCGAAGTGCGTCAGCGCGGCGTCCCGCTGCAGCTGCGTGTCGAGGGCGGTCGGTAGCCATTCCAGCACGGTGGCCAGGGCTGACCAGGTTTCGAGGTCGTCGCTGCTGAGTCGTGACATGGCACCAGCCTACCCCTGATGACTTGACTGGGAAAGTCATCCCGTTCTAGTTTTACTTGCTCAGGAAAGTCAAAGCGGCCAGAACGGCACCACAGGAACGAGAAGATCCATGGATCTGCGACTGAACGACAAGACCGCCTTCGTCAGCGGTTCGACACAAGGCATCGGCTTCGCCGTCGCGCGGGCACTGCTCGGCGAGGGCGCCACGGTGGTCATCAACGGGCGCAGCGAGACCGGCGTCCAGGACGCCCTGCGGCGGCTCCGCGCCGAGCTGCCGGATGCGGAAGTCTCCGGACGGGTCGCCGACTTCAGCGATGCCGCTCAGGTCCGGGATCTCCTGGGATCACTGGGCGATCTCGACATCCTCGTCAACAACGTCGGTCTCTTCGGCCTCGACCGCTTCGAGGATGTCTCCGACGACGAGTGGCAGCGCTACTTCGACGTCAACGTCATGAGCGGCGTCCGGCTCTCCCGCCAGGTCTTGTCAGGCATGCTCGACAGGAACTGGGGCCGCATCCTCTTCATCAGCAGTGAATCGGGCGTGAACATCCCCGCCGACATGGTGCACTACGGAGTGACGAAGGCGGCGATGATCGCCCTCGGCAACGGCCTCTCCAAGCTCACGCGCGGAACCGAGGTCACCGTCAACACGATCCTCGGCGGACCCACCTACTCAGACGGCGTCGCAGGCACCGTCGCCGGCATCGCCCAGGCCCGAAACGTACCGGCCGACGACATGAAGGCCGCGATCATCGGCGCCAACCAGACCACACTCCTGCAACGCTTCATCGAACCGTCCGAGATCGCACAGCTCGCGCTCTACCTGGCCAGCCCGCTGTCGGGAGCCACCAACGGAGCCGCAGTGCGAGCCGACGGAGGCGTTCTCACGGCAATGGTCTAGGTGTACTGATCAGCGCCTGAGGCACTTACGTAGTCACGGGGATACGGGGATACGGAGATACGGCGGCAGGCGGCCACGCGGTCGGGTCGCACGGTTCGCAGGTCGCAGATCGCCGGTCTTCGCGTCGAAGGCGTGGACGCCGCCCTGCTTGTCCAGGTCGGTCGCTCCGTAGAGGGTCCCGCCCGCCCTGACGAACCGCCGGGGCGCGTGCGCGTTCCCGGCGGGTGGTCAGCGGGGGCCGGACGAGCCCAGCAGCTCCAGCTCCGTCACCAGGTTGTGCCGGGCCCGCGCCTCCCACTCCGCCACGCCGTACGGAGTACGGAACAGCCGTGGCAGGTCCAGGAGTTGCCGCAGTACCGCCGCCCGGCCCTCCCGGAACGCCCCGTCCGGGACGAAGCCGTACTCCTCCCGGATCCGGGCCGCGTAGCTCCCGTACTCCTGCGGGCCGCCCGCCAGGACCGCGAGGTCGGCGTCGCACAGCGCCTCGCCGTTGCGGTCGCCGTCCGCCGGGTCGTGCGTGACGGTGAGGCGGACCAGCCGGGCGACCTCCGCCACCACCGGGTCCGGCACCCCCGCCTCGGACAGCGCCCGCTCGGCGAGGGCGGCGCTGCGCTCCTCGTTCTCCGTCCGGTCGGGCCGGTACACCGCGTCGTGGAACCAGGCGGCGAGGCGCACCGCCCGCACATCGGCGGCGTGACCGGCCAGCGTGTCGATCCGGTCCAGGACGGCGGCCAGGTGGGCGGTCGTGTGATAGCGGCGCTGCGGCTCGGCCCAGCGGGCGAGGAGATTCTCGGCGTACGGCAGGGGGTCGGGGCCGTCCGCCCCGGCGCGCGCGGCCAGCAGCGTGTCCTGCCAGCGGTTCCGGAGACCTTCGTCGGCGCCCTGGGGCGGTTGGGGGCTGTGGTCCGTCATGGGGCGACTCTAGGACGTGTCCGTCATGGGGCGGCTCCTGGGCGTGTCCGTCATGGGGCGGTTCCAGGGCGTGCGCGGCCGGTTCCAGGGCGTGCGCGGCCGGTTCGAGGCGTACGGGCCGGGGAGGCTTCCACTCTCCGGACCGGCCCTTGTCGCCCGGCCCGGACGGTCATACCGTGCGCCCGTGATGATGGATCTCAACGCGGACCTCGGCGAGGGCTTCGGCCACTGGACCCTGACCGACGACGACGCGCTCCTCGCCTGTGTCACGAGCGCCAATGTGGCCTGCGGCTTCCACGCGGGCGACGCCTCCGTGATGCGGCGGGTCTGCGACGCGGCGGCGGCCGGCGGGGTACGGATCGGGGCGCAGGTCTCCTACCGGGACCTGGCCGGGTTCGGGCGCCGGTCGATGGACGTGCCGCCCGCCGAGCTGACCGCCGAGATCGCCTACCAGATAGGCGCGCTGCGGGTCTTCGCGGAGGCCGCCGGCTCCGCCGTCTCGTACGTCAAGCCGCACGGCGCGCTCTACAACCGGGCGGTCTGGGACGACGACCAGGCCGCCGCCGTCGTCGCGGGCGTCCGGCTCGCGGGCGGCAGCCCGGCCGTGCTCGGGCTGCCCGGATCGCGGCTGCTCGCCCATGCGGCCGAGGCCGGACTGCCCGCCGTCCAGGAGGCCTTCGCCGACCGCGCGTACACCCCGCGGGGCACCCTCGTCCCGCGCGGTGAGCCGGGCGCGGTGGTGCACGACCCGGACGAGGTCGTACGCCGGAGCGTCGGCATGGCCGTCGAGCGGTCGGTGACCGGGGCGGACGGCAGCCGGATTCCCGTCTCGGCGCGCTCGCTCTGCGTCCACGGGGACACCCCGGGCGCGGCGGCCCTCGCGCGCCGGGTGCGGGACGCGCTGGAGGAAGCCGGCGTCGCGGTAAGGGCGTTCACGTGAACCCGCGCGGTGCCGGCCCCGGCCCCGGGGGCGTACGGGTGTTGCCCGCCGGGCCGCACGCGCTGCTCGTCGAGCTGGCCGACGGCGAGCACGCCGAGGCCTTCCACGCCGAACTGCTCCGCCGCCGCGCGCGCGGTGAACTCCCCGCCGTACGCGAGATCGTCCCGGCCGCCCGCACCGTCCTGATCGACGGGATCCTCGACGGGACCGGGGAGCGCACGCCCGGGGCCCGGGACCGGTTCGCCCGCGACCTCGCCTCGTGGCGGGTGGAGCCGTCGCGGCGCGAGGACCGCGACCCGGTGGAGATCCCCGTCGTCTACGACGGCCCCGACCTGGGCGAGGTCGGGGCGCTCTGGGGCGTCCCGGCCGGGGAGGTGGCCGCCCTGCACTCCCGTACCGCGTTCCGGGTGGCGTTCTGCGGGTTCGCCCCCGGGTTCGGCTATCTCACCGGGCTGCCCGAGCGGTTGCACGTGCCCCGGCGCCCGACCCCGCGCACCCGGGTCCCCGCCGGGGCGGTGGCGCTCGCCGGGCCCTACACCGGGGTGTACCCGCGTCCCTCGCCCGGCGGCTGGCAGATCGTCGGGCGGATGCCGGACCCGGGGGCCCTGTGGGACCCGGCCCGGGAACCGGCGGCGCTGCTCGCGCCGGGTACGCCGGTCAGATTCGTGGCGGTGGGGGAGGGGAAGGCGGGGGCGGCGGGGGGCGGCGGAGCGGGCGCGCTGCCGGCTCCCCGGGCAGGCGATCCCCCGGCAGGCGATTCCCGGGCAGGCGATTCCCCGGTGGGCGATTCCCCGGTGGGCGATTCCCCGGTGGGCGCGTGACGCCGCCCGCCGGCTCCCGGCTGTACGTCGTCCGGGCCGGGGCGTTGACCACCGTGCAGGACACGGGCCGGCCCGGCTGGGCGCATCTCGGGGTCGGGCGCGCCGGGGCGCTGGACGCGCCCGCCGCCCGGCTGGCCAACCGGCTGGTGGGCAATCCGCCGGACGCCGCCGTCCTGGAGGCCACGCTCACCGGGTGCGCGGTCCGGCCGGACCGGCCGGTCGTGGCCGTCGTCGGCGGGGCGGGCTGCCGGGTGACGGTCGACGGGCGCCCGGTGGCGTGGGGCGCGCCGGTGCGGGTGCCCGCGGGCGCGGTGCTGGACGCGGGCCCCGCCGTCAACGGTCTGCGCGGCTACTTGGCGTTCGCGGGCGGGCTGGTGCCGGAGCCGGTGCTGGGCAGCCGTTCGGCGGATCTCCTCTCGGGGCTCGGGCCCGCCCCGCTGAGCGAGGGTGACGTGCTCCCGCTGGGCGATCCGGCGGGGTGCGGTCCGCCGCCGCCCGCGGATCCCGTTCCCTGGCCGGGAACCCCCGCCGAGCTGGTGCTCCCGGTCCATCCCGGGCCCCGCCACGACTGGTTCACCGAGGCGGCGCTCCGTACGCTCCTCACCGCCGCCTACCGGGTCTCGCCGCACAGCAACCGCATCGGCCTGCGTACGGAGGGCCCGGCGTTGGAGCGGTCCCGTCACGATGAACTGCCGAGCGAGGGGATGGTCCTGGGCGCGGTCCAGGTGCCGCCGGACGGCCGGCCCGTCGTCTTCCTCCACGACCATCCGACGACCGGCGGTTACCCGGTCGTCGGCGTCGTCCCCGAACGGGCCCTCGCCGCGGCGGCGCAGGCGGTGCCGGGAACCCGGCTGCGTTTCGTACCCGCCTGAGGGCGAGCCCCGTACGCGACCCCGTACGCGACCCCGTATGTGAGCCGCGTACGCGCCCCCGTACGTGAGCCCGCGAACGCGCGCGGGCGCGGCAGGACCTTTCGGTCCCGCCGCGCCCGGGTGTCCGGACCTCGGGTCTCACGCGCCCTTGAAGGTGCGCAGGCGCAGGGAGTTGCCGACCACGAAGACGGAGGAGAAGGCCATCGCCGCTCCGGCGATCATCGGGTTGAGGAGCCCGGCGGCGGCCAGCGGGAGGGCGCCGACGTTGTAGGCGAAGGCCCAGAAGAGGTTGGTGCGGATGGTGGAGAGGGTGCGGCGGGAGAGGCGGATCGCGTCGGCGGCGGCGTTGAGGTCGCCGCGGACGAGGGTGAGGTCGCCGGCCTCGATGGCGGCGTCGGTGCCGGTGCCCATCGCGAGACCGAGGTCGGCCTGGGCGAGGGCGGCGGCGTCGTTGACCCCGTCCCCGACCATCGCGACCGAACGGCCCTCGGCCTGAAGGCGCTTGACCACGTCGACCTTGTCCTGCGGCATGACCTCCGCGTACACCTCGTCGATGCCGACCTCGGCCGCGACCGACTCCGCCACGGCCCGGTTGTCGCCGGTGAGGAGGATCGGGGTCAGCCCGAGGGCGCGGAGCCGGCGGATGGCCTCGGCACTCGTGTCCTTCACCGCGTCGGCGACCTCCAGCACCGCGCGTGCCTGGCCGTCCCAGGCGACGGTGATCGCGGTGCGTCCGGCGGTCTCGGCGGCTTTCTTCGCCTCGGCGAGGTGGGTGGGGAGGTGGATCTCCCACTCGGCCAGGAGTTGTTCGCGTCCGACGAGGACGGCGTGGCCTTCGACGATGCCCTGGACGCCGAGTCCGGGGATGTTCTGGAAGTCCTCGGGGGTGGGGAGGGGGCCGGTGGTGTGGGTGGCGGCGGTGGCGACGGCTTGGGCGATGGGGTGTTCGGAGGCGTTCTCGAGTGCTCCGGCGAGGCGGAGGACTTCGGTTGTGGTGGTGGTGT